>JARKQY010000001.1 GCA_029974635.1 Bacillota bacterium | reverse complement strand
GAATGGGCGCGTGGTGCCGCCGGGCAGGCTGATGGTCCCTTCGAAATGGTGGATATCTCCTTCCGGGTTGCTTAATTCCCATTCAAATTTGAGTTGGCCGCCGCTTTCGAAGCTGTGGCTGAAGGTATCGGGGGTTTTCGGCGGGTTCTGGTCCAGTTGGACAGTGATACTATATGTACTGGTATTTCCGGCGTTGTCTTCCGTTTCCATGAATACGGTGCGGTTATCGGGAGCGCCGACTCCGTCGGGAGTTTCACTTAAGGTCCAGTTGATGCCGTCTGCCGGTATCTCCTGGATGCCGAAATATTGGGCATCGGAGGAACCGCTGAGGCCGTTCCAGAGGCGGATGCCTTTGACTTCCGAATGGACTGTGCCCGAATCGTCGTTTAGGGTGGGGTAAAGTATGAGTTCGCGGCAATTGGTGAATCCGATGATGGCTTCATCGGCGCCGCTTTTCCGCAGCTCAAAACTGCCGTTGGGCGCGGTGGTATCGATGGTGACACCGAACTCTTTGGTGGTCTGGATGATTTGATTGCCATCATTGTCCGATAAGTATACTTTAAGAGACCATACCCAGATCCCTTCGGTTAAATTCAGTTCCGCCGTTCCGGGCAAGATGGCCGGTGTGGTTGAACCTTGAAGCTTATATGCGATATCAAAGGGCAGACTCTCCCCGGTCATTGCAGATACCTGAAATCTATAGGCGGTGTTTTTGGTGACCAAACCGCCGGTGGGACCGGTGATGCTAAATCCGGGGACTGATACCGGCCCGCTCCAGGAACCTCCGTTGCCCAATTGGTCCTTTGCCCGGACCCAGGCGTAATATGTTCTGCCATCATAGGGTATTTTGGTGTCAATACTTTGTTGCGTGCCGATTACATTTTGATGGCTTTCAATGATACTTGCCTGGGGGTTGGCCGGTGTCATAGCTGTTTCCGTGAGACAGACTTCGTAGCTTGATACGCCGATTCCATCGCCATCATTGCCTGGAGTCCATTGTATCGTTCCGTTTTCGCCGTTAAGATGCACCGGATATCCGGCTAAGCTGATTTCCGGACCGGTTGTATCGACTGTTACGTTTCCTTCGCGGATTTCACTTGAGTTGCCCGCATTATCAATAGCTTGAACTTGACAGATATAGCTCCCGTCCGTGGTTGCGGCGAATGTGCAGTATGTATCGGTGGTTTCGGTCCAGTTCCCCTGATTATTGGGTTCTTTATATATTCTATATTTATAACATTTTACTCCACTCGTTGCATCGGTTGCCGCTCCCCATGTCCAGTTCATAATGGCTGATTTGGTGAAGCCTCCAATTTTCGGGTCGGTGACTTGAGGGATGGTGAGTCCGGTTGGCGGTGTCCTATCTAAAATAACAATTTTCTCAGTACTTGGACCGCTAAGATTCCCTTCATTATCCCTTGCCCGTATTCTTAAATAATATTGCTTACCTTCAACCGGAAGCGGAATCTCCTTATTGGTTTGAGTTGCATTATCTGTTGTAAAAACGGCATTAGAATCCGGGTTTAATCCTTGAAAGTTTGGTGTTTCATTTCTTTCAATAATATATCGGGACATACCGCTTTTCATTTCGAGACCTCCAAATGTGGTCCCGTTATCATTAACAAGATCCCATGATAAGTTAACTCTGCCATTCAAGTTATTTACATAATATATATTATTATATACGTCGGCATCTATCGATTTAATTGCGGGTACCGCAGGAGGAGCCTCATCAAATTGATATTGAAGCTCAACTTCAATTTTAGAACCCCAATGTTGATCGTAAAAAAAAGTCCAGGCGTGACCGTTATATACATATAATTTAGCCTGTTGATTGGCGGAAACTGTAAAATAACCAGATATTGTATTGTTATAGCTTCCAGTTATTATGGGGCTGCAATTTGTTATGGTAACGTTAGGACCTACACACTGCCAATATGCTCCCAAATTTGGAATCGTAATTTTATACCAAACACGAACCGCATAAGATCGACTGCCTTCATAGGGGATATAACGATTAAATTCTTGATTTGCATAACCGCTTAAAGTATCTTCTTTATGAGTAATCACAGCAGCATTCGTAATTGGGATAAAATGAATTATTAAAATCAAATATAAGCTTATTAAGAGAATTATTATCCGTTTCCAATTTAACATCAGAATCCCTCACTTTTTCAATACTAAACGGTCATTTTTGAAGTAACCGCAATTTATCATAGATAGGACACATATATAATGAATTTCTATAATATCTAAACACCAATTTTAGATATAATAATCTTGTTCATACAACTTAATATTGCCTGATGTGAATCTGAACCCTAAAAAAATCTATTTGTCTAAAGAAAATAACCAAGCCCGACCGAAACTAACCCGGCCGGGCAAATGTTATAAACTTTGTATATTGTTGGTATTAACGGCACTTCTCAAAACCAAAACACCTACTGCTTAAAAAGTAACGCATTATGATGTAAATATTTTGGAGTAACGTAACGTTCTGGAATCATTTTACCATTTTTATCTACCACCTGCAATTTACAGTTAATTTTGTTAACAAAAAATTCATAAAATACGTTTTGTGCTTTTACTTCATATAATCCAATAAATCCCGTTAATCCCGTCCAGTAACCTTGTTTAGGCTATTAAATTCACAAACCTTTTTAGATGGGATTTACAGAACCATTTTAAATCGTACTGGTTTTGTCTTTACTGAATCTCCGTACCAAACAAAAAACGGCTCCCGTGATCCCACAGAAGCCGTCTTTCACCAATATTTCTAAGTGCAATCAGATCTTAATCATCGCCGTAGCGTTAATGACTGTCCCACCATTACTCGGCATTTTCGCTGCCAAATCAATTGCGCCGAAAATCGCATCAATACCAATCCCGGCGCTAAAAGCGCTATCGGTAAAAGAACTGCTTCCGACAGTAACTTGAGCAGTCTGATAACCGCAACGCAGTGCGAAAATCGCCAATTTCTGTTCAAATCCCAGGTGATAAGATAGATTGTCATTGGTGCCGGTTGAACTTAAATTAACTCCATGAATGTCAAACGCCAAAGTACTATCTTTTGCAGGTTTGAAAGCAACTCCCAGGTTGGCGGTCATGGGAAGGGTTACCGATTGTTTGTAAGGTTCTTCATCCATGCTTGGATAAGTGGTGTGCGTTCCGCTTCTATCTATGGTGGTTGCAATATTCTCTATTTTTACGCCAATATGGACTTTATTAAGAAATTTGACTAAAGCCCCCAAATCAAACCCAAGCCCTTGATCGGTAGTAATATACTCGTTACCGCCAGTAGCGCTCACATCATATGTACGATATTGTCTATTGATATATTTTATATTTCCACCCACCGACACTCCCAATAACCCAAAAGCAATCGTACCGTAATAACTGCTTCCCAAATCGGCCGAGTAGGCTATCGTGCTGCCATTATCATAATAATGCATTTCACTGGTATAAAAAAGGCTGACTGCTGAAAATTTGAACTGTAAGGTAGCATAGCCATTTAGATTGGCGTGAAACGGATTTGTGGGTGGAGTAAGGGTACTGCCGCCCGAATTAATCGCATCCAAAATAAAATTATAATCCTGGTTCAACGGCGCTTCCGCGTTCAACCCCAAATTCACTATCCTGGTCTGGGTCAAACCGGCCGGGTTCCAGTAAGCCGCGCTTGGGCCGTCCGCCAGCGCCGTAAACGCGCCGCCCATTCCAAGCGCCCTGGCGCCAACCCCCAAAGCGGCTGAACTTAGCGCCATCACCAAGACCATACTTACAGCCAATATGAAGATACATTTTTTCATCCCAAAAAGCCTCCTTAATAAATATGTAGGGATCAGAAACAGATTCCGTTACTTTTACCAATATACGATTACTTTTCTTCCTGGAAGCAATCCCCCTTTCTTTGAACACGCCCAACTAAAATCCGCGTTACTCTATATATTTCACAGTAAAAAGGGATTGATTTTTGGTAATCCTTTTTGATGCAGATATATATCACGTATCTATAATATCGGTGCCATACTTTTGCTATCGGACAAATTTAACAAAAATTTAACAAAAAACTTATTTCCATATCGGTCGAAATAAGTTTTTGAAAGCCTCTATCATTAATTTCCTCTGATATTTATTACAATTCATACACCTATCCCTTCTTCTCAAAAAAACCGCTTACTGCGTTCACCAGCTTCCGGGTCATTTCCCGGGTGGCCTCCGGAAGTTCAGTAATACTGGGCATCCGGCTTAACTCGGCCCGAATTGCCCTGGTGATCAAACTTTTATCAAACCGGATCTCATGCTTTTCCAAGGCGGCGGCCACCCGTTTCGCCAGTGTACCGCTGCCGGTCAAGGTTATCTCTTCACAGCCGACAATAGCCAATTGTCTCTTATAAACCTGTTTCACTTTCGCCAGATAATAGTCCCCGGGAAACAGATCCTCGATGGCAAATTCCCTTTCCCCCACCCCCGCGCATTCAGCCAGGGTTATCAGGTTGGGGCGGCTTATACCGTACCGGGGCAGCCAGCCTTTTACATATTTACTCCGGGTGGTATTGGCGGCCGCATCGGAATGCAGAACGGTCAAGACCTCTTTCTTCTGCCCCATCAGGATCACCGCGATATAAATCGCTTCGGTTATATTGCCGGCGGGAATCAAATATAAATCATCCGGCGGACTTTGTTCACCGGAGCGGATCATCAACCGGAATAATTCATCCACGATGAGATAATCATCAAAGCTTTGGAGCACCAGATTATATTGGGATACTCTGAACCGGCTGCCGGCGCTCATCTCCAGGGCCGCGTCCAGCGCCAGCTTATCCTCCGGCCGGCACTTGAGAAAATCCTCGGATACCACGGTTCCGTTTCCTGCTTCGCTTAAGATTCTGATGCTTTCAGGCTTATCCAAATCGATCATCATCGGCAAATGAGTGGTATAAATCAAAGTATTGCTCTTTGAATACTCTTCCATCCGCCGGATCAAATCCTGTTGGGCATCGGGATGCAGGTGCAAACCGGGTTCATCCAATAAAATGATACAATTTTTAAAAGTCCCTTTACTTTCATTCATAAACATCAAATCAAATGAGAAAAACCATTGAAATCCCTTGGAACGTTCCTCCAGCCGGATTAGTGCCTGATCCCGGTCATCCTTGACAAAAGTGTAAAACAAATGCCCGTCCGACCGGAATTGAACCTCATAGCGGCGCTGTTTCCAACGTTCCGCAATGGTTTGGGTGAAGGCAATGGAAGCATCGTCCAGATCATACTGCCGCTGATCCTTCTGGGTTGAGTTCTCCTTGTTGATCTCGCCTTCCAGACTCAACCCGGCCAACTCCATGATGGTCAACAGGGTTTTCTCCTCCTCGGTGAGCTGACCGTTATCCTTGTTCTGCTTCACCTTTTGCAGATCAGCGCTGCCTGAAAAGATTTGATAATCCGACATATAGATAAAGGCAGGCAAGTGTTTTATGATGAATTCATGGGCTTTCTCCTGAACAGTCCGGGTTTCCGACAACTTCCGGGAGATGATCGAAATTTGACTGGCGTAATTATAGATAAAGGCCTCTTCGTTTTTGCTTTCCTGGGACCCCGGGGCTTCTTTGGTGGCTACGGTCCTTAACTCCGTAACCTTGACGTTAAACATTTTCACAATCTCGGAGAAACGGCCGTCATAAGCGAATTCCCGCAACTCTTCCACATATTCCTGGGCTTTCTCACGGAACAGATCGCTGACCGGTTCCGGTATACCGGGAATCGCATTACAAATCTCCTCGATATCCCGGGGGTTATGCTTGTCCGGAAACATCCCCGGCGGCAGCACAACCACTAACTTACCGCTGTAATTACGGGTAACCTCGACGACGTTTTCGGTTACGTTAATACCGGTTAAAATGCTTAATTCATCTACTTCTTCCGGAGTAAGTTCAAACCGGGTAGTACAGACCACCTGGTTTTCATCCCGATCTTTCCGTTTCGATCTGGGCCATTCCTTCTCAATGCTATAGTTCACCGCCTGAAACGGGTTGAAACGGTATAGGCCGTTTAGTAACGAAGTCTTACCGGATTCATTCTTCCCAATCAATACCGTTAGGGGAGAAATCTCGATCCACCCCGAATCGTAAATGCATTTATACATCTGAATGCGAAAGGCTTTAAGAAGCATCGGTTTCCTCCCCTTAATGTATCTGCCCTACTTTTTTCAAACGCAGCTTTTCCGCCAGCATCAGCATCTCCCGGGCATGCTGCCGGGTGGTGTCGGTAACCTGCGCCCCGCCCAGCATCCGGGCCAATTCTTCAATCCGTTCGTCCATGGACATCCGGTGGACCGAGACTGCGGTCCGGTCGCCGCTGACCCGTTTTTCAATATGGAAATGGCACTGGGCCAGGCTCGCAATTTGCGGCAAATGGCTAACGCAAATCACCTGCCGGGATTGCCCGATGAGCAGCATCTTCTCGGCCACCGCTTGTGAAGTTCTGCCACCGATTCCCACATCGATTTCATCAAAGACCATGGTGGGGATCTCATCCAATTCGGCCAAAATCGACTTTAGCGCCAGCATAATCCGGGAGAGTTCTCCTCCGGAAGCAATTTTGGCCATGGGTTTCAAGCTTTCACCGGGATTCGGCGCCACCAGAAACTCGATTTTGTCCGCGCCATCCGCAAAGGATGCCACCATTTTTCCGGCATAAGGGATTCCGTTTTCACCTTCGGATTGGATCAAATTGATTTTGAACTGGGTATTGCTCATATTTAAGTCCTTAAGCTGCTCCACGATGGCCGCTTCCAGTTTATCGGCGCCGGAACGGCGCTCCCTGGAAAGCTCTTCAGCCAGCTCTCCCAATTTTACCTTGCGGTTTTGCAATTCGGACTCCAGTTGTTTGGAACGCTCTTCCCGGTTGGAGATCCCCGCTAATTCCTGGGAACAGCGCTCAGCGTAAAGCAATACTTCACCGACGGAAGCGCCGTATTTTCGTTTAAGCCGGCCAATCTCATCCAGACGCTCTTCGATAAAACTTAACCGCTCCGGATCGAATTGAATCTGTTCCTGATAATCGCGGATCTCCCGGGAAACCTCCTCTGCCTGGCAGGCGGCTTCCCGCAACGAATTAAGGAGCGGCGCCAGTTTATCATCAATTGTTGCTGCCTGCTCCAATGCCTTTTCGGCGTTGGCCAGCAATTCAAGGGCGGATTGGCTGCCGGTATTGTCATAAAGGGCCTGATAAGACTGGGAAGCCGCATCATATAGTTTTTCAGCCGACCCCAACAGCGCCCGTTCCTTTAACAGTTCTTCATCCTCCCCGATGACCAGCTTGGCCTGACTGATTTCATTGATTTGAAACTCCAATAACTCAACCTTACGGGCCAAATCAAATTCATTTTGCTGCAAGTCCCGGTATTCCTTCTCCAGCGCCAGCCATTCCTTATGTAAGCCGCTAAAGGAAGACCGCAGATCAAAACATTTCGCGCCGCAGTACCGATCCAGCAGTTCCAGTTGTTTCTCCGGGAAAAGCAAGGACTGATGCTCGTGCTGGCCGTGAATATCCAGTAAAAACTCTCCAATTTTAGCCAAAGACAAAACCGTAACCAACTGTCCATTGACCCGGCAGCGATTTTTACCGCCGGCCCCAATCTCCCGTTGAATGGTCAGGGTGTTATCCGGTTCGGGTGAAATTCCCAAACTATCAAGGTAAGCGCATAACTCCGGCCGGTTTTTCGTCAGAAATCCAGCTTCCACCGTGGCGCTCTCCGCACCGGTCCGGATCATCTCCGAACTGAAACGGCCTCCCAACGCCAGTCCCAGCGCGTCAATGATGATTGACTTTCCAGCGCCGGTTTCTCCGGTCAATACATTAAAACTAGGATCAAACTCCAGTCGAATCTCGTCAATCAGGGCCAGGTTCCTTACACGAATTTCCTGCAGCAATTGACTACCCCCTTACCTGCTGAAGCCGGTTCAAAACTTCATCTACCATTGCACGGTTACGGACCACTACCAGGATGGTATTATCACCCGCCACTGTACCCACCACCTCCGGCCACTCCAATTCATCGAAGGCCGCGGCAACACCCTGGGCCGTACCGCTCATGGTTTTGATTACAATGATATTCTCGGCGAAATCGATTGCCACCACGGCATCCTCCAGCATCCTTTGGGCGCGGCGCATTAAATCTCCGGGAGTACGATCTTGCGGTAATGAATAACGATAATGTCCTTCAAGTGTTGGAACTTTAATCAAGCCCAATTCTTTGATATCTCTTGACAAGGTGGCTTGAGTGACCTGAATATTCCGTGATTTTAATATTTCACCCAGTTCCTCCTGAGTTCCGATAGCCAATTCTTTAATAATCGCAACGATCATTGCCTGCCGGTTATTCTTCATGGCATACTCCCCACTCTTTTCACAATAGCCTTTTCAACCCATATTGTAGCGCAGCTACAATTCAAAATCATCCCTAAAATTTGTTTTTGTACAAACTTTTTCACATGAATCCGGCAAGTAACTTTCAAAATCGCTTATGATGAGAACTTGCCGGATTCTGTCAAAAACCCGATCCGGCGAATTTTTCCGCGTCAGAGCAGGAAATTGTAATTTACTTGCCGGATCGAGGTTTAAGGATAATTTTATATCTTAACCCCGGTTTTTGCTTATCATAAGTCTTGTCAAACTCTGCCCTCACCCAAATGGATCTTTAAAACCTCAAATATTCCCTGGTTTTCAAAATAGACCAATTTGGTATAGTACAGCGCCCGCCGGAAGTTAATTATATCTCCCGGCTGCAAGGTAATACCGGTTTGCCCGTCCGCCGTAAGACTCATATCTGTATGGGTGGCATCTAGAACGATTTGCACTAGAGCTTCCCGATGCAATATCACCGGCCGGGCATACAATGAATGGGCGCAAATGGGAGTTAGTAATATGGCTTCCAAACGCGGATCGAGAATCGGACCGCCCGCGGATAATGAATAGGCGGTAGATCCGGTTGCAGTCGCCACAATTAAGCCGTCCGCCGGGTAAGTAGTGAAGTATTTGCCATCAATCCGGGTTTCAAGCCGGATCATCCTGCTTGAGGCATTCTTTGCGACTACCAGATCATTTAGCCCGGTGAATTTCGCTACCAATTGGCCGCCTCGGATTACTTCAGCCTCCAGCATGGCCCTATCCTCATACTGGTACTTCCCGGCCTGCAAATCAGCCAAAGCGGTTTCCACTTGATGGATTTCAATTTTGGTCAAATACCCCAACCGGCCCATATTAATTCCGAGCAAAGGAATTTGATGCGGGTAAACTTTACGGGCGGCATTCAACATCGAACCATCGCCGCCTAAAACGATAACCAGATCAATTCCATCCCAGTTACCGGAAGGATTATACTCCAAATTCCGTAGATTTAAAGACTCGGCGATCTCCTGTTCCAAAAGCGGAGCAAAATCATAACGCGGTAATAATTCGGAGAGTACCGCAGTAAACTCCAGCGCTTTCGGCTTCAACGGGTTTGGCAGGATCAAAATCCGCTTCACTAAAAAACCTCGCAATCGTTATTTTCCCTTATGGGATAATAGTGGGCTAATAATTGAACATCCCTATTGTAGCGCAACTACAATTCAAAATTGCCCCTAAAAGTTTGCGAAAAAAGCAGACTTTTTAAGGACAATTATATAATTATTCATTATAATTCATTATAAAATAAGATTTTCCTCCCGGAGAAAACGGGAATAAATACAAAAGGCTTTTATACTATTACATCCAAACTATCAAAAACGGCAAGGCAACAATATCAAATAAGTTATTTAAAACATTAAAAAACCCGTCTGTGACGGGTTTGTTGTTTATTATGAAGATTTCCGTTTCCTTGCTGCCTCTGATTTTTTCTTCCGACGTACGCTAGGTTTCTCGTAATGCTCACGCTTCCGAACCTCAGCCAAAATGCCCGACATTTGACATTGGCGTTTAAAACGGCGTAACGCGCTATCTAAAGTTTCATTTTTACCGATTTTAACTTCAGCCACATATTTCCCTCCCCTCCACTGCTCTCTCCTCACATGCCCGGTCTGCAGTGTCCGGTTTGAAAATGCAAAACAAAAACATTTTTCGATCACATTATAATATTATACTCTATCAATCAGTTGATTGTCAATAATCAACCCATTGATGTATCCAGTTTACGCCCGGCTATAATATGCATGTGAAAGTGAGGTATCGTTTCCCCGGCATCCCGGCCTACATTGGAAACTAACCGGAAACCACTTTCCTTGATCTTCAAATTTTCAACAACCTCTTGAACCCCGGAATATATCGCATTCAATGTTGTTGACTCCAAAATCCGGGGATCGCAAGCATTATCAATATGTTTTTTGGGAATCGCCAGCAAATGCACGGGGGCAACAGGTTCAATATCCTTGATGATCATTATCTGATCATTTTCAAAAACAACCTGGCTTGGCAGTTCCCTGGCTATAATCCTGCAAAATAAACAATCGGACACAATTTCTCTCCCCTTTATCAATTTTTATTCGACACCAAACTTTTAATTTCCTTCAAAAAACTTCACCAAAGTTAGAATTTGCCGACTAAATACTCTCCGGAAATTTCCGTTATGAAAACTTGCTGTAATTGATTGCGAAGATCCGCCCCGGTTTGAACCCAAACCTTAAGATACTCTCCGGATAAACCCAAATAACCATCGGCTTGAGGCTCTTCAAACAATACCTGAACCGGGTTGCCGCTAAATTTTCGGGCATATGCCAAAGAGGACGCGGCGGCAATCTCTTGAATCTCTCCGCTACGGCTTTGTTGAATTTTCTTGGGAACCCGCCCCGGTAGACCTGCAGCTTTAGTTCCCGGCCGCGGTGAAAAACGAAAAACATGAATCCGACTAAAACTTTGCGCACTAATGAATCTCCGGGTCTCCTCAAAGTCACTCTCGGTTTCTCCCGGAAAACCTACGATTAAATCGGTTCCAATGGCCATCAATGGGTTTTGTTGCCGGATTTTACGCAGTAACTCAGCGTAATAAGCCGTATCGTAACCCCGGTTCATCTGCTGTAAAATTCGGTCACAACCGCTTTGGAGCGGAATATGCAAATGAGGGCAGATTTTCTCGCCCGCGGTCATTATGCCGATTAAAGCATCATCCAAATCATGGGGTTCGATGGAGCCCATTCGAATCCGGAAATCTCCGGGGAGTGTGATGAGTTCCCGGAGCAGATCCGCCAAGGTGATTCCCAAATCCTTCCCATAGGAACCAAGATGGATTCCGGTAAGAACGATTTCTTTGAAGTCCCTCCCCAGAAAACGCTTTATATCCTCTTTGACCAGATCCGGGGGCTGGCTTCGAACCCTGCCCCTGGTGTACGGCACGATACAATAAGAACAAAATTGCTCGCAACCTTCCTCGATTTTTAGCATGGCTCTTGTCCGATCCGTCGTTTCGGGATTGCCGGAGCTCCAAAAGGGAGCTTCCGCATCATCTTTAACCACCAGTCTATTTTGCCGCGAAGCAATGTATTCCTCAACCAGTTCAACAATTCGCGGCCGGTCGGCCATTCCAATCACCAAATTGACCCCCGGTATACCGGCGACTTCACGGGGTGCCATCTGCGCATAGCAGCCAGTAACTACAATTACGGCACCGGGCCTCAAACCGGTAGCTCTCCGGATTGTTTGAGCCGACTTGCGATCACTGACTCCGGTAACCGAGCAGGTATTGATAATATAGATATCTGCTCCCGATTCAAATGAAACAATCTGATAACCTTTATCCCGAAACAGCGACGCCAGACTGGCGGAATCATTTTGATTAACCTTGCAACCGAGGGTATAAAAGGCTACCTTCAATTTATTTTCTCCACGAATAAGGTTCTCCTTCTCTAACAACCGGTTCCACCCATGTTAAAATTAAGGGACTAAGGAACAGCATAGTGAGAAAAACCAGTAATGTAAATATTATCCCTTTGGAAATAAGCCAATAAAAAATCATCAGAAAATCAAGGACTGCAATTCCATAACCCAACGGTATCCGGTAGAGACCGGGGGAAAGCCGGGCGATTATCTTGTAAAGGCATATTTCGATGATTATCAAAAAGACCCAGGCAAAAATCTCCCGCTGAACAGATGGCAAATCGGTGGTGATTTTCAATTTCCATAGCAGAATCAATGTGAGCAGAAAACCTGAAAATGTCAACAATGAATACCCGATAACTTTATACCAACGGAGGCGGTTCGGCGTATCAATCTTGCTTTCCGCTTCCGGATGAAAGGTACCAAATGCGCAACAGAGCCAAAAACCGCAGATTAGCCCAAAACTATAAAATGGCGGTAGAAAAAGGATTATGGGAAACGAAATCGCTAGACTAACCCAGGGTGATAAACGAATAAAATACTGAATCACCAGACCGCCGGCTAACGTGGACAGGATGATAATAATGTTCCAGAACAACTCCATTTTGATCTTTCCCCTTCGTCCCAAGTTATTTCATCATAACTATACATTCCCTAATCCGGACAAGCCAGATCAGGATTTAACATTATTATTTTACGGATTTTTCATCCCGCACATCCTGTTTAGTACCTTGTTTAGGACTATTAAGTTCACAAACCTATTATTCGACGGGATGTACAGGATTTATTGGATTGAATCATTTTTGCCCTTTCGCTTTTGACTTTGCTTTTATGAAAATCCCCTTAATCCTGTCCAGTTACCTTGTTTTAGACCGATGGAATTTGCAAACTTATTTTATTTCAACTTTTAAGAAAAATTAGAGTTAAGAGCCTAGAAAAATGGAACGCCCCAACCCGGGATCGTAAGGAGCCCATTGATTATTTCCTTCCTGGGATCTGATAATCGTTAGGAATTTCGTGACTTGAGCATCCATATTATCGGCATGATGAAGTATACAAGCTTCCAGAGTTAACGGCTCCACCGGCGAACCCCATTCCATGATTCCATGATGACTAACCAGCAAATGAAGTAAACTCAAACCATTATCATGATCTTCTTGTCTAGCAGCGGCAGTTTCCCGAATAGCCCGTTGTACCATTTCCACTCCCAAAATCAAATGGCCCATCAGTTTTCCCTCATCGGTCCCGTCAAAACCTTTTTCAATTTTATAAGATCTGATTTTTCCTATATCGTGCAAAATAGCTCCGGTTAAAAGCAAATCACGTTTTATAAGAGGGTAGTAATCTACGGCGGCTTTACACAGGGCGGTAACCCCTGCTGTATGTTCCAGCAATCCTCCGATATAAGCGTGATGACGCTTTAATGCCGCCGGAACCCTGATAAAACGCTCCTTAAAAGTTTCATCCGTAAAAAATGAGTTCAAAATCTGCCGCAAAAACGGATCTTGAATCCCGGCAACAGTCTCCACTAAAAAATCCCAACAGGTTGCCAGATTTCCGGGGGATTGAGGCAAGAAACGGGCATAATCGACCTTCGAATCCGGCACAAGTTGAAACGCGTCTTGGTTACGGCCTTCCCATTCCAGCTGAACTTGGTCCTTGAAGATTTTGGGCTGAATATTGCGGATCTCAATTACCCGGCCAACCTCCAACCGGTTGTACAGCACCTCATCGGCGTCCCATATTTTTACCGCCATCTCTCCGGAATTATCGCCGATCTTCATCGCCAGATAAGAACTGCCGTTTTTTGCCGTCCGCAACTGATTTTCGATAATTAAATATTGGCCGCTGACTGGACGATCCCCTGCTACTTTTTTCAATTCCATGATGGTCACCTTATTTCGTTAAAATCCCTAACAGCTTGGCCATTGATAACAGGTCCATGGCATTATGAAGTAAAATGGAATTCAATATGGAACCATCGCCGCTATCCAGATAACGATAATAACATGCAGCGATTTCGGAACCGGGAATATCATTGACCCGTTCCCGGTTTAACAGTTCCTTTTCCAAGGTCAATAAACGGCAGTTTGGATATATACCCCGGTACTTTTTCCGGGCCGGCCGCAGCAGATCTACATGCAACCCATTAACTTCCTCATTTAACCGGTGATATCGCATGCGGTTTCGCAAATACGGCAAGTCGAAACTGCGGCCGTTAAAACTGGCAATGACCCTGGCATTACTTAATTCAGTAAATGTTTCTTTCAAAATTGCTTTTTCTTCTTCAAAACTACGGGCGAGGAACTGTTTGACACAGCCCCTTTTATTTTCAAAACTTAAAATTCCTACTAAAAAAACGGGATGAATAGAGTAGAGTCCAAGTGTTTCAATGTCAATAAATTTAACAGACTCGGGTTGGAAAAAACTTAATAACTGAAAATCAGATGCGCCGTAATGAACCAATCGATCAACATCCCGTCTTTCAATAGCCCGTAACAAGTCTTGGGCGGCTCTCTGCCAGCGGGGATGCTTTAGCAGATCACCAATGGATTGTACGCCGGTCTCGTTTAATTTGGCGGCAGTTGCATCTCCAATCCCATAAATTAATCGCAGGTCCTTCGTCAGGGACTCAATACCGGGAAATAATAGATCGATATTTACCGTTTGCAGCAATATGGCTACAAAACATCCGGCTTCATTGAACATTTCCGTTTCCCGGACGAGTTCCATCTCATCATTGATTTTTTCTGTAATTTCGAAGATGCTTCGTTCCGTGTTCCGCATCTTTATCTCCTGTAGTTTCGAAGATGTTTGTTTTGTGTTCATTATCTTCTGTGATTCGAGGATGCTCGTTCCGTGTTCCGCGTTTAACGTTCAATGTTTTTAAGTGTTTCGGGGATGCTTCGTTCCGCGTTTCGTGTTCATCGTTCATCAATTGGCATGGAAGTTACGACTTTGAACCCGGAACATTGAACTCGGAACGCTGAACGATAAGCCCGAAACTCCAAACCCAAAACTTGAACTCGAAACGCGGAACGATTGACCCGGACCCAAAACCCTTTATTCATCCTCCTGAACCTGTAGTCTAATATTTCCATTTTTATGAACCATAAAGCTTTGCTCCTGCAAATTAATCTCAATCAAGTCGCCTCTTAACTCGTCGCCTTGAGGCCGGTTTAGCACAGCGCCGCCGGCAAAACTCAACTGCTGTTTTTCATCGTTATAACCAATCTTGGCTGCTGTTCCGGCAAACTCCTGATGGTCAATCCGGCCGCCTTCCGCCATAAAGTTATTGGTGTCCGTTTCGAAATATAGTTCATCCGCTGTTAACTTAAAAGGCTCTTTGCTGACCTTGCCTTTGGAATCCTTAACTTGGGAACGCTCCAAAACAACTTTTTGTTTGAATCTCCCTGCTTTTTTTTGATAGTCATAGGTGAGTGCGTCCGCATTAACTTTGATCTCCCTGCTGGCCAAGTCGGTTGCGGTGTCTAATTGCAGCTCTTTTTTACGCAAGTCAATAACCACCATTTTAGAACGGATGATAGTGGAATCTTGTTCGATGACCACATTGCCGGTAAAGCTAAGCTTTTGTCCGGCATCATCATATTCGATATAGGCGGCTTTTCCTTCAAACTCTTGATGTTTGATATAGCAATTTCGCCGTGCTTTAAAATTTCTGGAATCCGTTTCGAAATAAAGCTCATCGGCGGACAACTCAAAAGGATCCTTATCATTTTTCTCTGTTTCCAGCCGTTTTAAAACAACCTGCTTCCGAAAGGTTCCGGTCTTTTCTTTGAGGTTATACTCCAAACGGGTCGATTTAATATGGATATCTGGGTCTTGCATAAGAACCCCTTGGTCTAGCCGGGCAATTTTTTGATCCAGGTTAATAGTTACATATTCAGTGGTAATCAATGTTTGGCCTTGAACAATCCGAACATTGCCTTCAATATATGTTATTTTTTTTGCTGTATCACCGGATACCTTCAGGGCGGTTATCTTTACGGGTTCACTCTCCGCAAAAACCCATCCGGCGATGAATAAAAAGCCGACGAATATAATACAGCCAAAGTTTTTCATGGATACAACGTAATCTCTTTAGGATGAATCATATAGTATTTTTTTTCCTTAGTATTATATAGGAGACCGTCGGCTGTCATAAGATCTCTTTTCTCGAAAAGTTGTACATCTCCTTCCAAAAGAATCTCATCTTTAGAATACTGAATTTCCATTTTTTGGGCTTGAATGACCATCTCATTTTCAATATAAATAACATCGTTCGGGCATAACAGTTCTTCCCGTTTATAATTCATAAAAGCTTCCGCAGTTTTGAATCGGCCCTCGCCGATTATGGCTTCCAGCTCACCGCCAATATATAAATCGGAACTGGACTTCTCCAAACGACCCCACCCGGCGCTAAACTCGATTCGTTCATCCTTTGCGGAAAATACTACGCCGTTCAAAATTTTCGTAAAATGAAACGTATTCCCCTTAGAAGATTGCCATATCCGCTCAGCTTCAATTTGCCATGTTTTCTTCAAATCATCCCAACCGGTTAATTGCGGCTGGGAAATTACAATGGCGGGCGGATCGGGCTTCGGTGCAACAATTGAGGCTCCCGGACGCGTCCATAGTTCAGCCCAAAGGGTATCCCACCATCCGCCAAAATACCCCAGCAAAACGAAACTCATGATAAAAAGTACCGTTAGCATCTTAAAACTGAATCGCATTGAACATCCCCTCGAAACCGTGCTCGGATGAAAACTCCAGTGGCGAACCAGGAATGGCATTAAAGATAAGGGTGAGCGTATACTGACTCCGGAGCCAATCGTAATTCAGCTTGAATTTACGGCAATGCCAATCATAAACCAACCCGGTTTTCGCCTCAACAAAAGCGTTCCGAAACATATCAAACTTGGCAATTACTTCCGCTTCAAGCTTGGAAAAAACCTTTTGCCGGATCAACGCCTCAAATTGTTTTTGACTCCAGCTATCCAGTTGAAAATCATACCCCGCACTCAATGCCAGCCGCCAATTTTGATTGGGATTATAATTGGCTTGGATGGTTGTTAAGCCTAATCCCTTTAACCAGTCATAAGTAGTGTTAAAATTCACTTCGCTCCCTGCGGCCGGCGTCCAACGGGAGGATACCGTGAGCGGGCTGGCAATCTCCCGGGTAATATTATAGCCGGTGCTTACCAAAGTATAAAAAGCCGAACTCTGCCATCTCCATTCATTACTAATGAATGCTCCGTCCAGAATATTATCGTCGGTCCTGCCGAAAAAGTAGTTTGGCGTACCTTCCGCTTCAGTATATCCCAATTTTAAATTGGTGGAAAACACCTTGGTGAATTGGTGGGAAAGGTTCAGATTGGTTGTTAAGGCATAAAGCTCCGTTTCTTTTTGATGATAGATATAATTCGCAGTATTGGTATTAAAAAAGTCGCGGTAGCCAAATTTGCTTTCCCAATTTAAGGATGATTGTGATGTCTGCCATAGACTAAGCGGGATCTTTTGTATGTCAAGAGCCCAACGCTCACCATGGTCGATAATTACTCCATTATTGGATTTTTCTAAATATAAATAACCCCCACTTACTTTGACATCTCCCAGCAGTGGCCAATGCCACTTGGGAATCGTATAAACGGCATCCGGTTTTAAATTATTGCTGCTGATATTTCCATTGTATACCTGCGTATCGGTATGAGTAATGGAAAGATTGGACCATCCCCAATCTTTTCTTAACGTTCCGGAATAATTAAAGTTATTGGCGCTTTGCTGCGGGATGTTGTTGATATCGACAGGCGTATTCCAAGGAATATTTAATAGATTTTCCAGGACATAACGGCCGTTGAAACTAAAACCCAGCGAAGGATCGGGACTTAAACTCCAGTTACTGCTGAAATCATATAAATAATAGCCTGTTCCGGTATTTTCGCTATACCTAACGCTTAATCCCGGATACGGAGACTGACCGGTTGCCAGAAAATTAAAAGCCCGTTCCTGGTGCGGCTTTTCATAACGAATTCCTGAAAGATAAATATAGGAACGTTTCCAGTCCTCAAATGCGGTGGAGAATCTAAATTTGGAATTGACCTCATTTTCATAGCCGAAACCAATCTTATAATCCAGATGAGGATTACCTAATTTACTGTTCTCCACCAAACTATAATCTTGATAAAACTTACTGCGTTCATTGAATTTTGAATAATGCTTGACACCTAACTCGTTGCCCCCCTTTTCCGTCAACCGGGTGGATACTTTGCCGTAATTATTATCACTAAAAATATAGTTATATCCTATTTTTACAAAGAATCCTTCGATTTGATTTTGCCCCATGGAAAACTCAAAATTATCCCGTTCTTCTTTTAGAGAAATATAAAAAACCGGCAGATACATCAGGGGAACTTTGTGCTCCCAATACCATACATTATGCATTACCACCCGGTCTTCCGGATAATACTCCACCCGCTTGGCGACAAAATGATAATGGGGATGATCGCGATCACATCCGGTAAAAGAAGCTCCTCTTGATTTAATAACTTCGCCGATGAAGTAGGATTCACGGGAGGAGAACTTGATTGGCCCGTTGATTTGCTTATCACGAATTTCGGAGTCCACCGGAGCCAATAAACCCTCTTCAGTATTCATATAATATAGAAAACGGTTACCGGTATATCGGGAATCTTTTTTAATGATATGAACGTTTTCAGTTGCTAGAATTATGTTTTGTTCCTGATCAATAAAGGCTTTTTCACTTGCAACGCTTATATCCTTGTAAATGATCTTTACATTTCCGGAAGCCTCCATCCTTTTATGCTGATAATCATAAGTTATTTGGTCGGCCGTTATCTTTGCCGCTTCCGAATCCGCCGCAACAGATGAAGAGAACAGCAATATCAACAGGACTGTGATGATACCCGCAGTAAAACGTTTCTCCATCCTTACCTCCGTTGTTCGGTCGCCACTAATAGAAAAAGGCCAACGGAAAAAATTAGAATATGGGGAACCCAGGCTGCAGCGAAGGGGGATATAACTCCATTACAACCCATGGTTCGTCCCACAACCTGAAGCACATAATAACCCATTATGATTAAAAAGCACCAGACGAGTCCCAGCCAGCTTGAATTGCGTCCGGTCAACATTGTCAAGGGAATCGCCAAAAAGACCAGTACCAAGGATATCACCGGGTCGGCAAATTTTTGATGGTAATAGACGGAATAAACCGGGTTAAAAGACCCATACTCTTTATTTATTTTTATTTTTTGAAGCAATTCGCCCGCTCTCATCTCATAAGGGCTTTTATCCCCCATCATTACCGTATAATCAATGGTCATCAATAATTCCATTCTGGGAAATTTTAATTCGGTTTTTATCACACCATTTTCATCCATTTCATGAATTATGCCATTATAAAGGATCCAAACCCCGTTTTGTACTTTTCCATATTCAGCGGTTATCAGCCGGGGCCATTTCCCGGAAACTCCAAGCTCCATCACTAAAATTCCGCTAATCTTTTTTAACCGGTTTTCTACTTTATTTAAATAAATATAACGATTTTGCGGCCCCCTGAAAACAACATTTTCTTTCAATAGTGGTAAGTTCTCCCGGTTGGAAAGCCGCTTAATCTCCATTTCAAAACGGTGATTTGCCGAAGACACCACTAAATCATTCCACCAATATGCACCAAAACAGATGATAGCGACACCGATAAAAATAGGCAAAGTGGTTTTGACTAGACTCACACCGCTAACCCGGATGACATCAAACTCTTTTTCACGCAGCAACCTGCCGAGGGCTAAAATGATTCCGAATAAAGCAGCCGCTGGAATAACATCCATCCATAATGAAGGTATCTTATCCAACAACAGCGTCCAGATCAAACGCATGGGCATCCTGTATCCAATAAACAAATCATTGTTTTCAAAAAAGATTTTACCGATACCCAAAGCGGTAAAACCCAAAAAACATAATAAAAATTGTTGTAAAAACTCTTTCCAAATATAACGGTGAATAATTCGCACGGTTAACCTCTGTCTATAACTAAAGTGTTACTCGCAGTATCCTGGCCAATTTCGGGGTTAGCGGAAAAATAAAAACCGGGTTCATCCAACAAAAAAAATAATTCCTGAATTATATCAGGAATTATTTCGCCCAGTTTATAATATAATCCTGCTAATGAAGCGGACTCTAGACAAGGAGATTTCTCCCTGGTTTTTAATCAGGCATTCGTTTTTCCAGTTCCGCTACTCTTTTTTGAAGTTCTTTAATCTCTTTTAGCAGATCGGGCAGGCGATTCATGGCCGCCTGAATCCGCATATCTTCCGCATGAGGCCGGGCAGGACTACCCGAAACAAATGAATTAGGCGGCAAGCTGCTGATTACCATCGCACAGGCGGCAACCACCGAATCATCACCTATTTTAATATGTCCGACCAAACCGGCTTTGCCCGCCAGAGTAACCCGGTCGCCGGTTTTGGTGCTGCCCGCAATGGCCGCCTGTCCACATAAAATATTATCATTGCCAACTTGACAATTATGGGCAATTTGAACCAAATTATCAATCTTAGTTCCCCTTTTAATCAAGGTCACTCCGGTTGTTGCCCGGTCTACCGAAACATTGGAGCCAATCTCCACATCGTCTTCAATGACGACTTTTCCAACTTGGGGAACTTTAAAGTGCTTGCCGCCGGCTATAGTCTCATAACCGAATCCATCCGATCCGATCACAGTTCCAGCATGGATTTGAACCCGATCTCCGATAACAGTGTCTTCCCGGATGACCACATTGGCATGAATTATCGAGTTTTCACCAATAACAACCCGGTCGTCGATGACTGCCCCCGGGTAAATTATGCTGCCTTTTCCGATACGTACTTGATCACCAATATAAACAAACGGACCAACTGAAATATCCTGCCCCTCAAACTCCCGGCCAATTTGGGCTGATGGATGAATACCCGGCTTAAAATCCTTTTTAGGAGCAAATAAAGTCAATATCTGGGCGAAAGCCAGCCGGGGATTACGAACCTTAATAACCGCTTTATCAAGTTCGGGAGCATCTGGTTGAACTAGCACGGCAGTAGCTTTAGAGCGGCCTGTCGCTTCTAAAATCCGG
This sequence comes from Bacillota bacterium, assembly GCA_029974635.1. Lineage (GTDB taxonomy): Bacteria > Bacillota > UBA4882 > UBA8346 > UBA8346 > JAEZJQ01. Next base: position 80,826 of record JARKQY010000001.1, on the reverse strand, counting down.
TTGGAAACAGCAAAAGTAATCTCCCCGGCTTCCGCATCATCAATTCCAGAAGCCCCGTATATTTGAATATTACCATCCCCAACTAATTCACCGTTTACTAAGCGAGCTAACTCCAGCAAAGATGGCATTTTGATCAGAGCTCCTTTTATGGTCCTTATTTATCCAACACTTTGATTACATCCTCCGTTAAGTCAACGGAGCTGTACATGATTGATTGAGAATTGGCCACCGCTTTAATGCCCTTCTTTTTGGCGACTCCCTTGATAACCTCTTGTACTTTTTGGGTAAATTGGCGGTCCATCTCAGCCGTGTATTGCTGATACTCCATTTGAATCTGGTTTTTGTCGGACTCGGTTTTGGCGTTCTTAAATTGTTCCTGCAGTTGTTGGCTTTTGATTTGTATTTCGGAATTTAATTGTTTCACATATTTATTGTCGGACTTCAAGCGGTTAATATCCACGCTGCCGATTTGAAACGAAAATGCGCTCAATCCCCAAATCAATCCGGCTGTTAATATGATGAATCCTAGCAGAATAGCTCCCGGTACTAAATATTTATTTAATTTCTCATTCAACAATAAAATCTCCTCCATTTTAGTAATTCGTTCGATTCATTCAGCATTATTATTCAAAAATTCATGCGTTGATCAATAGCTGACTGAGTTTCCCGTTGGCGTTGTTCCAGCCAATTCTGAAAACCTTCCTCCAATGTCTGACCATATTTGCGTAACTCCTCCACGGCGTAAGCCTCCCATTGGCCGCGCAGCATTTCCAACTCCGACTCCGTCTCCTTTTGCCGCTGCTTCTTATAGACTTCCAATTCGGCGTTTAATTGTTGCTGCCGGATGGAAATCTTTTCATGCATTTCTTGATGAATATGATTAATTTGATTTTGAATCCTTTTCTTCTCCTCAACCGGATCCTTGGTATTATTGAATAAATCGGTTAATAATAATTGCAATTGCAAATTGGTCAAGGTTACCTGGTAGTCATTCACCAGTTCTTGATTATAATCAGCCATGGCCTTTTCATGTTCCCGCCCCTTGAAACCAAGGTCCTCGTCCAGCTTTTTTCTTAAAACACCCGATTTAATGCTAATTCGCTGCTCAATATCCTGATGAAGCTGGGTATTGAATAATTTCAGCGCTTCCTCAAGCCCAATACGGCGAAAAGTTTCTTCCCCGACAAACATTGACTTTATTTGGGAAGTTTGGGAACTCAACGACTCCCTGGCAATTTGCTGTTCAAATTGATCATTTGGCGGTTTCCAGTTTCGATGATTACGGAACCAGTCCTTGTCTAGAGTATCAAGACCCTCAGTTATTTTTTGATATTGAGTCCAATTGGCACGATGACTGACAATAGCCGCATAATCCGGTAAATGGGCGTTGGAGGGTTTTATTGGTATGATTCCACCAATAATCAAGGCAAAAATCAATCCCAATAATCCAAATACGCTGCCAACCCACTTTACGGCCGGACTGCAATTTGAAATTACCATTAAAAGTTTGCGAAAAAGACCAACCTTTTTCGGATAACTGTATACCCGTGTTTGAACCGGTTTTTTCATGAATTACACTTTTGCTATCTAGAAATTTTTCTAGTAGAAACAGCCACCCGTATTAAAGCGAAGCTTGAATTTTAAATTATCTATGATAATTAATTATCTATGATAATTCAGGGTGGATGATTTCTCACGGTTTAGTTTTCTTTTGGCTATCCTTTTTAACTTTGTCGATAACTTTCTTGGTAATATCGGTACCGCCGTAAAATACATATTTTTTTTCAATGACTGTGGCAACCTTTGCTTTGGCGGAAACAGTGTTAATGAGTTCATTTACCTTATCAATCAACATCTGATTCTGCTCTTCCTTAAACTTCTCTAACTCCCCTTGCCTTTTTTCCAACTGTTCGTTCAATTGAGCCATTTTGGCTTTGACTTCAGTCTGAAAACGTTGGGAAAGCCGCTCTTGTTCTTCCGAGGATCGCCCCGTTTTCTCCTTTAAATAATTTTGCTCTCTTTGCTGATAAAACTGCAAGTATTCTTTGTATAGGCTGCCCCGAAAACTTTCAAGCTCGGCATCCTTTGCTTTGAAAATATTTTCTAATTCTTGGTAATAAGGGAGTTCCGTCCGCAGAAGCTCCATATCGATAAATCCAACCTTTAAGGATTTACCGAAAACAGTTCCATTCAAACTTACCCCGGCTAGAACTAATATAAAAGAAAGAATTAGAAAGCGCCGCAGCCCGCGAAGAATATTTAAATTCATTCGGCATTTCTCCTTAAATAAATACAAATCTATTTCCCGGTTTTATCCGTTTTTCCATTGCCACTGGCTTTCACTTTTTTGAGAACTTCATCGGTAATATCGTTGCCACCATAAAAACGCGTACTTTTATCGACTACCAGGCTTAAATCCTTTTCTTTGGCGATTTCCTCGATGATGTTCATCAATTTATCCGTAATCACCTTTCTCTGTTGGCTCAAATAACCGCTTATCTCATTATTCTTTTGCGTAAGTTGGTTATTTAATTCGCCGCTCTTTTTTTGAAATTCTTCCTGGTACTTCTGTTGAATTTTGGCCTGTTCATCCGCGGATTTCCCGCTCTTTTCCTGATCGACTTTTTTCTGAAGATCTTTGCTAAGTCCCTCAAGTTGCTTATTGAGATAATTCTTAAAGAAATTAAACTCCGCTTCCTTATCCTTTACTAATTCGGCAAAACTGATAAAATCAGGATGCTCCTTTTGAATTCGCTCCATATCCACATATCCCACCGGTGAATTGGATGTCTTCGCGGTTTTTGTGGCAGCCCAAGTCAGACTACCTAATAACAAAACTACTGTTAATATAACAATTGCAAATCCCAAAAATGTAAATTGTTTGTTAATTTTCATGATTATTGCGCCCCTTTACCAAATTATTCATTCAAACAGTCTAAAAAATAAACTTCAGTTGAACTCCAAAAGTATTGTCACGATCGACCAATTCCAAGTTTAGTTGATCATTTATATGAATGCCAATGATGCCTTCGGTCGGCCCGTCAATTCCCAAGCGTAATTCTAAATAATCACCTCGCTCAAATTGGAAATGAAATCCAATCCTTTTATAACTATGTTCAAACTCATATTCGAATCCGCCGCTAAAATTAGTTGCCAATGGAAAATAACAGCCTACAAAAATAGTCCCACCGGGGTTATTCAAAAAAGGATACCACCGGGTAAATAACTCATAATACTCCGTATGATAGCCAAGATAGGTTTCGAAATTCCAATAAGACTCCTCATCATACATACAATACCGGGTATCGAACCGGACTAAAAATGTTTCGGAGACTACAGTAACATCCACCTTGGTTGTTACACCGGGTTTTATTCCCAGCTTCACCCGCATACCTGTTTGGTCCCATTTCAGGGAATCATTCAATCTCGCGGTGAAATACTCTTGAAGCCGTAATTGATAATGACTCAAAAATTCAACCGGCAGGCCCTTTAATAAGTTAAGCTGGTTCCGGTATTTGTTGGTTTTAGATTTGATAAATAAAACCGGAATATTAACCGCACTGCAATCTACCTTCACATCTGAAATTACCGGTCCATAAGGTATTAGATTAATATTAAATACGGTTTCTACGCCGGTTTTTAAGGTGATCTTGGTATTAAATCCGGGGAGCTCACGTTCTAAAAGATAATTGGCTACTAAATTAAAAATTCCTTCAGCCCATAAAATTGACTCCACTGGCAGACCGACAAAAATATGATTCAATTCGGTTTCTACTTTTGCAGTGATCTCTTGAGTAAAAAAAACCAACTCGGGAGCTAACCCGCTCACTTCAATATTCAAACGCACTGCTTGAATTAAAGGAGGTATAGGTTTAAGATAAATGATTACTTTCGTATGATTGCCTACTTTTAAATCTACTTTTTCGATCTTAAAACCCACCAGAACTTTGGAGAAAACATTGAAAATTGTCGTTTTTACAGTTTCCTGATTCGATAGCAATAAAGAAAGCGATCGATCAAGCAGGATTTTTTCTCCTACTCGACCGATGCTATACTCTATCCTTTCCTGTAAACCTTCATAAATCTGTCCGGCGACATTAAGTTGCACTTCAACGGATTCAACCCTATCCTCATGATTCACCCGGGCATTGATAGGTGTAAATCCGTTCACGACGAATGCTATAGTTAATAACACTATGCCGGGAAGGAGTATTCCGAGTCGGACCTGCAACTCATCACCTCGTTAGAATGTTTCTCCAACGATAAACACGACTTTGGGAGTATTATCCGCGTTCACACTATAATCCACTCCTAAAGTACCGAGAAATGATACATGAAACCTGAACCCGACTCCATAATCATACTTTAGGGTCGTAGAAGCTCCGTCGGTGATCTGGCCAACATCCGCGAAAACTATAAATTCGGCATTTTTATTTGCCGGCGGCCGGTACCGAAGCTCGGTATTGAAAACATAAGCTTGGTTACCGATCAAATCTTTGGCTCCCGGATCAGCACTGAAACGATAAGTGTCGTAACCACGCAGCTTATACATTCCTCCCAAATATAAAGCGTCATAATCCGGGTAATCCCCTGTTAGCCAATCCCCTGTCAGGTGAACTCCCCATACAATATTGGGGAACAACTGATGAAACCATTTTCCTTCCAAACCCAACTGTTGATAATTATAATCACTGCCTAGAAAGTTATTGGATAATTTATAACGGCTCGATAAAAAATACCCACCGTTTACAAAGAAAGCATCCTGATAAGTGAGTCCATTTTTACTCAATCCGAGACTCATGGAATTATCCCAAAACTCCAAAGGCCGGGATGGAGACTCGCTGATCGGATTTTGGATATTATTTCGTTCAAAATCAAATCCCAAAGTAGCCGTGCTGTCATTCCAAACCGGCCGCCCGAATGTCAGTGAAAGATTGGTTTGCCGTAAACTCAAACTATAGATATTATTATCCGCGGGAAACCAACTGGTTATGGTTGAATCTCGGGTGATTTCAGTATTTCCCATTGTCAATTGAAATGAAGTATGATTGGCATCAAGCCAGGGATCACTAAATGAAAACTGGGCGTTATTGCCGCTCTCGGAAAAATTCAGATTTAAGGACAGATTTTGTCCTAGCCCCATTAAATTAGGAGTTGAGTAGATCAAGGATCCGGTTACCTCATTGGTAGTCGGTGACCAAGAGATCTGCGGACTGATTACGCCAATACCCACTGCCTCTTTCACATTCAGGATCAAATCAACAGTATCGGGTTCAGTAGTCATTTCGAACCGGGGTTCAGGATTGTCAAACAAACGCAAACGCATAATTTTGACGATACTCTCTTGCAGAATATTGGTGTCAATAATATCTCCTTCTTTAAATAACAACTCGCGCCGCACGACAAAATCTTTGGTTTTTGTCAACCCTTGAATCGAAATTTTGCCGTATTTCAACTCAAATAATTCCAAGCGAACAACTCCGTCGGAGCCAACAATTTGCGGGGTTGCCCGGTACTGAACCAAGTAGCCCTTTTCTTCCTTACAAAATTTTACAGCTTCAGCCAAATCATCCCGGAAGATCGTAGTGTTAAAAATCTCTCCCGGCTTTTGTGTAAAAAAAGTATGCAATTGTTCGGCATCGATCTTCTGCAGTCCGGTAATCTGTAATTCTTTAAAAGTTGGGTTTTCAACCACTTCAAAAATCAGTTTGATACCATTGAGTACAGGTTCGGTTTTCGCACGAACATCCGCAAAGTAGCCAATCTCCATAATAGACTGCATATCACGTTGCGCCTTTTGCGAATCTAGTGGTTGTCCAACCTTGCTATTCGAGATGGCTCCCAAAATCTTTTCTACCGGAACATGATCATTCCCTTGAACTTCAAAAATCAACACAATGGGAGCTGTTTCCGCTGAAACTGGGTTAAAGGAAAGGGTAAAAAACAAACAAAAAACCAGCGCCATTCCTCCCAACAAGCGGAGGCTGCTTAATAATTTCAACCATATCACCCTTTGTCAGATATTATTTACCATTTCGCAAACTGTGAGATGCTTCTTTCGTTAAGGCTTCTTCATCAATCGAAAGCTGGGACACGGGTTGGAGCTTCGGCTGAGTTGCAGTTTTATCTGCAACCCTGTTTTGATTTGCAATTGCTGTATTCCCGCTGTTACTTACGGTTCGTTCCCGTTCGCTTGAGGTCTTCCAACTCTCGGATACAGATTTCTCCAAAATAGTTTCATTTTCCGATTGCAAGTTATCCGGTTGCTCATTGACAGCGGACACCTTTTCCGTGGTATTCCCGCTATTGTTTTTGACAACCGTTTTTGGTTCATTGGAAACCGGTGCGGCGCTCTTCTGTAAAGCAGAAAGGTTTTTGGATGTATTCCATCCACCGGTTTGCAACCAAAAAACAACTCCCAAAAGTAGAATGACAGATGCGGCTATCGGTAAGGCCGTTTTTCGAAAATCACCGGAACCGGCTCTCTTTGGGATTCTTTTTTCAGTTACAACGTAACGGGAACAACTTAGTTCCCGGGCATATTTAATTTCCGCTCCGGCAAGATTTAAAATCAACTCGCCTCCCACCGGATTGGCGCTGTCGTATTCAGCCTTGGCTTTATCCAGCCAATCCTTGGCCCCGTCAATGTGATCAAGCACTTTTTGGTTATCAACTTTTTCCATATTATTCACACCCCTCCAAAAACACCTGCAATAATTTAAGCTATAGATAATATCCATAAACAAACGATTTTTTCGTCAACTTATTTTTTGCGATTTTAGGGTATCTAGTGTGATGATAGCCGCTATCCACGTTTTTTCTCCCCTTTATGCCGGTTATCCGTTTGTTTTTATTTCCGTGCGCAGTTTTGATAACATTCCCCGCAACCGTTGCAAAGCCTTTTTTTGGATTTTATACAAATAGGAGAGACTAATATTCAACTCCTCGGCGGAAGCGGCCGGCTCTTTATCCAAAAGGTATAAATCCCGAATCACCTTTTGCTCCTTGAGGTTTAAACGTGAAATCGCCTGATTGACCTGAGCGCTGATGATTTTTAAAGTAACTTCATCTTCGATATTAACTTGTTGATCCGCGATGCGACTTAAAAAATGGGTGAATTCCTCTTCCTGCAGCGCCATTTCCAAGGGTTCCTTATACCGCTGCAATTTTTGTAAAAAATCAATCATTCTTCCCCGGATGCGGTGTTGGGCATAAGTGCTGAATTTAACGGCGTATTTAAGATCGAAGTTCTCGACGGCTTCAATTAAGCCAATTGTGCCCTCTTGAATTAAATCAAAAAACAATTCTTCGTTAATGGAGATTCGCGAGGCAATTTTATACACCAAAGGTTGGTAGGCCTCGATAATACGATAGCGCGCCTCACGTGAATTTTCAATTTTATACTGCTTCCATAACGATGATTCTTCTGCCGCAGAAAGTATACGGACCTTCGCTAATTCAGAAAAATACTGATGAATCAACCGGTCACCTTCCCGGGGAAATCTTAGGGAAACTAATTACATAGTTTCTCGTTACCTCTTTAATATCCTGCTGTAGAAATGAAAAGACTTCAGGAAATCAAGCTGATTTCTCCCAAATATACATATTTTTATCCTTAAAACTACGCTATAATTATATCACAAATTATAATTGGATTTGATATCTCAGCCGCCAAACTGTTCCGTCCAATGGCGAATAATTATATTCCAACGACCAGACGGGATCGAAGTAATAACTCAAACTAAATATCCAACTTTTTTCATTTTCGGGAAAGATGGAACGGCTATATGAGTAAGATAGTTGTTGGGTTAAATATGAACCCAAATTAATTCGAAAATCATTCTGCGCCTGATCCGGTTCCAAATATAGATAATTGATGTTTAATGACTGGCGTAATTCGTATAAGAAATCTCCAAAGATTGTATCGGTAACCATACTAAGATTTTGGTTGATAATGTCTTGCGGATTAATAGGTTGTCCGGCTTCCAAATCCGTCCAATTCAACAACTCAAAAATATCGGCTTGAGTCATAAAGGGCCGGGATGTTAAACTAATATTCATTCCATCCGGCGCCAACCCTTTTACATTTAGATTGATCTCCGTCTGCGCCCGTTTGATACTCGACTCTATCTCCAGATAGGGATTATACCCCTGAGAGTATCGAAAAACAGCCTTTCCTTTTTTAATTCGAAACGTATTGTTATAAAAAGTCAATACACCGCTATTGGAATTGATTTCACCTTCTAAAAGAGGTTCCATTAATGTTCCTTTAAGATTAACCGCTCCTTTGATGATCAGATCGGCAAACCCGATTACCCGGCATCTGGTATTATGTTCAGCCTTTATTTTGACATCAAATCTGGGCTGCCATGCAATATCGGAATTTTTCCCGGCGCCCATCCCAAGAACGCCAATTTTGGCATTGGATACCGATATATCACCGGAAATTAAAGAATCATCCGGCGTACCGGTCAACTTGAGATTCAGGTCGCCAAAGCCGTCAAAAAATAAGTTTTTATAATAAATTCGCGATCCGGTCAAATTAATATCAAACTCCAGATTTTTGAATTCATAGAAACTCGCTTTTCCGGTAACGGTGAAATTGCCGGTTCCGTATAATCCCCGGGCTTTTTTGATTTCAATCTGATTGTTATTGATTTCCACCACTGCTTGAAAGTTGTCGATTGGAAGCGGCACCTCATCGATGGTGGCTCTAGTATTATTTATCTCAAGCATGCCTGAAATGGATGGCATGGATAATTCGCCATTCACCTGTATATTCCCATCCAGCGAACCGTAAGTAGCTGAAAAACCGGGAATATAATTATTCACCAGAGATACCGGCAGGTTTTTAAAAGTAAAATTGCTTTCCATTTGATCCGACGTCTGATTGTTTAAGGCCGGCAGCTTTAACTGCGCCGGTATGGTCGCAGACCATGGAATATAAGCCGAACCATTGATTGTCCCCTCTTTGCCGGCCAGTGAAAGGTCTTTTACATGCAACCCACCTTCGGTGAAGATTCCAGTTAATTGCATATTTCCAAACGTATTTCCGTTGAGGCCGATAGTTGTTATTTCCGCATGACAGTCACCAGCGACCTTATCCCTATCCCATTCCAGCGTGATCTTTGAGTTTATAACTCCGCTTAACCGGACGGAAGGGTTAGTAAACTGGTTCACCGTCTGCAAAGGAAAATTGATAAGCTGAACCCGAGCATTTAGCGAATGTTGATTTTGCCAGGAACCTTGCCCAATAATGGCGCCATTCCCATGATACAACTCAACCCTGTCAAAGATAATTTTATTGTTGGAATAATTCAGTTCAAAGTCCCCGAACAAAGATGTATCATTCAATGTACCGCTGAGATCTCCGGTGATTTTAAGAGCCGGATTGTTTATGGGACCATTGATATTGACGGTCCCCGATAAAGTCCCGCCAATTTTTAGCTGGGTGGGAATCTTCACGAACTGGCGGAGTTTATTGATTTCAAGCGAGGTTACTCTGCCTTCCAATTGACATTCCACCGTTTTAGAGAATATCACCCGGCCGTTAAATGATACTGAACTATCGCCTTGTCTCAATTCGGCGCTATCGATGGTTAGTCCGCCGGAGTTCCAACTGACTCTGGCTTGTAGCGACCGGTAGGATAACGAACCAAAGCTTAATTCGCCACCGGATATAGTAGCGGTTAATTTTGGATTCGAAACAGCGCCGCTTAATCGGCCCGTAAAATTGACCAACCCCTGCAAACGATGGCCTTGAGCTTCCGCGCCCAACACGCTTAAATCAAAGTCCTGACCGGAAATGTTCAAATCAATCCGGTCACGGTTTACCTTTCCCGTAAATTCCAATGTCGAATTGTTATTTTGCAACAGGCATCTGGTCAGTGTTATTTCCGTAAGGTTTCCCTGGAACTCAATGAATCCCTCTTTCATTTTAACAGTCTCCAGTGCCGGATCCATTAAATGTATCCGGCCGCTAAATTCTGGATTTTCTATACTGCCGTTTATATTGAGGTCGATTTCTCCATAACCGTCGATTGTAAGTGACGGATCAACCGGAAGCCACTTGATTAACCCCTTTAAATCGGTGTTGGCACTGATTATATTGATATCAATATTGGGTTCAGCCGCCAGATTAACATTGCCCTGCATAGAAAAATTTCCCAAATCACTAGTCAGCAACAGATTCGAGATGGATATCTGATTATTTCCATATATTAAGCTGCCGGTGATATCACCGATGAGCTTCGAATTTAAGGTCATCCCCGTAAAGGAACCGTCTATTTTTCCGGAAAGCTGGTTCAGTGGCCCTTGAAACACGAAGCCACCTTTAAACGTGCCGTCCAAAGGAAATTTCTTGGCATCCGGCAATAAATCGCGCATCCGGATATTCTCGGCATTCAGATTCACTGCAAGCTGCCCCTGGTTATCCATGGACAAGGAACCAAATATTCGGCCCTGTTTGATTTGGGCCTGGATTGAATCGATAATCAAATTATCGTCACTCCAGTTAAAAACTCCTTCTGCCTGATCCACTATGGCATCACTAAGAGTTAGACGTGTTCCGGTGAAAGTACCAAGTACATTTCCTATTTTAAAAGGCTGTCCGTTTTTCCAATTACCACGAAATACAACGTCCGTTGAGACCTTGCCTTGAATGGGAAGATCAGGCCCCAAAGAAATTTTGCCCAGATCAAGACTGGAAACCTTTCCGGAAGCCCGCCACCGCACTCCCGACGGTTCGAATTTGACCAATCCCTTTATGGCTAGTTCTCCTTCCCAGACATAACCGCTCAAGTTACGAATTTGAACCGTATTTTTTGCAGTACTCCAAACAAACCGGAGTTCAATATCGCTTACCGGTACTTCCTGGTACATCAATTGCTTAAAAGTAACCGTCGCCGCAATTTCAGGGGATTGAATACTTCCGGATATATTGGCATGTAAAGCCGATTCATCATTCGTTTCTAGCCCCAGATTGAAATTCCGGAATAAATTGATATCCTGTAATCGAAAATGATACGCTGCGATACTCAGGTTCAATTTGGGATTTAAAATATCCGTAATTTGGCCGCTAATTTCTAATGGGCATTGATTCCAGCTTCCCCGCAGCCGCTGGATTTTCAAATTATTATTTACGATCATGATCCGTCCGGAAACTTGTTGGATTTGATGCTCATTTTGAATGGGCACGCTGATTTTGTCCAGATCAATCCGGCCGTTAACCCGGGGGGCGTCAATCTCCCCGTCAATTTGCAACTGCAAACCGGCCCGGCCCGATATTTTCAAGTTAGCGGGTACTTTCAAGAAAGGAAGCCAATCTTCCGGATTAATACGGGCAGCGGCAATGGAGGCGTCTATTTTCGTACTCCGCAAATCGATTTTTCCCGAAAGATCAATTGCAGTTTGGTCATACAAAAGATCCCCTTTCCCAACCCGGATCATATCAGGTGATACTTCTCCCTTCAGATATTTGATGCGTATCATTTTCGGGAGCGGGGATATCGAAACGACAGCGTCCCGGATCGTCGCGTTAACTTTTGCAACTCCGAAATAACCGCGCGCTAATACAAAATTCAATTGCAAATCGGTATAACCGGAACTGATCCGGTAATCAAAAACCGGGGGGATAAACGGCTTTACTCTTGCCAATAAACCGTTTTTAACCGCGAGATTCACGAAACCCGCCTGCTGATCAATGCGTATTTCCCCCCGGCTGCTCCAATTCAATTCGCTGCCCAAATGACTGGTTCCGGCTAAACTCCAGCTTACAGCCGGATACTTGTTGAAGTTCACCTTGCCGTTAATCTTGTTTAGAATATAATTACCGTACTCATAGTCCCGGAAGGAGACTTGTCCTTCTTTTAACTGTAATAAACCCGCCAAAAACAAACGGCGGCCCCCGCCCTTGAAATAGCGTTGCAAATTCCAAGTATTGTCGGAGTACCGCTCAATGGCTAACTGGGGTTTCATAAAAACCATCTTTTGCAGGCAGGCTTCCGGATTTTTGAAATTGGTGATTAAGATGAACGGATTAAACCGCAAATGGACCTGTTCGGCTTGAATTATAATTTCCTTGCTATTACGTTCCCTAAACAACATCCGGGTCCCAACCAAACCGTTCCAGGACTCCCAATGGATATTCCCAATCTCAACCGTAAGTCCGCTTTCTTTTAATCCCTTCTGTAACATGGTTCGAAATCCGTCCGTCAAAAACTTATCATTTAACAGCAGGGACGGCAGCACAAAGAATAGTACCACCATACAAAATATGGCACTCACAACCACGATCAAAATATTTCGTTTGATGGATCTTCTGAGGAACGGATTAGTCAACAGCATGATGAACATCCATTTCGCATGTTATTGATTGGCAATATCCAAGGTCAATTGAGCCTCTCCCACCAAGAAATAATCCGTGGCCGCCTTCAATTTGTCTTGCTTAAGCTTATTCTCCCCGCCTGGATTGACGGCTTCTGCTTTTTTGGCATTTACTGTGCGATATTCAAAAATCAATTCATTGTTTTTGGGTGAATCAGTGAAATTGGCAAGCAAGGCGCTTATTGAGCCCAAATTCTGATGTCCGGTCTTAGTTTCATCTTTTTTGGCGTCCTCGTTTTCTTCCGGAAGATATTTCGAGCCGCTTTGGACACTAAGGGTCAACTTGCCCGGTTCGAGGTTTTCCGGTAACTTGATTGTAAACGGTACTGTCAATTCTGCGCCGCGATAAGGCCGGATTGTGGTTCTGACCGTTATGGTATCACCGGGTCTCGCCTTGGTGAGTTCGCTATTTAACTTGACGATTCTGGCAGAAACCTGTTGGTTGCACATTATGGCATCAATGGTAATTGATTTAAGCGGAACCGGCGCATATTCGTTGGATGCTATAAGATCCAGCGCCGCTTTCAGATCTTTCAAACAATTGACGGCGATATCCTTACCATAAAACAGGTTTTGCCTTACGATTAACTGCGTTTCATCTTTTGCGACAATTTCAAAAGTTACGGTTGCGGTTCCGCCACCCACCCGGTCAATGGTTTTGTCGATGGCATCGGTTATCCCGGAAATGATCAAATCCCGATACACCTGTTCATTCTGAACGACTTGAAAATGATGATCATGGCGGCGGTTTGTATCGTTATCCTTAATATTGGCGTTCACCTGAATCAAATCCGGGGTTTTACCCAGCCGGCCAAGTATGCCGGCTTGCCGATCGTTGGTAATACTGCCGATGAAAGAAACGGGCGCGCCAAATTTAAATGGCATTGCCTGGTTTTTGACGGTTCGAAAGATGAAAGCAGTGAAAGCCAAATAATCTACAGCACCTTGATTGGTAAAAGAATGTCCGAAGGCTAAAAATTGCTGATTGTCAATCAAGGTAACCGTACCTAAAGCTGAAACCTGATAATCACCGGTAACCATCTGAACACTGATGGCGCTTCCCGGGCGTAAAGCAGTGTTTCTACCGTCAACACCTTGAATCCCAGAGCTTGGGACGAATACGGGCGCTAGATTGTATTCTTGTAAGGACTTTTGAATCAATTCGAAACCCCGGCGTCCCATTCCGGAAACAATTACCGGAGTTCTTACCGGAACCGGCTCCATATGAAAATCCGTTTTCAATCCCGCAGGAATTAACCTTTGCGTAACTTGCTCATCCATTAAACGGGCCATTATTTCAATTGGAGTAACCAATGCCAGAAACGGATCCCCATTTTCAAAACCATAACTGATGGCTCCGACCAGCTTTCCCCGGATATATACGGGGCTGCCGCTCATCCCGGCGGATAATCCCCCGTTTTTTTCCAAACGGTCCCCGGAGAGTTTCACCAGTATGAATTTATCCTGCCGGTACCCGCTGCCAATGACCGCCAAAACCTTTACCTTAAATTTTTCAACTTTGGTTCCTTCAAAAACTGTATACCCATAACCAGTTAATCCCGGTCTTATCTTTGCTACCGGGAAAAAAGCTGTTTGTCCATGAATTATCGGTACGAAACCTGTAATACACAGCAGCGAAATCAATACCATACCGTTTATGAGCTTTAATATCTTTGAAAAATACACCAAATCACTCCTAATGGACAATTGGTGATAACAGCAGCGGAGTCTCTCCGTTATAAAAGGAAAGCACGGCTTCATTTACAGTTTCTTCAAAAATATATTCGCTTACCAACTGTAGAAATCCTGCCCCTTTTCACCGAATTGAGCAGGTTAATACAGTAAATTTTCGATAAAATATTGCTGCAATCATTTTATTGCCTTATTGAGCCAATAGTGTTACTAACTTAACCCGGTCCGATTCACTTCGCAAAATCCGTTCCAGACGATCAACATAAGTCACTAACGGCCACTCAGTGCGGTTATAATAATACCGGGCCGCCAACCGGTAAAAACTCCAGGGAAAAGTAAGAAAAGCCAGTAATACTTTTTGTTCGTTCATGCTGATGCTGAAGTACCGCTTATATTGCGCGACCAACCTGTCAAACCATTGGAAATTCCATTGGGCGGAACGCCCTGTTTTCACCAACAGCGTTCCCAGGTCGATAATCGGCAAATCCTGCCGCAAGTCGGAACTGCGCAGACATATACCCCGGTTTTGGCTGGTGATCCGCAAATTACTGCGAATGAGGCGATTCATCGTCATATCTTTGATGGTAATTTGCGCAATTAATTCCCGGTAACCGGATGTCTTTAATAAATTGAGAGACTGTTCCGCTTGTACAATGGCTTCCGGACAGTACCTCACGAATAATCTGTCGAAGTTGGTAGGCTTCAAACGATATTTCGCCAATAGAGCAAAAGAGTGCAAGCTCTGGATCATCGCCGGTATTTTAACTTGTAAATCAACATTTCGCTTGCGTTCCGGCAGGAAATACCCTCCTCCTGTATCATGTAAGACCTTCCGGAAATCGATTAACAAATTAACCAATGCCATCAAGTCGTTGTCACTACTAAACAATATACGGCGCGACTCCGGCCATCTGGTGATATAAAACCAGCGTCGCCCGTCAAGTGGAGCATAAGTCCGATGGTCATTTAAAGGTATTGGATATAAAAACCCTTCAAAACCGCTCAATTCAAAAAACCGTAACAGTTGATTTTGATTTGCCAATGAGGCTTCCTGGCCGTGATGGATCCATAGAGCATATCTGCTTTCAATATTTTCCAAGATTAAGCAATCCGGTGGCAGCGCTGATATTTTATGAGGTTCCTCCGGAAGCAATGTCATTACTTTTGCATCAATTCCAAATGCTTTTAATGTCTGATAGGATTCATATCCGCTGTAGTTAATCAAGTTTTCGCCACTCTTTGTCATTTATTTTTTGGGAAAATTGCCCCATTGAATAATATGGACAGAACTGGTGGAGTTTTCCGGAGGACTGCTCTCCTCTTTGATGAGAATATCCGGTAGGGGAACATCACTCAGCCCTCCGCCAGTGTCAAATTCAGCGCCGGGGTTATCCTCAGTTTTCTTCTCCGGTACTATTTCAGTCTCCCTTGTTACCGGCAAAACCGAACCATCAAGTACACTCCCATCCCTGCCCCCTACTATCCGGTTCTGTTCAAAGTAGGTCAACCGCTCCATAACGTCCTCAGGCAATTTGGCTTCATTCCTGACCCGGATGACCGAGTCCGGTCCATTATACTCACCCCAGGTTTCCACTGGAGATAAGACCATTGAAAGCCTGTCAATACCTGAATTATTTGTCAGTATACCTCCCCCCCAACGTTTCTCAGTGCCTAATTCCCGCCAAACTTTGCCCAGGCAACGCTCCTTTCGGGCCAACTCTTTCACCGCCTCTTTTAAAAATTTCCGTTCCAACTCTTCAGGCTGAGTTCTCTCAAGCATCCTGATAATATGATAGGGGTGCCGCAGTAAAATCCGGAGTGCCGTATATTCTTCACGCCAAAACGGCTGGGCTTTGGAAAACTCCCCAATGATAAAAAGAATCCAATCCGGTTCCCAATTTGACGCATCGTTAATCAATGTAGCCAAATCCAGAATCCGGGGTTGAAAGGCCAAGTATTCCCAATTTAATAACGCCAGATCATTGTTTTGCCATAGGATGTTTTGGCTGATTAAATTTCCATGGCCTAATACACCGGCTCGGCGTTGATGATCCAGCAATGAATGAATCCCGGAACTCCGCCAGTTGTTAATGTTTTCCCGGATTAAGACGGCTAATTCCTTTTGAAGTTCAACCATTCCGCCGCGGATCTTTTCCGGAAGACTATCAATTTTAAGTTTGGCGATTTTTTTCAGGCTCTCTTCCCATTCAACCTCAAGAGTGCTCCAACGGTCACGCCTGATTTCAATCCCTTTAGATTCCACGTAACCCTTGCCGGTACGGTAAAAATCAGCCATAATCTCCGCTATTCGTTGAATCGAAGCTGGATCATCCCTTTGAAAAGAATCGCCATTCATTACCCAGGGCTGGATCAAATAACAATGGTCATTTTCTTCCCATACAATGGTTTTACGCCATGATACCGCCCAGTTTTGAAACGAGGATTCATCTAAATACTCCAAAAGCTTCCGGATCCAATGAACTTCCGGTTTGCTGTATCTGGCATAGCTTAGTCGGAACCATCCCTCCGAGGTGCCGAAGTAAACCGCATCGGATTTCTGCAAAAACCGGCGTGGCTTCAGTCCGGTTCGCTGCATTATTGTATTCCATTTTAAAAACTGGACTCGGGCAGCTTCAAACGAAGTGATTTTATTACCGGCTGCGTGATGGTATTTCAAATGAGGCACCTCCCAATATTTATGATGAAAAAAGAATGATCTTACATTGTTGCCATGCTGCAATATATGCTTTTATCATATTATATTCGGACGGTCCCAAAAAATCGCGTCAAGAACCTTCCCGAAAATCAAATCATAAAATATCCTATGCTGAAGTCCGAATTTCATGTACTTGCGTCAATGATTCGAGTTAATCGTGACAAGGAGGCACCGACTTGGAAATCCGCAGCAGGGCGCCGCTCCGGATCAGTTTTGCCGGAGGGGGGACCGATATTGAACCCTATCTTTCAGAAAAAGGAGGCGTAGTTCTCAGTTCAACGATTAATAAATATTGTTATGGAAACCTGGCACCCCGCAGTGACCAGGAGATTCAGATAGAATCCCTTGATATTGATACTTTTGCCAGGTTTATGGCCTCCCAAAAACTGGATTTCAATGGCCAACTAGACCTGGTGAAAGCGGTTCTCCGGAAGTTTGAAGGTTGGAAACAAGGATTTTCCTTGTTCTTGCACAGTGATGCACCTCCGGGGAGCGGATTGGGCTCCTCCTCCACCATGGTGGTGGCTCTCCTGGGGTTATTCCGGCAGTGGCTGAATCTTCCATGGACTAATTACGAATTAGCTAAATTGGCCTATGAAATTGAAAGGACCGATCTGGGTATCCAAGGCGGCAAGCAGGACCAATACGCCGCTGTATTCGGCGGATTCAACTTTATTGAGTTTTATCACAATGAAACCATCGTAAATCCTTTAAGATTGTCACCGGCAATCGTCAACGAGCTGGAGTATCATTTGTTACTCTGTTACACCGGAAGGACACGTCTCTCTGCCAATATCATCGCGGCCCAAGTCGATGGTTATCTTAAAAAAAATGAGAGCTCCCTTCATGCATTGGATCAATTAAAGGCCATTACCATCGCTATGAAAAACGCCCTGCTTCAAGGACGCCTCAATCAACTGGGGGAACTGCTGCATCAAGCCTGGATAGAAAAAAAACACCTTGCCGGCGCAATTTCCAATGAAAAGATCGACCACCTTTATCATATTGCTTTGGCTAAAGGCGCCCTAGGGGGTAAAATACTCGGGGCCGGCGGAGGCGGTTACCTGCTGTTATATTGTCCGTATAATCGTAAGCATTCCATCGCTACAGAGCTGGAAAAATTGGGCGGCCAAGTAACCCCGTTCAGTTTTGAAACCCAAGGTTTGACCACTTGGAGGGTGGAATAAGGGCTTAGGGTTTTGGTTTCCGGGCCTATCGTTCAGGGTTTTAGGGTTTTAGGGTTTTAGGGTTAGGGTCCATCGTTCAGCGTTCCGGGTTTCGGGTTCGGGATTTTGGGGTTAGGGTTCCGGGCCAATCGTTCAGTGTTTCGGGTTTGGGATTAGGGTATCGTTCAATGTTCCGAGTTCAAGGGTCAAAGATTCAGGTTCCCTGCTTAATTGATGAACGATGAACACGAAACGCGGAACGAAGCATCCCCGAAACACTTAAAAACATTGAACGTTAAACGCGGAACATGGAACGCTCCCCTTGAATGAGCAAGAAAAAATGAACACGGAACGAGCATCTCGAAACTACCGAATATATTGAGCGCCGAAAGGAGCACTTGAGTTGAAAATCGCCATCGAAGCCAGACCGATTAAATGGTCCTACGGAACGGGGATTGGAAATTATACTTTTTGTTTGATCGAAAAATTAAACGAACTGGATATCGTAAATGATTACACCTTTCTGTGGACGGATAATCGTCCGGCGCCCCATATTCCGTTCACCCGGAATTATAGCCATTATTTTTTACCCAAGGATGATGAGCGGGAAACCTTGGAGATGCCTTATTGGTTAGCAGAGGAACGGGCTGATATCTTTCATTTGCCCCAGAACGGCTTCCGGATTCCAAACACCAAAACTTGTAAGATTGTAGTTACCGTTCACGACCTCATCCCCTATGTTTTACCGGAAATGGTGCGGTCCAGTTTTTTGAAACGGTTTATTACCGAAATGCCCCAAATTGTGGAACAGGCGGACCGGCTAATAACGGTATCCGAAGCTTCGAAGAATGATATTCTCAGGATTTTTAAAGTGAATCCGGCCAAAGTCGTAGTGATCCCTTCGGCGCCTTCCGGCTATTTCCGCAGGCTTCCAAAACAAGAGACCAAACAAAAACTGGCTCTCATGTACGGGATAAAAAAACCTTATCTTCTGTATATCGGCGGGTTGAACCCCCGGAAAAACGTAATGGAACTCATCCATGCCTACTACAAAATATACCGGGAACTCCCGGCGGGCCAAAAATTACTTATCTTTGGGCCCGAAGGCAGGCATTTGGACCGGTTGCAGATGTTGGTCCAATCCCTTGGCCTGGAAGAGGAAGTTATCTTTCCCGGATTTATCAAATCCGAGGACCTCCCCTTGTTTTACAACGGCGCCGATTTATTTGTATATCCCTCGCTTTACGAAGGTTTCGGACTGCCGCCCATTGAAGCCATGGCTTGCGGCACCCCGGTGATTACCTCCAATGTCTCCTCCTTGCCGGAAGTGGTCGGTGACGCCGCTTTAAAAATTAACCCTTATGATACACTGGAATTGGCCCAAGGCATTTTCCGGGTGCTCAACGATGAGTCATTAAGGGAAGTTTTAATCAAAAAAGGATTGAAACACAGTCGCAAATACAATTGGAGCCGGATCGCCGCCGAAGTGCTTAAGGTGTACCAGGATTTACAACCATGATTACGCTGCTTAAAAGGATTAACCTGATTTTTGACCAAGATTATCTGGATTAACTGGATTACACTCATTTTTTATAGGTTTTTAATCCTGCAAATCGTCGTCAATCCTATTAATTCTATAATTCTGATCCGGTTTGGGGCCATAGTACTGGTAATACTGGCATTCAATCCTGCCGTTATACAGTTTGCGGCGACGGTCGGCCCGGCGGCCGAAAATTCTTTCAAAACCGGGGTAAGCGGTCAAGATATAAAATGACCAGGTGTCCAGTAAATTAAATACGTTTTTGGTTTCCAAATACAACTTCTCAATCTCCGGTAAATTATTCAGCCGTTCCCCGTAAGGCGGATTGCAAATAATACAACCATATTTGTGCCGGTTTCGTAATTCAGCCACTGGCAGCCGCTGAAGATGGATTTGCCCCTCCAATCCCGCCAGTTTCACATGATACCTGGCCATGCTGATAACTTCGCTGTCAATATCTGTACCGCTGATCCTGAGCTTTACATCCCGCTTCACACTGTCAGTCGCTTCCTCCCGTGCTTGCTGCCAGAGAAGCGGCGAAATTTGCGGCCATTGTTCGGCTGCAAATTCCCGCTGCAGACCGGGAGCCATATTCAATCCAATCAGCCCGGCCTCAATCGGAATCGTTCCGGAACCGCAGAACGGATCCAACAGCACCCGGTCCGGGTTCCAAAAACTTAAAGCGATCATGGCCGCGGCCAACGTCTCTTTTACAGGTGCCTGGCTGGTCAGCTTACGGTATCCACGCTTATGTAAACCAGCTCCACTGGTATCAATGGTTACAGTGGCGATATCTTTCAACAGAGCGACCTCAATGGTATATTTAGGGCCTGTCTCGGTAAACCAATTCACATGATACCGCTGTTTCATCTTTTCAACGATTGCTTTTTTTACAATCCCTTGACAATCCGGCACACTAAACAATTTGGAATTGACCGACTTTCCCTCTACCGGGAAACATGCGTTTTCAGGAAGCCAATCCGGCCAGGGCAGAGCTTTGGTCCCTTCGAAAAGCTCTTCAAAGGAGCGCGCCTCAAATTCACCAACTTTGATCAACACCCGATCAGCGCTTCGCAGCCAGAGATTGCTCCGGCAGATGGCGCTTTCGTCGGCTGTGAAATTTACCCGGGCATTCTCAATTTTGATATCGGAATAACCTAATTTCTGAACTTCCCGGGCAACGATTGCCTCCAGGCCAAAGGTGGCCGTGGCAATTAAATCGATCTTAGCCATCAATACCCCCGCCAACAAGTTATAATAAATACCAATTTACCCGAATCAGCCGTTTTCATGTAAATTGGCATTGTTTTTATCGAAAATAAAAGACTAACTCTCTCTTTCGCACAAGAGAGAGCGAGAATAAGTTCATTTTCTAAGTAGGGCAATAAAATGAAAAACCCTGGTCTTTTACCACCAGAGTTTGGTTGAATAGTTAAGCTTTGTTGACGTTGGCCGCTTGAGGCCCGCGCTCGCCTTCAACTATATCGAACTCCACGATCTGACCTTCCTCTAGTGTTTTGAAGCCATCCATTTGAATCGCGGAGAAATGAACAAATACATCCTTTCCGCCTTCCCGTTCGATGAATCCAAAACCTTTTTCCGCATTAAACCATTTAACCTTACCTTGCATGAAGCATTCCTCCTAAGAAAATCTTGTGGGTCAACTCATTAAGCAAAACCACAGTATTTAATATAGCACAGTAAGTATATATTGTCAAATAAAAGAAGCTAATTTCGACCTGGTTAAGCGAGATTTTTGCCGGTAATTTTATGCAAATGCCCACTAAAAAATTATTCCAAACCGCTAGGAGGAGCAAACCTTGATCAATACTATGAATTATTTACCGGATGCATTAGCAGCCTGGCTTGGTTCATGAGCTTCTTCCCTGGCTTTCTTCATTGCCTGGTCCCAAGTATCCCGCAATTGAACTGCAAATCCCAATACCTCGTCCACAATTGCCGTGTCTTTTTTTAAATTTGCCTCCACCAGGCGGCGGTATAAATAATCATATAACAACATCAAACTCTGCGAAATCTCGATATTCATGTCCAATGTGGCTTGAAATTCAACGATAATGTCCTGGGCGCGAATCAGGTTTTCATGAGATTTATTAACCTCATTCTCTTCCATGGCTTTTTTGGCTTGGGTGATAAAGCGGACCAAGCCGTTATACAACATCAGGGTTAACTCCTCCGGTTTGGAGGCGGCGATGGAATTTGCTTGATACGCTGCATGGGCCTTATTAAGTGCCATTTTAGATCTTCCTCCTAAATTTTATCCTTTTTTGAATAGAGGCAATAACGCGCACTTGGTATTGTTCGTCAACGCTTACTATCCGTGTAAGCACCGGATGGACTAAAATTAACATTCATATCATATCCGATAATACCTTTCTTGCCTTTTTGCAATACTTGCAACTTATTATCCACTTGTTTCATTTCACTGGAGATTAATATTTTGCTTTTCTTATCAAGAGTGATAATTTCATGGGCCAAATCGGAGACCCGGGTATTTGCCCCATTGATGTGCGTCTTGACATCGTCTCCGAGCTCCCCCAACGCATCCAGCTTTTGTTGTAACACAATATCCAGTTTCTTGATCTCCTCAATGGCAATAGCCCTTGATTCAACAATATTCTCATAATTAACCGGATTGTCGGTATATGAAAGCCCGGCTTGTTGACTGGCATACGCAAGTAATTTTTCCATCAGTTGAATTTTTTTTTGGAGTAATTCATAAATTTTCGCGATCGCCGGCGAACCCAACATCAGTCACCTCCGCTACCGTGATTTGCTTTGGTTAAGCATACTGGTGATAAAACCCATCTGGGCATCCATCTGGCCTATCATCACTTCCATCCGGGAAAATATACTCCATAAACGTTCTTCTTCGGCGGAAATCCGGTCTTGGGTCCGGTCAATCTGATCCCCTAGATCGATCAGTTGTTGTCCCAACACGTTACCGCCGGATGCCGTCCCGCTTGAACCGGCTTGGTTACTGATTTTCGCGACTTGACTGTTTAAAACATCATAAAGGGAAAAAAAGATTCCCTGACGCTGCTTCTCTTGCATTTTGGCTTTGGCGATTTCAGTAGGAGTAAAATCCAGCGGCGCAATTGTTTCGTTATTGGTCAGCAAACGCATTACGCCTTCAGGATCATCTTGCAGCGCCTGTTCCAGCATTTCGGTATTTAAATATAATTTGCCGTTTTCATAATAACTGCCGGTAGTAATTCCAATCTGGCTCACATTGTTATAAGTGGCTTTTACATTAACCCCGTTAACAAATCCCAATTTTTCCAGACCGTTGAATTGGCTGGCGCTGTTAAGCGTCATTGTTTGGTTCTGGGTCGAAAAAGTGAGGCCGTTACTGCCGCTTAAATTCACCTTAACCCGGCCGCTTCCAAACGCCGCGTCCAATTTATTCTGAATATCCCTAACCAATTCATTATATTGA
The DNA here is from genome assembly GCA_029974635.1 of Bacillota bacterium. GTDB lineage: Bacteria > Bacillota > UBA4882 > UBA8346 > UBA8346 > JAEZJQ01. The sequence goes on along the minus strand of JARKQY010000001.1, from coordinate 57,871 downwards.
TCTACCGTATAAGAACGTTCCGTCAAAGAAATCTCCTGGGTATTCCCGCCCACTGTAATGCTAAAACGATGGGCTCCCGTAAGATCAATCCCGCTATCTGATAGTCTCAAGCCCGATAATGTCCGGGGTGTATCGACTTGCCGGTATAAACCGGTACGCATCTCACTTAACACCCCTGCCAAAATATCATCACTAAACAAAATCCCTTGTTTGGCTTTTTCTTCCCAGGCTTTAATCTCATCCGCCGACATTTCCTTCTTTTGTGTATCCGTCAGCGGCAGATAATAGTTATACTTATCACCGGAGGACGCCCGTTTTTGGGTTACCTGGGAATTCATGCTCGCAATGATTTCATTATATTTATCGACGAATTCTTTCACCCTGGCAATAATGCCGGAAGTATCGGTAGCGACATTGATGACCGTGGTGGCCTGAGTTCCGGTCTCACCATTCAGCGTAAAGGTGATGCCATTATAAGTAACCGTATTGCTCTGGGATTGCATTTCAATATTATTGACAAATACGACGGCATTATCTCCGCCCTCTTCCCCTGCCTGGCTGAGATTAAACACGGTGCCCAAAAATCCGTCCGGATCTGAAATGAGCATCTCATAACCGCTGGGGTTATTGTCGCCGGTTTGGGTGGTGGTAAAGACGAGCTTATCGGTGGACGCTTCGTAATGGACGTTAACTCCAGCCGCTTTGACCGCGTCGATCACATCCGTCAGCGTATTTTTACAGCTGAAAGTAAATTCCTTCCCGTTAATGACGAATTTAAACTGGGTATTTTCATCCTTGCCGTCAAAGAAACTGCTATTAATGAATTTATCCTTCTGATTCCAGAACGAAAGCGTCGTGGAAAGGGCGTTTTTGGCCTCCGACATGGTACCGTTGGAGAAGCACATTTGTTCTAAAACATCGGCAGTGGAACCGGACTCCAGTTTAATGGACTGTGGAGCCGAGGCATCCAGGTACTCAATCTTAAGCTGCTTGAAACTAGTGACGGATACCCTGATATTATCATACACACCGCCCAAACTCCTGATCTTTGACTCGACATCGCTACGAAATGCTTCCAACTGATCAGGATCAGCGGGGTCATAAGATCCTTCGCTCAAGGTGATTTCCCGGGTCGGCTGGTTGCCGACCGTTATTTTAAATTTATTACTTGAGCTATTAATCGCTATCGGATTGGAAAGTATATTACCGGTGAGTTCTTTCGTATTGGCATTATCGCTAAATCCCAGTCCCGTAAGGGTGGAATCCGCTCCAACCGTACTGAGGCTGATGGTATAAGGCGCCGTATTATCTTTTTGGGCGGTATAAAAGACCAATTGATCATCCGCATTGGCCTTCACATAAATCGTGGTGCCAAAGCCGCTGCTATTTATCTGATTTTGGATATCGGCCGCCAAATCCGCTAAAGTCTGTTCATCTTCCCCATTATATACCTTGTTGGTAAGCGTAATGGTTTTTGTAACTCCATCAACGGTTACATTAATTTGATTATTTCCCGGCCCGATCGTAATCGGGGTAGTAGCAACGTCTAACTGGTTACCCATAATCTGCGACCGGATCGATACCGAGTTGCTGCTGACATTCTTGGCCACAGTTGCCATTTGTTGTACTCTCACGGAATAACTTCCGTTTACAGCGGCCGGATTTGCGGTGGCGGTAACGATTTGACTGTTGGAAGTCATCACGCTTTTGATGTTATAAGTCTTTTGCAATTTGAGGTCAAAAAGCAAATCTTTTAATTTGGACAGCGCGGTATTCTGAACCCGGTAAGCTTCCTGCTTCCAAATCAAAGTCTGTTGCTTCTGTTTAAGGCGGTCCAAAGGCACCCTGGTATATTTCATGATTTGGTCGATGGTGGCCTGGGTATCCATCCCTGTATTGATCCCAGGAATTCGTAAATTACTAGCCATAATGTTAACCTCCTTGTTGTTGGGGTCCCCCCAAACTTGATACTTTTTTCATCATTATATACTTCGGAAAAAATACCCGAAAAGTAAATAGTCCTTTAATCCTATTTCCATCAAAACCATCGTTAAAATTATTACATAATTGTTAACGTTGTGTACCGTAAAACTCATCTATGCGAAATGTGAGGTAAGACCGGGTGTGACGGTAAAAAAAAGCTTATAAAAAAGCCTGCTTCGCCAGGCCCTTTTATAAGTCCGGGTACATCTACATTGCTATTTTGAAGCTTTACGCTTTTTTATCAATTAAAATACCCAACAGGTCATACATCCGCTCCAGCATGTTAATGATCTCTTCCGGCGGAAATTGCCGGATGATTTCTCCGGTTTCAGTATTCAACACCTGGACGATGGCCCGGTCGATTTTATCGTTCAGCACATACTTAAAACCGATATTGACTTCCTTAAATGCCTTATTCGCAACCTCGATTGCTTTACCCAGCTTTTCCGTATCTACGCTTTCCGTAGCTGCTTTCCCCAAATCCTGATCTTTTTCAATTACCGTAGCCTTGACCTGTTTTTTGGGAATGCCGGTATTCTCCTTTAACGGGACCGCCCCCGGAGCATTGATAACATTAATGACACTATTGGCGATATTATCGACTTTCATTTTTTTTACCTCCTTGTATAAGTAAAGCTGCTGCCGATACCTTTTTAATATACCAACACATCCGAATTGTAGTTAATATATTAAAATCCTGGGATTTTTTTGTAGCATTTTTACTTATCATCCTTCATCTTTATTATCGGCATAAAAATGAAAAAAGTAAATAGTCCTTTTTAGCGAGAGGCGAAATCAAGTTGTGAATCGGCCGTAGGGGGAGCTTGTTGCGAAGCTTTTTGGGTTCATAGCGACTTCTTCTATTAAAACCGAGGGAATTCCTGATGTGCAAAGTGGATTATTGTTTGGTTATTACAATGAATTGATCCGGCAATCGGTCAATACATTGATTGGTTGCTAGCCATATTTTTAGATAAAAGGTAATTTATTCTAATAATAATTATCCAAAACTTACATTGCATGCGATTTCAATAAAAACTCCGTAAACCAGAAGTCCAACTCGTGATCGATATCAATTTTCCGGATATCCTCCCCGTCCTTCAGCGGTTAAAACATATTTGGCTTTTTGGCGCATCGGTCTGCTCCATTGCAAAAAATTTTTAATTTACTGGAACTTAATAACTTGTCCCGGATTGCTCACTACCATGGCGTTATCGGAAATACCACTTATTACAACGGCATCGGCGCCAATTAATAATACTGGCTTCAAAAAACTTCTCATCTTCCTCAAGTTGTTAAGAATTAATTGTGAATATTTAATTTTACCTTTATGATACACAGTATATAAAATAAAAAATTAATAATATAATTATAAAGGAGTTGCTTGTAAAGTATAGAAATTATTATAAGTTTTACAGTAATGATTAAATATGGGGGTGTTTGTTGTGAGAAAAGGGAGTATAAAGCTAATTGGTTTACTTGTTCTCGCTTTTGCAGTTGTTGTCTCCAACCCGAATTTTATGGTAAAAGCGGCAATAACGGAAAACAGTGTATTGTTTGCTTCTAATCGCACTGGGGGAGTTGGCAGTTCTGATAGTTACTATGAAATATACTTAATGAACGAAGATGGCACGAATGTAGTGCAATTAACCAATAATAACTTCTATGATGGAGAACCTTGTTGGTCTCCTGATGCTACACAGGTAGCTTTCGAATCCCTACGGGATGGCAACATAGAGATTTATATAATGAATACCGATGGCAGTAATCAATGGAACCTAACCAATAATTCATCTTATATCGATCAACAACCTTCCTGGGGACCTTCTATAGCATTCAGTTCTAATCGTAGTGGACAAGATGAGATTTATACTATCAATCCTGATGGTACCGATTTAGTCCAACTAACTAGTACTGGAGGCAATACCCATCCGGTCTGGTCGCCAAATGGGCAAAAAATTGCCTATGTATCAAATGGTAACATTTATATTATGAATGTTGATGGTACCAGTCAAACAGCATTGACTACCAGTTCACAAAACAATTGGCCTGCCTGGTCACCCGATGGGACCAAGATAGCATTTGTCAATAATAGTGATTGGGATTGGGAAGTTTATACAATGAATGTTGATGGTAGTAATCAAATAAATCATACAGTTAGTAGTGTTGAGGATGATACCCATCCAACTTGGTCACAGGACGGTACTAAAATATTTTTTCAATCTCATCGTGATGGGAATTGGGATATATATCAAATGAATAGTAGTGATGGAAGTTTACAAACCAGGTTGACAAAAAGGCAAGGCGACAGCGAAGCTCCATCATATCCAAACCAAGTAATAATACATGATTCATGGACTACACTAACTAGTATGCCGTCATCTAGGCGTTATCTTGGCGCAGCCGCGATAAATAACCAGATTTATGCCATTGGTGGTTATGCTGCATATAATACTGTCGAAATGTATGACACAACCACCGATACATGGGTAGCTAAAAGAAATATGTCGTATGGTCGTGGTGGACCAGGTGTAGTTCAATTAAATGGATATATTTATGCTATTGCTGGATATAATGGTGGTAATACATATTTAAGGAACGTTGAAAAATATGACCCTGTTTCTGATGAATGGGTTGCAGTCGGCCAGTTAAATACCGTTAGGGGTTATTTTGGCGCCACCGTATGTAATGGAAAGATTTATGCAATTGGCGGATGGAACATGGGTGGTAACTTATCCTCGGTGGAAGAGTATGATCCTGCAACCAATACTTGGATATTTAAAGCTAATGCCCCCACAGTCAGGCATGGATTAGTAGCAGCAACAGTAAATGGAAAAATCTATACATTTGGAGGGACTGTATCATCTAACAGTAGTTCTGGTTCTGCTCTAAATACGGTGGAAATATTTGATCCGGTTGCGAATACCTGGACAACTGGACCAAGCATGCCAATACCTGTAAACTATCCTGGTGTAGGAGTTGTTAATAATAAGATATATATTATCGCTGGACACAATGGTGGTACGTATAATCAAAATGTTTTAGTTTTCAATCCTGCAAATAACACCTGGCAAACTCTAGGGCCCTTACCGACTTTGAGAAAAGGGTTAGCAGCAGCTATAGTAAACGGCTCAATATATGCAATCGCTGGCGAAAACTCCAGTATTCTGAATACTGTTGAAAGGTATCAGCCTTAAATTTTGGATAGTGCAGATAATTCCGTATAAATTCTAGAACCATTAATTCAAATTTAAGCCCCCACGACCATGGGGGTTTTTTAGTTCCTAGAACTCTAGTTAAACAACTATGACCGAAGAAAGCTCCTTCTCATATAGACAACGAGAACCTTTTGAGTTGTTATAATTTTTACGTAATAATCTTGTATTTGGACTAAATTACCTAAACTCAAATTCCCATTTTCAATTGATATTCCGGTTCAACAAAAACTCCGCAAATTTAAAGTCCAATTCGGTATCGATGTCAACCGACCGTTCCCTGGGCATAACATATGCATAAGTCCTTTCCCCGATAAAACCGTATATCTCCCGTAAATAGAGGGCATCAATCAAATAAATGGCGCCATTCAACCGGTAATACCGCTCCAATGACTGCCGGTTTTGGTTTTTAACCACGGGCAACATGAACTCTTTCATGCATAAATCGGCCCCAATCGTCCCCGTCCACAACGGGGAATGCTCCGCTTCACAAACAGAGACGATAGCGCCGGCCTGCTTTTGAATGAATAATTCAACGGATTTGATAATATCCTCGGAACTTCGTAACGGTGAAGTAGGCTGCAACGCCAGGACCAAGTCGTAATGATCACCGCGCTCCGCCAGCCAATCGCTTGCATGAATAATTACGTCAATCCCCTTGGCTTTGTCTGAGGCCAGTTCCTCTGGGCGAATAAAAGGGATGTCCACGCCAAGACTTTTTGCAATACCGGCTATTTCAGCATCATCAGTACTCACTAACAGTTTGTCGATAACACCGCTTTGTAACGCAGCTTCAATGGTCCAGGCAATTAACGGCTTTCCGGCCAAAGGCAGGATATTCTTCCGCGGCAGACCCTTTGAACCTCCCCGGGCCGGTATGACCGCTAAAATCGTTTTTCCCTTATACATTATACGTCCCGTCTACCTTTTTAAAGTATTCCAAGGTATGCTGATACTCTTCCCATTGACCGATATCAAACCATTTGGTGCTTACCGGATAGACCCCGATTTTTTTTCCGGCTTCTTTGGCCTTTAACAGCACATCGGGCATATTAACCGGTTCATTTTCCGGGATAAACCCGGTGATCTCCGGTTCTAAAACATAAACTCCGGAATTTATCACAAAATCGTACTCCGGTTTTTCGATCATTTGGGCCAATTTATTATCTTTAACTTCAATAACCCCGTAGGGTATTTGCATATGCTTGACAACTCCCACGACAGTGGCGCTGTTTTTGTTTTTTTGATGATAGCTCAATAAGTCATCAAAATCAACATCAATGATAACATCACAATTGGAAACGATAAACGTTTCTACTAAACGATCCTTCGCTAGGCTTAGGGCGCCGGCAGTGCCTAACGGTTCTTGTTCATAAGTATAACTTACATTAAACCCATTGGAATTTTCCAAAAAATATAATTTAATGATCTCTGCCTTGTAATTTAGCGAGATAATGAAATTATTAAATCCATATTTGTTAAAACTACCCATTATTAATTCAATAATCGGTTTATCTCCCACCGGAATTAGAGGTTTAGGGAGAATTTTCGTGAACGGATCCAACCGAGTTCCTTTGCCTCCAGCCATAATGAAAACTTGATTAGATTTTGCGGGATATTTCTCTTTATACTCCAGCATATCCTCAATTAAAATCAAATCCAGGACCTTTTTTTGCTGATCCACCACCGGAATACTTTTTATATTATGTTTGGCCATTAATGCTGCCGCTTTTTCGATTTCATCCTGATAAATAAATTTAGGGGTCCGATTCATGATTTTACTAATGGGTTTGTCCAGGGAAATATTGTTCAAAATCGAACGCCGGATATCACCGTCGGTTACGGTGCCAAGCAACTGTCCGCTATCATTGATAACCAATAAAATCTGGAGCACATTTTCATTCAACTGCTGGATGGCTTCCCGGATTGATTTATTTTCATCGATGAGCGCCCGTTTCCCTTTACCACACATGATAATCTCCTTACCGGTATTTGATAACCCTGCCCGGAACCCCCATGACTACCGTGTTATCCGGCACATTTCCGACTACTACCGCTCCGGCCCCGATAAGACTATTCCGGCCTATATGGATGTTTTGAATTACAGTAGCGCCTGTTCCAATATGTGTCCCGTCGCCAACGATCACCCCTCCGGAAAGTGTCACTCCCGGAGCCAGGTGAACGTTATTTCCAATTATGCAATCGTGATCAACCGATACTCTGGTATTGATAATTGTATTGCAACCCAGTAAACTGCCGGCCTGGATAATCGCTCCAGCCATTACTTGGACGCCTTCTTTGACTTCAACATACTCGGAGATGAGTGCCGAAGAATGAATCAAGATCGCAAATGAATAGCCCAAATTTTTAAAATAGTCAAATACCCTGGTTCTTCCAGCCAAATTTGCACCCGAACCAACTCCGTTAACCAACTGGATATCAGAGACCGGATACTTTAAAATCGTATCATCGGAACCAATCACCGGGATTCCCAGTACCGGCCGGTAATGATCAATATTATCCCGTTCAGTGATACCGATAATCCGGATCGGCTGATGAAGCATTAAATCAATTAAGACTTTGGCATGGCCTCCAGCTCCGAGAACAATCACCGGCAGATCCGGACGCTTATTGTTCATGGCGTCACCATTTCATTTTTCTGAAAATCCCTGGCAGCTTTTTTGCCGATGTACTCCCAATACTTGCCGGGAGCGATGCCGGTTCCCGGCCTTTTAGCAGCCAGATTTGCCTCACTGAAAACCTCACCTTTTTTGATATTACAGGCTGCCACCAAACTTCTTCTTACAATGGAACGATTTTTCATTTCCGACGGCGCCGGAACTTTTTGTGATGAACCCAAAGCAACCTCCACTTCCCGAATGGATTGGACCATCAATTTCAACTCCGCCGGTTCCAAAGATGCTTTATGATCCGGGCCGGGCAAATTCCTGTCTAATGTAAAATGCTTTTCAATCATTACCGCTCCCCGCGCTACCGCCGCTATGGGTGCTGCAATCCCCGCCGAGTGATCGGAAAATCCCACCGGTAATCCGAAGGCTGAAGCTAAATTATCTATAACCCGTAAATTGATATCCCGGAATGGAGCTGGATATTCAGTGGTACAATGGAGTAACGTTACCCGTTCATGCAGTATCGCTTGTCCTTCCTCCGAACCGAAGGCCGTAATAAACTTTTCTTGCGCCGGTTTGTAATCCCGACCCAGATAACCGTAAGCCAAAACTCCCAAGGCGGTTTCAACCTCGCCCAAAGTGCTCATCCCCGTAGAGAGGATGACGGGTTTTTGGGTCTGTGCCACTCTTAACAAAAAGGGTGCATTAGTAATCTCACCGGATGACGTCTTGATATAAGGTAAATCTAAATCTATGGCTAAGAAATCAATGCTTTCCATATCGAAAGGAGTCGATAAGAATTGGATGCCGCAATTCCGGGAATACTCCACCAAAATCCGGTGTGATTCACAATCCAACTCCAGCCGTCGTAACATTTCCCATTGGGATTCGATCGGGCTGGTGGATTGGATCTGATATTCCGCTTTCGGAGAAGCTTTACCAGTTAATTTATCGGCTTGAAACGTCTGGAACTTCACGGCGTCGGCTCCCGAATCCGCTGCAACCTCTATCAGCCGTTTGGCCATATCCAGTGAACCGTTATGATTGACACCGGCTTCAGCAATGATGAATGTATGGTTAACCTGGCCCATTTGGGCAACCCACCTCAAAAAAATGTTTTTTCAGCAAGATCTTAAAATCCGAGTATTGCTGCAATACCTTGATTATTTTTGAAGAAGCGTTACCATCGCCGAAAGGATTGACCACATCCCTACAATTCTTCACAAACGCTTCCAAAATCGCATGTTGAATCTCTTGCGCCTTGGGTTGACAATTAATGATTGAGTTGGCCTGAAGCCTGCCCTGTTGCCGATCTCCGATGTTTACAGTTGGTTTTTGAAATGACGGGGCTTCGTATATACCGCTTGATGAATTTCCTACCACAGCATCGATTTGGGCCATTACACTTAAATATTTGTGTTGCCCGAGTGAAGTATATGCTTTGGCCCAAGAGTGCGAAGTTACGTATGAATCAATCATTTGAATCAGTTCTCTACCGCCGGGATCAGAGTTGGGCTTGGTGATAATGATTCCAACCTTCTGATCCAAGAGATCCAAACCGTTAAGTAATTCCTGAAATTGTTCGGTTGCCGGTTGTTGATCCAATGTCACCGGATGAAAGGTTACCAATAAATTTTGCGGTTGAAACTCAAAATCCAAAACTTGAGTCAACTCTTCCCGGCTAAGTAAATTAACCCGTTTAATGAAATCCAGCCCCAGATGCCCCACATTAAAGATCCATTCCGGATTTTCACCCAACTGGGTTACCCTACGCGCTGAAATCTCATTGGTTACAAAATGCAGATGCGACATTTTGGTAATACTGTGACGAATGGCCTCATCAAAAGCTCCTTCAGTGGTATCGCCCCCGCCGATATGGGCAACGGGTATTTTGGCGATCAGCGCCGCCTGGGCGGCAGCCAAAATCTCGTACCGGTCACCCAGCAATATCAGAAGATCGGGCTGCAACCGTTCCAACTCATCCGCAAAACCAATTACTGCTAAACCCATTGATTTGCTAATTCCTACTGCAGTATCACTAGAAAGTAGCATTTCCACTTTTGAGGCGATTTTAAAACCATCAGCCTCAATAATTTGGTAAGTCAACCCAAATTCCGGGGCGAGATGCATCCCGGTCACGATTAATTGCAACTCGAATTCAGGAATCTGCTGAATCTCTTTCAGCAGCCAGTAAAACAATCCATATTCCGCTCTTGTTCCGGTTACAACCGCTATTTTGCGCACTTCTTCTCTACTCCGTAAAATCATTTCCAATGTAAAATCTCAAGTAAGATTTGGCCAACCAATTGGATATCGTCCTCCGTATTAACCGTCGAACTGGGTAAATTGAGCCCTCTTTCATATATAAGCCTGGAGTTCGGATACTCCGTACTTTTATACTTCAAGTACGGTGGAAAATCGACAATCGGCGGAAAAATACGCCGGGTTGGAATCCCCTTGGCTTTTAACTTTTCCTGAATCTCGGGGATTGCTAATTCGTATTTGGCGGTATCAATTATCACCGATGACAGCCAAACAGATGATTGTGTATTTTTCGCCAGATATTGAATTGTAACTCCCGTATTCCGGAAAAATGCTTGATAAATTTCATAAAAACGCCGTTTTTTTTGTAAGAATTCCGAAAGCCGGTGTAATTGGGATAAACCAAGTGCTGCCTCCAGATTGGTCATCCGGTAATTAAACCCGATTTCCGGGTGGTAATATCCTTCAGTAAAAGTTTTGGCGGCATCCCGGCCTTGATTAACCAAAAACTTTATATGTTCCGCTTGTTCTTTATTTTTGGTGGCAATCATTCCTCCACCGCCGGTAGTAATCACTTTATTGCCATTAAAACTGAAGCATCCCATATGGCCGATGGTACCGGTCATTTTCCCGTTATAAGCAGCGCCCAGGCTTTCGGTAGCATCTTCAATAACAAACAGGCCGTATTTATCAGCAATTTGCATAATCGCATCCATATTACAAGGGTTTCCATATAAATGAACCACAATTATCACCCGGGTTTTTGATGTGATTGCCTTTTCAACCTCTTCCGGATCAATATCCCAGGTATCCGGATCAATATCCACAAAAACTGGTGTAGCGCCTACATAGACCACAGGATTCACGGTAGCCACAAATGTAAGCGCCGGAACGATGACCTCATCGCCTTCTTTGATGCCCAGCTCATATAAAGCCATATGGATAGCGGCAGTACCGCTTTGGACCGCAACACAAGATCCGGTTTTTAAATATGCGGCAAATTTGGCTTCAAATTCCGGCACATAAGGACCGGCGGTTGATACAAAACCGCTGTCCACAGCTTTTAGAAGATATTCTTTCTCCAAGGATCCTAAATTGGGGGCATCCAATTGAATATTTCGGCTTACCATAATGCAACTCCGGTTTAATGAATTGGTTTCATAAATATAACCTAGTAATACATATGTAATCGGCTTTTTCAACCGGAGACTTTAGCCAAAATCCGCTACTTTCCGTTTTACAGGGCCTTATATCATATATTAGTTCAATAAAAAAGTCCTCTATTTTAGCTAGAAGACTGTAGCCATTGAGTTCATATTAATCCTATAAATCCTATCCCGTCTATAAATTTTTTTAGTCCGGCTTGAGCGATGTTTATTTTATTCTTCTTTCATTGTTTACTTCTTTCAAATATACTATAATGGAAATGGCGGTATAATAACATTATTGACATTCCAGGAGAGTGATCTTCAAGTGAGTTCCCCGTTAACGAAAACCGATAAGGTTTATACATATATTGATTATTTAAGCTGGCCCAATGATGAAAGGTGGGAGTTAATCGACGGCATCGCTTATAATATGACTCCGGCACCGTCCCGAATCCATCAGAAAGTCTCCGCCGCTTTATTAACGAAATTTATAATTATTTGAAAGATAAAACTTGTGAAGTATATAGTGCGCCATTTGATGTCCGGTTGCCGGGGGAGAACGAAACAGACAATGCTATTAAAACGGTAGTTCAACCTAACATTACAGTCGTTTGCAATCTGTCCAAATTGGATGAGAAAGGCTGCTTCGGTCCGCCGGATCTGATCATCGAAATTGTTTCTCCAACCACCGCCTCGTTAGACTATATCCAAAAATTGCGGTTATACGAAAAACATGGCGTCAAAGAGTATTGGATCGTTCATCCCATCGATAAAATCGTGATGGTATATCAATTGTTGGAAAGTAACAATTATGGCCGGGCCGAAATCTATTCCCAGGAAGCCCAAGTTAAGGTTGGGATTTTTCGCGATCTAATCATTGAAATGCAAACGGTTTTTAAGGAATAATCTTCATTTTTTAAACATTATAAATTTCCGGTTTATAAAGATTCGAATTCGCCTTCAGCCACTCTATCGTCTTGGCCAGTCCTTCCTCCAGCAAAATCTCGGATGTCCAGCCCGTCAGCCGTCCGATCCTGGTATTATCACATAACAGCCGCTCCACTTCGCTGGCATCCGGTCGGACCCGTTCGCCTTTTTGGGTAATTTCGATCTCTGTTCCTAAAATGCCGGCAATCAAGTGGACCAAATCGCCAATGGAAATCTCCCGGCCTGAACCAATATTAACTACCGCGCCGATAGCTTCTTCAGATTCCGCAATCCGGATAAAACCTTGAACCGTATCCGAAACAAAGTTCAAATCCCTGGTGGGACTCAAATTCCCGAGTTCGATTTGGCGCTTGCCGCTTAGAATCTGGGTAATAATGGTTGGGATAATGGCTCGCGCCGATTGTCTTGGCCCATAAGTATTGAATGGCCTGGAAATTATTACGGGAAGTTGAAAGGAATTATGATAACTGAGCGCCAAATTGTCGGCCCCGATTTTGGAAGCGGAATAAGGGGATTGGGGCTGCAATGGATGGTCCTCGTTAATCGGAACATACCGGGCGGTACCGTAAACTTCGCTGGTGGAAGTATGGATTACCCGCTCAACGCCTAAATCTCGTGCCACCTGTAAAACATTATAAGTTCCTTCAATGTTAGTTTTAATGTAAGCCAAAGGTGATCGATAGGAATACGGAATACCAATTAACGCCGCCAGGTGAAAGACCACTTCACATCCCTCAAGCGCTGCTTTAACACTGTCAAAATCACGGATATCCCCGCAATAGATTTCCATTTGATCTTTATATGGAGAGGTCTCCAGCCAGCCCCACTGATTTCTTGCGTTATACCTGATAAAAGCCTTAACACTGGCGCCATAATTTACAAGCTGCTCTGCCAGGTGGGAACCGATGAAGCCCCCGGCTCCCGTAATCAAGACTTTTTTATCTTTTAAAATCATGAAAACCTCCACTCCATCCGGAAATAATATCAAAAGACAAAAATAACGATTACTATTTAGAATTTAGTAGCTTCCGCATTTCTTTCCTTTCTGGAATATCCTTTATACTGTCCACCACTAAACTTGCTTTTGTTGCCGTTTCATCAACGATATGGCCGCTTCTTACCAGAATGTTCATACAAATCCCGGCATTGATTCCGGCTTCAATATCGGACTCCTTATCACCGATTAGAATGGATTCCGCCAGGCTGATATCAAACTCTTCTTTTGCCTGTAGGATCATTCCCGGATTCGGTTTCCGGCAATTCGTTTCTTTTTTATATTTACCGGTACCGTATTCGGGGTGATAAGGGGAATAGTAAACTTTGCCAATATGAATTCCCTGAGCTTCAAATTGTTGCAGCATCCATTGATTTAATTTTTGGAAATCCGCTTCGCTATAATACCCCCTGGCAATTCCCGCCTGGTTGGTTACGATTATTAATAAATAGCCTTGATCTTGAAAATATTTTAGTGTAGCGAAAACCCCGTCGATGAATTCGAAATCCTCAATTTGATAAAGATAGTTCTTTTCCTTGTTAATAACCCCATCACGGTCGAGGAATAAGGCTTTTGTCATGGTCTGTATCCTCTTTGGTATTTTACTAGGCCTTTCTTGCTTTTACTAACATTTGTGCCGCAAAAAGTTCTATCGATTCATCCTGACTAAAATCCACCGCCGGGAAAAGGGTTTTTAATTGCCCGCTGATGTCTTCATTTTTCAAGCGCAGTTGCAATAGTTCGTTATAAAGCTTTATAAAATCTTCCGTCACATACTCCGGTCCATACATTTTGGTGTACCATTCTCCACCCCGTAAGGATGGGGCAATTATTTCAATACTAAGCCCGAGTCCGGAAATCATTTTTATAATCTCTTTCCGGGTAAAAAACCTTAAATGAGTCTTATCCAAAATCCCCCAACTCGCATATGTCCAATTACCGCTTAACAGATGAAGGATAATAAACAGGTTACGAATATTGGGAATGCTGCAAACAACGTAACCTCCGGGTTTAAGATATCTAAGATGCTCCTCAAGAAGTTTCCCGGGTTCACGTAAATGTTCAAGAACGTCTCCATAAATAAGACAGTCAAAATACTCATCAGAATATGGAAGTTTAAGCTCTTCCGCATTACCGCAATGGACTTTGGATAATCTTCCCGCGGCAATTGCTGCTGTACCCGGGTTGATTTCCAATCCGACCACTTCATGTGCAAGGCCTTCCTTTAATAGGTATTCTCCAAATAATCCATCGGCGCAACCTACTTCAAGAAATTTTCCCACTCCGGATGGGATTAAATCTAAAAGGCCGGCGTTAAAGGCACCACGATATTCTTGTTTTTTAGGTGACTCCTGGTTCATTATTTTAGTTCCCTCTATCCCATCCTTGGAAATTTCAAGGTTTCTGATCATTACGTCGATGATCTCCTCAACCCGGTTTTTATAAGTGTGATATTTGGTAACATGTTGATATAACTCTGCTATTAATTCGTCCCTTTGCTTTGGATGTGATAAATAATACTCACCCTTGTTCCCGAGTTCTTCCAAGTTCCGAAAGGTAATTTCTTGCCAATGATCTGGAAATACTTTTTCCATCTCCCGTTTATAATCACTTAATACGAAACCGCCGCTGGCGAAGACGTCAAATACCCGATTATTCACGGATGTTTCTAATTGAAAGGAAGAGAGGTTCAAATTGACCGCATATTTTTGGTATACTGCCGCGAGTTCCTTCCCATAAGGGACATTATCGTGAAGAATGATATTGCTTTTTTCCCAATTATTCGTCCCATACAAGTGAATGGGGGTCTCCTCGATACAATTCAAAATAGCATAACGATATCGGTTACTGCCTTGTACATGGAGGATTTGACAATAAACATTCGTCCAAAAACCGACGGGATCATTTATAAAGAGTTGCTTTATCTCAGAATAGCTTGAAAGCTCAAGGGCCTGAAGACAAATATCCAATAACGGAACTTCAAAACGGTCAATTTTAGTCTCAATCACTGTCTCTGCAAATTTTTTAACCAGTGGTTGCAGACCATCCAGTCCCATCTTATCCAGATTTATTCTGCCGACAAACGAAAGAGTCTGCGGTTCCGGCGGAATGCCTTGCGGATAAAACAATTCAGGATCGGTAGCCAGTAGAGTTGAATAGCCATTGGGCAATCCGCTCCGGGTAAATAACTCCAACAGATATTCATCCCAAATAAAACTATAATAGTACTTGGGATAATTTTGTAACTCCTTAACAATCTCACCTGTCAAAATGAAAAACGGATTGTCATAATGGGCCATGACTAATGGTATTCCCAGCATCCGGAAAAGTCCGCCTTTTTGACCGTCTGCGTTTCCTGTTGGAATGAACCCGGTTAACCCATAACAAAATACAAAATCCGGCCCAAACTCCCGCACCAGTTCCAAACCTTGCTTTTTAAACCCGTTCTCCAATTCCAATTGCAACACCTGATGACCTAAAGCGGTAAACCCGTTACAATATCCATGAACGACATGGGGAGCAATGACTCCACGTGGACGGATGACTACGATTTTCATAAATACTCCTTAAAATAAATTTCGCTTTACCTATAACTCGACTTTCTTTAAGTATCCGCAGGGATTGTACGTTACAAAAAATTTTTCCCGTTCATAGTCAACCATAAACTCTTTATTCTCACGCACAAAATCGGCTATCGCTTCCAGTGGGCCGGGTCCATAATCAGAACGCACCGGATGACCATTTATATTGGAATCTTCAACAATCAGGTAACTGCCTGGTGTAACCATGGGACCGAATAGCTTTAACTCCTGAGCAACATGTTGCATCGTATGATCGGAATCTAATACTACCATCACTTTACTTTTGTTTTTAATGAACTCTTTAACCTGATCGATGATTACCGGCTCTAGTGATGATCCGATCATATATCTGATTCGGGGATGCTTAGGCTGATTTTCGTGTGCTTCTATGTCAATGGTAATTATTTCACCATTGCCGATTAAATCACAGAGATGCGCCATATAAAGAGCACTGGCCCCGCGATAAGTACCGGTTTCAATAATTACATCCGGCTTGATTTGCGTAATTAATTCCTGGTAAATCCACATATCCAACGGACATTTTAAAATCTGATGACCAAAATAATAAGTTTGCCGCCATACCCCGCTATTGTAATAAATTTGATGAAACAGATTAGCAATATCCTGACCTTTGAGGACAACTTTATTCTCTCCCTGGGTTATAGTTACCTCAGCATTTCTCATAGTAAATCCCCTTCTTTATATAGATTTAGATTTTCTTCCCAATTTTCTCATAGACTATTGCGATAAAAGCGCAGAGATTACATTTTCAATTTTTAAATTATCTATTATATATGCCTGTAATTTTTGCGCACGAGTAATTCTTTCAGCATTATTTTCAATAAAATATCTTATTTTAGCTACTAATTCTTCTTTGCCGTTATAGGTTTCCAGTAAACCCCCAAATGGCTGCAAGACTTCCTCCCCAAATTTCTTAACCCATAAGTTGTTTACCAAATAAAAACCTCCCGCGGCAATCCCCCAAAGCAAATCCGGTTGTAAATATGAATTATTAAGAATCAGGCTCCCTATATAAAGATTAATTTTATTTTGTAATATTAACTTTTGATATCCTGCCGGATCATTAAAAAAGTTAACACCTGCTTGATAATCTGATTTAAAATTCGCAATTTTCTCCCAACCCGCTCCATAAAAAACGGTCCGATATTCCTGCATATTATCAATTAACCATCGGGCTTGAACCATTTTGGCAAAAGAAGCCTCGAGTTCCTTTTTTAGTAAAACAGCAATAAGTTGAACGGAATCTCGGTTAATCAGTACACCCTGTTGCGTAAAGACGTCTTGAACTGCGTTTTCATACCACCCGGTTTCCGCACTAATTTGATCCTGATTTGTATACATGTTATGGATCTTAAAATATAGCGTCCTAAGAATAATAGCAATATCCGCTTGTGAAACCCGCAGGGACGATGCCGTCAATACCCCGTAAATTATTATTTCCAAGCTTTTTAAGGTTTCATCAAAATCAATCAGATCCGTAACAATTCCAATATCATTGACCTCTACAATAATATTCTTGCTTTCCTTGAAAACTACGGGCAAAGAAATATTACGGATCCGGGAAAGCGGATATCCTTTAGCGACTATTTCATTTTGGACCTTAAGATTCCCGGTGATAAACAACCTCTGGTCAATACGATCCATCCGGCAAATATTGTCCAGACTTTTATCCGTTAGCAACCAGCCAGTAAACGGCACTGGTAGTTCGTTTATGACTTCGATTTCCTCCTGAACCACCATTAGGGCTAATATCAAGTCAGGCCGATATTCCGCAATTACTTTAGCCGTAGAATATGGCGTGAATTTGATAAATCGTGGATCTTCATGGTACGTCCGATATTCGATCCCATTTTGCGATAAAAATTCAGTAAGGATCTGGGCATAAAACCGGGAAATATCATTCTTAAGATTAAAAACAAGCATTACTTTACTTAAATCGCCGTTTGCTTTGGTGCGATAATAATCCAATATTTCTTGCATCCTTCTTTTATAAACAGCGTCTTTCAGTTGCTTCGCATCCAACAAAAGTTTTTCGAACTGTTCCGGATGAGTCCCATAAAAGATATTGGGAAAAGGTGTTGCTTCTTCCGTAAAAACCTTTTGGACCTCCGATTCGGTAAGGCCGATATGAAAATGAAGATTCCCCCAATCTTTTAGTAAATTAAAATCATAGAGTTGCAGCAGTAAACTCCAATGTTCCGGGTCGCTTTCAAAGATAAAAATCGGTATATTACCGAATTCCTCCCGCACCTGATCAGATGCAATTTCATTATAGGTTAATTGCAGCCGTTCAAAAACCGCAATATTATCAGGGTTATAAATCGTCACCACATCTCCCAGCCATATTTTCAGGTCACATGGTTGGCTTGGCTTGGACCAAGGAAAGAATTTTTTAGCAATACCATCATATATCAGTTCCCCACTTAAAAAACGGCAGACTTTATAGCGAATCTCCGTAAATTCTCGCAAGCTCAATTGGTGTTGTTGAAAAAATTTAAGATTCAATTCATATTTGCGCTCATAATCGGTTACCGTTTCTTTTGGCAACCGGGACTGAACCCATTGATTTAATTTATAATGCGGCTTATATTCCACGCTTAATAACCGGTATTCTTTGTTAGCTTCGGTATTCAAACCCAAGCGGGATAAACAATCAATGCGCAATGCAATCAACAACCGGCTGGAAGTTCGCGCTTTTTGATAATCCGGCAGCAAATTATTGACTGCTACATAATCCTGGCTCAAATAACATATTTTGAGAAGCGTTTTAGTACAATATGAAGGTTTAAAATTAAATTTTTGACAGACATTTATATGATTGATTGCCGTGGAGTAGTTTTGTTTTTTATAATAAAGCTTAGCCAATTCAAGATAGCCTTTTGCCAGGGAACCATTTAAAGATATGGCTTCTTCAAGAAAGGATATCGCTTGTTCATTGCTTTTTTTCCTAGAATGTAATATTCCGTATAAATAAAGATAATAACTCCGGACTGATGCGGAATTTGGATTCCGCAAAACAGACTCAATAGTATGTTGAATTTTTTTAAGATCCCCGCCATGTTTTATTTCTCTTTCAAGCTGTTCAATCTCGTCAATATTTACCGGAAGATCGCCGGTGATAAGCTCGTTAGCACTTAATTTAAACGTTTCTTGAATGCATTTTTTAACATATTCCAGACCTTTTTTGGTCTCTACCAGAATTATTAAGTAATTCTGCAAGCGTTCATCATACGCTTCCTTGCTTTGAATCCCTTTCACATCGGCAGCCCGGTATTTATTAACGGACAATCGGGTTTCCTGCAACTCCTTCAGCAAGATATGATATTCCGTATAATTCAAGCTTTGGTCATATTCGGCGGCGATTTTGTCTAATAGCGCCTCCAAATCTTTAAACTCAGTATCAGTATTGAAATTTAGCTTTCGCAAACGCTGCAACCGGTCGATCAACTCATCCAGCTTCACAATGCCCTTCTCGACGAGCTTTTTTAGCTTCATCACGAAGGAGTTGATCTCAATCTTATGATACCGCAGATCTTTCAATCCCCGTTCATAGATCTGCGCGATCCGTCCGCTGATTTCTCTGTCCTGACAGCAATACTCCGCCAGTACATCGGCCAGTTTACGATTCACCGTTCCCGCGATGGGCTGGCCGCCTTCCGTGGCATTGATGACATGTGTATGATGAAAATTTTCCTGTTGCAGTAATTTCTCAAACACGATCCGAAAACCGTCCAATTCGCGGTCCGTGACAATATCCCGGCCGTAAATATCCTTGGTAATAAAACAGTTGGGCGGCAACTGATTTTTCTCAAGGTATTTCTGATGGGTGGTCATCTGGCCTTCCGCATAGCGTTTGTCGCCGGTATACGCCAGATCCTGCCCAATGAGAATAATCGGATCGCAGCCCAATTGAAGGGCTACATCCAAACAGGTGTGAGCGCAGGAAAAACCACTTTGCACGATTCCAAATTCATAACCAAAGCTATTTTTGAATAATTCCGGAAACCTTTCGGTATTGGTTTGATAAATGACTTTTTTCCCATTGAAATGTGAAATGACCCCATGATAAAAATGCAAATTGAATAAAAAGTAAATATCATCTAATTCTAAATCATTATACACTCTCGTATTTACCTCACTGGGATCGAAGGCCACTAAAAAATGAGGGGTTACCTCATTACGTTTCATCGCCCGGATGGATGAGCCGGCACAGATGATTAAAGCTTTTTCTTTAATATCTTTTAACAAATGGATGTTCTTTTCCAATGATGGCCCCGCGGAGACAATGATGGCCGGAATTTCTTTAAATTGTCCGAAGAAGTGGCGGATCACCGGGGAACTCCCAACCGTATTCAGATTTTTAAATTCATTCAGTAGCCATTGCTCGCGGTAAACATCGGTAGTTGCCAAATTAGTATGTGTTAATTTAATGGCTTCGCTGAATTTGGCTTGAAAAAGATTTATTTCTGCTTTAAAAACCTCTTTATAGGATGGCAAAACAACCATCTGGATATTGGTCTTGGAAAATAAAAAGTCCATCCCCAGAAACTTTGTCATTTCTTGAATGCACTGATCATAATCCGCGCCGGTTAGCAGCAATAGTTTTTGACTTGCCAAAAATGGCGCCAGGTCAATCGCTTGCATACACGCTTTAAAAATAGCCGCACAGGGTTCGTAAACAATAATCTTTTGAAAATTGTCCCGCTCCAGGAGGGCTTTTAAATGATATAAGAAACCGCCGCCGCAAACCAGCAAGCTGCCTGTTTCGGAAATGGATTGATTGGACGCCCATCTCCGGGCGTCAAGCTCCGGGTCGTAGGGGCTATTTAAATAAACCTTCCGGTCCCCCCGGTAGACTTTGGCCACCGGCAACCCGGTCTTGCTCAGCTCAGTCTCTAACTTAATGATGCCGTCCATAGGACCGGCCAATTCCTCCCGAAGAAAGGGAAATCTTTTGGCCAATAAATCCCGGTTCTTGTCAAATATCAACCACCATCACCCTTAGCTTAGTTTTTTATCTCGGAGATTTTAAGTTGCTCAAGCAGTGGCAACATCTCGTAGATAAACAGGTCGTGCAATAAAACATAATCCTTATTCTCCAGCGCCTCGGCAAGCCTGGCGATCAATTGTTGAAATTGCGTGACTCGGTCTGCCGCCAGTTCCCCCAGTTCTTTAAATTCATTGCCGGCGTCATTGATCCAACCTAGGCCTTCGATAATCGCCGGCAAAGCCATGCTGATCTCGGCATAATCGCTGTCGGCCAGATCTTCACAAAAATGTTGAATAGCTTGGCCCATTTTATCCAAATAATTATTATAGTCGCTGACGGTCTGCCGGCATTGTTCATCCATTGACCTAACCCCCCCCGATATTTGTTTAAACCGATTCATTACGATGATGTATGGCGCATATACGGATGACCGAACAAATCTGTCCGGTTCCATGGTTTAATTATTAAATTTATCGGCGTTTTTTTATTATTCTTTAGGAAGAAATAACGGAACTCCCCCTTTTGTTCCCTCTCTTTTATGCAAGGGAAGAAAAAAGTATTGTCAGGTATGGGATTAATAACTATTTCAAATTGAGAACTTAAGTCCCGAAACATTTTGACTACTCCCTATTTCGCAAAACAAAGAACCAGAGTAAGTTCATAGACATCAGAGAGGCAGAGGCCTCCCTTGTTCATGTATATGTTCATTCCTAATTGTATCTTAATTGTAAATCAAAAAACCCCTCCCAAAACGGGAGGGGTTTTTTTGAACATTTTGACATCGAACCGATTAGCGGCCCAGCAACTGGAGAACCTGTTGCGGCTGCTGATTGGCCTGGGCCAGCATGGCAGTGGTGGATTGGGACAGGATGCTCAAGCGGGTGAACTCCATCATCTCCTTGGCCATGTCGGCGTCTCTGATCCGGGACTCGGCGGCGGTGATGTTCTCCGCAGCGACACCCAGGTTGTTGATGGTGTGTTCCAACCGGTTCTGGACGGCTCCGAGAGTAGCCCGTTGCGAGGATACCCGGGCGATGGCCTGGTCGATTTTGGTGATGGCTTTCCCGGCGGACTCCACCGAGGTCACCAGGATATTATTGACGTTCAAGGCCGCGGTCCGCATATCGCCAATGGCGGACCCCATGTTCTGGAGTTCGTTGGCGCCGATCTGGAAGACCTGACTGTTGTCCACCAAATGGATAAAGGTATTGGCCGAGGCTCCTGCCGAGGCTATAAATTTACCACTCTGGAATACTGCACTGGTTGCGGTATTGGCATCGATCTTGACATCGACATTTTTGTGCACCAGGCCTAGCAGGTTATTCCCCAGTACTGTCGCGTCCTGAACAACTGTCTCGTTGGTCGACAGATTGGTAATGGTTACCGTATATTGGGTCGTGGTGGCCTGCTGATAAGTTGAGAAACCGAGTGCGTTCAAAATCGCTTGATCAGCGATTACATTCAACTCGCCATCCGGACCGGCTTTGGCGCTCCGCAGGACGAAGGTCCCGGAAGTATTATTGGAGGTACCGGCGGAAGCACTCAGGTTATAAGTCGCAATCTGGCCCGAATTGGCCGTAGCCGCAGCGCCAGAGATATTCTTTTGGCCGAGATCAGTGAGAACGGCATTTTTAAATTTCTCGGCGACTTGAGCCAGGGTATCATTACCGTTAATGTTGAACTGAGCCCGTTGGCCGTCCCCCTGGACGATGGTGATGGTGGTCGGGTTATCCAATAAGAACTTCCCGTTCACATCGTAAAATTGGGCGATATTGTTCAGTGCGGTATTGGAGGCGGCAACATTGGATCCGGTAGTCTTGGTCCGGTCCTGCATAACGTTGGAGGTTTGGATATGAGTTTTACCTCCCGCACCAGTGGCAACGGCAACATGGATCTGATAAGTACCGGCGGCGGATACGCCCAGTTCATTTAAAGCGCCTCTCATGAATGCTTGAGTGCTGGTCTTGTCGGACGAAACCAGGGCCGAAGCGGTTCCGTCAAGCAAGCTCTTGTTGTTGAAGGAAGTGGTGTTGGCGATCCGGTCGATCTCGCTCTTTAATTGGTCGATTTCTTTTTGGATCTCCAAGCGGTCATTGGCCGTATAGGTATCGTTGGCCGCCTGAACCGCCAGTTCCCGCATACGCCCCAGTATGGAGTGGGTCTCGGTGAGGGCGCCTTCAGCGGTCTGAATCAGGGAGATGGCATCCTGGGAGTTCCGGGAGGCCTGGTTTAAACCACGGATCTGAGCGCGCATGGTCTCGGATATGGCCAGCCCCGCCGCGTCATCGGCGGCCCGGTTGATCCGTAAACCGGACGATAACCTTTCCTGGACCTTGCCCATGAGCGTGCCATTAGATATCAGGTTACGATGGCCATTGATAGCAGGCATATTATGGTTGATAATCATTGAAAATTCCTCCTTGATTTTTAAATTTCGAGTTTGCACTCGTTTCACGGGTTTCCTTACCCGTTATCCGGCTCATTGCCTTAGTCGGCCGTTCTAAAACAAATCACCGGAAAGTGGCTAAAAGTCTCAAGTGATTCAACTTTCGCCGCTGAATCCTTCACCGGCGAGGTTACATCACTTAGGGCGGTTAAACCACCAGCGCTGAAATGAATCCTCAACTCATTCCACCGGTGATGGTTTAACTTTTCCTTACTATATATTTCGAACAATCTCTACAAAAACTTTAGCGAATTATTTTTTTAACATCTTCTCCAAAGTATCCAGGTTCGGTTTTTGATTCAGCGCCGCCAGCTGATTTTCTTTCTGGATCTCCCGGTAAACCTCCTCCCGGTGAACCGCCACCTGCCGGGGGGCGGTAATCCCCAGTTTAACCTGGTCGCCTTTTACATCCACAATGGTAATCTTCACATCATCGCCCACCATGATGCTTTCGTTCAATTTGCGGGTTAACACCAGCATCGGGATCCTCCTTGACCGGGAACTGAAAAGTACTCACCCTATTATCATTATCAAGTCGCTTAAATTTTATTTTCTCCGCAAGTCATAAAATCCCTTTTTTATTATCGCGATCACCGCAAATTATTCTGTTATAGATATAGTGTACTATTTTCAGGTCAAAAAAATAATGCTTTTATTCTGAATTCTAAATTCTGATTTCTGTATTCATAACCGATGGTCTAACCCTGAATCGTTCTATTTCGCAATCGAAGCCGGTTTAGGCTGGGCCGGTTTCTCTTCAAACAGGGGGTGGCGCAAACCGTAGGCGGGATTGTTCAGGATAATCTGTTTTCCCAGTTTGATCCGGGTGTTAATCACCAGCGGCGCCGCCAGATTTACAGTCGCCTTGGCCAGTTCCCCCGGTATGGATACAATGGCATACACCATGGCGTCCTCCGGTTTTTCGAGCTTCAGTTCCCCGGTGACTTCATCACCCAGATCAATGGCATAACCGGGTATCACATCCCCGAATTGAATCAAGATAAAGGCCAGACCCGGATTTTCAATAGCTTGCATTACCTTAAACGGGGAGCCCGGGCTGTATTCCGTCACATAATATTTATAGATATCCTCAAAACCCGGAATACCATGCTTGAAATCGATAATCTCCTGTTCATTGATCTCCTGGATCCCGAAAAATTTAGTTTCGATTTTCATCCTTTCACCTTCTTACCGCAAGTAATCCAATAATGACAGCGGCATAATCTGGGCTCCGACCTGCAAGGCGGCCTGATATGCGGTTTGCTGCAGCTTGAGCTGCATAATCGCTTTGGTTATATCCACATCTTCCACATCACCCAGTAGTTTATTCAAATTTTCATCCAAAACCAGGAAACGCTCGATGCCCTTTTCCATCCGGTTGGTTTTGGCGCCGATCTCGGATTCCGTTAACAAAACATTCTGAATATCCGCCTTGACATTCCGTAAATCTTCATCGGAAAGCGCCGCGGTATTGCCAGCCCGCAAATCCAGGCTGATTTTGGCCAAATGTTGGAAAATCGGATCGAAAATACGCTCCCCAATCTGATTGATCTTCAGTTTTACGCCCACATTGACCTCGTATTCGATACCGCCCTTGTTTCCTTCATAGTTGGCAACCATTTCGTTGGAAACAGCCCCGTTTTTCACCCCTAATAACCACAGGCCATCCGCGGTGGAACCGGACTCCAATTGGAACGATACCGGATTATCAGCCAGGGTATCCACGGGGGTAAACCGCAATTCATTATCAGAAGTTATTGACACCTGGATATTCTGGTATGGGCCGCCCCGTTCCTGAATCTTGGTTTGAATCATCTGCGCCAGTTGGGCCGGAGTGTAATCAGCGCCATCCAGACTAATTTCTTGCGGCAAATAGCCGGGAATGGCGATCCGGAATTTGTTGTTGGCGGTTGTATGACTGTTGGCGTCAATGGCATAACGCGAAGTGACATCCGGCGGCGGCTGAAACGGGCTATCCACCGTAACAACCCCGCCGGTATAGCCGGTAATGGTCCGGGTCTGGTTTTTACCAGCGCCATCCGTAATCGTAATGGGCATTCCCACATAAAAATCGTCAACCGTGCTTCCGTTGGCCAACGTTACTGTATTGCCGGTAAGATCGACCCCCCCCACCTGCCCAGCCAATGGCGGACTTAAAAAATATTTAATATTGGGGCCAGTAAGCGGTGGTGCCCAAGGCACAGTGGGATCAACGCTGTTTCCAAGACTTCCCCCCGCCACAGTCCGGGTCTGAACGGTGCCATTATCATCAATCATAAGTGTCCAATTATCGTAATAGCCGGCTCCTTGAAAACTCGCTGGATCTAAATTAATCGTGTCCCCGGCAAACGTTCCGGTGCCAGCCACCGGATATGTGGCTGAAATATTCAACGGAAAATTAAGTTTGTAACCGACAATTTCTTTGGTCGTGGCATAATCGTTAAAACCAAGCGCTCCCAAGACATCATCTACCGCTCCCTGACGCAGGACCAAAGTATGGGCTTGCCCGTCGGGCGGCGTGGTCCCGGCGTAAAACACCAGTTTATTGTCAGAGGTTGCTTTCACATTCACCTCAACGGCATTGGGTACGCCAGTCCCCAGAAGGCCTGCGGTCCGCAGTTGAGTTCGGATATCACTCGCCAAATCCTCGAGAGTATTACCGGGAGTGCCGTCATAAATGCGCGGAACCGGCAAAGTTATAGTGACGGCAGGCCTATTATCCAATTTGATTTGAAATTGATTCGTTAGAGTAGTATCAATAGGATTGATGGCCAAGTCAAGCACGTTTCCGGAAACCGGGTTCCGCATTTGATAAGCATTATTCGAAACCTTTTCTCCAGCAAAAATGTAACGTTCATCAATGTTGGCATTGGATAGCTGCATAATACCGGCGCTGATCTCATCGATTTCCGCAGCCAATGCGGCAAGCCCTTCCTTGGTTAGTGAGTCGTTTGCGCCGGAAATAACTATCTCCCGCACCCGTTGCAGATGATTGTTGACGGTTATCAGAGTATCATCGGCAATGTTAAGCCAACTGATAGCTTTATTGGAGTTATCAATATACTGGGAGAGTTCGGTCAATCCCGTCCGGTAGCTCATGGCCCGGGCGGTACCGTAAGGATCATCCGAAGGCTTTTCGATTCGTTTCCCCGAATTAATCTGCTTGGTTGTCTTGTTAATGATCTCTTCGCTTCTGGCAAAGCTCAATTCGAAATTGCCATAAATCATTTTGGTACTGACCCGCATTGTCGTTCCCTCCTTGAACGTTCCTAACAGCCGGATAACGCTTTGGCAACAACCGGATTACATCTTGAGCCGGTTGATAACTACGTCCAGCATTTCATCCATGGTTGAAATTATTTTGGCGGCGGCATTATACCCATGTTGAAACCTCACCATATTGGTCATCTCTTCATCCATGGATACCCCGCAAACCGACTCCCGCCGTTCATCCAAATTGGCGATCAGGGTTGTCTGATGCTTGGTTTTGCTGGCGGCAATCGCTGTCTTTTCCCCCAATTCATCCACCATTTTACCGATGAATTCGCCCATCGTGGCGGTATTTGAAGTAAAAATTCTCGCATGTTTCAATTCACAAATCCGGAGCATGATTTTATTATTACCTTCTAAGCCATCCCATGAGTCCGAGGCGGCAATCCGGTTTACGCCATCCACTTCATCCTTCAACGGATCATCCAGATCAATGGTGGCGGCATCGGTTCCCTTGAAAAAATTCCTCCCGGTGACTCCGTCAAGCCCATAACCTAGCTGGTGCAAGGCATTCACTTCATGGATCAAGGTGCTGGCAAACTCGTTCAATTCATTAATCAACTTCGGCAGTTCCCGGTCCCTTACCTCCAGCAAACCCATCAAACTGCCGTTATTAATATCAACATCCAAATCCTTCGGCACGGACCATTTCAATTGGACCATTTCCATATCATTGGGATTCGGTTTCGCAATAATATGGTTGGCCACCACGCCGTTGACCAGAGCGACTCCTTTTACGGTAACCGTCATCCGGTTTTCGCTATCGAGAATACAATTGATATTAATTCGTTTTGACAGTTCCTCCACGATTTGATCCCGTTTATCCATCAGATCGTTGGCATTGTCGCCCATGGCGGTAATTTTACCGATTTGGTCGTTCAACTCGGCGATCTGATCCGCAAACCGGTTAACCTCGGCCACCTGGTCAATAATCCGCTGATTGGCCTCTATGCGCAGGGTTTGAAATCTGGCATAATCTTCCCGGATGCTGTCGCACATGGCCAGGGTTTTTTGCTGGAGATCCGAACGGGCCGGGATTGACGAGGCATCGGTCTTTACAGCCTGTAATGCCTCCCAAAACTGATTCACACTGGTCCGAATATTGGAGTCGGCCGGCTCGTTGACGACCAATTCCGCTTCTCCCAACATTTGCTGGCGCGATTCCCAATATCCCTTGGTTGAAGTCTCGTATCGGATCTGTTCATCAATTAGAGTATCCCTGATACGTTTGACGGCTGCCACATCTACCCCGGTACCAACCTGCCCCGCGGTATAGGGCTTATTAAAAGCGGGATAGGTAAAAGGATCGGCGGAGATTATTTCGGCGCGTTGCCGTGAATAACCGGGCGTACTGATATTGGCCACATTATGACCGGTAACATCCAGCGCTTTTTGATGAGCCGCCAATCCCCGGTATCCAATCTCCAACCCGAAAAAAGTTGAACGCATTCCAAATCACCCCTTGACATCCAATAAGATGGTATTCTTTTGATTGGCTTCCAGTTTTCCCGACGAACCGTAGCAGCCGGCATTGCTGCTCATCGAAGTCAGCAGCGAATTCAGCGAAAACTGGATTAAAGTCAGCGAATTATAGATTAAATGTTGATTTAAATCGTTGTTTAGCTTAATTTGCGCGGCCATGTTTTTCATCTGGTCCAATAAACCGGTTATCTCCGCAGAAAAAGCTTCCGGCGCTCCCGAATTTTGAGCCGCTAAAAAATTTTGCACCTGTGCGGAACAGGCGTTATCCGATACTTTAAGTTTTTTGGCAAGAGCCTCTTCCTTGAAAACAATCTCTTCCAATGCAACCATATCATCTTTCATGATAATTTCGGTTTTTAATACGCTTAAATTGCACATCTCCTCTAAGACGGCCAGTTCTTCTTGCAATAAATCCCGTAATAACAATCTTTCGGCCATGAAAACTCCTCCCTGCCGGGGCAGGAAGTTTTACCTTCCTGCCAATTCATCCACCAAGCTTCGACTAATCATCTTTAGCGCGATTTCATTGCTGGAAACCTGGTAATTACCATCCTGAATCTGTTTTTTGATCTCGTTTATTCTTTCGGCACGAACTTCAGGAGACTTTAGTACCTGTTCCTTGACAAAGTGCAATTCTTGCGCCCGAGAGGATAGCACCAGGGTATCGCTGCGGTTAACCGCTGCCTGTTCGAAATAATCAATATTCTTCCTTGTCTTCGATACCTGGTTCAATTGTAAAATACTTTGAAGCTGTTTGCTGGAGATGATCATCCTCATCACCTACCTTCTTTCAATGCCTTTATTCAAAATGATAAATTATTTCTTTTTCTTGATGATATGCTCATAAGTATGAACCCGCCCGCCTTGCCACGGGGTATTGGCCACCGGTTTGATGGCCGCAGGCGAAGCCGATGAAACTTTCTGAAGCTGGTTCTTCATCTCACCGGTGCATTTTTCGCAAAAACGCCCTTTGGATATCGGCTGGCCGCATTTTTCACACTTTAATTCATCCGCATCCGCAATCTGGATATTATCCGCCAACAGGCGCCCTTGTTTCAACAACCTTGAAATTACTTTCGGATCAACCCCGGTGGCGTTGGTCACCTCGATTGTCGTCGAGTTTGGATGTGCAAATAAATATTCCCTGATTTTCTCAAAATCTTCCTGTTCCTGCTGGTTACATTCATTGCAAACCGCAGAGCCGGCCGAATTGAAGACCTTGCCGCAACGCTTACAATTCCTGATGTCCATCATTCTCCTCCATCTTCAATGTTTTCAACCCATTGAGCATCCATAACTCCAATTGCCACCGTGAGGACTTTCACGTCGAGAGCTCCGGCTCTTAAGAGGACCCTGGCAGCTTCCGAAGCCGTCGCGCCGGTTGTTAAAATATCATCAATCAGTAAAATCCTGGCACCGGTCACACTTTTCGTATTTATAACCCGAAAAGCGCCTTTCACATTTAAAAAACGTTCTACTTTACTTAATGCATTTTGAGATTCGGTCAATTTTTCCCTAACCATTATATCGTTTCCCAACCGGATCCCCAAATACTTCTGTAAGGGGTTAGCTAACAATTCCGCCTGGTTATATCCCCGTTGGTTCAATTTTTGGGTATTTATCGGAACCGGAATAATTAAATTGGGATCATGATATTCCCGATGTAATTTTACCCATTCTATCAGCAATTTGCCTAAAACCTGCCCCAATTCAGGCCGGTACCGGTATTTCAACTCCGCCAGGATCTCCCGCAACAATCCTTCATATAGCCCAACGGCTCTTGCCTGTGAAAAATAATACCCGGTTACAAGACATTGCTGGCAATATTTGGCGTTAAATACTTCCAAACGCTGCGGCCGGCCGCATTTTAGACATAACGGCGGCGTAATCAGGGCGATTTTTTGCAAACAATTTCTACCGATTCCGGAAGATTCACTTTTCTCTTGGTGACACACCGGACACATTTCCGCGGCAGGAAACAACAACTCCACCATGCCGTCGCAAATTTGCCCTTTCATCCACTTCCACTTACTTATTTTAATCATCGTCATAACCTTCAATTTTCATAATAAGTCCTTAGACCTAATTTACAATTTTTTAATAATTTAACCCTAGATATAGTATTTTGATCGCGAAGCATTATCCAATATATAGCGGTTTGTTAATTATTGGTTAACTCAATTATTGCTTTTTCCAATTTTATGATAAATTCCCTGTGATTAAGAATCGATAAACCCTAATATTTTCGCTTCCCGGTTCATTTCGGAAATGATCCGGCAAGCTTCCCGCATGGACTTGGTAATATTCCGCCCGGCGAAGACCACTTGCGCCGGTTCCCCCAAACGCCCCGCCCGGCCCGCGATTTGGATAAGCGTCCGCTGGTTAAATATCACTTCATTATCGGCAAATAACACTAACACATCAAGATTAGGGATGGTGATTCCCCGTTCCAAAATCGTGGAGGTCACCAATAAGTCCAGTTTGCCTTCGGCAAAAGCAGCTTTTGCCGATTCCCGGTTGTTGCATTTGGAATGGGAGAATGCCCCCTGAATCCCCTGGCTGCCCGCCCATCTTACGAAAACTTTTCCCAGCTCCTCGATAATTTTAATTGTCGGCAGAAACAGCAAGACCCGTCTTTTTTCACCCTTGCATCGGACCAGGAAATCACGGATAAAGGACGGCGGTTCCCATTGCTCCGCCGGACTCACCGCCGGTTTTAATTCCAGCTTCATGAGTTCCGGAACTATCAACGGTTGGCGATGATACCGCGCCGGTATCGAAACAAAGGGCAATTTCCCGGAATGGGCTCTTTTGATCTGGATATCGTCCGGAGTTGCAGTCATGACAATCAGACTGCCGCCGGGTTTCAAGGAACGCTTAACTGCATAATGAAGTATGGCGCTGCCATGATACGGATAGGCATCCGCTTCATCCAGAATAACCAAATCGAATCTTTCATAGAAGCGTAAGCATTGGTGAGTGGTAGCGATTGTTAAAGGAGGATCATCAAATTTGTTGCCGCTGCCGCCATATACTAAAGACATATCAACCGCTGGAAACGCTTTCTGAAAACGGGGGCCCAATTCAGTAACAACGTCGCGCCGGGGAATGGCATATAAGATGCGCTGGCCTTTCGATAAGCCTTTAGACACCGCTTGAAAACTGACCTCTGTTTTACCGGCGCCGCATACCGCCCACACCAGAAATTCCCCGGCTTCGGAGTCAATGAACCTTTCCAGTTCCATCGCCGCCCGTTGCTGCGGCGGAGTTAATTTATAATGAAGAACCGGTTGAATGTTTTCCGCCGCTAAGTTATGCCCCCGGGGGAAACCCTGATAATAAAGGGGTGTGCAGCTTTTCGAAAGCCCCATGTTTTGGCAAGCGGTACAAGTCCAACAATGTTTACTCCCGCAAAACAAACAATCGCTTTCAATAATCCCGCTGGTTGCACCGCAACGCCGGCAAACGGGAATTCCCATTAAATCCTCATTTATTGCCGCTTCCCGCTTAACTGCGCCTTGCAGCCATAAATATTGGAGCCAATCTTCCGGATCCCAGGGCAGATCAAAACCATGGTTTTTGATTAATTCCACAACATCAGCGCCAAGCAAGTTCCTGCCCCAAAATATCGCTTCCAGATCGGGAAGATCGAACTCCGGCAGTTTCAAATCAGCAACTAACCGGCGGTTTACTGTAAAATTACCCGCCTTCAGCGAACAAAGCTCACGAATGTATTGAATAGCCAAGTTAGAGAACTTACGGCTTTCCATACTTCCGGAGACGAATTTTAGCTTTGACAAGACCGTTTCAGCGATCCAGATAGGCTGTGGCGGTTGGATAATTAACAACTCATGATAACCCGATTGTTCCAGGAAAAAGGCATCAACTCTAGGATTAGCGCTTATACCAATCCGGGATTGATTTGGTGGCCCAACGGCCAGATAAACATAATATTTGGGTGACAGCATTTATTTCAGACCCCATTTCATCTTGACAATCATTCAGTTTATTGATTGACCGATCCCAGCTTCATTCCTCTCAAGTTCAGATGGAACTTTAATGCGCTAAATCAATATTTCACATCCAATACATTATGGTAAATTTTAGTATAATTCCAGCTCATGAATCGTAAAACCTGCTCAAAAACAACCCGCCAGATGACAACTTTATTTCAATATGTTCAATTTTTGGTAAAATATATAAAAAGGTGTGAGAGTCCTCTTATCGACTTTCACACCGTTAATTAACTTTCCTTGTAACATATACAACACCTTTATATGGAACCCGCTAATGGCTGCTAATAAAAAATACCAGAGTTGGGATAACTAGTAAAACGTTCTCTAAATAACTTAGCAGTATAACTTAAGAACGTTTTACTAAAGTAGAGCGTTTCCGCCATTTCTGAATGCCGTTTATTTACGATACGCTCTACTAGAAAACTAATAACTATCTGCCACACTAAGCAACCGATCTTTCAGCAGTGAATTCCGTTCATCAATCTTATTATTCTTTACCGCGATTGCCACAGCCTTTTTAGTCCCGATCAATACCGCCATCTTCTTGGCCCTGGTAACCGCCGTATATAAAAGATTCCGCTGCAACATCAAAAAATGCTGGGTCGTTACCGGCATGACGACAACCGGATATTCATTTCCCTGGCTTTTATGGACGGAAATGACATAAGCCAAAACCAACTGATCCAACTCTTCGGAGTCATAGACCACCTTGTGTTCGCCGTCAACCTCCGGAAAAACCACTTCCATCCGGCGCTCCTCCGGATCAATGGCCTTGATCCGTCCGATATCCCCGTTAAAAACCGACTTCTGATAATCATTTTTGAGCTGCATCACCTTGTCCCCCAAACGGAAGGTAGTCATTCCCGTTTTAACCTCGGACTTGCCGCTGGCGGGAGGATTCAGCGCTTCCTGCAAGCAAAGATTCAAGTTTTCAACCCCCGTAATGGTCCGGCGCATGGGGGTCAGCACTTGAATATCCTCTACCGGATCACAGCCCAGAAATTTGGGTATGCGCGTCTTCACCAGTTCCGGAATGGTTTTTACAATCTGCTCGGGAGCGGCCTCTTCGATAAAAAAGAAGTCGCCGGATTTGGAGAGCAGCGGAAACTCACCCTGATTGATACGATGCGCGTTGGCGATAATCAAACTCTTCTGGGCTTGCCGGAAAATAACATTCAGCCGGATGGTAGGAATCCTGGCTGAATGGATCAGGTCCCGCAGCACCGAACCCGGCCCCACCGACGGCAATTGATCCACATCCCCTACAATAATCAGCCGGGTACCCGGGGTTATCGCCTTTAGCAAATTATAAAATAAGATCAAATCAACCATCGAGAATTCATCGATGATTAATACATCGGTCGCCAATGGTTCATCTTCGTTAAACTGGAACCGGCTGCCGTTAAACTCTTCGCTGCCATATCCCAGTAGTCGGTGAATGGTTTTGGCATCTTCCTGGGTGGTTTCAGCCAGGCGTTTAGCGGCCCTGCCCGTAGGTGCGGCCATCATTACCCTGCAACGGGCCGTTTTGAACAGGGACAGGATCGCTTTTACAATGGTTGTTTTACCGGTTCCGGGTCCTCCGGTAATCACCAGGAGATTGTGCTGCAATGATTTCAACACCGCTTCCTGTTGCTTATCGGCTAATGTGATTTGATTTTCCGCGGCGTACTTCTCTAAAAACTTCGCCGGCTCAATGGATATACTTTGGGGTTCTGCTTGCAGCAAACTGTTGATTTTGGCAACCACTCCGATTTCGCTATAATAAAACGGAGCCAAATAGATTAATCGTTGGCTGTCGGGTCCATCTTCCCGGAATATCTCCTTTTTCAATAATAATTCTTCAACTGCGGCGGCGAGTTGTAACTCATTGACTTCCAGCTCTTTACTGGCTTTTGCCAAGAATTCGTCTTCCAATGCGTAAATATGGCCTTCACTGCTGTTCCCGTTTAACCAAAAACGAATTCCGGCCTGAATCCGGTAAGGGGAATCATTACTGACCCCCATTTTTTTGGCGATCTGATCAGCTATCTTAAAGCCAATTCCAAAAACATCATCCGCCAGCCGGTAGGGGTTTTCGGTGACCACCTTGACCGCTTCATTCTTATAGGTACGGTATATTTTCAGAGCGTAACCCGGGCTCACCCCGACTCCCTGTAAAAAAACCATGATCCGTTGAATTTCGCCTTGCTCCCGTAAACTTTCGGCGATTCGATCCGCTTTCACCATGCTAAAACCAGGTATTTTAAGCATCTGTTCCGGGGAATTCCGGATGATATCCAGGGACTCCAGCCCGAAATAGCGTACGATTTTTTGAGCGGTCGCGGGTCCCACTCCTTTTAATAAACCGCTGCCCAAAAAACGTTCAATCCCGATTAACGTTTGCGGGACCTTACTCTCCCACTCCTCAACCTGAAACTGCTCGCCGTATTCCTTATGCTGGACCCAGCCGCCTCGTACCTCAAGCTCTTCCCCTATATATAACGGGGGCAAATTACCTATAACGGTAACCGTGCGGTTATTTTGCAGTTTGAGTTTGGCTACAGTATAAAAATTATCTTCATTGTAAAACGTTATCCGATCAACGGTTCCTTCCAACTGAATCATTACAACCTCCAATGTAATTCAAGGTGAAGGGAAAACTTGTTTCGTTCCGCGTTCATTATTTTTCTGCTCATTCAAGGAGATCGTTCCGTGTTCCGCGTTCATTGTTCAACGATTAAGCATGGCACCCAAGACTCTGAACCCGAATCTTTGAACTCGGAACGATGGGCCCAAAACTTAAACTATGTATAATACGCCAGGCTCTGCAGTTCCAGAGTAACATCCGCGGTTTGGACCTTAACACCGGCGGGGATTTTAATGGGAACCGGAACAAAGCTCAAGAACGACTTCACCCCGTTTTCCACGCAAATATCGACGATTTGCTGGGCATCCTCCCCCGGAAAAGTCAAAATCATCACCTTGATTTTCAATTCTTGAATCTTCTCCTGGAGACATTCCACCGGATGAATCTCCACATCGGCAATTTTGCGCCCGATCTTCTTTTCATCCGTATCGAACAGGGCAACGATCTCCAACGGCTGATGAACCCGGTTTTTTTGATGATACCGGACCAAAGCGGCGCCTAGATTGCCGGCCCCGATTAAGCCGATCCTGATCTCCTGATCCAGCTTTAAAATCCGGCGCAACTCTCCTTTTAATAAAACAATTTGATAACCGACCCCTTGTTTGCCGAAAACTCCAAAGTAGGATAAATCCTTACGAACCTGGCCTGAAGATGTTCCGACCATTTTAGCCAGCGCTTCCGATGAGACGATGGGGTATTCCGCAGGATCGATGCTCTCCAAGGACCGTAAATAAAGTGGCAATCTTCGTATTACCACATCAGGTACTTTTTTATCACCTACCGGCATACGTTTCAACCCCCGTCCTTTATTTACTCACCCGATTGCAACATCAAAACAAACCCAATTTGTGTTTCGACACTCCGGCTTTTATTTCCTCTTTCTGCAAAATAAGGCATGATGTTAAAAGCTAACCCCAGCAGTTGACAAAGGAACACGAATGAATTATCCTTATTTTCCGGTATTAAGCACAAATAAGAGGCTGATCTCCGGCATCAGCCTCTCTTTTCGAGACGTTTTACATCTAATTTTGCTCTTCGCATCCCAAAGCTAAGGTTGCGTTATTTCAGCTTCTTAAGGCTAATGGAGCCCGTGGAGGTTTTAATGTTGATCCTGCCGCCGCCTTCTCCCAGCTTTCCGGTCAACTTATGTTTGGATATTTCGTTTATGGTTAGCGGCAAGTCTTCATAGGCAATTTGGCCGTTGGAGGTGCTTGCCTCCAGTTTTCCGGCAATCTCCGGGGAAAAGAAGACCGTAATACTGCCGGTACTGGACCTGATCTCCAGGTTATCCCGGATGGCCGGAACCTCTACTGAGATCTTACCGGTGTCGGTCCATGCTCCGGATAGCCCACCGACTCCAGTAATGTCGATTTTGCCGTAACTGGTTACGGCCTTAACAAAACCCGCCACTTTATGGATTTGAATATCACCGGTGGCTGTTTTGGCATTCACATCCCCGGAAACTTCAGCTACCTTAATCGTACCGGTACTGGTCAAGGCCCTGACAAAACCAGCCACTTTGCGGATTTGAATTTCGCCGGTGGCTGTTTCGGCGTCCACATCCCCAGAGACCTCAGCCACACCAATCTTTCCCGTGGAGGTTTCCACACGGGTGACCAGCACTCCTTTAGGAACTGTAATCCGGTATTGAACAGCAATTGCCTCGGATAAAGCGGAACTGTAAAAACTCCGGACTATAAATTCGTTACCGGTGGTCACATCAATCTTCGGTTCTTTCAAAAAACCATGCCACCAATGCCGTTTCTTAACGGCTTCGACCTCAATGTAATCATGGTCCCAACTGTTTATGAGAATATTGCCGTTTTGTTTACCACCTTCAGAGTGGTTCCCGGTTTCACCGCAAAGGTTTCCCGATACTCTTTTTGATTCATCCCCCAAGCACCCCCCGCAAAAATTATAATACTTAGTATGATGCCCGTTGTTAACAGCGTTTTCTTGAACCTGCGCACTATTTCCCCCTACCTTTCGTTCAGCAGCTTATTCGTTTTGTTCTTTAACGGCAATTGTTGAGCCCGCAGCCGCTGTTTGGCGATGCGCTCTCCCAAAAAATCAAACAAGGAACCGGTGAGTCTCTTGATAAACCCTAACGAAGCATCATAATAATAATCCGACTCAAACCAGCCTTTTTCTTTAAAATAACTATAATCCCGGTAACTCTCATCCAGAACCGCCTTGGTAATCGTACGGCTCATCCGGAAGGCTATCAGCCTGAAAAAAGAGGGCGCCGGCGGAATTGAATGCTTGAGCGCCTTATAAAACCTGCCGGCGGCCTTTTTGATATTTCGGGTTATTTTTTGCTGTTCAAGGGCTGTTCTGGGCTCCAAAGCCGTTAAATAACACCCTTTGACCACCTTAAATCCCAATCCCCCTCCTACGAATCCCAGGTATTTTACAATGGAAGCTCCCCCAAATATCCCTTGAGCAACAATCGCGGCAAAAACCTTGCCGAAAAAACGCGGTCGATGTAAAATAAAGCTTAACCGGTCCAGAAAATTCTTCATAAGCGCCGTTGCCTGAAATGCATAATTAGGGGTGGCGAAAACTACCCCGTCTGAATCATTGATCTTCCCAAGTAACAAGTCCCGGTCATCCTTTAAAAAACAATATTCCTCGCCTTTGTTAAAACACAACTTGCAGCCCTGGCAATTTCCGAGGGTATACTCATTCAAAAAAACAAACTCGCAATCAATTTCAGTATATGTTTTTAAGTTTGCGACAAACTCTGCAACCGCTTGGTAAGTTGCCTGCTTGCGCGGTGTACCGATAAACACGGTAATCTTTTTGATTTGTTCAGCTTTCATTTATTACCATCCCCCCTCATCCTAAGGCCTATTAATTGAGCGCCTATAGCCTATCCGCTTGGATTTCTTTGAACCTCTTTCTAGCCACGGTATTTTTACCTTATTGCAATATTCATCCCAGGCGGCTCCAAAAATCCTTGACAGTATTTCCTCTTCTTCAGGCGAAAATATTCTGGATCCAATATATACGATAATTCCAATTAAAAGTCCCAACCATGTGTTAAATAGAAAACCAATCCATGGCAGTACAAGTAAAGCCATATTCGTATACAACGGGTGCTTAACCAAGGTATAAGGTCCGGTTGTGATCAGTGCTTTACGGGGTATTTTCGTTAAAATCAAAACAACTGACCATATCCAAATGATAACTCCGGGAATTAAACTGATAATAGATGCCGCCTTTAAAATTATGGATGGACCACCAACACTGAATAAAGACGGCATCATAATATTCAAAATCAAACCAATTACCAAAAATGGCAATGCAAGTAGTCCAATTTTTTTTCCACTTCCTACAAGTATCTTCAGTTTCATATTCTTCCTCCATATTGAATCTTGCTAGCCAGCTATTATGACACTCTGGTTAGGCTAATCGGCCACCATTTATGATATAATTTTTCTTACAGTTTTCACTACTGTATCGGTTAAGCTTTTTATTACATCTTTGTCAGTTAACCGGTAAGATCCGGTATCTTTCAGGGTGGGTTTGGGATCAGGCGGCAAAAGATCGGCGATATGCAGATCAAGGAGCGCTATAGGCTCTTTCCCTACTCTTTTTTTCAAATCACCGGCAAGTTTGGAATTCGGGCCAAGGGCTCCCCCACTTATGGAGATGAAAGCATATTGGCCGAGCCGGGCTTTAAGCTCCTTGAAACAGGTTCGCAACGGCGACGCCACCTGTCCCAGCCAAACCGGTCCCACAAAGAGAACTAGGTCTTTATCCTCCACTTGGGCTGTAATTGGGTTTATCTGTGGCGTCCGATTCAATATCATATCAAGGATAATTGCGCCCGTCGTCCGGGGTCCGATTGCGGTGATCTTGATATGCTCCGCCGCAAATTCTGCAGCTATACTGTTGGCTAAGGCTTCGTTATTACCGGTAAATGAGTATGAAATAACAATAATCCGCATGGTTTTACCCTCCTAAAATTCGTTTGTTGGACTTTAATCAACTGTCGTTACCGTTAACTGATCTGATCCTGGCTCTTCCGCCGTAACAGGGTAACGGCCAGCACCAGCACCCATAGCATGGCGGAATAGATATTCACACGCTCTATGACTCCAAGCCATGGAGTTGGCAATTGTACGGCGAATCGGGAAGCCTGCGAGCCCGACACAACGCCAAATACAACCAGTATCAGAATTGTCGCCATCGAGTAGAGACGGAAGCGTTTTCCGAGTGCAGCAGCTCCGAACCCTATGAACAACAGAATCAGGAGTACGATGACACCCGTAAAAATTATGTGCATCGTGTCGGTTATTGACTTCTCGGCTCCACGCAAGTTCATGGGGAAGAATAATAACGCCGCTTGCCCCACGATCCCATATACCATCAGCAAAATCCCCGTAAAACGCAAGGCGCGCTTTCGGCTGTCCATTGCCCGGATGCCTAATCCGAATGCGATTACAAGCATATTATAGATGGTAAAAAGCGAAACCACCAATGGTCGGGTCGGAGCTCCGATAGCCATCAGCTCGCTAACGGCTTGAGAAGTGTAGCTATAGCCTTCCCACTGCATGGCTGCTAGTATGTCGGTACCGACATACAGTAGCGATGAAAGAATACCGCAGATGAGCAAGGCCTTTCGGGCCGTCTGCGCTGTCTGTAATTCTTTTTCAGTTTGTATTTTCGGTATTGATTTCATTTGTTCACCTCTAAACGTATAGTTTTTCTATGCTATATGTCTTTCCAGGATAACGCTCCTCTTTTTGCCAACCTTTTTCGAGCATGAATGAACATTTAATTGATTCATTCATGTATCGGCAAAAAAATATTTCAGCTACTCATCTATTTCCGGCAATCGGTTATGCCTTTCATGATAAATTCGGTGATATAAAACAAAATCTGCGGAAAAAACTGAATCCCAATTTCACTTTTATGAAGGTCGATATAAAATATGGATTTAAAAATGGCAAAGATCAACTCATCATCCAGGTCATCCCTTATTTTCCCTTCAGATTTCCATTTCTTAATTAACTCTGCCGTACCACCCTGGCTGATTTCATCAAACCTCTCTATGCCGCGCTGTTCATAAAAAGATTGCTCAAGTTTACTGAAGAGCTCCTTATTATACCATTCCTTCAGTATCCCGTTTGAATTCATTTCACTGGCGTTCTGGGCCACCATCTTGGTAATCATCGTTACCGGATCTTCATTCAAGTTCATCGATTCCAACAAATGCTTTTTTTGATCCTCGTTTTCCTTGATATAGACTTCGAAGAAAAGCGCTTCTTTCGAAGAATAGTAGTTATAAAAAGTGCCTACCCCAATCCCGGCCTGCTTAGCAATATCAGCAATGTTAGCATCTTTGAAGCCTTTGGAGTAGAACAACTCCCTTGCTGAATTAAAGATATCCGCCTTTTTATCTGACAACGAACTTACCTTCTTTATTTAGAATGAATATCTTTTTTATTCATTCATATTTTAACATGACAATATTTTTTTGTCAATAACATAGCATGGCAGGATTTCTGTCACGAAGATCCCGAACCTTAGCGGCCTATCTTTTCGGTTTTATACCGGCGGATCGGCCAATTCATAAAGACCTTAAACATAACCGACTGTATCGTTCCCGTTCCGGGTTGGCGGTTGCCAAAGACATCCTGGTCTATGCAGTTAAATCTTAACTCCAGATCAAATCCCGGCTATAATTAAAGCCGGGATTTGAACGCTTAACTGCCAAATTATCTGTACATCCGCTCGTAGTATTCCCGGACCATCCGGGCGGCGGAAAATTTCTGCTGTGACATTTCGATGCTGGATCGCATCATTTGGACCCATTTAGTCCGATTCTTATAGTAGATGGGCATAACCTCTTCCTGCAGCACCTTGTATAAAGATTCAACATCAACTTTATCTTGATTTTTCCCTTCATAACCGTCTCCGATCTGCCAGCCGGTAACTCCGTGAATACAACCTTCGGGCCACCAGCCGTCCAGTACGCTGAAGTTCAGCACACCGTTCATCGCGGCTTTCATGCCCGAGGTGCCGCTGGCCTCCATGGGCCGGATTGGGTTGTTGAGCCAGACATCGCATCCCCGGGTGAGGATTTTACCGATCTTCATATCGTAATTCTGAAGAAAAATAACGCTCTCGGGATACAACGCCGTCATTTTATACAGGTTGGCCACGATCTCCTTCCCGGTTAAATCATTGGGATGAGCCTTTCCTGAAAAGATGATCTGCAGTTTCTTCCCTTTCAATAATGGCTCAATTACTTCTCTTTTAGCAAATATAAGATTACCGCGCTTATAAGGAGCCGCCCGTCTTGCAAAACCGAAAGTGAGAACATTTTCTTCCAGTTTTACCCCGGTGCGTCTTAATACCTCGGCAATCATCTCCCGTTTGGCTTCCAGATGCGGCGCCCATAGGTCGTCATTCTTGGCATACGCTTTTATCATCCGGGAATCCTGCCAGGTTCCATTGTGTACTCCGTTGGTTATGGCAATGATCTCGGAGGCTCCGGTAACCTCACGCCACATTTTCCGGGCAGTTACTCCGTGCAGCTCAGCTACGGCATTAGCCTTTTTCGAGAGCCGCAACCCGGCGACGGTCATGCTGAAGGGTTCTCCGCCCAGTTTCAACATCTGCCCGTAAGTTAAACCGTTATTAGCGCCCATATATTTTAAAAGCTCGTGTTCATGAACTTCATTTCCGGCTATGACCGGCGTGTGGGTAGTGAATACGATCCGTTCCCTTACCTTTTGCCACGCCGTTTCAAAAGAAAGGCCGTCCTCGTCCATACCTTCCCGTATCAGTTCCAGACCGGCGATTACCGGATGGCTGTCATTAAAGTGATAAACATCCACCTTGATTCCCAGTGCCTTTAGCGCCCGCACTCCGCCAATACCTAAGATCATCTCTTGGGCGATGCGCTCCTCCCCGAACCAGCCGTATAATTGACCGGTAATCAAGGAGTCGTTGTTCTCCGGCAGGTTGGTATCCAACAAATATAACGGTACATTATCATACTCGGTACATTTCCAGACCTTACACTGCACCTGGCGGCCCCGAATTCTCACTTTAACAATAACGCCGGTATCTTCCAGAAAATCATAGCGATACTCCGGGAAACAATCATACGGTTTGCCGTCTTCCCCGATTAACTGGGTAGTATACCCCTGTCGCCACAAGATTCCTACTCCAACCAGCGGCAGGTTCTCATCCTTGGCGGCTTTCAAAATATCGCCGGCCAAGATCCCCAAGCCGCCAGAATAAATTTTAAAATTTTCATGCAAGCCGAATTCCATGCAAAAGTAGGCTACTGACGGCATCTTTGCTGCCGGGGGCTGTTTCTCCCTCTTTTTTTCCATTCCCTTCGTGGCCTCCATTTCTTTTACTTGAAATCATCGTTTTTACTCCAACAAACCAATTATAGTCTCCCCCGGAGCCAGTACTTTTGTTTCATCGATTAAAGATTGCCGGTTGCCGCAGCTGCCGTTCTCATATGCAATCCGGATGGAACGGCCTCTTTTTCTCATCCCGCCGGGTAATAAGGAACTATACTTCACCTCGGCCGCCTTCTCAAAATTGCGATTGGCCAGTACAAATAATCCTTGTTTCGTTTGGTGACGGTAAAAGCATATCAGACTGATCTCTGTAAGCTTGGAGCGGTAATAAAAACTTTTTGGGTCCGCGATTAGATCAGCATAACGTTGCCGGAGACCCAGGATATCCGTGAGTAAACTCTGCATCCATTCCCGATCCGGGTTCCCCCAGTGGATGCAGAAATGATCAAAAAACGCCAGCTTACCGTAGCAAGGATCGGTTTTATCCAGAACGAAACAGCCGGCCTCCGTATTATCCAGCCCCAAATTCATGGGCTGCACCTCCATAACCTCCAACCCGTTATTCATGAAAACGACGGCATTGGGGAGGAAACAGTTTACGATCACCAACTGTTCGATATTGCGTTTATCCTTGTAAGCCCAGGCTAACCTTGGCGTATCAGGTGTCTCCAATGCAGCGGTAATTGGTAGAGCTGATTTCATCAAGGTGTTCTCAAATAGAATTTTATTGAAATCTGGTTTCTGA
Source organism: Bacillota bacterium (assembly GCA_029974635.1). Taxonomy (GTDB): domain Bacteria; phylum Bacillota; class UBA4882; order UBA8346; family UBA8346; genus JAEZJQ01. Next base: position 15,179 of record JARKQY010000001.1, on the reverse strand, counting down.
AGTTCTTTATATATTCCCCAACTAAAACCGCTGATAAAATCAAAGCCATCGCGCCGGGCCGCTTTTGATTTAGCGGTGTTAAACTCTTCCGACCATAAAATGAATTCGGAATTATTCTGCTTGCTGCGGCTGATGATCTCCCGGTTTAAATCAACCGGTAATGCATGCCCCATATCGATTCGGGCGCCATCGATACCATAGTTTTGTTGATAAAAAGGAATCACATTGGCCACATACTCCCACAACTCTCCATTTTTTCGCTCGCCATGATAAAGATTCAGACTGGCCCCATCCTGCATAATATAAGGAGGTTGATCTTTTGCCAAAAACTTGCGGACCCGTTTATCCGGGTCGGCATAAAATTTTAAATACGTAACATCCGTCCATGGTGGTTGCGGATCGTTGATAACATCAGAAAACCCGGGTGCGGTCGTCACTTTAAATTCTTTTTCAATTAAATCGAGAATATTCTTGCCTTTCCGGCTTTCAGCCACTATTCTTTGCCAACGGGCCGGATCTGTTTGGGAAGGCGGAACCGTAAAACAAGCTAAATATTGTGCAATATTTTTAGCAGTGTAAAGGCTTTTTAAAGTCTGATCTTTTCGCAAAGTATGACTACCTTCAACCTCCACCGTAGGGGGAGCAAAAGTCTCATTATACTTAAGATCAATCCAGTAGAACCAGTCCGGATGATCCACCACCAGGTCATTGTCCCGGGAGACAGTCCGGAATACAAAATCTACCATGACTTTCATTCCCAGAGCATGGCACGCCTCAACAAATGCCTTGAATTCCATCTCAATCATCTCGGCGGCATTTCCGCCCAGCAAGTCATCATGAAGGTTGGCATCAAGCTTGTAGATATTTTTAATGGCATAAGGACTGCCTATCTCCCCTTTTTTATACTTATTGCTGTATTCAAAAACGGGAAGCAAGTAGATTACATCGACCCGCAACTTGCGCAAATAGGGCAGCATACAAATTGCTTTCAAAAAGGTTCCGGAACAAATTGCACCTTTTTGGTAATGGTCCCAAGCAGTAAACATCCGGGGCAGCATACTGTATACAATATTTCCGGTTAACCGATTTTTGGTTAATCCGTTTTGAACCGGTTTTTTCTCTTTTCCGGCCACATTGAATACCCATTGGTTATTCTTGATGGTTGGTGAGTTCAAAACATAGTTTTCAATACAAAACCGGATATAATCATAGGGATTAACTTTAATTTCACCCGGACGGTTATTATCACGGGTGAATTCTTGAAATTGAACGGTATTCCATGCTTCCGGAATAAAAAAGGACTGATCATCGCTTCCCTGATGTTGCGCTAATTGACTCATGATAAATTTAAGATTTTTCATATCCGCCCCCACTGCGAAGAATATTCAAAATCACCCAAGTAATGACGATCTGTTACCGCATAACTAAATTTTAGCGATAATTGGCCTGAAATCCTTTCAGTAACTTTTGGAATAGCTTCCAATCTTCCCGGAACGTAAGTCGCTTTAAAAGATGATATGATTCATTGGGTTTGGTTCGATGCGATAGCTGAAACATTTTGTCAGATAACGTTGCATGACTAATTGTAAACCACGAAGCGCCTAAAATCAACAAAAATTGCTTCAAAGCAGGGCAGTATTATTACCCGTGTTTGCCAGATTATGGTCTTGTTCAGAATGATTGATAATATTGATTAAGCTCACTCTATGTGGCGCATATCAATACTTGTCTCTGACAGAACCTATTTTATAGTTTTAATATATGGAATATGTATTACGGAAGAAAAGGGGTAATAAAAAGCAGGGTGAAAAAAACCAGACAACTTATTAGGTTCTCTGGTTCCATATCGTACTTGTTTTTGCAACAAATTCAGCGGCCTTGGCCTCAACCCCCGGGGATAATGGTTCGCCGAACTCCAGATTTTGCGGCTGGATTCCGATAACTGATACCGTACAGCCGGTGGCCATTACCAGATAATCCGCGAGCATCTTCAGCGGCAGCACATGAGTGGAAAAACTGGTCCCGCCGATCTTTTCCCGGGGAATAACCGCAAAGGTCCCCGGCACCTCCCCCAGATCAGCAGCGTCAAAAATCATTAAGTGAGTTGGGCGGAAACTCCGAATCTCCCCGGTAAAATTCTCCGGCGCCGATTCCCCGAGATAAAAACGGAACTCCTTGGTAGCATCCGTCTTTAAAGCTTGCTCTAATTGCTCTACAATATAAAGGCCAACTGAATCGTCAGCCCGTAACGGGGAACCAACCCCTAAAAAAACAATCTTGACACCACTTTTGATATTTGAAATAACATTATTAACGGCTTCGTTCATTTCTGGATATCTGCCAGTTTGTCCCGTTGATAATGCGCCAACTCAAACTCAGGGGTGCTGGCTAAGGCTTTTTTGGGACAGGAATCGACGCATTGAGCACAATAGATACAATGATCCAGATAGAAGGTGGCCTTAAATACCTTGTCTTCACCAATTTTCTCGATTTCAACGGCTTTTGCCGGACAATCCCGCATACACATTTTACATCCAATGCATAATTTGGCATCAAAATGAATCTTTCCCCGGAAGCCTTCGGGAATTTCGGTCCGTTCATAGGGATATCTGACGGTTACCGGTGGTTTCATTGCGGTTTTAAGGACCTCGGGCAATATTTTACCGGGATATTTCATTATAAAAACCACGCTTTCACAAGAATATTAATCAATAATTGGAACAAAGAAATGGGAGCCAGATAACGCCAGCAGAACTTCATCATTTGCTCGATTCGAATCCGGGCCATGACGGTCCTGAAAAGAGCTAAGATTGCAACTATCAATAATGTTTTCACGATAAATAATATAAAACCCAATACCGGGTGCAATCCAAAGGAACCACCCAGAAAAACAACGGAAATCAAAGTGGCGGCAACAACCAATTCCAAGTCAATGGCCAAACGAAAAATTCCCAGCAGCTTGCCGCTGAACTCCGTAAAACTCCCGGCCACAATCTCCGTTTCCGCCTCGGGAATATCAAAAGGCACCCGCTCCAATTTGCCCTGAACGGCTATCAACGCCACAAAAAAGCCGATAATATTAACCAGAAGCAGGATCGGGCGCTCCACAAAAAATTGATTCATCTCGCTAAGGGACCAGGAACCGGACAATAATGCGGGCCCCAGTAACGATATTAATAACGGTACCTCATATGCGAACAATTGGGTTACATTCCGGACCGAACCCAGGGTCGCGAATAATGAGGTGGAATGCCACCCCGCCAGGAAAAAAGTCAGGGTAGGGATGGTGAGTAAATAAAATACCACGATTAAATCGCCGCTAAAGGAATAAATGGCAGCGGTATTCCATATTGGTAAATACAAAAAAGCGGTCAAGACCGAAGCCAGGGCAAACAAAGGCAATAGCCGAAACATCACCGGGTTGGCAGCTTCCGGTATAATCTCCTCTTTGGACAGCAATTTGATGAAATCCGCCTCCGGCTGAAACCACGGCGGGCCGAGCCGGCTTTGGAACCGGGCGTACAATTTGCGATCCACCCATTCGCAGATCATTCCATAAGTGGTTAAAAAGAGAAATCCCGGAAAAACCAACATATATAATAACGTCCATACAATTTCCATTTTTTCACCGCCTGAATATTCTTCTTATATCCGGGATAAGTCAATCCCCCGTTTTTTATGCCAATCAATGCTATAATCTCTTAATTGGCGCCAATCCACGGTCTCTGCCCCATTATCCTTCACCAGTTGAATGGCACGGTCGGTACAGGAGAAACAAGGATCGATTGCGGCAATGACAATTGGGAAATCAGCCAGAAAACCACCCCGGAGCATCTCCCGGATTGCGGCCAAATTGGCCAGGGTCGGAGCTCTGACTTTGACCCGTTCCGGCATTTCGGTGCCATTGGCCCGGACGTAATGAATATCTTCGCCACGCGGAGCCTCATAACGGGAGATGGCCTCACCGGCCGGAATACGGCGGGGTACTTTTACGGTCAACGCGCCCTCCGGCATATTTTGGACCAGGTATTTCAGCATCTTATAACTCTCCAGCAGTTCAAAGACACGGACAATGGTCCGTCCCAAAACATCGGCATGATTGTCGGTAATCACTTTGAAAGGAATCTGGGCGTATGCCCCATAAGGATCGTCACGCCGGACATCCCGTTCAATGGATGAAGCCCGGGCCGTTGGTCCAACAGCGCCCAACTCCTTGGCCTTTTCGGTGGATAATTTGCCTACTCCGGATAACCTGCCGCTAAAAGTCGGTTCATTGGTAGCGACTTTGATATAGTATTCGGTACGCTCGGTTAACTGCTTTATAATCTCTAGAATCTTCCGGGATTGCTCTTTATCGATATCCCGGCGGACGCCGCCCAAGGTATTAATGCCGTAATTGACCCGGTTCCCGGAGATTAACGCCAGAATATCCAATACCGCCTCCCGGTCACGCCAGGCATACATGAACAAAGTATCAAATCCCACTTCGTGCCCGGCTACTCCCAGCCATAGCAGATGGCTGTGGATTCTTTCCAATTCGGCGACAATGGTCCGGATGAACTGCGCCCGGGCTGAAATTTCAACTCCGGCAATCTCCTCCACCGCCTGCACAAAGCACGTGGAATGGGAATGGGAGCAAATACCGCAGATTCGTTCAATTAAATAAATATCTTGAATGTAATTCCGGCTCTCACAAGCCTTTTCAATCCCGCGGTGGTTATAGCCCAGTTTCACCTCGGCGTCAATGATCCGTTCACCTTCAAGGGTCAAACTGAAACTTTCCGGTTCTTTCAGAGCCGGATGTTGCGGCCCTATAGGTATTTTAATCTCACTCATCGATTTTCACCTCTGTCTCGGTAGCCAACCCTTTCCAATCCTTGCGCAACGGGTATTGACCTTCCGGCCAACTGTCGGGCAACGGATAGCGGCGGCCCGGCGGAGTTCCTTCCACCTTAATTCCCAATAAATCCATTAATTCGTATTCATACAAAAAAGCGCCCGGGAATATGGAAACTACACTTGGAACTTTAGGGTCCTCCCGGGGGATGAACACTTTGAGATTCAAAAGCAGTCCCCGGGCATCATTAAAATGATACATGACCTCAAATTTGTCGCCGCCATCCATGCCGGTAACAGCCCCGACATTAATCATGCCCCATTCTTTCAGCAGTCGGGTGACCTCTACCAGTTTTTGGACCGTAGTTTCGGCAAAAATACGCCGTTCCCGCGGCGAAATTATATTATAAACCGCCCCGGCAAGCTTTGCTTCCAGGGATTTGATGATCTCCTCATTGGCCATCCAGGTTTGCCCCCCCTATCATCACCGGTTGTTCCGGCTCCTGAAATTTTTCCGGCTGGTCGATCTTCTCCAGTAATTTGACCACCCCGTCAATGATAGCCTCGGGACGGGCCGGACACCCGGGAATATATGCGGCTACCGGAATAGTGGAATCAATGCCGCCTTCAACATTATAACAACCATCAAAGACGCCTCCCGAGCAGGCGCAGGTTCCCACGGCGACAATAAATTTCGGTTCGGGCATTTGTTCATAAATACGGACCAAACGGTCTTTTATCTGCCGGGTCACCGGTCCGGAACAGAGAATAACATCCGCATGCCGCGGCGTTCCTTTAAGCTGCACCCCGAATCTTTCCAAATCGAACCGGGGGGCCAAAGCGGCCAAAATTTCGATATCGCAAGCGTTACAGGCACCGGTATTAAAATGTAAAACCCAGGGGGATTTGACTCGAGCCCACTTAACAACCTTTTCCAGCATTTATGTTCACCTCACGACTAAGGCATATAATGAAATTACTACCCCGACCATATATAGTATCCCCATTAAAGCAATATTTCCCACTGGTAAAGTGGCTAAAATAAGCGCAGTAACATGTATTATTGTAAAAAATAGGGCAAATGGGAAAAAGAACGCATAATTCGGCTGTACTCTTTGGGCGGGAATATCTTCACCGCATGCATATTGTGTTTTTTTGCCGCTACTATCCGAGCTTACCTTCCCGGCAAGCAACGATCCAAGGCCCAATAATAGGAATCCGATGAATAGAAAAAGCGCGAAAGCCACCGGTGGAAACAAAAGAATTTTAATGGCATCCATTCGATTTCACCCCTTAACATTTAAGCCGTACTTAAGTCTTGGATTACACAATCAGCCTTTAAGATTAGTTATTTTACGCACATCCAAGGAGCCTTTCTTCCGTTGTATCAGCATCACGATTGCCAATGCTACCGCAATAAATATCACTTCAACCACGATGGCGGTAACCGCAAGGGTCTGGCTAAGAGCCAGCTTTCCGTTATATGCGCCGGCGCTGACAATGGCTAAAGTTACTCCTTTGGCCATGATTTCAAAACCGATGAGCATCCTGAGCAAGTTCCGGGAAACAATCAGGGTATACAGCCCGATTCCCAGCAGTAAAATAACAGCAATCATATCAATTACCAAAATATTATTCATTCATTTTCCCCCGCCTAAAAAGTACTATTACCCCAAAGACTCCCACCAGTATAATACCGATCTGGCCGATCAGGTCCAAACCGCGGCGGCCCCATAAAACTTCGCCGAAACTGGCGCTCTCTTGGGCGCCGGTAAAGGGAAAAGCGTTTATCCAGAAATCTTTGTTCAAATATAAGATCAGGCCTAAAAAAAGGATTATAATCGGTAAAACGTAAAACCGGCGATAATGTTGCCGTTTTCGCTCCGCACTCTCCTCTTTGGCCAGCGGCCGGGTTAAGCTAACGGACAAGATAAACAAGACCGCAATCAATCCCGCGCCCACCGATAACTCAAAAATACCGGCTATGGGAGCGTTCAAATTGAACAAAACCAAGGTTAAACCCACACTGCCAACTAACAAGGCGATTACCGACTTGATTAATTCCGCCGCAAAAGCTGCGATAATCATTGGAATTAACGTGACAGCAATCAGCAACACCATATGGAGTTCCATTCCCATACCCCCAATTATTTCGCAAGTAAGCCCAGCAAAGAATTCACCGGATTTAATAATTTATCATAGACCAGCGGGAATAAGATCCCACTGAAAACAGTAATTGCAGCCATGATAATTGCCGGCCAATAAACCACCGGGGAGACTTCCCGGATCCCTTCCAGGCCTTGTTTGATTTTTCCGAAAAACACGTTCCGTTGTAATAAAAGCAGATATGCCAGAGTTATAATGCTTGCAAAAACCGCTATGAATGCAAAGAATTTAAACCCGGCCATCCATAACGCCACAATGATCACCAATTTGCTCCAGAAACCGGCCAATGGAGGTATACCGGCTGTAGATAACAGGCCAATAACCGAAGTGGTGCCCGTAACCGGCATTTTCTCGGCCAAACCTCCCAACTCATCGAAATTACGAGTGCCGGTAGCGGTTTCAACGGCGCCGGAGTTCAAAAATAACAATGATTTAAAAATCGCATGATTAAAGAAATGGAACACTGCCCCGATTAAGCCTAAAGGAGTTCCGGCGGCAAGTCCCATCATAATATAGCCAATCTGGCTGATACTGGAGTAAGCCAGCATCCGTTTGAAATCTTTCTGTCCCAGGGCGAAAAACGCGCCTAAAACCGTGGAAACAGCCCCAACCACCAGCAATAAATTCATAAAGACGCTATTAAAACCGAAGACTTCCAATACCAGACGGATCATAGTATAAACACCGGCAATCTTGGTTACGATTCCGGCAAGCAGGATCGATACCGGAGCGGGTGAAGCGGTGTATGCATCCGGAAGCCAGCCGTGAAACGGCATCATGCCTGATTTTAGCGCCAACGCGAAGAAAATAAACGCAAAACTTATGAAAACAACCGGACCGCCGGTTTTCACTCCCTGAGCCAATTCACCGAAAGACACCCCGCCGGTAATGGCAAATAACAACGCCACCGCCACCAACAGAAACACGGTTGCAACCGCCGAAAGCATCATATATTTAAAGGAACCTTCCATGCCAAACTCATCATACTGATATGCTATTAAAATAAAGGAGGCCACCGAGACGATTTCTAAAAACACGTACATTGAAAACAGGTCGGTTGCCACCACCAAACCGTTCATTCCGGTGACGGCCAATAAAATAAGCGCGTAATAACCGGGACGCCGGTCCTCATCCAGCGGATAGCGCAATGAAAACAGCACCGTCACGAAACTCACCAAGCCGATGGCCAGTAGCGCAACGAGGCTCAACCCATCCAACCGCAACGCCAATACCTGATCCAGTATCCAGCGTTCCAGATTCAGGCTGCCGTTCAAAACAATTCCCTGGTAGGCAATCCATCCGGTAATGATAATTTGGTATACAGTAACCAAAATCGGAACGGAATCCGTCCCCTTTTGCCAGATCTTGCGTAGAATCGGCATGATTGCTGCTCCAAGCAGCGGCACAAGTATATATGCTAAAAGCACAGTTCTTTCCTCCTATTCTCCGGCAAAGATAATGGCATTACTTGGGAACACTCAACAGAAAGTATAAGATGATTAATAACAGTCCCCCCACGGACCAGGAAAGATAGTTGGCGTACAACCCATTATGAATCTGGCGCAATTGGGCAATTTTATTCGCGGTTGCCGGAACTAATTTTTGATAAAACCAATCTACGCCGCGGTCGATATAAAACAATCCTTTCACCACATAACGGCCGCCTCTTTTTCCTTGAACGTAAGGATCAAAAGTCTGTTTTTCGGCTAAATCGTAAATCTGGTGCAAACCCGGAAGCTCATAAATATGATGGGAAGCCCCAAGTCCTTTTCCGGTAAGTTTATATCCAATCCAGTGATTCAGGATCGCGAAGGTAAGAATCAACACGGTTGTCCAAAAAAGCGGGCCGAAACCGAATTCAAAATGAATACCTTTATCGATTACTTTATCCATGCTTTCCATCAAGGCCGGTTTAAGAATTCCATTTAGGGGCAGTTTGTGCCATACGCCAAATACAATACAAGTCAACGCCAAAACAATCATCGGAAGTTGCATGGTCCAGTGGGCATCTTTAACTCGCGGTTTTTTCGGATCAACCTTGTCAAAGAAGGCCGCATGCCCTAACTTTAAAAAGGAAGCCGCAGTAAATAAAGCCCCCAGAACTGCCGCTACATAAAATATCCGGTATGCCGAACCCATCTCTAAAGCACCCTCAAAAATCATCTCTTTGGAGACAAAACCGTTAAACGGCGGCACTCCTGAAATCGAAGCAGCTGCAACCACAAAACAAATCATCGTGAGCGGCTGCTGCCGCCATAAACCTCCCAATTGATTGAGATCCGTGGTCCCGTTTTGCGATTCCACCGATCCGCTGGTTAAGAAGAGACAGCATTTATACATGGCGTGGTTAATCATGTGAAATAAGCCGCCGACAATTCCAATGGGAACTCCGGTGCCGATACCCAAAATCATATAACCGACCTGGCTGATGGCGTGATAAGACAACAGCCGTTTAAAGTCTTTTTGAACCAGGGCCATCATTACCGCAAATATAATGGTAATAGCGCCGATGGACATCACCAAAATTCTCATGCCATCGGTAAGTGTAAAGAAGTCCAATGCAATCCGGGCTACCAGGTAAACACCCAATAGTTTTTCCAATGCCGCCGGAAGATAGGCCATAAAAGGCAGGGGAGCATCCTCGGCGGCATCGGGAATCCAGGTGTGAAAAGGCATAGCCCCGGCTTTACCTATGGCTCCAATCATCATTAACACGAAAGCCACTCCGTTTAATCCCGCGGTATCAAGATTAATCTCGGACATGACTAAGGTTTTGGCTTGAACCCAGATAATTCCGATTCCCATTGTCAGGCAGAGATCCGATAATCCGATGATAATAAAAGACTTTAATCCGGTTTGAAAGGCTTTTTCGCTACCCAAACTGATGAGCGCGAAGGTAGTAATTAATAATCCTTCCCAGAAGAATAGCATTACAATCAGATTATTGGCCAGCGCCGCACCGATGGCCATGGCCTCGGTCAACAGCAGAAAACCGTAAAATTGGTTGGATTTAGGCTTATCCACCATGAATTTGGTGGAATACAAGGTTATCAAAAAGGCGAACATCGTAATGGCGGTGACAATAAACTGACTGAAGCCGTAATAGCGCAATTGAAAATCAATACCAAAACCGGCCCAGGGGAGATTAATCTCAATTTGTTGTCCCCAAAGGTTAATGGCCAGATAAACCAGTAAAGCAGCCGTAACCGTACTGATTACCCCCCGTAAATAACGGGCAGTCATGGGGATTACCAATAACAATGCGCCGACAATTGCCGGGATTACAAAAAGCAGCCAGAGATTTGTCTCATTCATCATATACCCACCTTCATCTGCTCTAATGCGATTTGAATGAATTCATTGGGGAAATGTACTAAAAATCCCGCCAGCAAAGATAAGACCCCCAAAATTACAACCGCGGCCAACATAGTATTGGAACCTTCCTTCACGTTGACCAAATCCGTTCTCATTTCTCCCAGAAAAACCAGAGCAAAGAGTCTTAAAACATAGAGGACCGTTATAAACCCTCCCAAAATAAAGACTCCGGCAATCCAGGGGTTGCCCCCCTCCACCGCTCCGGTGATAATCATATATTTCGCGAAGAAACCGCCAAAAGGAGGGATTCCCATAATTGAAAGGGCGCATAATGCAAATGAAACCGTGGTTATCGGCATCTTTGTTATCAGTCCGCCCATTTGCCGTATATCTTTGGTATGCGCATTGTGCTCGACGATACCAGCGCATAAGAATAATCCTCCTTTGGCCAGTCCGTGCATGATAATAAAGAGCAATCCACCGGCAATCGCAATAGGATTTTTCATCACCAAACCTAAAAATATAAATGCCAGTTGACTAATGGTAGAATAAGCGATAATTCTTTTGATATTGGTATCTACCAGAGCCGCACCGCCGGCGACCAATGCGCTGGCTGCGATGACTATCGGTAAAATTTGCATCCACACCGGATCAAACTGCAGCGTTCCCACAAAGATCCGGGCAAAGGCGAAGACTCCGATTTTGACCAAAACCGCGGCGTGGAGCAGCCCGGTAACCGGGGACGGCGCCACACCGGCATCAGGTAACCAGGTGTGAAACGGCAGTGTTGCGGACTTGGAAAAAATGCCGAACATAATCAGCAGAACCGCCAGGCTGGATGCTTCCTTGCCTTGCATTTCCAACAGGTTGAACGTATTATGTTGGCTGTATAAAATAACAAATCCCAGCAGCATGGCGACTGCTCCAAATACGGTAATCAAGAAAGCCTTGTCCGCTTTTAAAACGATCTCCCTTTCCCGGTAGAAACCAATTAAGCGCCAGCAACAGATGGCCGCAATTTCCCAGAACAAATAGATGAATATCAAGTTTTGCGAGTAAACCAGACCGATCATTGAACCCAAGAATAAAACCACCATCAAGTAATACTCGTTTTGATTGGCATCATGATGAATATATCCGAAAGAATACATCACAATAATTATTCCAACGAAGGAAGAAGCCAAGGCCATTAAAATACCCAAGGCATCTGCGGTCAGTATCAGATCAAAGCCAAGCGGCATCGACAGCAAAAAAGTGGTTGTCTTACCGGATAGTACCGGTCCTAATAATGATAGCGAGGCTCCAAAGGAAGTCGTTACAAGAAGCAAAGCGGTTATGTTACGAATTTTTGCAGAAAAACGTCCGATCACCGGCAAAATAAAAGCCCCGATGATTGGCAGCAAAATAGCGAGCAGAATCACATTTTCCATGACTTACCCCCATCTTTTGGAATCAATTTTACAAAGCGACAGCCGCATGAGTTGCATCATCTTACGGGCATTATTCATCCTGTGTTTACATCACAAAATTCCGTCCTGCTTTGCGTAAGCAATTCCTAACTATATATTTGTATCAAAATGTAATAAATCCTCTTGGATGATGAAAATATCAATATGAATAATTAAAGAAAGCACAAGAATATTTTACTCTTCTTTTTTCCTTTGTCAAGTCTTACTTGATATATTTCATTCCTAATTTATGTTAACCCAATAAACATATCGATTCAAAATGAAAAAAAAATAGCCTTGCGGCTATTGAATTGGGCGAAAAAATCTTGCATATTCCGGATGCTCATTGGAGGCCGTTTTAGGTCCCTTCCTATACAAATCGGCTCCGCAACGTCCGCAATATTCCTGCCAAGATTTAATCTTATTGCCACAATCCTTACAATACATTATGATACCTCCACGTATTTTTTTCACAACAAAGACCATCTTATGCCGGCACTTGACATTGTATGCCATAATTTTTTATTTGCGCTTGTTTTCATAAATATCAGTCAGTAAACATCCGTTTTTATGCAAAAACACCGGTTCTAAAAACCAAAACCGTCGGCATACAATGGTTGGCAAAGAAAGGTGGACCTAAATGCCGGAAACAAGCAAAAAAATCATTACCAGCCATAAAATACCCGTTTGGTTTATTTATGGGACCATATGTATTTTTTGTATGCTGCTGGGCATCGGTGGGGCGATTTTAGCGCGCTCATCGTCCCGGAACTTAATAAGTTCTCGGCAAAACACCCCTGCCGAAAACCATTTATTCCATCTGGACACCCAAACCAGCCGCTATATTTTGCGATGCGGCCTTCCTCACTTGGAGCGTTCCGGTGGGGAAGACGATCCCTTCACCTTCCTGAATCTGAATTGGCCTGAGCTTTATTGGAAACTTGCCGCAAATATACGGGAGGCAAGTCCCCGGGAGATATTAAAGGCGCAAATTCCTTTGTTGGCTTTGAATTCCCCTGGGAAAATTCCATTAAAACCTTTTATTAAAGAAGTTATACCACAACATACGCAGGAAGACATCGCAAACCAGATAACCCCAGTTCCTACACCGATCCTGCCAAACGATCCGGTTTTGTTCATCTATCATACCCATACGTCGGAATCATACCTCCCGGCTAGTGGCAAGGATCATGTCTACCCCAAAGGCGATATCGTCTTGATAGGAAGATATTTATATAAAATTTTGGCCGAAAAATATAATATTCGCAGTATTCATTCCGAGGAAATTCATGATCAAATTCCGTTTCGGGAATCTTATGAACGCTCCCAAGTCACCATCAAAAAATATTTGGCCGAATACCCATCCATCAAAGTTGCTTTGGATCTTCACCGTGATGCCACTCCGGGCATTACCGCCAAATGTACGATTAATGATCAAAGCACCGCTACCATCAGTATTGTTGTCGGCAGCGATAAAATGGGACTACCTCACCCCAACTGGCGCAAAAATTATCAATTTGCGGAAACTTTGGCGGAGAATATGAATCTTTATTATCCGGGGCTGAATAGTCGCATCCTGACCGCTGATGCTCGTTATAATCAGCATTTACACGATCATGCCCTGATTATTGAAGTCGGCGACCAGAATTCAACCTTGGAGGATGCTTATCGGGCCGTTGAATTATTTGCGGGTATACTGGCGATTACATTGAACCAGGAAGCGGAAAGAAATTAGTTTTCAGAGGAAACCAGAAGACAGTCATACATAAACGGTTTAGCGGATAAAAAAATGCGGAGTTTGCATAATGCTTAACTCCGCCGCAGCCAATCCGGTATAAAAATGAAGTTGTTTGGTTGATGCTGTTTGTTGCTTCTGGTAAAATCCGCGCCGCAATGAGGGCAGTAACCATATTGATATCTTACATTTTTTCCACAATCCGGACAATTTTTCATTGAAATATCCCCTTTCATCTTTTTACTTAAATTTGGATTCCGGGTTAACCGTGGACCAGCCCGAAATGACTTGACTTTATCAGCCAGGTAAAATCAGTCCGCCCGTTCTTACCCCCAAATAAAGTTCCTCCACAATAAGGACAATGATCTTTATTGTATAAGATCTCTTTTTTACAATACTGGCATCTCATTCTCCACTCACCCCCTTCTTAAATTTATTGGGACATTTTCCAACCCGGCAGTAATTTTTTTGTCCCTCTCATGATTAATTATATTCCGGGTCACAGGATAAATCAACCATTTCTAAATAATGACACCGAACTGTAATCTTCCCGTAACAGTTGTAGGAAATTTTCCCGGTCTTCGCCGTCATTGATCAAAATCCTCGATGTAATTAAACATAATATCCGGAGTCGGTTAATACAATATGAAAGGGCTTGTTTCAAAAAGCTCTATAGGTCATTTGACGTGGATTGGGCCGTTCAACGGGTCCAAACCTGTGGTATTACCATTACTTCAGCGAAAAGGAGGTGGTTGGCCAAAGTAAATTTCATCCAAGTTGTAATGAATGCACCAAGCTTCAAAGCAACTTGAATGATGCCGAAACCGGCATGGCTTTTCGCTTTATATCATTAATATGGAGGTGATTTTATGAAGTTCAAGATTTTAATCAATTTGGGTCTAGTGTTGGTGCTGCTATTCGTATTCAGTTTTAGCGCTTTTGGTTTCCTGATTACTCCGGTTCCCGAGTTAGCCGTTATCACGCCGGCTTATGGGATATCCGGCGAAACCGTATCAGTTACGATAACCGGTGCAAAATTTCACAAATCCGTGTCCGTAAAGCTTACCCGGTCGGGCCAGGCCGATATTATCGCTGCGGATGTGAAATTCGTTTCCAAGACTCAGGTTACGGCGAAATTCGATTTGACCGGCAAAACGCCCGGAGCTTGGACAGTGGTAGTCACCAACAAGGGTAAGAAATCAGGCCGGTTGGCGGAGGCTTTTACCATTCAATACCCTGCTCCGCAAATTACTTCTATCAGTTCTGCCGCCGCGTTCAACGACTCACTTTTCACATTTTCCAGCGTAAGCGGCGCCAATTTTAGATTCGGCCTAACTTTCCTATTACGCCAGCAGGGTCAACCGGATATCGCCACATCCAAAGTGGCACTTTATTCTCCCAACGAATTAACCAATGTCTTGGATCTTACCAATGTAACACCGGGCGTTTATGATGTGGTCGTAATCAATGACGACGGCAAATCTGCCATACTACCCCAAAGTTTCACTGTTGAACAATATATAGAGCCTGAAGAAACGGTTGAGGATGAGGCTGTAACCGAAGACGAAGTCATTGAGGATGAAGCTGTAACCGAAGACGAAGCCGTTGAGGATGAGGCTGTAACCGAAGACGAAGTCATTGAGGATGAAGCTGTAACCGAAGACGAAGCCGTTGAGGAT
>JARKQY010000019.1 GCA_029974635.1 Bacillota bacterium | reverse complement strand
GATTAAAAACCCTGGTTGAGATACGGACTAGCGACATTGAAGTAATTGGGACAGCGGTTAATGGCCAGGAAGCCTTGGACCTGGTTGCCGAGACCGAACCCGATGTAGTTTTAATGGATTTACGGCTTCCCCAGGTAAACGGGGTGGAAGCTACCCGGATTATCCGCCAAAATTACCCCAAGGTAAAAGTATTGATTTTAACAAGCTATGATGAAGAATCCTTCGTCGTTGAAGGAATACGGGCCGGTGCCAGCGGATATCTGTTGAAAGATGTAGGATGGACTGAGTTGGAGGATGCCATCCGGACTGTTTTTAAAGGAGGGGTACTGATGACTCCGGAAATAGCTCAAATTTTAGTAAATCAAACCGGAAGCTCCGTATCCCAAAAGTCTGCCGGAACCTCGGAGGAAGATCGTTTAAGCGACGCCATTCTCTCGGCGAAAGAAAAAGAAGTGCTAAAATTGGTGGCTCAAGGGCTTGATAATAAAGCTATCGCCAAATTAACCTTTCTCTCCGAGGGCACCGTACGCAATTATGTTTCACATATTTATGAGTTAATCGGGGTTCATGATCGCGCCCAAGCTGTTGTCTGGGCCATCCGGCATCATTTGGTGGATGAAAAGCTTTTAAATTCTTAATAATCAGGCTGTACCTCTTGGGCGCCCTTTATATCGGTTCAGCTTATAGTTCGAATATCGCCTCCCGGATGATCTCCGCCACGGTAGGGTGCGGGAATACGATTTTTTTGATCTCGTTTACCTTCATTTCATTTTCAATCATCATCCCCGCACCGTAAATAACTTCTGATGAATTATTGCCGATGAGGTGGGTTCCGATAAGCCGGCGGCTTTGTTTGTCAACTATAATTTTACAGATCCCGTCACCGCCTTCGTTCTCTGCCAGATACCTTCCGCTGAAGCGCATGGAGATTTTGGCCGTTTCAAAGTCGAGGCCCTTTTGCCTGGCGGATTCCTCCGTCTCACCAACGGAAGCCACTTCCGGGTTGGTATAAATGATGGACGGAATGGCGTCGTATCTCATGATATCATTCCCTCCCATGATATTGTTGATGCATACTTCAGCCTCCCGATAAGCCGAATGGGCCAGCATGGAAAGGCCATTCACATCCCCGGCGGCGTAAATCCCGGGAAGATTGGTCCTGCAATTTTGGTCAACTACAATTCTTCCTTGTTCAAGTCTTATGCCAATCTTTTCAAGCCCTATGCCATCGATAACCGGTCTCCGGCCAATACTTAACAGTATTTTATCCCCGCTAATCCTGTTTTTTTGACCGTCTGTTTCATAAACGACCGAATCTTGACCGAATTCAATTATCCTGCTATTTAATTTGAAGTCGACCCCTCTTTTTTGATAATTTTTCAGCAAGATTGCGGATATTTCCCGGTCTGTGTTCCCGGCGATATGGTCCAGCATTTCAATAACGGTTACGTTGCTTCCGGCGGAGTTGAAGTAAGATGCCATTTCCAGGCCAACAGCGCCGCCTCCGATGATGATTAAGGAAGGTGGCACGGTTTGTAAGTCGAAAATCTCGCGGTTGGTTAGAATATGGCCCTTTGCAATGCCGTCACTCAGACCCGGTATCTCCGGAAATATTGGAGCGGAACCGGTGGCAATCAACACTCTTTTTGTTTGAAAAAAATCATTGGCAACTTTAATTTGATAATTTGCGGCATTGTTGGGGGCGATTTCGCCAAACCCTTCGATGATTGCAACATTGTTTTTCTGGAGCTGACTCCGGACCCCTGCTGTCAGCGTTTTGACAACCTTGTTTTTCCTTTCGAGGACGACTTGGTGATTGAAGGAAAAATCCCGGGCGGAAACCCCGTATTTCTCGGCAAGACGGATGGAATCATAGATTTTTGCGGAATATAACAGTGTTTTTGAGGGAATGCAGCCTTCGTTTAAACAGACTCCGCCGATATACTTCTTTTCAACCAGTAAGGTTTGCAGTCCCTCCCGCCCGGCCCTCGCCGCCCCGAGGTAACCGGCAGGGCCTCCTCCGAGAACGATTAAATCATATACCATATATTCGCACTCCGATCCTTCATATTATTTTTTGAATAATATAATTATCGGAAATATGCAGGGCTTATTTAGAAGATATTAAAATTTATTATCTCAAATCCAAATTTTCATGAATTTAATCGCAAGAACCATAAAGCGCTTTTTATTATATACCGATACTTTAGTTAAGAAATTTTTTGTTTTGTAAAAATTTAAAATTTATAGGAGGTATTTCAATGGAAGGACTATCTATCATTACACACAAAAGCAAACAAATAGTTTATGTGAATCACTCAATCCATGCCAAAAGTAAAGAAAAAGTAATGGAACTGATGGAGGCAGGCCTGACGGAATATAAAAAAAATCCTCTAAACTCTGTAATAACCTTAATAAATGTTACGGATGTCCATTTTGATACGGAACTTATGAATGCCTTCAAGGAAGGGCAGGAAAAATCAGCGCCCTACGAAAAGAAAGTGGCGGTAATCGGTTTAAATCCCCTGCAAAAGATTGTTTATAATTTCATCACTAGCCTTCACAAGGAGAGTCAAATTAAGGCTTTTGTCACGGAGCAAGAAGCAAAAGAGTGGCTTGTAGCGGATTGATTATCAGCGCCAGCCGTCGTACCGATATTCCGGCCTTTTTCGGAGACTGGTTCGCCAACCGGATTCGGGAAGGGTATTTTTATCGTGTTAATCCTTATAATTCCAATCAGGTAAAAAGCATCAGCCTCCGGCCGGAAGATGTGGACTGCATTGTTTTTTGGACTAAAAACCCCGGGCCTTTTATACAGCAGCTTGACTTGTTGGATAAAATGGGCTACCGGTATTTTTTTCATTATACCTTAAATGATTATCCCCTAATATTCGAACCTTTAATCCCCGGTATTCAGCAACGGCTTGATACCTTTAAAGCGCTCAGTGAACAGATCGGCCCGGAACGGGTCATCTGGCGGTACGACCCGATTATTATCAGCTCACTGACCCCTCCGGAATACCATGTAACGAAAATCATGCGTCTGTCCCGGGAGCTTCAAGGGTATACTCACCGCCTGATCATCAGTTTTTTGGACTTTTATGGGAAGGTACGCCGCCGCCTTCAGGATTTAACCCTAACCCGGAGTATCCAATTTAACGATTTCATGGCGCTGGAAAATCGTCCATCTTTACACCAATTTTGCAGGGAGATTGGGGGGATTGCCACAGCGGAAAAGATTCAAGTATTTACTTGTGCGGAAGCCATTGACCTGGATCAATACCGGATTTTTCGGGGAAGCTGTATTGACGCTGCTCTAATCAAGGAGGTATTCGGGATTGAACGGTCGTGGAAGAAGGATACTAGCCAACGGGATAATTGCCGATGCGTAGAATCGGTAGATATGGGGGTTTATAATACTTGCCGTTGCGGTTGTATTTATTGTTATGCGAATACCCGGAGATTGTAGTCGTCGTTCAGCGTTACGGGTCCATCGTTCCGCGTTCCGAGTTCAAGGTTCCAGGTTCAAAGTCTCAAGTTCTATGTTTAATCGTTAAACGATGAACACGAAACGCGGAACGAACATCCTCGAAATAACGGAATATAATGAAAGCCGAATCATAGAAGGAAAAGAAAGCCGCAGACTAAAGCTGTGAATCCCAAAGCCATCCAATCATAGCCGCTGGTTTTCATCGCTGTCTTCCGGTACACCTCTGAATAGCACCTGGATTCCATGGCCATCGCCATTTCATCAGCCTGCTCAAAAGTTCGGCGCAAAAGCGGAAAAACCATGAACGAAATCCGCTGCCACGGATTTTTTCTGCCGGAGACACAACGCGCCTTTTGAGCATCGGAGATCTCAGCGGCTCGATCAAAGATCAGCGGGATGATGACGAATGTCAGACTAAACATAGTTCCGATCCGGGCGGCGGGAAGCCCAGGAATGAAGTGGAGAAACCATTCCACGGCACGGCGTAACGAAGATATTTGAGTAGTACCGGTGAATAGCAGGCAGATGATAACAATGACAACCAGACGCCATCCTAGAAGCAGGCCTGATTTTAATCCGGCCAATGTAAAGCCGGGAATTGGAATGAAGGCACCCGGAGCCGGAGGAAGGCTGAAAGCCTGAATTCCGATAATCATCAAGATTAATAGGTGGAAATACTTTAATTCCTTTAGTAACCGGGGAACAGGCATCCCGGATAACCAAAAGAATAACAGCAGTATTATTGTTAGGAACAAATAATCCCAAACTCGACCCATCAAGCTGGTAGTTATACTTAACATAATCATGCAAACCAGCTTGATGCGGGTATCGATACGATGAATGACGGAGTTTCCGGGCAAATAGTGAAAGATATTTATTGCAGCCATGTCATAGTTTCCACATTTCCATGAGGTTTTTTCAGGCCGTAATTCTCGATACCGGCAATAACCTTGCCGGGGCTTCCGTCCATAACCACTTTGCCCCGGTCCATAACGATTATTCGATGGGCATGCCCCAGCACTTTTTCAAGCTCATGAGTAATTAAGATGATGGTATGGTTGTTATGATGCAGTTCCAGGATTTGCTGCAAAACCTGCCGTACACCCGGATAGTCCAACCCGGTGAATGGTTCGTCAAAGATGATGATCTTCGGTTCCATGGCCAAGACTCCGGCAATTGCCAGTTTTCTTTTTTGGCCGCCGGATAAGACATAAGGGCGCTGGTTGGCCAAATGGCTCAAATCAACTGCGGTCAAAGCTTTTTGGACTCTTCTTTTGACTTCTGTGGGGGACAGTCCCAGATTTTCCGGACCGAAAGCTACATCCTCGGCAACAGTTTGCCCGACAATCTGATTGTTGGAGTCTTGAAAGACCAAACCGATACTGCTGCGGGTATATTTTAGATTAGCCGTGATTGGTTTTCCTTCGAATAGCACCCTTCCGCCGGAAGGGGTAAGCAGACCGTTAAAATGCTTTACCAATACAGTTTTTCCGGATCCGTTGGTTCCGGAGAGTATGGTGAATTCTCCCGCTTGAAAGCGCAGGTTGATGTCATGAATTCCGATAGTGTCATCAGGAAAAATATGGGTAAGGTTTTGAGTTTCCAGGATATTCATTGGTTATCGTTTGAGTCGTTTGAATTTGCGTTTGATTTGAATTGTGGTTGCAGAAGGGGTCGTAAGACTTGGGCCAAGATAACCGCCGCAATTACTTTAATAACCGCACCCGGCAAAAAAGGCAATACGCCGATAGCCAATGCTTTTAGCAAGGTGGTTTTTAAAACCAGCATGATTCCGATAACTCCAAAACTGTAAATCACTATGACGCCGGCAATGAAAGAAGCAACCAAATCTTTTAATACCGATATCTTACCTTTTCCGGCAATCCAGCCGATAACCGCCGCGGCTGCTAAAAAACCGAACAAAAATCCTCCGGTGGGTCCGACAATCACTGCTAATCCAGCTTTTCCGCCTGCAAAGACGGGAAGACCGAGTGCGCCAAGGAAGATAAACATGGCAACACTGGTAAAACCCCAGGATGCTCCCAATAATAAACCGGCCAACAGTACAAAAAAATCAGAGAGTACAACCGGGACGGGATTCATTGGAATTGGAAATGAGAGATAACCACCAATAATAATTAATGCCGTAAACAAGGATGAATAAACCGTCATTCGCAGGTTGAGCGGTGATGTTTTAGCCATTGCGATACTCCTTCGAAAAGTATGTAAAAAAAATAACAATTGGATTTTACTACGGAATGGCACCAATTGTCAACCATAAAAAAATAATTAGTTTACAATCAATTCATCTGTCCCGGAAATTAATGTTAAGGCAATCTGGTTTAAATAATACCTATTTTATTTTTGACCTCGTACTGAAATGTTGATTTAAAAGCCGGTCAACCTCTTCGGCTGCGTCTAAAATTTCCTGATCGGTGATCCCTTTTAATTCCCATAAATCCATAAGTCTTTTTTTCGCAGCTCCTATTTCCATTTTTAAATTTTCAAAATCGGACATAATCCACCTCAATACATTGTAACTGCAAACACACATATTTTATTATATTGCCAATTATTTGTCCAATTAAAAATTCGCGTAATTTTTCCATTCCGAGGCGTTTTTTGGGATGAGATGTTAAATATACACTGAAAAGAACTTAGATTCATTTTATGACCGGATCATTAACCGCGATCCGGCAAGTAAAATAGTTTTCGACAGAATCCGGCAAGTTTTCATAATAAGCAATCTTGGAAGTTATTTGCCGGATTCGTGTTAAATTCAGGAGATTTAGTAAACCAGGGGAAAAACATTTCTCGAAGTCCGCGCTGTATTATTGTTTATATGTTTGCAAAAACATGTTACAATAAATCAAGGAATGATAACGTATATCAATTAACCTGATCCGGTTTCAATTGTTGTTTATATTTTTTGAGGAATAGGAGTACTACAATGACGCTTCATGAGTTCCAAGAACTGTTGACGATACACCTTACGCCAAAACGCGCCCGGGAGATTATGGAGATTTATTTGGAGGTTTCCGGCGAACCCCTTGATCGGGAATATGAGATGCAACAGCAATTGTCTGAAGGAACGGGATTAGGTCAAAGTCATTAAACACATATACTCGCGCGGAGACGCAGGGTTGAGAAATTAAATATTGATATCATAAAAACTATAATTCCATTAATAATAATATAACAAAAGCATAGAATTTAATCTGTGTTAAATGATAATTGTTTTCGGTTGACTCCAAACATATGTTCGTGATATAATCTAATCTATGACCACAATAACCGGGGATTCCCGGAGGCTGTTTTCCAGATAAATAGCATTGACAGCTTTGAATTTCATATTTATGATGGTTTTATGGACAGGGGGATTTATAATGACAATTTCAACCGCAGTGAAAATCAATCAAGTAATTCAAAAATTAACGGATGCCACCGATTTGCTTGATATCATCGGTAAGAACGGAGCGGTCTCCAATCGGGAAATTATCGCGATTGCCAGCGCCATTCAAAAATGCAAGGATGATCTCCGTAGAATCAATGAAACGGTTGTTTCATGCCCCGAATAAAGATACCCATCAAGTAAATTAATGAATTAGGCATTCAAAAGTCGCTTACAGCGACTTTTTTAAATTGGACGAAATTGGATTTATGGCACAAAACGGCGGGCCCCCATCAAACGTCTTCTCCACGCAAAGTCCAGAGGGCTTTTATGGACCACTTCATTTTGTAAAACATGCAGAAAATGTTGATTGTCAATCATAACTCCGCCGTGGGATATATATTTCCCGATGCGGAAATACACCAGATCAAGCGGTTTCAAATCATTCAATGAGACAGCCCTGCCTTGCCGCAATATCCCCCGTAAATACCTTTCCGGATCTTCCTTCACCCAATCGTTGGTATATGGCGCCCCATCACCGTCAGGAATTTGAATGCCGCAATCCCGGTAAAATAAATGTATCAACCCCAAGCAATCCAGGCCGTTTGTATCCCTCCCGGCAAGACAATATGGGATACCGATATATTTCGCAACTAATTCATTGATTTGGCTTATATCCATTGAATCACCTTTTTCGCATTGCTTTGATAACAGTACACTCTTTGATTATCCTATGTGTAAGATCGCGTTTATTAACACAGGATGTTATCACAAAAGTTTTGAAAGCAATAAAACTTGATTTTTTCCGCTAAATGAATATCCGTTACAAAATCATGTTCCATCTTTGGAAATTATTAATATTCTATTGTTAGGCAGTTCATCCACCCTTAGTTAGCGTAAATAAATTTAAATTAAAGTGAAGCTTTAATGTGGAATTATCATAGAAGATTTATAGATTAGAGTGAAGCTTTAATACGGAATTATCATAGATAATTTATAAATTAAAGCGAAGCTTTAATATGGGTGCTGTTTTACTTAGAATGTTTCTAAGTAGTAATTAAGATCTGCTATGAAGCCCGATTATACAAACAGGAGGTGTCCGGAATGGGTGCATTTGGTAGAGGAGAAGGAAGCAACTGGCTTATCATATTTATCATTATCATATTGTTATTCTCCTGTGGCGGAATTTGCTAATAGCATCTTCAATATTCCTTCAAAAATAATGATTGTTTCATTTGCCTTAGTTACATCAACAAAGTCCATACATACTATAGTATAGCTAGAATTCAAAATTATCCCGAAAGTTTGTTTATGCAAATTTTTTAGGATAATTATATATACTGTAATGCAGGGTAATACTTAAGGACTTGATGACTCGGAAGAACCGAGAATCATCATGGCAGATCTCAAGGGACTTTTTGATGGTTTCGGCAACGAGGCATTTGTTATTTTCCTAATCCTAGTGCTTTTGGTCTTAGGATCTGGTGGCCTCGCATAATTAGCTCAAAATTATGTCCGAAAAAGCGTGAAAAGACTGTCCCTATAAGGACAGTCTTTTCGTCAGCGCTGGATGGAATCGTGCTTTTAATACAGGGGGTGATATTTTGCCATCCGAAATCGAAAGAAGTAATAAAATATCTTCATTGCTGCTAAGGAATGATTTTATCAAAGAACCTGCGCATCGTTGCCGCGTAATTGTGGAAATGGTCCCCCGAAAAACAGACCGGCTCAGCGCTTTCATTGAAAGGCTGGATGGTGCGGTCCGGCGGGAAATCAGCTTGCTGCCTTCTCTGGTTATTGATCTTCCGGTCTCCGCCTTGCCTGAAATAACCAAATCAAGATATGTTTCAATGGTTTGGCTGGATGCCGAAGTTGAAGCCATACCGGATGTTGCAGTTCCTGCCCCGGACAGCCGGGAAGCACAAGAATGGGAGTATACCGGTAAAGGAATCGTAGTGGCAATTCTGGACACCGGAATTGATCCCCAAGACGATTTGACAACCCCGGGAAATCGTATTTTAGCCTGGAATGATATTGTCAATTCCAAGACCGTTCCTTACGATGATAATGGGCACGGAACGTATATCGCCGGTATTATTGCCGGAAAGGGAATATCCGAGGAAAAATATAAAGGTATGGCCCCGGATGCCCGTTTGGTCGGGATAAAAGTATTGGATCAAGCGGGAAAAGGAAGGATATCGGATGTTATCTCAGGTATTGAATGGTGTCTCGAAAATCAGCCTTTTTTTAATATTCGAATAATTAATCTGTCATTGACCTTTGTAATACAAGGAAACTACTATACCGATCCTTTACAAAAAGCCATCGGTAAAGCATGGAATCAAGGGGTTGTTGTTTGCACAGCGGCAACTAATAAGAGTTTGGCCGGAAATCTATTAAAGTACTCCCACTACAACCCTCAAATGATAACTATAGGTTCCCTGGATGATCAGCAGACTATTACGGTAGAGGATACCCGTTTACAACGGCCGGTTTCGGTCGAAAATTCCGCCGCAAATTTCGGCAAACCGGATTTAGTCGTCCCCGGATCTGAAATAACTGCACTTCAAAGCGGCGACGGTTATGGATCCTTCACGGGAAATTCAGCAGCAACGGCGTTAGTGAGCGGCGGTATAGCCCAAATTATTCAAAAATGGCCTTTTCTAACTCCGGATCGCATCAAACACCTATTGATTAAAAATGCCGGTGATATAGGTTTGGGCGCCGCACTTCAAGGAGCGGGAGTTTTTGACCTAGACGGTATTCTGTACAAGTCGGATCGCCGTAAATCAGACTATGCCGGGTCAGCTCCAAATCTTAATCAAAATTTGCTTTATACGCTGCTAAACCTGTTAGGTTCGAATATGACAGGTAGTGGATCAAATAGGAATGGCGCCGTGTCGCAAGGATTAATATCATTGCTAGCCAATCTTAACCGCAAGTGATATCAACTGAATTCCAAAACTATTTCAAATAAAGTCCCAAATGTCGCTAAATCGTTTCATCGGCATGATTCAAACAGATTATCCGGTACATATACTGTAATGTGAAACAATCCTTAAAGTATAAGCACTTTGAGGATGGATTTATGGTAAATCTAAAGGAGGAAAGGACAGATGGCAGAGAAAGGCTTGTTAGGCGGCTTATTTGGCAATGAGGCTTTCATTCTCTTCTTAATCTTGATACTCTTGGTATTAGGCTTCGGTTTTTAATGAAAAATAGTGATTCGTTATTGGTTATTCGTTATATTTGATCGATATGTTTAACATGAATCCGGCAAGTAGCTTTCAAATTGCTTGCATTGCAGACTTGCCGGATTTTTGTAAAAAACCCGAACCAGCCAATTTTTCCGCGACATAGCGGGAAAATTGCAAGGTACTTTAACGTTCCTTAGAAACGTTAGGATCGAGGTTTAACCGTCGGAGTAGTCATGAAGTATTTAGCCCGGATAATATCCGGGCTTTCATTTTGGCAAATGTATCAGATGAATTTCAGCAGTTGCTTAAGTTTGGCTTCAACTTCCTCATCCCTCAAAGAAGCAATCCCCGATAGGCATTTCCGAATTAAGGCTTGATCCACCCCGGGAATGTTTTTGGTTTTCTGATAGATTTTGGCGACCATATTATCCATCTCTTCATTCGTCAAGGTTATACCTCCTTTTGGCATACAATGGCTTTCCAAGTTTATCATATTCAGCCGGGGGTGTTTTCGGGAATTCCACCGGATGTGAGTGATAATTATTTTATTTGGAACAGTGCCTTTTTTCCAGAAACAACTTACATCTGAAGAATATAATGATATTAAAACCGGGATTGAAGGTGATACTTTGTCACAAAAAAATAGCTGGGAACAAAAAATAGCGCCGGCGCTGCGACGGCCCGGACTGGAAAAAACAGATGGCTATTACCGGGTTATAGTGGAATTCTCCAGTAAAAGAACGGATGAGGTTTATTTAATTATTAAGACTCACCAAGGCAGGATATACCGTCAGACCGGTATTATTCCCGGGGTAACGGCGGAAGTCCCGTTTGCGGTGATCCCGGTTTTGGCAAGGTCTAAACAGGTCAAGAGAATATGGTTGGATAGTTCAATCAAGATTTGTTGATTGATTTCCATACTCTCTGATTATTGGGAATTAAATCCACCTTGATAAACGCCGGCATATGAAGTTGCCGATAAAAAATGCGGTACAAAAGTATTATGTAAGTAGAGGTGAGGTAGCTTGGACATTGAGAAGCTGGATCTGATCCATCGTGCTTATTTGGCGGCAGGGCCTCAAGTGGAAAAGGATGTCTTACAAAAATTATTACTCATTACTATGCTGCTGTCAGACCGGGAAATCGGAGATGAACTTATGAAAGTTCTCCGCAAGTTATAAAATGAAGAGGCTATCTAAAAAGCAATTTGTAATTCGTATCGTTTACAATAGCTTTGGGATAGCCCCTTATTTTTTTAGGAAGATAACGTCCTTGAGGACGTTACGGATCGTGGCTTAACGATTTGGATCTAATTGGTGAACCAATGAATTGCCAATAGATTTAGCGAATATGGCCAGTAAGGTTTTTTGCAGCGTTTCATCCCGTTTTCGTTTGATTAAATCAGCGCCAATCCCCATTTTCTCGGAAGCTACAACGGTCATGTGATATCCGAGTATTTGCAGCAGTGGATTCATGTTTTGCTTTGTGGTGTTCACTTTCAGGATTCGACCCAAATCAAGACATCCAGTTCCTTGTAAGTTTCTTCCCAGGCCAAGGTCCCGGGCGTTTTTTGTAAGCAAACGTTTTATTTGATCCGGTTTTAGAGACGGCCATTTTTGAATGATTTGGGCAACAGCTCCCGCAACCATCGGGGTTGACATAGAGGTGCCCGTTAAACTGCGGTACCCGCCGTGTACCTTGAGAGAGGTAATATTGGTACCGGGGGCTATCAAATCCGGTTTCGGTACTTGATCAATGGTGGGCCCCCTGCCGGAAGACTGGTTTAAAAGGTCATCGGCACCGGTGAGCGTCTGGCGATCATCGAGATTACCAACAGTTATTATTTCGGGACTGATTCCGGGACTGTCGATGGTTCCGGATCCGGGTCCTTCGTTGCCCGCAGCCGCGCATACCGTTATCCCTTTGCGCCAGGCTGCGCCGACCGCCCGGCATAACGGGTCGAAACGGCAGGATCCTTGAGCGGGCGAACCCAGCGACAGGTTGATTACCCGGATATTTAGGCTGGAAGTGTTGTCCAGACACCATTCAATGCCGGAAATTACATTGGATACACTCCCATTACCCTCGGCGTCCATAATCTTCACTCCAACCAACATAGCTTCCGGCGCCATTCCAAGGTATTTTTTGCGTGACGTCCTTCCGTTGCCCGCGATGATTCCCGCCACATGGGTGCCATGGCCATGATCATCGTAAGGAATGGTCTTACGGTTGACCAAATCGTTCCAGGCCAAAATACGGTTACGGGGCGAAGTTAAATCCCGGTGCGGATATATTCCGGTATCCAGGACGGCGATGACGACGCCCTTGCCGGTGTAGCCCAACTGTTGCGCTGCCAGACCTCCGACGGAAGGAACGGCCGCATCTAAGCGGATAAAAACCGGCGCGTCATACCAGATTCTTTTGACATATTGGAAATGGGCCAGTTCTTCCAGTGAAAAACCGGGAAGCTCAACGACGAAAGAAGGTAAGAGATGAATTTCATGATGGATTTTGCCATGGTTGGCCTCAATCAGGGACATGATCTTATCGGTCCGTTTACCGGAGATCTCAATGATCAACCGGCGCTTGTCATCCATCTGTTTTGAAAGATCAGAATTTCTCAATGGATGAGCGAGTTTCATTCTCCAGTTAGAGGAGTACATTTGATTCACCACCGCGCTATTTATCCAAAGATAGGGTTTTATTTTAATAATATATTGGGCTGCGGCGGCAAGGTTGCCGGAAAAAAGGCACAAGATAGCGTTGTTATGGCAAATAACCAACTTTAAATGAATTTTTTGTTAACATATTATTTGTAAAATTGCCTGGAAAAATAAAAAATGGTAAAATACAACATAAGATTCTAATTTATGTAAACGATATAATTCATTTTATTCTTTTGCAGCGGGGGTTTATATAATTATTCAATAAAATTTAGCAAACTTTTGGTGATAATGTTGAACTGCAGTTATGCTGCAACATGATATTTGATACAATCGTTCATTTGACACCAGAAAGTGAGGAAAAATTATGTGCGGTAGATACTTTGTTCTTTGGTCTTTGTTGGTAATCATGACTATCGGAAGTCTGTGCAGCACGATAAATGCGGATTCAAGTCCGTATAAAATAACCGGGCAGGTTTTCGGGGCGAATGGCCAAGCACCCATTAGCAGTCATGTTCAAATCACGGCGCTTGGTGAAACTTATCTTCATTCAATTCCGGCGGTACAAACCGATCTCCAAGGAAAATTCCAAGTTGAAGCGGCCAAGCCGGGATTATACCGGCTGTGGATCAGCGCGGTCAATCATCAGCAAACTTTTGTCCCGTTGTTTTTTCATGAGCGGGATAAGGAGATTCGCCTTACAATAACATTGAATGCGTTGTCATATCGCCAGCCTCTGGGTGAGGTCAAGATTACCGGCAGTTGGAATGGTTTTAATACCCGGAATGCGGGGGTAATGCAAAAACAAGAAGATGGCACATATGTTTATGAAGCGGAGTCCAATGCCAGTCCGATCAGTTACCAGTTATTAGGGGCCGTGCCCGATCAAATGGTAAACGGCACAATGGCGGACAGTTATGAATATGCCAATAATGGCAGCTACCGTTCAGTACTAAAGGTTAAACCCGGAAAAATCAAGATCATTTTTGATCCGTTAAAGTTGAAAGCCTCTTCCGCTAAAGACCTGCCGCAAGTAACATTTGATACCAAACATAAGGGCCTGGAAAAGACGTTCACCATGTCCGGCCGGCTCAATCGTTTATATGGTGAATACCGGCGGGCCAGCGCCGCTTACCGGAAAACCCACGATAGTATTAAAGGCTTTACATTTAGCGACTCCGGATTTCAGGCCGATTTGTATAAAATCGTGAATGATGATAAAAACGAACCGCTGGTGCGCCAGTTTGGGGCCATTATTGCCGTCCAACTGCTAAAAATGAATATCAAGCTGCAGCAGTTCACTCCGGATCAAATCCTGAAAACAGTCCCGCCCGAGTCGGAATTGTGGGGCTATGATTCTTCAGGAATCATCATGTTAAGCTATTTATTGCCCAAGGAAAAAGCGGAATCATTGATCAAAGAATTTTATGAAAAAAATCCGGACCGGCGGGTCCGGGCCAGAACCCTGGCAAGTATCCTGGCGGCCGCGGCCGGCCGGTCCGACGGGGATCGCGTGCAAACGCTTTATGCGGAATTAAAAGATAAGTTCGGAGATGTTCGGGAAATCCAATATGAGTTGACGGCGTTAAATCCGGACAAGCGGATTGACAAAGGCCGGCCGGTTCCGGATTTTGAAGTAAAGCTGCTGGGAAGCGGGGATGTGGTAACTAACAAATCGTTGCTGGGCAAGTATTATTTGATTGATTTCTGGGCCACCTGGTGCGGCGGCTGTAATGACGAGATGCCATTTTTACATAAGGCTTATGAACAGCTTAAAGACGATGATTTTCAAATACTGAGTCTGGCGGTGGATGAAGATCCGGAAGCAGTTAAGAAGTTTCATCAAACATGGCCGATGCCCTGGTTGAATGCGGTAGTTGACGGCGGCATGGCGGGGCGGCTGGCCCGGGATTTCGAAGTGAAAAGGCTCCCCAGACCCATACTGGTCGGGCCGGACGGATTCATCATCACCGTTGATAATTTACGGGGAGACGGCCTGCAGCGGACTTTGGAAGCTATTTTTAGCGGTAAAGAATAGAAGGCTTACACCCGCGCGCCACGCGCGGGTGACGGATATTCAAGGGGGACTTTGCATGAAAAAGTTTTTTGTTTTGATGATGGTGGTCATTTTAATACTTACGGGACTGCAACTGGCATTGGCGCAGAACCCCAAAAATAAAGGCGGCAAGCCGGATTTGCAGCGGCTGCTGAAATTAAAGGAGCTATCCGGGTTGCGGACTGAAAAAAGCCGGACTTTTTTGGAGAAGGACGGCCGGAAAACCGTCTATTTATCAGCGCAACCGTTAAATTATCAAGAAAGCGACGGCAAATACTATCCCATCGATACCAGTCTGGTCTCGGATAATGTCGCCAAAGCGAAAATCAACGACAAACATGCCCGGTTCCGGCATAAATCCTTGAAAAACGTGTTGCGCACCCGGTTCGCCGATAATTCCGACGAGGGATTAATCCTGGAACATGGGAAAAACAGCATCCAATTCATAATCAAGCATCAGAACCGGCGCAAAGCGGTAGTTAAAAACAATAAAATCCGCTACAATAAGGTATTTGACAATTGCGACCTGGAGTATACCGTGTTACCGGGGGCGCTCAAAGATGAATTAATCTTCAGCAAGGTTCCTACAACTCCGGTCATCAGTTATCAAGTAAATTTCAATGGTTTGCGGCATAAAAAAGGCAAAAACGGTGTGATTGAGCTCATGGACGCCGCTGGAAAAACGGTCTTCAATTTAATGCCCTCGGTGATGTTCGAACAGGGGAATCCAAAGGCGTTTAAGATGATTGAGACCCGGTTTCACTGGGAAAAGGGCCAAATGTTTTGTGATCTGGTATTGGATATGAAATGGCTGAAGGATAAAAAACGCAAATACCCCATCGTGGTTGACCCGACACTGTCGATAGACAGTAACGGCTCGGATTGGGAGAAATTTTTATTGCACTGTCCCGAGGGTGGTGTGCCTATTGATACAACGATGAATGGCACCGCTCCCGAATGGAAAGGCTATTGGTTTGTCTATGATAAGCTAAAATGCTATGTCCGGGATCTCCAGGATAAATTTGATTACTTCTGGCATGAAGATTTTTGGGGGTTCGGCCGCAAAGAGATATCTTTCCTGTCCAAAGCCGGCCATGATTATGAAGTGGTGGTCCATGGCGGACATTCATTTTTTCAGTTTTTGTTTTGGCGCGAGGAGCATGACGGATACGCCGATGCTACAATTACATATGGAGATTTGTTTGCTACTTATAAAAGTTCGGCTGCCGGGACTTATAAGGACTTTGACTGTGTGCCTCTAGATAATGACGTTGTTTTAAAAAAAGTTGAAGTCGCCTACCCGCAAACCATCCGTTTCAATTATGTGGAGGGATTAAGTATCAAAGAAGCAAACGGCGGCAATCTAACGATTCACAATGGGGCCCTTAACTTGCGGGAGAATACCACATATGAAATCCGGCTGGCGCCCCGGCGCAACGGTTCCAATGTAACCCATTACACCGTGAGCATTGATTTTCCATATTTGACGAAAGCCTATGAAAGCCGGATTACGCTGGGGACTTATCCCGGATATATTGATTCCACCATTAAAGTTCCCCAGAGCAGTAATTTGTTGCTGGGTTATGAAGCCCTTAAGAACGGCCTGGTTTCCGGACGCGGCTTGCCCGAAATAAAGGTATTGGACCTCGCGGGGGCGGAGCAATACAAAAAACCGCTGGATTTAATCAATTATGACAAAATTTATGGCGGCGACAGCGTTTACCTGGAGCGGGAGCAATTGTACCACCTCATTGTAAGCCGCGGCAAAAACGGCGTCACCGGGTGGGGGAGCATCGATCTAAATCCGCTTATTATCCAAAATAAAATGGAAAATCTTGAGACACCGGAAGTCGCCAACTTGACCATGGTGAACCAGTCCCAAGAACCGGCCAGCGGGTGGGCCCGGAGTGATTACCGGCTGCGCTTTGATTATGAAGACCCGGAATCCAATACATTAAAGGAATACACATTAGTGGTCCAAAAGAGCGGTTCCGAGCCGGTTCCAATCACTTTTAAGAATCTGAACCTTGGAAACGGTAAAATCAACATTTCAAGGACCATTGGAAACCTGGGATTTAAAACCGGAGATATCATTAACTGCAAAATCACCGACGCCTGGGATGGCTTTAATAAATTTTCCAGCCTTGCAGGCGGGATTAATTTTACCATTGACGATCAAGCTCCTACCATTGATGAGCTTAATGGATCATTGACTGAAAATAATACACTTTCAATAAACTGTCTGGCCCAGGACACCGGGAGCGGGTTGAAAGATAAGATACTAACCTGGCGGGTGGACGGCGGGGAAGAAAACATAGTATCCCTGGATAGCAGCATGAATTCTTATTCTATATCCAACTTGCCTGCCAATAACCGGATTCATGTAATTTTATCCGCAACTGATAATTT
The DNA here is from genome assembly GCA_029974635.1 of Bacillota bacterium. Classification (GTDB taxonomy): domain Bacteria; phylum Bacillota; class UBA4882; order UBA8346; family UBA8346; genus JAEZJQ01. The sequence continues at coordinate 79,656 of JARKQY010000019.1, read as the reverse complement.
GGGAAATACAGCGACGAAAACCAAGACATATTATACATATCCAAGTAAAGCGAATTTGATTGCCCCGGTGGCGATTTACGGGACTAATGCCAATAAGTATCAAGCCACTTTAAAAATAGAGAATCCGCAAAATCCGGCTCCATTTTACCGGATCGTCCGTTACCGGGAATCTGTATCTCCTCAAGCCGCCGATTATGATACCGGATATCTTGATGTGAATACTTTTAACGCCATGAAAGCCGGCCCGCCGGTGGTAAGCATAACCGAACCCTATAGGGATTCGGCTTTTACCCGCCCGGCCAATATCACCATTGCCGCCAGTGCATTCGATGTAGACGGGACAATCGCCAAGGTAGAGTTTTACTCGGGGAGTGCGTTGATTGGAACCGCTGTCGGACAACCCTATACCATAACCTGGAACAATGTGCCACTGGGTAATTACAGCGTTACCGCCAAAGCATATGACAATGACGGATTGACCTCAACTTCAAATCCGGTTAATTTCACGGTTGTCAATATTCCACCTAGTGTCAGCATTGATACGGTGACCATAAACGGTAATAATGTTACGGTGAATGCTACTGCCGTTGATCCGGACGGCTCGATTGCCAGGGTTGATTTTTATATCGGCGATACCTTACTGGGAAGTGATTCGACCTACCCATTCAGTTATAGCTTTGACTGGGATTACGCTGCTGATACGGATTATATTTTAACCGCTAAGACAATTGATAATGATGGTGGGATTGCATTATCAAATTCCAAAAAAATCGGATATAAGATCGTTGACTGGCAAACACAATATGTTGAAGAGAATTGGCGTTGGGAAAGTCGAGATTATGGGCAAGTAATGCCACAACCTTCAGATAATATCCGGAATTGTCATTTCGAATTAGACCCTATATTGTGGTTTGTTGTTTTTTCGATAGTTTGTGATACCTGGGTTTGCGATATTATTCCAATTCAGGTTCCAGTAAGAGATTTCATCATTGAAGATGGAGAGAATCCGGCCACGACCCCCACTCCAACCCCGGTTCCGGGTCCGCAGCCCACTCCGTCCGGTAATGAGCAGGATTGCTACTGGATCCCGGATCAACCGGCCCAACGCCATCAAAAATATATTTACCGGATCTATACCAAAAACGGGGACAGGGAATTGTATGCCGACAGCGCGCCAATCCCGGTAGTCAATAATGTCCCGGAATTCTTGTCCGTCCAGCCGGCGCCGGGCGCGGTCACCGATTCCGGAGGGATAGTAACCCTCGTATCCCAGGCAAGGGATCTTGATGCCGACGAGTTATGGTATACCTATACCATCACCGGCCAGCCAAGTTCGGGTGAGACCAAAAACCGGGAATGGACCTTTGGAAGCGTGAATGCTCCGCTGCAAAACGGGGAATACACCTGGACCATTACCGTCAGGGATAATTATGGCGGCACGGTCCAAACCAGCGGCACTCTTAGTGTTAATAAAGACGCCGCCTGCGCTTCCTTTACAATCAATAACGGCGCATTATACACCAATAACTATACCGGGGCCGTAAACCTAACTATCGCGAATATGAACGACGTGGCTGATCAGATCCGAATCGCCAACAGCGCCTCCGGGCCATGGACAACCTATGACCGGAACCAGCAAAGCCAAATAGCGATCAATGACTGGAATGTCGGGACCGCTGATGGTACCAAGACCGTATATCTGCAATCCCATAGCAGGAATACCGGCCTGTGGGGCCCGGTTGTCCAGCGCCAAATCATTCTCGACCATACCGGGCCGTCCATTGAAGGCGTAAGCATAGTTAAACGTGGAAAGGACCAGGCGGTTTACTTCAGTTGGAGCGGAGGGACCGACGCTGCCAGCGGCCTTTCCGGAAAAGTCAATATTCAACGCCAGATAAACGGTTTATGGACCAATTACCAATCAAACTTCGAGGAGGGTAGTATCGAGATTCCGGCTAATCCGGGCACGGGAATCGCCATCCGGGTGCAACTCCAGGACAACGCCGGAAACGTCTCCGAATGGAGCGGCCCGGTAACCGCTTATCCTTTGGCAGCCAAGGTTCCCGCCGGTATGATTACAGCCGCCGGAGGTTATGAGGCCGGCCTTGGGCACTATGTTACCGCTAAATTTGCCCCGGTCCAGGGCGCAGTTCAGTATAAAGCGGAATGCGTTCAAAATCCCGGCGGCGGCTATAACGGTGCGGTGACTCCAGGAAGCGACGGCCTGATTACCCTGGCGAATACCGGGCTGATACCCCATGAAACTTATAAATACCGGATTTTGACATATAACGAGGACAACGAAGTAACCACCGGCGAAGAATTCGCGGTAACCCTGGCCAATAACTTCATTGACACGCCGGCGGGGGCCGGACCGAGTGGCTATATCCGCCAGACCGAAACCGGATTTAGCTTCACCGCGGATATCGCCAATACCGATCCTGACGGCGATGCATTAACTATTGATTATTACGTAAGCAGTGACGGCAATAACTATACCAAACTGGAAACTTCATATATCACGGGGCTAACCAGCGGCGCGACGTATAGCTGGTACGCCGTAATCAGCGACGGACACGGCGGCACCTGCCGAACCGATCCGGTCAGCTTCACTCCGGATGTAACTGAACCAGTAATTACTGTGGATAACACCAGTGTGGAATATGCCCTGGAACACCGGGTGCGAATTCAAGCCAGTGATACCGGGACCGGGCTCGCCAGTTTGCAATACCGGATCAACAATTCCCAACTCAGGGATGTGACCGGAGATATCCTGATAAATAACCAGGGAGCTAATTATCTCTATGTGGTTGCCACGGATCAGGCGGGAAATACCAGCATTTTCAGCCATGTCTATTCTATTGATCACACTCCGCCCACCAGTCAGGGTATCCAGTTCCTGCTGCCGCAAATCGACGGCCGGTTCCTGGCCGCCGATGACGCGGTGCCGGTCCAATGGACCGCGGCCGATCCCGAATCCGGAATCGCCCAATTCAAATATTTATGGTCCACCTTCAGCGGCGGTTGCGACACAGCCGCCATGACTCCGTTGGTTCTGGCGGGACAAATGGGGACCTATCAGACACTCCTGCCGGGAGACTTTGCGGATGGCGCAACCTATTATTTGTATATTCAAGCGCAAAATTTTCTGGGTATTCCCGGTCCGGTCATCGTCAGTCCGCCGTTATCCTTTGACCGCACCGCTCCCATCGTCACCATAAACAGCTTGAGCGGCGGAACGGCTTTCAGCGGCCAGTATTACCTGCCTGCTCTGGCGGGACTGGGAGCGGCGGTGGCAGCCGCTGATCCCGATACGGGCATATCCAAGGTCGAATATGCGGTAACCGGGGAACCGTCCGGCGAGGCTGCCAACTGGTACGAATCTTTGACAGATTTGACCGCAAACGCCGTAACCGTTCACGGGAACGTCTATTATCTGGCGGTTCGGGCTACCAACGGTTCAAACTTAACAGCCACCGCTTATTCGGAGCCAATCTTTATCGAGTCCACCGGACCTCAATTAACTGTGGAGACGGACGCCCTGCAACCGGAGACCGGCCTTTACAAGGCCCGGATCCGGACCAATGATCCCGAAACCATGGTGGTTACGTTGCAATATTGCATTGGTTCCGCACCCGGCGGGGCCGACTTTTCCACCGGTATGCCGGGAACCCAAAACGGCTGGTTTACGCTCAACTATCCGGCGGAAATGACGGAAATACGGCAAACCGCCGCTATACCGGTTGGAACAACCTATTACCTGACCGTTAAGGCCACTAACATTGCCGGATTGACAACCACCCAATCCAGCGGCGGGACCCGGGTCACCGGGCCGAGTTCCACCGCGCCCGAGGTCGGGGATGACGGCATTTACACCTCCGAACGGACAACCCTTCACTTTACGTGGAACTTTGCGGCCAGCGCCAGGGAAATTAACGGATACGAATATCAGATCCGCTCATTGCAAGGAATTATCAAGAACTGGACCGTTTATGATCCGGGTGACATCAGAGTAGCGGCAGCCACTCCTATTTCCCTGCTGGTGACCGGGTTGAGCCTGGAGAATAACCGGCAATACTTTTGCGATGTCCGGGCTAAATATGATGATGGCACATACTCCGACACAGGCTCCAGCGACGGCATCCGCAGCGATTGGTCCGCTCCGGTCATTGCCAATTTTAAGGCTCCGGACTTCGGGAGCGCCGCCGGGATTATCTGCAGCTGGGAAGCATCCGACCCGGAATCCGGGGTGCAGTGCTATCTCGGTTTGGGCACCGCTCCCGGAGAGATTGATGTTACCAATGGCTGGATTAACGCCGGCAATTTACGGAGGTATCAGTTAAGCGCCGATAGCACCGGCAGCCCCATTCCGTTTGAGAACGGACGCAGGTATTATATCACGTTAATGGTGGAAAACGGTTCGGGATTGGCGGTCCAGCAAGTAAGCCCGGCGGTGGTCATGGATCTGTCCATACCGCCTACGCCGGTGGTAATGGATGACGGCAGTTACACCAACCGGAATGACCGGTTGCGGGCCAACTGGAAATGGACGCCGCCGGATCCGGAATCCGGAACCCGTGAGTATCTATATACGGTTACGGCCAAACGGGCCTTATCCGGCGGAGAATACTGGGTGAACGCCGGTACTGAAACGGAATTTGAGTTGACCGGTCTGAATCTAACCCAGGGGAAAACCTATTATATCGCGGTGAAGGCCGTCAATAACGCGGGGGCTGAAAGCAGCCCCGGATTCAGTAACGGCATCCTGGTGGATACCACCGCACCCGATCCGCCATTGGCCGTCGATTATGGAGATTATTCGCTGTCCAGCAGTTCCTTGAGGGTGCAACTCTTGGCCAGTGACGTTGAATCGGGAATCGGTGAGTATAAACTCTCGTTGGGAACCCTGGATGATCCGGACGCAATATTTGGAAACCGTGCTATTTTAACTGACAGCGGGCTGGAGAACTTAAATCTGGAGAGCCTGGCGCTACAGGAAGGGCAAGTATACTTCTTTACAGTCAGCGCGGTGAATCATGCCAATCTAACTTCGGTAGAAACAACCAGCGATGGTATCATGGTTGATTCCAAAGCGCCGGTGGTTGCCGCGGTTAACGTGCAGGGCAGGTATCTGTCGGACTCCGGCAGGCTCGTCTTCGACTGGAAGGCCGGGACAACGCCGTCCGGCATTGTCGCCGCTCAATATGCCATTTCCAGCAATCCCAACGGAGCCGGTTTGGCCTGGCGGGATCTGAATTTAAGCGGCAGCAAAGTAGTAACCGGACTGGAATTAAATGATAATGAGACTTATTACGTATATATCAGAGTCCAAAACCGGGCCCAATACGAAGAAGCCCCTGATACATGGTCTGTTCCGGCCAGATCCCATCCGGTGACCATTGACCGGACGCCGCCGGAGATCATTAAAATTAACGCGCCGCAGTTTACGTCGGAGCATTTTCTCCTTCAGTGGGAGGCTAAAGACGAAATCTCGGGAATCGTGGAATACCGTTATGCCGTAGGCAGCCATCGGGGCGCGGCGGATATCACCGGAGGATGGGTAACTCTTCTGACAAATGAAACTGCGGTCAGCTTCTACCGGGATGACCTTCCTATTGGAGATAAATATTCCTGCTATATCTCGGTAAAGGCCAAGAACGGCGCCGGGCTGTGGTCGGAAATCCATAAATCAGATGCCATTGTCACGGATTTGACGCCGCCGGTTGTTATCAAGCTGGATTATGCGTCCCCTTACGTGAAAACCAAAGATTCTATTCAGGGAATTATTTGGGAGGCAAGCGATCCGGACACCGGAATTAGCGCATACCGGATCACTGCTACCAGGGTGAAGGATAATTCTCCGCTGGCCGGTGCAGCCAGAATACCGGTGGGAGAGACCGGCGGGATCCTGGATTTATCCGGCTTGTCTTTGGAAGAGGGGCAGGCTTATTACCTGGCCATGCAGGTTCAAAACGGGGTGGGGAACTGGTCCAATGTCAAATACTCAAACGGGTTCGTTGTCGATACCATCCCGCCGGAGCTGCAAGTAATCGGCGCCGCTCCCGAACTGGTAACCAACTCGGGTAAATTAACCGTAATCCTGCAAAGCACCGAGCCGGGCGTTGTCAATGTACAATTGGAGAAACCCGGCGGAGAAACCGTACCGCAACCCGGAGCCGAACCATATACTATCGCCATTGTCAATCAAGCCGGGTATGAATTCGATGAAAGCCTGGAAGGAACTTATATCTTAACTTTAACCCCCGTGGATGTGGCGGGAAATCCCGGGCGTATAATTATTCAAAACATTCGTTTGAATGCGAAACCGGTTGCCAATATCGGCCCGGATCAAACGGTAACCAAAGGAACAACCATATCCTTCGATCCCGAGATCAGCGATAGCGACGGTACGGTAAATGAATATCTCTGGAGTTTCGGCGATGGCGGAACCAGCGCCGATCCCAAGCCCGCTCATACGTATAGCGTATTGGGAACATATAAAGTAACTTTAAAAGTTAAAGATAATGACGCCAAATGGTCCGAAGAAGCAGTGAGTTTTGTAACCGTAACCAATACCGCCGCCGGTACCTTACAGCTTGACGAAGAATGGGAAAGTACGGAACCGATTATGATTACCGGCGATATTACGGTGCCTCAAGGGAAAGTATTAACAATCAAAGCCGGGACCCGGATTGATTTTTCCGGAAATTATCAAATCCTGGTTAACGGTAAAGTCATTATCAATGGCAGCGAGGGAGCTCCCGTATTCATCGGGGGTGATACCTACTGGAACGGTATCCGGATAGAAAACGCCGATCCCGGTTCAGTGATCAGCCATGCGGTGATTCAAAGGGCGTCAGCCGGATTGGTCATCTATAATAGCGCCGCCCGGATCACGGATTCCATATTCAAAAATAACGAAATTGGCCTGCATATCGTGCATTGCAATCCGGTGGTCCAAAATTGCGGCTTCCAAAACAACTCGGTTTACGGCATCAAGGAAGATGACGGCGCGGAACCGGAGATTAGCGGTTGTAGCTTCGCAAATAACGGCGCGGCGGATTATTATGAGGATGAGCAAGGAATTATTGCTCCCGGTTCGCTGGACCAATAGACGCTTTACTCCAAAGTTCCCGTCAAAATGGAAGGAAAAACGAGAAAAGCCGTTCAAGCCGGCCGGAAGATCATTTTTAAACGGGATTCACGGATTTACAGGATTCGAGGAGGATTCACCATGAAAAAGATAGGTTCCATCTTACTATTGTCGGTATTCGTAACCATGCTGATTATGAGCGCTTGGAGCGCCGGCGGAGAGATCGCCGTGATCGGGATCACCGGCGGTGAAAATACCGACACGGCCACGCCGGTCCAATACCTGATCGACCATGATCCGGCCATTGGCTGGATAAGTACCGGTAATCCGGATGGACCGCTCTGGGCCGAACTGCGGTTGGAAGAAGCAGCGCTCATCGAAGGGCTTTACCTCTACGGCCCCTGGACGGGAGAATTGACCGTGGAATACCGGCAGGATGGAAGCTGGCGTTCTTTCATCGCCGCTACCGGCATCAAGAGTGACCCCGCCCTGCCGGGATGGAATCTGGTGGACTTAAGCTATGACCGGATCGCCACCGACCGGCTCCGGTTGCAATTGACCAATCCCGGCGGAGAGAACCAGCTGGGAGGAATCAGCGAACTCAAGGTGTTAGGGCGGAAAGGCCGGGATATGGTGGAGCGGTTGAAGCCGGTCCAACTAACCAGCAACCGGCAGGCGGAAGCCGGATACCCATACGGACACCTTTTTGATGAGAACACTTATACCGCCTGGTACGTTTATCCGGCCATCAATCCCGAGGGGGATACCATCGCCGATCTGGGCGAAACATGTACGATCCGGCGGATTAAGATCTTCGGCGGCGGACCTCTGGACCGTAACGGCATCTTCTGGTGGGAATGCCGCTTTAAGATCCAATACCGCCAAAACGGCGCCTGGATCGACATTCCCGGCCTGGCCAATTTGGAAGTCAAAGAACTGGGAGCGGCCTGGACCAGCTTCGATCTCTCCGCCGCCAATATTCAAACCGGCCAGATCCGGATCGTCATCAATAATGTTCAATGGACCGGGGGAATCCGGGAAGTCGAGATCTGGGGCAGCCGGACCTCTCCGGCAGGTAGCCGCTATATCCAGATCAGCCAATCCCCTTTGCCAATCGGCGCTAATCTTCCGGCGGATTACAGCTTTCATTTGGAGCCGGCCGGTACCCCGGCCCGGTTGCATTTCGTCACCCGCGGAGGCAGCGGCATCCCCCTGGCCTGGGAACTGAACGGCAGGAACATGGAGAACTTGAGCCCGGTCACCAGCATCCGGGACTATCAAATATACAGCGTAACCTTAAACAGCGCGGACTTTTCAACCGGAGCCAACTTCATCCGGGTAAGGAGAGCCGCTGATCAGACCTTGATGGACTGCCGGCTGGAGCTTAACCCGGTCCGGACGGCCAATGCGCCGGTCACCGGCCTCACCGATGGCTGGCGGTTAACAGCGGCTAAGGCCGGCGAGGAGATCATCAATCTGAGCGGACCGTACCATCTAGACGAGCTGGTGCTGCAATACATCGGCACCCAACCCCAGGTCTTGCTAGCGATAGAACAAAACGGCCAATGGCGCGACCTGGCCAACTTCCGGCGGGAGACCGCTCCGGCCGGTGGGGAGCTTATTTATCCGGTCAACCAAACCGCCGTCCGTATCCGGGTGAATTACGGCGGACAAGGTCCGGCGGAGTTGTTCATCCGCGGCAGCCGGGTAAATGACGGCGCGCCGGTGATTAAAATCAGCTCTCCCGCTCACGGAGAACCGGTGGATCTACATAAGTTATCCCAAACGGTCCTGGCCGGGTCCGTGGATAACCCCGATGCCCGGATCGTCATCAACGGACTGACAGTGACCGCCAGCGGCACCAAGTTTGAGATCCCTCTGGCCCAACTCGGATTACCGTTGAACGCGGAAACGGAGATCGTCGCCACGGCCACCGACCATTCCGGCCGGTACGGTTCGGACCGGGTCAGCATCTATATCGGAAACTTCCCGGAGTTCACCATCAACCTGCCGGAGGAGAAGCCCACCTATACCCAGGCCGCCGGCATCACCGTCACCGGCCAGGTCCAGGGGGCAGCCGGGAAAATATTCATTAACGAGAGCGAAACACCCTTGATCAACAAGTCTTTCCAGCGAACCGTGACCCTGGCGGAAGGATTGAATTTGATTACCGTGAAAGTCTTTCCCAGTGGGGGCGGTAAATTTGCCCGGGTGAAAACGGTGAAAGTGATCCGGACCAGTACTGCGCCTGATCTCAAGCTGCTTTACCCCTTAAGCGGGCAGGCCGTCAACACCTCTCCCATCACCGTCAGCGGCCAGGTGGGGAGCTTAACCCCGGTCACGGTAACGGTAAACGGGATTAAGGCTACCGTCAACAACGGCTGCTTCGCGGCTACGGTAACCCTGAAGGAAGGCGGAAACAAACTCACCGTCAAGGCTGTCGACCAAAACGGGTTGACCAGTGTCGTCGAAGCAGAGGTGAAACTGGACCGGACTCCCCCGCTCCTGACGGAGGTGCAACCTCCGGAAGGCGCCTATCTTAATCATTCCGCCGTGATGGTCAGCGGCAAAGTCAGGGATGCCTCGCCGGTAACCATCCTGGTGAACGGGATAGCGGCAGCCGTCAGTTCGCCTGCGGGCGCTCCGGTTGAACCCGCTCCCTGGACGGCAGCCCTTAGCTTGACGGAAGGTGTCCATGCCGTAAAGATTGAAGCCCGGGACAGCGCCGGGAACACTGTCTTGATCTCCCGGAATATCGGGGTTGACGTCCTTCCTCCGGCTGAGTTCACTCCGGTTGCCGACCCGGCCGGTTGGACCAATAATAACCGGCCGGTGATCCGCTTCGGAACCACTGATAGCGGCAGCGGAATCAGCCGTTATGAACTGGCGGCGGATGACGGTCCTTTTAGCGGTCCGGTTAGCAGTCCGTACAAAATGCCGGCTTTATCCGACGGGGAGCATACGATTAAGATTAAGGCCACCGATAAAGCGGGGTGGGAGACAACCGGCAGCGTCAAAGTATTTATTGACACTACCCCGCCGGTGGCGGTAAGAGAGTTTAAAGCGGTGCCGGGAGACCGGAAGATCATTGTCAGTTGGAAACCCAATCCGGAAACGGATTTTAAGAAATATATCCTGAAACGGACGCCGGCTTTCCCGGAAGGTCCCGCAGAGGAGTTTGGGCCGGAGATTACCCAATATACCGATATTGAGGTTGAGAACTTTCAAAACTATACTTACTCCGTTAAAGCATTGGATCATATCGACAATACGAGCCCAGCCGCCACCGCGGCCACTGTTCAGCCGGGCTTTGCCAAAGTGACGGTGAATCCGGCGGTGGAGACCAAAATCGAGTATGAAAACGTAGTGGTGGGCGTGCCGGCGGGAGCGCTGCCGGAAACGAAGACCTTGACGGTGATGGAGATTAAAAATCCGGAACCGCTGTTGGAACAGAGCCATAATATTAACGTCTCGCCCGTATATGAGTTCAGCGCGGCCACCTCTCAGGGACCGGTTGACCCCAAGGGAGTGGAGTTCGAGAAGCCGGTGCTGGTGGGGATCAATTATAAGCTGGAAGGCATGTATCAGTATGTCAAGGAAAGCAGTCTGAAGGCCTATCATTATAATTACAAGAATGAAAACTGGGAAGTGGTGCCCGCCAGTTTCGTAAATTCTCAGACCCATACGGTTTACTTTTTTACCACCCATTTCTCCGCCTTTTCGGTTCAGGCGTCCCTGGCACCGTCCCTGTCTCCGGAGCAGATTGGCGGTATGGGGGCTTCGCCCATGGGCGGCTATTCCCAGAATAACCAGGTAGGCATCGCATACGGCGGCGGAACAGCTACGGTTACCGCCAAAGATTTCGTCTTGCCGGGCAAAGGCGGCCTGGACCTTACCATATCCCGATCCTACGACCACTTGACCGCCCAGTCAGACTGGGGCTTGGATGAGGACAACGTGCTCCAGGCGGTGGTGGGTTTTTTTGATTTTGGAAATCCTTTCTTTACCGCATTCATCAACTTTATGGCCAGGCAACTGGATCACGCCTTGAGCGGCCCGGCGGCCACCTATGGCTTCGGCCGGGGCTGGCGGCTGAATACGGTCTGGGTGGAGAAAAATGATAACGGCCAGTTCGTGCATCTTCCAGGGGGGAGTATGAAGAAGATTACCTGGACCATGGACGGTCCCGGCTGGGGCGGCCAAGGCCACGGACGCTTCGAATGCCACGCCGGGGAACATTTTGTGCTGGAGAAGGAACAGGAAAAGCAGGGGGATATCCATTCCGCTGCGAATTCTTCCGGGAATCCCACCAAGGTTGGCGAGTCCTGGATAACCAAGAACTACACCCTGACCACCAAGGACGGCACTAAATATTACATGGATGGTGAAGGCCGCTTATTACGGGTGGTGAACCGGTTGGGGAGCGCCCAGATCACCTTTAGCTACAACGGGAAGCAGATTGATTATATTACCGACTCCGTGGGCCGGAAGATTGACTTTACCTATACCGGGAACATGATCGCTTCCATCAAGGGCGCGGGCAAGACGGTGACTTATCAGTATGAGAATGATGAATTGAAATGGGCGGATAACGGGGGAGTCCAGCGAACGAACTACGGCTATAAGGCCTATACCATGGAGTCCGCTTCTTCAAGCATCAGCGCAGTCAGTATTATTCAAGCTATCATGACTGGTCCCGCTGGTTGGATAAGCCTTGTTGTGGGGATGATTCCCTTCGGACGATCCGATACAGTGTATTACCTTACTGATGTAACGACGCCCTTCGGCGGGAAATATACTTTCGAATATACCAAATACGACGCCGTTCACTACCTGGCGCAGGATTTGGCTTACAGTGTGATCTGGTACGACTTCTATAAGGCCACCGGCTTGAAGGAGATTGGCTCCGCCTTTACCAAGGAGACCAAAGTCGAGTATAATATTACATTTGCCAACGATCAAGCGCCCACGGTAACCAACTGCACGGTGACCGAAGGGAAACGCAAGACCAAAATGGTTTTCAGCCGTTACTCCAACAGCGTGGACGAAGGCGCTTCCATGCTTACCGCCCAGATGGTCTACGGCGAACATGACCGGCTCATCTCGTCCCACGCGGTCCTGGAGTTTGACGCCGGGCTGGAGGCCCCGACCCGGATCGTCGATGAGACCGGAGGCCGCCGGACCATCCAGACTTTCGCCTATGACAACTGGGGCAATATCATCCGCCAGTGGAACTCCAAGACAGAGGTTGAGGCGTATTACACTTATGCCAACACCAACGCTCCGGCCATCAATAACCAACTGGCCCTGGCCTCGCCCTACGGTCCGCAAACCATTGCCGCCGCTATTCACGACGCCCGCACCGGCGAACTGGTGCTGAACAAAAACGGCTCCAAAACCATCGCCCAGCAGACTTACTATAAGTTCGACCCTAACGGTAATCTCCGGGAGAAGGCTGTCCGCTACGGAAGCCGCTGGCTGACGACGGGCTATCAATACGATGCCGCCGGGAATGTGGTCAAGATGTCGAGTCCGCGGGGGACTGAGACGGAGTTCGAATATTCCGCCACGTATCAGAACGCTTTACTGACCAAGGTCGTCCTCAAGAAATTGACCGACGCCAACGGCCAAGTTCGAAATAATCTGGTGTTGCGAGAAGTGGGTTACGAACCGGAAACTTATCAAAAACGCTGGGAAAAAGACGCCCGGGGTTTTGTGACCGAGTACAGCCAGGATGTGCTGGGCCGGCCGGTTCAAACGGTGCTGCCGGATGACGACGACTTGCCTGAGTTCCGTCCTACTGTTCTTACCGGAGCTATCGACCGCGGCGGCCACCGGAGCAACAACCCGTTTCAAACCAACAGCTATGATGACGCCGGCCGGACCACCACCGTAACCGACCCCAAAGGCAACCGGACCGACTACGTCTACGACTCTTTCGAGCATCTGGTGGAGATCCGCAAGTTTAAGAAGTCGCTGGGTTTCATTCCTTATGTTTATTCCCGGGTCAGGGTGGAATACGACGATGTGGGCAATATTACGGCCATCGTCAGCCCCAACGGAACGGCCAATCCGGATGAGGCCTATAAGTACACCACTGTTTATCAGTATGATGAAACGAACCGTTTGAAGAAGGTGATCTATCCGGACGATACCGCCGTTTTGGCGGATAATCCGTATAAATATTACGATTATAATGATGTGGCCAATTCAGTGACGGTAACTGATGAAAACGGCCATGACACCTTGATCCAAAAAGACGCGGTGGACCGGGTAATTTCGCAGGACCTGGGACTGGGGAATGAAGAGGGGTACCGGATCAGTTGCAGCTATGATTCCTTGGGCAATAAGGTTGCGGATACCGATGGCCGGAATAATACCACAGTGTTTGAATATGATGATTTGAACCAATTGGTTAAAAAGACTCTTCCGGCGGTATATGTTTTAAATGATCCGAACGCCTCAAATACAACGTCTAGCAGTCCCCTATATAGCTACGAGTATGACGATGAAGGCAATTTGGTGAAAGAAATTGCACCGCTCGGTTCGTCAGTGATCCGCGAATACGACGAGATGAACCGGGAAATCCGTATTACAACCAGTTTCACAGTGAAAGACAGTGTGAAAAAGACTGCCGTAACCAAGACTTTCCATGATTTGGCCGGGAACAAAGTTGAGGTCATCGATGCCAACGGCAAAAGTACCCGGTTTGAATACACCGCCCGAGGCTGGCTGAAGCGGAAGATCGATCTTAACGGCGGCGTGAGTTCATTCACCTATGATTTGGTTGGCAATAAGCTAACCGAGACCGATCCGCGCGGCAATATGCCGGGTGCGGTTCCCAACTCCTTTACGGCCTGGTACTTCTATGATGATTTATATCGGGTGGTGAAGGCGGTATTGCCGGATAAGACGCCGCCAAGTGATCCGGAGAATCCGGGAGATAACCCGGTGATCCGGTTCGAGTATGATTATAACGGCAATTGTACAACTGAGATCAAGGCCAACGGACAAGTGATTACTTATGTCTATGACGGCAGGAATAGATTGGTTTCCCAGAGCCAGAGCTTGAACGGGAAGACTTATACCGCCAGTTTTGAATATGATGGGGTGGGGAATAAGCGGTTTGTATATGACAATAAAGGCAACAAGACTGAGTACGTTTATGATGCCTTGAATCGTTTGGTACGCATAGTCTTCCCGGAAGGGAACACGGTTCAGAATAGGTATGACAATAACGGGAACATAGTCCAAGTGATTGATGGAGTTTATAACGAGACCAACAGCAGTTATGACGCCCTAAACCGCCTGGAATCAGTCACGGACGGAGAGGGAAATACCAGTCACTATTACTATAACCGGGATGGCCGGATGACCAAACAAGTATCGGCCAATAATTTAGTAACGAAATTCTTCCTCAACGAACTGGGGATGCCGCTTCGGACAGTGGATTCCTTGGGACAAAGCCGGTATTTTGATTATGATGCGGCGGGGAATGTAACCTATAAGAAAGATCCGAGGGGTACGGAAGCCAGGTTCGAGTATGACGATATGTACCGGGTGTTGCAAAGCAATTTACAGAATGGCAGCAGGATGCAGTCTTTGAGTTATCAATATGATATCGTCGGGAATGTAAAAGAAGCCGATAATGGGCAGGTTAAACTTGTCTATAACGATGCTGATGGCAATTATGACAGCGATCCGTTCAACAGGATCAGTAAAGTCGCCCAGGTGCTGCCGGACGGGACTAGGTATACCACCGAGTATCAATATGACATCATGGGGCAGATGACGGGAATTCGTTACCCTAATTCAACCGGCTGGTTAACTTATGATTACGACAAAATGGGACGGTTGATAGGAATACCGGGATTCGCCGGGACAAAGGACACTCCAGGATTTACGTATGATGATAACAGCGCGTTAGAATCTATAAAGACCAATAATGGAATTACAACAACCTACCAACGGGATGATAATGGCCGGATTACGGGGATTAATACCGCCAAAGTTTTCGGAGATAATATCTTAAGCCTGACCTATGCCTTTGATAACGCCAATAATATCATTCGGCGTAATGACAATAGTTACGTATATGATAAAGTAAATCGATTAAAACAAGCCACTATTCACGGAGTTTTCGAGGACAAGTTCACCAAGGCCGATATGCTGATGGGTACGGCCGACAAGGATTATGCCGGGACGAAAGAGCCGGAGCAAGATGTCACAGAGCTAACCCAGGTAAAACTGGACTACTCCGCCCGGAGTTTAATCCTGGATCTGCAAACCGACGCTCAAAACATCTGCCGGGTGGAGTTGACCCCCGAACAGACTGGTCATAGAGTTCCTCTCGACCAGATTGAGGTCTACTATTTAAGCGGTTTCTTCTATACCAAGCTTGACCGGAGTAAATGGGTCGGAAACAAGGACGATCAAGGGAAGATTACTATTAAGTTTACGCCGATATTGAATACTAACCGGATCAAGATACACTGCAACTATGATGATCTAAATTATTTACAGCAACCAATGGATCGGGCGGAGTTTTACAACTCGCCGGAGAAGCTGGTGACGGTATACCAGAAGATGGCGGCCAGGACTGAGACTTATGGTTATGACAATGGGGGCAACCGGTTAAGTGAAAGGATTTTGCTTCGGAAGGAATACGGGTGGAGTTACGAGTATTACGCGAATAGCAATCGGTTGAAGGCAAAGGTTAAGAGCGACGAGACCGAACGGATTGACCATACTTATGACCTTAATGGAAATCTAACTTCGAAGGTTGTAACGAAGGGAAATACGGTTGATACATGGGAATATGCGTATGACTTATTGAACCAGCTAGAGCAAGTTAAGAAAAACGGTGTTGTTGTCAGCAGTTACGTATACGACCCCAATGGATTTAGGGTTGAAAAGACTGGAAGCAAGGGAAAAGTTCATTATGTGCCGCTGTTGAATGGCGAAGTAGGCTATAAAAAGGAATTTACAAGCGGCAAAGAATTTTCATTTGTCTATGTCGGCATTACCAAGTTAGCCAGAGTCGATGGAACCATCGGCAGTTCCGGGGCCAAGTACTTTTATGCCAATGACCACCAAGGCTCAGCTATGGTCATCACAGATAAAAATGGAAACATTGTTACTCAAAAAGACCATTCGCCTTTCGGAACAAGGATTAATTCAATCGATGACGAAATTTTAAATACGGAAGATATAGAGGACGAGTTTACAGGGAAAGAATATGACGAAGATATTGGGATTTATTACTACAATGCCAGATTTTATGACCCTGAGATCGGGCGGTTTATAACGGAAGATAACATGGCTGATCCGCTAAATCCAAATGAGTACGTGTATGTAGCTAATAATCCAGTAAATAGTATAGACCCAACAGGACATTTCACGATTGGCGGACTGGATAAAGTTATGAGTGGATTAAGTAAAGTTGGGAAATATATGAATTTATTAGGCGCTATAGACCCCAAATTAGCAAAAGTTGCTTCAGCTTTTAACTCATTTGTAAATACCTTAAGCGGACTAGAAGGAGTAAAAGTCTTATATAGCAAGATTTCTGGGAACTATACCATTAGTTACGAAAGAACAGTCTCGGCTGCTGATACTGGCATTGATGGAGTAAGCTATAAAGAAAAAGTCACTCAAACTTATAAGAAGAATAAACTGGTCGCGTCTGAAACAACCCAAATGTTTATGAGCGATGCGGGAGAAGTTACAATAGTAACTAAAAATAGCGATTCGGATGGATTTAGCCAGACATATACCTTTGTATCAAGTGATAAAAGTAATACTGTTGATAAGACTATTACCTTTAAGAGTGGAGAAGAAGGGGACAAGCAAACTAATATAATAACAACCGAAGGATTTATTAATACAAATAAGAATAATTTTACAGACGATCCTTTTGGCGCGTTGATGATTGCTACAACAAAACAAGGAGCAATTGGAGCATGGCAAGGAAGTAGCTTACCAAATAAATCTGCATATGCAACTATTGCAGAAACTACTGGAGAACCACTTATTATGACCAAAATGCATCATAAAGGTGATCCTACTTTGTATGCCGCAGTCGGTGTAAACATGACTGCAGATTTGTTATGGAAAACTCCAACAGAAGGGCTTAATCCATATCCAGGGAAATTAGATGATCAAGGGAAGGTAATACCAGGTACAGCGAATCCGAACTATAATACTCCGTTTGCTACAGGCATTGAGATTCATAGTGGCGATAGCAACACTAATAGAGGTTCAATGGGTTGTCAAACCGTTAAGCCTGGATTGAATGGCGCAAATTGGAACGAGTTTAGTAATGCAATGAAGCTGGATTCATTAAAGGATGGAGCCTTTATTGGGTACTATTATTTAGTAAGGCCGTAATTAAAACTAGCGAATCATAATTGAGAAGGAGAGATTAGCTGTGAAAAGAATTCTGATAATAACTATGCTTCTGTTCTCAATCGGTGCCAATGTCTTAGCTGTTAGCGATTTCAATGAAATGGTGCTAAAATGTGATTTTCTATATGAAACAGGGAAATACGACTCCACTATAAAAGAATTGATGCCAGCCATTGAAGTAATTGACAGTGGAAAAGCAAAAGGAACTTATGACAATATTACTGAATCAAATATTGTTCGTGCGAGGAACTTGGTAGCCGATTCTTACCGTATGCTTGGTAAATATACTCATGCCGCAGAATGGTATTGGAGAACCAATGAAGGCTACTTTGATGGTTATGCTAGCACTTATTTAGAAATTCTTCAACGAATTAGTGTGATTAAAGGGCGGAATTTGAATTTAAGAAACCTAGGATACTTTAAATTGCTTGACAATGTACCATTATTGGAAAAACGCAGATATTTTAAAGAGATGATAGCTTTAAATGCCGACAGAAATGTTAACCTAGAATTAGAAAAATATCTAGCAGGTGAAATATCATTGGAAAGTCTATTGCAAAATGTATCTAAGGACAATGCTATAAGATTCATCACTTATGCTGGATTAAATCTCGAAGTTTCAGGCGATATAGCGAAAGCGCGTGAGATGTATACTCAAGTTCTATCTCAAAAAACGGATAGAATTGAAGCTCTATTGGCTGCAAATAGAATGGGAGTAATGGCTTTAAAAATGATTTATATTCCTGATAAAATGTACGGTACAGTCATAAAAAATGTTATTGCCTATAAAACATCATCAGCCAAGTTAGAAAATACAAGACTCTACAGTGTTAAAAACTTAATCGACGACGACCCATCGACCACATGGGTTCCAGTTGGCAAGAATAGTCAAATTGGGCAATGGGTAGAACTTAGCTTTGACGCTCCTGTTCAAATAAGCAGTTTAACCTTGACTAACGGATTTGCTAAGAATGACGTAACATTCAATAACAACAACCGAATTAAAACAGCTACGTTAATATTTTCTGATGGCGGCAAAACTAAGATTTCCTTAAAAGATACAATGAAACCGCAGACAATCAAGGTTAATAAGAGATCAAGGACGGTAAAATTAATAATTGATGAGGTTTACAAGGGAGTAAAATATGATGATACTTGCCTTTCTGGATTAGATGCTGACTTTAAATGAAGAAACAGGGCTGTCTCAATCAAACAAGACAGCCCTGTTTCTTTAACACACGAGATGAAGAGCAGATGAATATATTCGAGATTAGGGGAAATACGGGTTAACCCCTTAACTTTGGAGACTATAGTCTTATCTCTGCAATTTTCATAGATTTTCTTTGACTTTCATAATAAAAGGCTTCCGGAGCCATATCCCGTATACTTCCATGGATTCGAATCTTATTGTAGAACTTTAAATAATTTGATACCTTCTCACAGACTTCGGCATAAGTTTTAAACTCGTACCTTGACAAACAATCATCTTCCAGAATGCTATGGAACGACTCGATATGGGCATTTTTGTTTGGGGTACGACAAGGAGCTTAATACTTCAGATAGTTGGGGTAAGGGAATTGGCACTAGAATAGACCCATTAATTCGTTTTAATGCGAAATTGGAGGTTAAGTAAATGATTAGAAAAAGATTTTTTGTTTTACTTATGATGCAGATATTTTTAAGTACTATAATAGTTGCTGATAACAAACCAATCTTTGTTTTGAGTACTATTCGTTTTGACAATGATAGTAAAGGTATTTTAGTTCCTGAAATTGCTGTTGACTATAATGGGAATTGGCGTAAAGCAACTGCAAAAGATTTATGGGTAGGTCAAGAATTTCAAATCTTTGATAGGACAGAAAAACCTAAATTACAAGGGAAAGTAACAGTAAGTTCGCTTACAGAGGATTTTTATGCTTTATTTATGTCAACAAACAAGACGCACGAAAACGTCTATTTCAGAGGGGTTTATAAAACCAAACAATTTTTTTGGAATACTGAACAAACCAAAGGACATAAACCAGAAAATCTTAATAGTCAGATCCAACAAGAGTTTTTAAAAAAGCAGACAGATATTAAAAAGATGCTTCAAAGTGTTGTAATATTAGATTGGGATAACATAAAAAAAGATTTCCCAAAATTATCTTCTTCAAATATATCAGAGTTTATTAGTGCTGATATTAATGGAGACACGAAAGACGATTATATTTTGATTTTAAGTAATTTCGATGATAAAGATGGAGCGGCGATTATTATGTACCTTACGGAAGGAACGCAGTTCAAGAGAATTCCAATAAGTTTTTGGGAAAGTGCTAGTTATGATACAAGTTGGCCTAGAATACTGTTTGTGATGGATTTCAATGAAGATGGAACTAAAGAAGTTGTAATATCTGAATCCGATAGTGATATTAATATTCCGATAATTTACAGTTGGGACAAAGATAAAGAATTATTATTGGAACTATATCATGGAGAAGAAGAATTTTGGAATGGATAAAAAATATTCGGGTATTTGTAGTTGAAGTATTAGTAGTGGCAACTGATTAAGTGTAAGGCCGTCTCCGCGCCGAAGCCTTTAAAAACTAGCCATTCAAAGAAGCCGTCTGCCGGGGGCGCGTCGGTTAACCGGAGCAAATCAAGCCAGCAAAAAGCCGTTTGATCAGCTTAAGCCCTAATTCTACGCCGGGAACCAATAAGGTAGGCAAGAATTGAATCTGTTAGGTCAGCTGTTAAAAGACCAAAAATCCCGGTCCAAATTTCGCGCCGGGATTAACGTTTTGAAGCATAGCAAAAGTCAACTACGATTATATCACTACCGTTATCAATAATAGTCCATTTAGCCAGGTTAAATGGGACCATCGGCAGTAACGGAAAGAAACTCTTCTATCTCAACGACCATCAAGGTTCGGCTTTAGTTACCACGGATGAAAATGGCAATAAGGTTGTGGAGAGAGACTTTGCCCCATTTGGTGAGAGGATTAAGACGAATGACAGGGAAGAACTTTACCCGGATGAGACAGAGGATGGGTTTACCGGGAAGGATTGGGACGATGATGTCGGGCTTTATTATTATAATGCCCGTTGGTATGATGCGAGCATTGGAAGATTTATTAGTAAAGATAGTATAGCTGACGACCCGAATTTGTATGGATATTGCGGCCAGAACCCCATTAACAACATTGACCCGTCGGGACATGTAGCGCAAGGCTTAAACGCGCCTATTAGCTTTGGACTGAAGTCGGGATGGGGTTTAGCCGGAGCTGTGATTAATGCCGGGGCGATACTTAGCGGGGATTCTACTTTAGGGTTGATTTCTAGTGCGTTTAGTTTGTTTGTGACGATCAAGAACTGGAAGGAAGCTGCGGATGAAGCAGCGTATCAGGCTGGGCTTGCGGGATTGTATAGATATATGGCTTATATGCAAGAACAGGAAGGAATACCGCAGGATGAAGCCAGTCAATCAAAAGAGTCATTTGAACTTGTTTCTAATAATAATGCTCCTGATGGTGCCAAAGAGAATGCAAATACCCAGAAATATTATGCTATCGGAGAACGCAAATTACAGAACGAACTAATTGAAAAAGGTTATACGGTAGTAGGTGTGCAAAAAAATGTAAACGCAACTGGAGTTGATATTGCAGCATATAAAGATGGGGTTTTATATCTTATTGATGTGAAAGAATCCATTAGAAGTGGCAAGATAATATATAGTTGCAAAGGGTTTCAAAATCCATTTCTTTTTGATAAATGGATCGCTAAGATTTCTAAAGAACTAAATAAGAATAAAACTATTTCGTCGACTATTAGAAGTGAAATAGAATTTATTTTGAATGATATTATGTTGAATTCTGACAAAGTACAGCTTATTATTGCCACAACGGATGTTGAAGGAGAAAATATTGTCGGAATTGGTCCTAAGTTACAAAAAGGTGTTAAAGGTATGAAAGTAACTTTCATGCGATCTCTTAATTTCTCTATAGCAGCCATGCAATTGCAACCTGTTTTACATACCCATTTACTAAGTCTAGACATATATGATATGCGGGCTGGTAAATTCGGCGCATATATGCAAATGAAACTAGACTTTGTTGAAACTCATTATCGTAATGCTCGTGTAGATCTATCTCATTATTTCACTTTTGAAGGTTTCGCGGGCAATCTGAATGTATATAGGGATGGTATTGAATTTGTGAATTCTCTTTATAATGGAATATGGGCTAATATGTATTAAAAAGGAGATCCAAATGACAAATAGCAAAAATACTCAAGAAATTGATCAAGAAATTATTTCTACCATAAATTACTTGGAGAATCAAGTTGTTGAAAATCAAAGCCGTTATTTTAGCTATAGACTGATTGACTTATTGATAAATATGACTGCACTAAACCAAGAAAATACTAATGAATTTGTGAAATGGCTTGAATTTGCTAAGAATTACTTTTTTAAACTAAATCCTTCAAATGACATAATGAGCTCCGATTATGAATTGTTTAAAATTGAATTCTATCGGTATATCATCAGTCTTATTGATAATAAGCCTGATTTAAATTTCGTAAAGAAGTATTGCGATCTAGTTGAGAATTATGTGCTAAAGCATTTTAAGCTAAATAAAGAGAATATAGAATTTTATGAAAAATTAGCTATGGTTAGATTGGAAACAAAAGAAATAGATAAAGCTTACGAATTATTTAAAAAAATGATTAGTGTAAATGAAAAAGGGCATATGGGTCTTATTCTAGATTATTCATTTGAAAAAACAAATACCAATCAAGCGGAATTAATTAAAAAATATAGGACTTTCTTGAAAAGAAAAGCTGACGATGTATTGGAAGATACCTTTTTTTACTTCAGTTATTATTATCGGGAAATGCTGAAGATTGATTCGTCAAAAGAAATTTTTAAAGGTTTGGTTTTCGGAGTAGTTTAGAAAGAATACAAGTCATATCTAGATTTTTATAAAGGATTGCAATATGGGTAAATGGATTCGTTATAAAATCGGCGACATATTTTTGATCGAGTTGGAAGACGGGTTAAAAGGCGCAGGTCGAGTTTTGAAAAAAGACCAAGCTACAATTTTCATTGAACTGTTTAAAATGAAGCCTATAAAGGACAAATCGGAGTTTGATTTGGAAGCGGTCCTGAAAGAGAAACCTATATCAATGACATGGTGTTATCATGATGACTTAACCAAAGGTGATTGGGAAATCATTGGTCATAAACCGGTTGAAGGCAAAATAGAAATGCCTTATTTCTGGATCCAGGATGCATTAGCCGTAAATTTTATCTGGAAAAGGGAACAGATACTTATGAATGTGAACCTACCGGAATTGAAATTAGTAAGGATGAGGTAGAAAATTATGATGCGTATGGTATTGGAGATAAAATAGCGGTAAAAAATTTTTACATCCACAGACTGCGTAAGTTAAATTTCATATAAGGAGAATAATGATGGGAACTTGGGGTATCGGGATTTTTGAAGATGATTTGACGATGGATGTAAAGATTATTTCGATGAAGTCAGGGCCAAAGGATTCAACGCTTTTGAAGCTTCAGCCAAAGTTATCAGATTATTTGAGGATGTTTTAAAAGAGGATGATGCCAGGTTTCTTATATATGCCGCTTTAGTAAAACTTCAAATTTTAAATGGAAGTTTACAGCAGGAGCTATGTAGTAAATTTCTAGAAACAGATGAGAATTTGATTTGTCAAAATGGAAAGAAGGAAGTCTGGTTAATTATTGGAAAAGAAAAGCGGAAATAAAGAAATTAAAAAACGAAATGAAAAAATTAGAAAAATCGTTATCTAAAGTTACATTTAATTCATTAAAATATTGTTTAACAGAGGCAGATAGTCCACAGAATTTAAAGTTTACGGTATATCAATTACACAGTCCGAAAACAGGAAAACCAATTTATGTTGGAAGTACTGCTTTTTCGCATAAAAGAAGTAAGTTAATGGAAAGTATTATATTTAATTAGCAGAAATTTACTTATCCATGCGCAAATTATATTTTATTTTACAGGGAGAACAGGGCATCAATGCTAAATAAAGGCCTGAAATTAATGTTTTTCTGGATAAGCTGCCTCTTATTGATCGGTTGCAGTCAAGAAATTACATTAAGAGATATTGATAAACTCATATTCGAGGATGTTAAATCCGCATCAATGAACCCGGACTTTTTAATACAAGCAGTATTTTTAGAAGAAAATCAGATAAATATATTGCGCCAAGCAGTTCAAGACGGATCTGAACTTACTGATTTAGTGAATGAAAATATACCATATTATTTTCAAAAAGGGTATGCATCTTTTGAATTGGATAGAATAGACAAAAAAGTTATTCACCTGGTTTACGATTTACGTAGCGGATATATGTATGTCC
This sequence comes from Bacillota bacterium, assembly GCA_029974635.1. Lineage (GTDB taxonomy): Bacteria > Bacillota > UBA4882 > UBA8346 > UBA8346 > JAEZJQ01. The sequence goes on along the minus strand of JARKQY010000019.1, from coordinate 55,775 downwards.
CCAAAGTACAAGTCAATGAAAAAAAGATGGCGGAATATGAAAGAAGAGTATCTTTGTATGAAAAGTATTTACTGGGAACCTATCGTTTTAAGCCATCTAGCGAGATCGAAAAGTTGATAAAGTCGGGATATAAGTAATTCGGATAGCTCAACATTTTTATAATCAAATCCCGGGGCGCGGAGCGCCACCCCGCGAAGCGGATTACAGCCAGCCAGCCGGAAGCAATCGCAATTTTTGCTAAAAATGCGAAATTGCATTCCCGGCGGCTAATTCGTAGGCCCGGAAATCCGGCCAATGGCTTGAAAACGCCAACATTTCCGGCATTTTATCTAAAAATTCCGGAATCGCGACCTGCAATACGGCTGAGTATTTTAATCAAATCGACCAGGGATTGCGATCGTAAATCGACCACGAGTTGCGAATTCAAATTGACCAGTTATTTTAATTTGAAATCGACCAGGGAGTTTAATATCAAACCGACCACTTGAATCGGAGCGAAGCGACGAAAGGAATTTAATCGATTATTCATCAGGACATATCGGATCACCTTCTTTCTCAGCTTTTGGGATAGAAATTTTAACTTGTTTTTTCCGCGTCGATTCGCCTTTCAAATTGATAATATGCGAATTGTGAATAAGCCTATCCAAAATAGCATCAGCCAGAGTAGGATCAACGTGAAGCCCGTACCAGTTATCCACGGGTATTTGGCTAACGATAATCGTTGATTGATGTTGATTACGCTCTTCGATTACTTCGAGAATCTCTCTCGATTCAACACCGGAAAAAGGATTCAATCCCCAATCGTCAAAGATTAAAAGATTGGTTTTACGTATTGAGTTGAGATAATTGATATACGTCCCATCACCGTGGGCGGCGGTAAGCTCATTTAATAACCTGGAAACCCTGAAATATCGGACCGTAAACCCTAGTCTACAAGCAAGATTACCAAAAGCGCAAGCCAAATAGGTTTTACCGACGCCAGTCGGGCCGCATAAGATAATATTTTGATGGCCGGACAACCATTTTCCGGTTGCTCAATCTATTAGAATCAGAATCACTTCAAATAGTTAAACAAGGTTACCTTGGAAAGGAGACATTAACTACACACGGAGATGGAAATTAATGGAAACTAAATTAAAGAGGATAGCCGAAGCAGCAAGAGAAAAGCCAAAAGAACGGTTTACATCACTAGCTCATTTAATTAACGAACAAATGCTAGTAGTCCTTATAATTAATCAATGATCCTCCCGTTTCTTGATTTGGACTCTGTATTTATTTTATCAAAAACGAACTGAACCGTAGTATTCAAACGTTTAACCACATAAGGCCGTAAATCCAACGCTCTCTTAAAATCTTCCATCGAATTGAACCCGCCACGTTGCTCTCTTATTAAAACAGCCTTCTTTGCTAATATAGGACCAATCCCCGGCAAAGTGGCCAGTTGTTCTTCGGGACAAGAATTTATATATATCTTGATAATGGCATTACGCTGCATCGGTGAGGGATTAAAAATATCATACAGTTTGGATTTTGTAAGGACTAACTCGCGAGATTTTTTACTTACCACTACTGTATCAACGATTAAATCATGCAGTGATTGCCTTTTTGGGGTAAAGAGAGGCATCAAGAGTCCTACCAAGGTAACTCCGGATATTAATTTGAAAACCGTTCGTAAACTAGAACGAAAAAGACTTATGGGTTGAAACTTAAGGTCGGTAACTATAATCCCCATTTTTTCCTTCCCACTTGTAGCCCCCAAGTTTATTATGGATAGAATAATTTGAAATAAAGACCAGCCTAAAAAGGCGACTAAAATCAGATATAACCATACCATTATAAAGAATCTTTCTAACTCCGGGAAAAGCAAAGAAACTACTAGAACAACAAGTAATAATAAGAGAAATATTGGGAGAATTATTGCTCCACCACTTATGATGATGAACCATAAATCAATAAAAAAGGCTTTCATTCGTTTGGAGAAGTTTATATAAACTTCTCCAATATCAGGTAATACGGTACCACAGTGTTTACAGAACTTGGATGTATCAGGATTACGGCGACCGCATCTTAAGCAGTCAATCATTTTTACCCCCAATCTCCCAAGAAGTAACATTTATGGGGTCAACGGTAGGCTCAAGTTTTTAAATGGTGACATCCACAGCAGTTAGTCAGTCATCAATACTCAATGTTATTACAATTGAATTGTCGTTTAGTATTTCTTCATGCTCAATTGCCCAATTTCGCACGGCGGCTCTTTGTTTCAGATTATAATAGGTCAGAGCCTGAACATTCTTTTTGTATTCGATATCTAATAAAGATAATACCCGTAATAATTTCGATTTGTTCTTTTTCTGAATTTCTACATGATATCTAGCGGTTGAATCCTGGTAAAAATATAAAGGACAAGCGTTAATCGTACATCTAATAGCTTGCTTTGTTTGCTGAATTTCACTGGCTCCGAAATCTTCCAGGGTTTTAATTAATAAGGAAGTATCATTAAAATTAGTGGGAGAAGATTTTAATTTCATATTCTTGACCATTGCTTTCTCTTGCAATTTAAAACAATCATCAATGAAGGAAGTATCATTAAAATTAGTGGGAGAAGATTTTAATTTCGTATTCTTGACCGTTTCTTTCTCTTGCAATTGAAAACAATCATCAATGATAGCGCCTATTAAAGCCACTGACAACGGTAATAGTACAATACTAATTGACAAGTTGCTCCCCCCTACGGACGATTTTAGCTAGATTAAGATCATGAATTAATTGGTCTAAATTTTTCTTAATGGCCATACCATTGATTGTTACAGTCCCATCCGGTTGCAAATGAATTTCTACTTGGTTTCGATATTGAGAAAGGTTCTCTTTTAAAAATTCATATCTTGCGGTGAGAAAATGAAAGCGTTGATTAGCTGAACCAACCCATGGCCGACTGTAATCTTCTAATTCGGCTTGAAAAGGACCATCTATTAATAAATCTGTTGCAGAAAGCAAAGCCGACCAATCCGGACGATTAGCGGTTAACAGTTCTTCGAGATAATAACCGGTAAAAGTAATTACGGATAAGTTGTGTTTTTTTAACATTTCGGCCAATAGAGCCAAGGCTTCGGCTTGGGCAAATGGTTCACCTCCTAGAAATGTTATGCCCTCTAGCATGGGATTGGTTAAAATTTGTCGGGAAAGGTCGAAAATATCATATTCCATCCCATTGGTAGCATCCCAAGTTTCCGGAGCGAAACAGTTTTGGCAGCGGATCGGACATCCTTGAACCCAAATACAGGCGCGTCTTCCAGGTCCCTCAACTTTTGTATCCGGTAAAAATCGATGTATCCATAATTTCAAGATGGATTTCCCTCCAAACGTTAAACATAATAGCATACAAACAGACAGAGAAGCTTTTTTAACGGTTCCAAAGAAATATAGTACTGGATATTAGCGCTTAAATATATTAATTAAGTCATACATCAACCAGTCTTCCCTCAGTTTCTTTTTTCGGTTTGGGATCAGTCTTTTGCTTATCAAATACCAGCAACGGTCGTAATTTTTTTAGGACATGAGGCGATATTCCAATCGCTTCTTCAAACTCTTCCATTGAATTGAATTTGCCGCGCAGGTCACGTATAGTAATGGCTTTTTTTGCTAAAATAGGACCGACCCCTGGGAGCTTGGCCAATTGTTCCTCGGAACATAAGTTTAGATTGAGCTTGGAAATTTTCTTAGGCAATGAAACATAGCTACATATGATAGATTCTGCGGTTACTAATACTGTACCTGTTAAAAGGTCATGGAGAGTTTGTTTTTTTGGTAGGAAAAAAGGCAATAACCAACCTACAATTGAAGCTATCGTTACGTATTTGGCAAGATTTCGTAACAAGGAGCGCAAAAAACCGATGGGCTGATATTGGGTGTCGGTAACGAAAATCCCGGCTGCTTTTTTGCCAAAGGTGGCTTGTTGGAGGAAACTTTCTAGTATTGTAAAATAAAATAAAGAAATTCCAATAATAAACACCAAGTTCCATGATGAGATTTCATTCCCTTTCCAAAAAGGTATGCTTACTATAACTATCAACATGAATAATATAATTAGGTCAATGAAAAAAGCTTCCGCTCTATGCCCAAAACTTGCGTATATTATTTCCGGCTCTGATTTTAATCTATTGCCGCATTGTTCACAAAAGCGAGATGAATGATGATTGTATTGACGGCACTTTGGGCATTGAAACATGGTTTCCTCCACTAGAAGTGTGATAAACCCTATTTTTAACCAAAAGTACACACTTCTGCCTAAGAAGTTATGTGAAAAAACAAGGATACTTTTCGTTTTGCTGATAAAGAAACCTTTTTCACACCGCCTTTAGTTTCTGAAAGGCTTACTAAGTGATAAGATTCAAGTTTTCAGCACAGGTAAGATTCTTTAACTAATCTGATTTTTATTTGGCAAAATAGTTTCATTTTGTTTTTCAACAACTTGTTCATCTTTTTGATAATATTCTTCAGTATAATCTGAACTTACGATTTTCGCCTGCAATAATTCTTCGATAATCTTTAAATAATCGGTACAGTTTTTCCCTTTTATCCCCTTGGTCTCAGCGTTTATTTTACCATCGGGGAAAATACGGATTTGAATTTTTTTGGCCATTTTTAGGTTCTCCTCGTAATTAAAAGTCTATCTCACGGCCGCCACGAGTAGGCAGTGCGTCATGCGAGGCACTAGTTGGCGATTGACGATCTTGTCGCGCAGTAGCTGATACAGCACGTAGATTTGCCCACTTTCTGATGGCGGCAATTTGTTCAGCTTGGGTAACCGACAAGGGAACAGTATTCTTAATTGCCAGCGTCAGATCTTCTTCTTTAAGAGCCCGTTTCTCTGCAAAAGCTTCAAATAGACCGGAAATTACTGTTTGTTCAATTTCTGCGCCCGAGAAACTTTCCGTGATATCAGCCAAATGATTATACAGTTCATCCGAGAGTTTTAGGTTGCCAATAATATCAGACTCTTTTAACCGTTTACCCAAATGCAGTTTAAAGATCTCTATCCGCTCAAGGTGGGTGGGGAGATCAACAAAAAAGATCTCATCAAAGCGTCCTTTACGGAGAAATTCGGGTGGCAATAGTTGAATATCATTCGCAGTCGCCGCTATGAAAACCGGTTTTGTTTTTTCCTGCATCCAGGTGAGAAACGTGCCAAACACACGGCTGGATGTGCCGCTATCAGCGGAAGAACCAATACCATTAAATCCCTTTTCAATCTCATCAATCCATAAAATCGCAGGTGAAACCGCTTCCACGGTTTGGATAGCCCTGCGTACATTGTTTTCACTACTGCCGACTATGCCGCTATAAATTTTACCAAGGTCGAGCCTGATTAGCGGCAGTTGCCACATTTCACTGATGGCTTTGACAATCAAACTTTTGCCGCAACCTGGGACCCCCGTAATGAGAATCCCTTTGGGAGATGGCACACCATACTTTTTTGCCGATTCCATCCATGAGTTATTCCGTTTTTTAAGCCAGTTTTTTAAGTTTTGCAGCCCGCCGACATCACTCAGGGTAGTATCCGAGTTTAAAATTTCTAATATTTCCGATTTTTTAACGACTTGACATTTTTCTTCTAGGATTAAAGGCAAATCATTGATATTTAAAGAACCATCGTTAGCCATAGCTCTAGCGAATGCATTTTCCGCTTCATGGAGGGTTAAGCCAAGAGCTGCGTTACAAAGGTGCTCAATATCCTCGGGTGAAAGATCAAAATTAATGCGCTTACTAGTACGGTTAACATCTATCATCTGATTTAAAACGGCTTTTATTTCAGCTAGAGATGGCAAGGGAAAGTCGACTATTGTAATATCAGTTTGTAGATCGTAAGGAATGACAATTGAGGGAGCAATTAAAATAATATTTTTAGATATAGATCCTTGTTTAAGGGTGGATACAATGTCCCGCATTTTCCTAATAACTATGTAATCTGGATTTCTACCAGGAACACCGAAAAAAATGTGCAAATCTTGGAGGATAAAAATGGCAGGCTCATTGTATTCATTGATATACTCAAGAACATTTATGGGTTGAGTTATTTTACTGGTACTGTTTTTATTCACAACTGGTTTACCTTTTTCATCCAATAATGAATTTGTAACACTCCAAGAAAAAACTTTTCGAGGAGTTTTGATCAGACCAGTATTTTTGACGAGAAGTTGGAAAGTTGTAATAATCCGTTCTTCCTCCCAAGAAGGAATATATAAGATTGGAAAACGAGCTCTTAATAGAGTAGAGACCTTTTTTTCAAGGGAACTGATATTCGTTGGGTTCAAGATTATTACCTCCAAATAAATGATAGATTAAGTCCAGATAATGGCGTAATCTATCTATATAGGATTTCGAGATCATTTTTCCTTTTCTTTCTATACACTGATGATAATAATTGGTTATGACCCCTTATTGTTCTTTTTTTCACAATATCTAATTGAACTTAGCTTCCAATGATGGTATAATAAACTAAAATACTGGTTTGGCATGGGTGATCCCTATAAGGAGTTCATCCTGTTGAACCAAATAAATCATATTTCTTTGTTCTTAAACCAAAGAGCATTCTGAGGCCGGAGAGCATTCCATTATGTGGCGTGAATTTTGATTCATACCCTTTTTTGAGAGTGTTCCCGTTTCTCAAAAAGGGTTTTTGATTTTTCAGGGCAATAAGGAGGTAATGGACGTGAGTATGCGATGGCTGGACGGGTGGGAGAAATACCGCGGCGAATTGGTTGGGTATGATGCCATGGAACGGGATTTTATCGATGATGACGCCATATGGAGTGCATTGCGGAAATGGGAAAATCCCCAAATCAGCGATGTCCGGAGAGTATTGGATAAAGCGGCCACGAAAGTACGGTTGGAACCGGAAGAGATGGCGATTCTGATTCAAAATTTGGACCCGGAATTGATCCAGGAAATGTATTCATTGGCGAACCGGTTGAAACGGGAAGTTTACGGCGACCGGATCGTCTTTTTCGCACCGCTGTATATCAGCGACCAGTGCGTTAATAATTGCGCCTATTGCGGTTATCGCCATTCCAACCGGGCAATTCACCGGAAGACTCTATCCATGGAGGAGATTTCCTTTGAGGTGGAGACAATGATCAGCGAAGGCCAGAAACGCACTGTCCTGGTGTACGGTGAATCTCCGGAGACGGATATCGGCTTTATCTGCGCCAGTGTGCGGCAAGTATACAGCGTTTATAAAAACCACGGCGAGATCCGCCGGGCCAATATCAACTGCGCGCCATTGTCCCGCGAGGAACTGCAACAGTTAAAATCAGTCGGAATCGGTACCTATCAAGTATTTCAGGAAACCTACCATCACCAAACATACCGTCAGGTACATCCCCAAAACACAATTAAGGGTAATTACCGCTGGCGGCTATACGCTCATGACCGGGCTTTGGAAGCCGGGGTTGATGATGTGGGCATCGGTGTTTTATTCGGGTTATATGACTGGCGGTTTGAGGCTTTGGGTTTATTGTATCATACCATGCATTTGGAGGAGAAGTTTAATGGGGTCGGCCCTCATACAATCTCATTTCCCCGGATTGAACCCGCTTTGGAGACTCCCTTTGCGGCAAGCCCGCCCTATGCGGTGAGCGATACCGACTTTAAAAAGCTGGTGGCTATTCTCCGGCTCTCTATTCCCTATACCGGCATGATTTTAACCGCCCGGGAGAAACCCCAAGTACGCCGGGAGGTGCTTCCATTGGGAATTTCCCAGATTGACGCCGGGACCCGGATCGGAGTCGGCGGCTACCGGAAGTCCATGGGAAACCAGTTTCCGGACCGGGAACAATTTCAACTGGGAGACACCCGTTCATTGGATGATGTCATCCGGGAGACCTGCCAAATGGGGGATATTCCTTCCCTTTGCACCGCCTGTTACCGGGCCGGCCGAACCGGGGAGCATTTTATGGGTTTGGCCAAATCCAGTTTCGTCCGTAATTTTTGTATTCCCAACGCCATTTGCAGTTTGAAGGAATACTTATTGGATTATGCCAGTGAAGAGACCAGGCAAGTTGGCGAGCGGATGATCCAAAAGTATATCCCGGAAATTAAAGATCCGAAAACCCGGGAATATGTGATCAGCGCCCTCGCAAAGCTGGAAAACGGGGAACGGGATCAGTTTATATAACCAATAACCTTTAACTGTTTTTGCGGAGTAAAAAAATGAAATATCGTATCGAACACGATTTATTGGGAGAGAGATCGGTCCCGGCAGAGGCTTACTATGGCATTCATACCCTGCGCGCCGCTGAAAACTTTCCTATCAGCGGGCGGCCCATACACCGTCAGCTTATTATCGCTCTGGCGGAGGTAAAAAAGGCGGCGGCGCTGGCCAACCGAGAGGCTGATTTGCTTGAAGCCCGGATTGCAGATGCAATTGGCAAGGCTTGTGATGAAATCATCGCCGGTTCCTGGCATGAACAGTTTATTGTCGATGCTTTGCAAGGCGGGGCCGGAACTTCTGCCAACATGAATGCCAACGAGGTCGTCGCCAACCGGGCAATTGAATTATTGCAAGGGGAGAAGGGCCAATATGATGTAATTCACCCTCTTGACCATGTGAATTTAAGCCAATCAACCAATGATGTTTTTCCGACAGCGGTGCGAATCGCCGCCATCAGATTATTAAAACCCGTCAGCGGAGCATTTGCGGAACTCCAGTCCGCTTTACAATCGAAAGAGGAAGAGTTTTCCGGAGTCATTAAGCTGGGCCGGACCGAGATGCAAGATGCCCTTCCGGTGATGCTGGGTCAGGAGTTCGGAGCATACGCCCAGGCAGTCGCACGGGACCGCTGGCGGATTTATAAAGTTGAAGAACGGCTGCGCCAAATCAATATGGGAGGGACGGCGGTTGGGACCGGTCTCAATGCGGAACGGCGTTATATATACCTTATAACTGAAAAATTACGGGATATTGCCGGTTTAGGGCTGGCCCGGGCCGAGTACCTGATGGATCCGACGCAAAACAATGACGTATTCGCCGAAGTATCCGGGATGCTCAAAACGGCCGCGGTTAATCTGGCAAAGATAGCCAATGACTTGCGCTTGCTTTCTTCGGGACCGGCAGGCGGCCTTGCCGAAATCAATCTTCCCCAGCAGCAAGCCGGTTCTTCCATTATGCCCGGCAAAATAAACCCAGTTATTCCCGAAGCGGTTCGCCAGGCCGCTTACCAAGTAATGGCCAATGATCAGGCCATTACCATGGCGGCCCAGGCGGGAGAGTTGGAATTGAACCATATGTTGCCCTTAATTGCCGATAATCTTTTTACGTCGCTTGACTTGTTATATGGCGCCGTCAAAATTTTCATTGAACGGTGCATTGGCGGTATAACCGCCAATCCCGGGCGTTGCCGGGAGATTTTAGAGCAAAGCTCAGTATACGCCACGGCGTTGGTTCCTTATATCGGGCATGAACAAGCTGCATTGCTCGTCCAAAAGGCCCGCAGCCAAGGGAAAACCATTCGCCAGGCGGCTATTGAGTCTATGCTGCTTAGCAGCGAACAATTAGAGGCTATCTTAAATCCATATCAGTTAACCAAACCCGGTATTTCGGGAAAGAAGTAATGGGGTGATGTTTTTATTATTTGGAGGTAAATATGGCGCGTTTCAATGAAACTCCCGAAGCATCCCGGCTGCACATCGCCATCTTCGGGAGGCGTAACGCCGGGAAATCCAGTCTGTTAAATGCGTTAACCGGTCAAGCGGCCGCCCTGGTTTCCGAGGAGCCTGGAACTACCACGGATCCGGTCTTTAAAGCGATGGAACTGCTGCCGCTAGGACCGGTGGTTTTTATTGACACGGCCGGTTTGGATGACTGCGGGCCCTTAGGTGAACTGCGGGTCAAACGTACTTATGACATATTAAACCGGACCGATCTGGCGCTTCTGGTTTGCGACAGCCAACTTGGAGTTACGGAGTTTGAATTGGACCTGGCCGGAATGATCCGGCGCAAAAATATCCCCATGATTGGAGTTATCAACAAGATTGACTCGGCAGGTTATAAACGGGAGAGCCGGCAAGAGTGGCAGGAGAAACTCCAAACTGAACTGGTTGAGGTATCTGCGGCCAATAATGCCGGTATAACCCAATTAAAACTGGCCATCGTTCATAATGCGCCGGATAGTGACCGGGAGCCATTTTTGACCGGCGACTTAATCAAGCCCGGCGACATAACCATCCTGGTGATTCCCATTGATAAAGCCGCTCCCAAAGGACGGTTGATCTTGCCCCAGCAGCAAGTTATTCGGGACATTCTGGAACATGACGGAGTTGTGATGGTTACCAAAGAGCATGAATTAAAAGCTGCGCTGGAAAGCCTCACACCAAAACCGGCGTTGGTGATTACCGACTCCCAGGCATTTTTAAAAGTGGCGGCGGATACGCCGCAAGATGTCCCGCTGACATCGTTTTCGATATTGTTCGCCCGTTATAAAGGCAGTTTATTGGAGTTGGTCACCGGCGCAAAATCCATCGATTCCTTGAAGCCCGGAGACCGGATTCTGATCGCCGAAGGATGTACCCACCACCGGCAGTCCGATGATATTGGAACCGTTAAAATTCCCCGCTGGCTCCGGCAAATCGCAGGGGGGGAATTAAGGTTCGAATGGGCCAGCGGCCATGGACTACCCTCTGACCTGGGCGTCTATCAATTGATTATTCATTGTGGAGCTTGCATGTTAAACCGGCGGGAGATGCTTTACCGCATATCACTGGCAAAAGAGCAGGGGGTTCCGATTGTCAATTACGGAGTATTAATCGCCTATATTCAAGGAATTTTTCCACGAGCCGTAGAGCCGTTTCCGGAAGTACAAGGGTTCTTAAATGCAGAGTTGCGTCAAAGTTATTAAAAGCATCTACGCTCGTGCAGAGTCAAAAAATATAATTAATATCTTGTCTTGGCTTTTCTCCGCGTCTTTGCGCCTCTGCGGGAGAATAATGTCTTTTCAGCTTGCTAAAACCATAGGTTGTACTTGAAATTTTTGGACTTTAACGAGTCCGTGCTCTTAAATGAATGATCTTGCTATTCTTGAAATTATGGGAGGGGTGTCTTTTTGAGTTCGGAAAAACGCGTGGGTGTCATCGCGATTATCCTGGAAAATCCCAGGGAAGCTCAGGAGAAAGTAAATAATTACATTAGTGAAGCCAGTGAAATCGTAGTAGGCCGGATGGGCATCCCCTACCGGGAAAAGCATATCGGAGTTATCGCCCTCATCGTGGACGGTACTGAAAATGAGATTAATACCTTGACCGGCAAACTTGGAAATATTAGTGGGGTAAGTGCCCGGGCCACCATGAGTAAAAAAAATTAAGTAAAGTTGTGACAGCCAATGAAACCAATGGATAACCATAGAGTGAGTCAAAATCCAATGAATGACCTTCCCACGGTCTTGCGGGAACGGGATCAAGCCTTGAGGTTGATTGCGGATCCTTGCAGTGAATCGGCTCAACAAATCATCAGCGGGGCGGATCATCTCCGGGCGCAAACCGTTGGTCCTGCGGTCCATCTAAGAGGCTTGATTGAGTTTTCAAACTATTGCCGGAATAATTGTCTATACTGCGGCCTGCGACGGGATAACCAGCAGGTAAGCCGTTACCGGATGACCGCTGCGGAGATTATTGAAACTGCTGGTGAAGGGGCAAAACTCGGCTATAAAACGGTGGTGCTTCAATCCGGGGAAGATCCGGCATACTCCGGTGAAGTTATCGCGGAGATTATCCGGGAAGTAAAACAATTCGGCCTGGTGGTCACATTGAGCCTGGGGGAACGGGAACCTTGGGAGTATGAATTATGGCGGGCCGCAGGGGCGGAACGCTATTTGATGCGCCACGAAACCGCTGATCCGGTTCTTTATCAAAAGCTGCACCCCGGCCAGTCTTTGTTACAGCGGATTACTTTGCTGAAAGCTTTAAAGGAGTTAAATTACCAGGTAGGAACGGGTTTTATAGTCGGTTTGCCAGGGCAGACTCCCGATATTTTATGGCGTGATTTGGAGCTGGCCTGGAAACTCCAGGCGGAAATGGTGGGTATCGGCCCTTTCATCCCGCACCCGGAAACCCCCCTAGGAAAGGAGCCGGGAGGTACGGTGGACCAAACCTGTATCATGGTGGCGCTGGCGCGATTGTCGCTGCCGTATGCGCTGATTCCGGCCACCACCGCTCTGGGAAGCATTGATCGTTTCGGCCGGGAAGCCGCATTACAGGCGGGCGCCAACGTGTTGATGCCGAACCTGACGCCAACGTTCTACCGGGCCGATTATCAGATTTATCCCAACAAAATTTGTTTGGGAGAAGGAGCGGCGGAGTGCCGGGGTTGTATCACCGGAAGAATTCATTCCATTGGCAGGACAGTAGCCGCCGATCCGGGCCATCATCCCCTATGGGATCAGGATTAACAGATTGATCAGGATTTGCGGATATAAAATCGAATAGTTAGTTTCATTTTGCTAAAATAGAGCAATGAAGAAAGAGATATCAATTATTTTTTTGATCTTGAAGAGAATTGGAGAGTATGATACTCTAATTCTATATAATTCCTATTTGTTCACTATATTTATGATGAATTATTGTATTGGGGGGATTTGGGTGGACAAGCTGAATCAATTAAGAACCCTGTTAAAATCATACGACGGAGCCGTCGTAGCCTACTCCGGAGGAGTGGACAGCACGCTATTGGCGGTTGTGGCCCATGAGGCGCTTGGTGGGAAGTTTTTGGCGGTTACCGCCGTTTCTCCCACTTACCCTGAGGAGCAGCTTAGCGAGGCCAAAGAGATTGCCGCAAAATATGGATTTCCACTCCAGGTGATTTATACGCAAGAATTCGAGGAACCGGATTTTGTCGCCAACCCACCCAATCGTTGTTATTATTGTAAATCCGCCTTATTTCAGGAGTTGCGGCAAGTGGCCGCTGAAAAAGGTCTGACGGAAGTACTGGATGGGGCTAATGTTGATGATTTGGGCGATCATCGTCCCGGACATCAGGCCGCCAAAGAGTTCCAGGTGCGCAGCCCGTTGCAGGAGGTCGGGATGACCAAGGCGGATATCCGGCAAGCCTCCCGGCAGCTTTCCTTACCCACCTGGAACAAACCGGCATATGCCTGTTTGGCTTCCCGGATTCCTTACGGGGTCTCCATTACGCCGGAAGCGCTGCAGCGGATTGATCTGGCTGAACAATATCTATTCTCACTGGGGTTCGTTGAAGTCCGGGTACGGGATCACTATCCGGTGGCCCGGATAGAAATTGGAAAAGGCCAACTGGACTCAGCCTGGGAGCAGCGGGAGTCCATCGCCAAGAAATTGCATGAAATCGGTTTTCTTTTTGTCACACTGGACCTGGATGGATTCCGGTCCGGGAGCATGAATGCGGCGATTATTTAGTTATTGGTCTACTGGTTATGGATTACTGATGAATTAACTCCAGCATTAATTAATCCGCTAATACCCAACCCGGATGAACCGGAACCAAAGATTCCCAATAACTAATACCTCGTAACGGTCAAGGTTTCCCTGGTATCCAGCGCGGCGGCGATAAGCGCCTCCTTGTCCAGGTTCGCTTCGTGTTTCAATACTTTTTCCAGGCGGGGTTTGGTGGCCGGGCGTTTGGGCAAAAAGACAGTGCAACAATCTTCATAGGGGAGAATCGAAGTTTCATAAGTCCCGATTTTCATGGCCAGATGCATGATTTCATTCTTATCTGTAGCGATAAGCGGACGAAATACGGGAATATTTACGGCCGAGTTGGTGGCATGAAGCCCTTGAATGGTTTGACTGGCCACCTGGCCGATACTTTCGCCGGTGATCAAACCAAGACACTCATTTTCCAGGGCGATTCTTGCAGCGATAAACATCATAAACCGGCGGGAAAGAATCGTGAAGATTTCTTCCGGGCAATGTTTTTTAATCGCCTGTTGGATATCTAGCAAGTTAACAATGTGTAATGGAATGGACCGGCAGTACCCGCTTAAAATTCGGGCCAGATCGATGACCTTCTCTTTGGCGCGTTCACTGGTAAAGGGATAGCTGTGGAAGTGGACGGCCTCAATGGCTACACCGCGTCTGGCCATGAGCCATCCCGCCGCCGGGCTGTCGATTCCCCCGGATAACAATAGCAGCGCCTTGCCGTTGGTTCCGTAAGGCATACCTCCGAATCCCGGAATTTTATTCAATGAGACATAAGCTTGATCACGGATCTCGATGTTCACTGTCAATTCGGGGTTATGTACATCCACTGTAATATCGCCAAGATTTGTTAAAATAAACTCACCGGTAATGCGGCTGATCTCCGGGGAAGTGGCCGGAAAAGTCTTGTCACTTCTTTTACTGATAACTTTAAAAGTCTTAAAATGATTTCGTACTCTGTATCCCCGAACCATCTGCAGCGCCAGTTCCATAATTTGATTCAAGCTGGAAACGGTTTTCACCGCAACGCTTACGGAAACCACCCCAAAAACCCGGGTTACCTTGGATACAATCTCTGCTGCATCGGAAGCGCCGATTTCGATGAATATAAGCTGGTCCCGTTTTACGATGAGAAATGTCCCAATGGGCCGTAGGGCATTTTTAATATCCTTCACCAGGCGATCCTCAAAATAAGACCGGTTCAGGCCTTTTAAGCTAATTTCTCCGTATCTGACAATGATTACTTGATCCATGGTAGTCTCCCTTACTTTATGCGGCTGTCCCGTATTGGAGCGTAGCTACAATTCAATAATTATCCTTAAAAAGTTTGCGAAAAAGCAAACTTTTTAAGGATAATTATATAATCCGGCGAAGCTCCCGCACATGGTGGACCAGCCTTTCGCTGACATAGTTGATCTCCGGTTCCGTGTTTTGAATGCTGAAGCTACAACGGATGGTGCCTTCGATTTCGTCCTTGTTTAAGCCGATTGCCGTTAAGACATGGCTGGGGGATTGTTTCCGGGAACTGCAGGCCGCTCCGGTGGATACATAGATGCCGTCCTGTTCCAGCGCGTGGAGCAACACCTCGGCTTTTATTCCGGGAAAAGAAACGCTTAAGATATGAGGCGCGAAATCTTCGGTATCTAAACTATTAACTCTTATGTTTTCAATACTCCGGGTGATAAACTCGGTTAAATGCTTTTTCAATTGCCGTAATTTGTGGATATTGGAGTTTAAATTCCTCATGATCTGAGCTGCAGCTACACCCATCCCAGCGATTCCCGGTACATTCTCGGTGCCGGACCGGTGGCCGGTCTCCTGTCCGCCTCCGTATATCAAAGGCTCCAACTGGATTCCTTTCCGGAGATACAATGCCCCGATGCCTTTGGGTCCATGGAATTTATGGCCGCTGATGGTTAGCAGATCAATATTTAGTTTTTTTACATTGAAGAGGAGCTTTCCAAACGCCTGAACGGCATCAACATGGAATAACGGTTTGTTTTTTTGGGCGTCAATGATTGCGCGGATGGCTTCAAGGGGCTGAATCGTGCCAATCTCATTATTTGCCATCATAATGCTGACTAAAGCCGGATGGGAATTGAGACATGTTTGCAGTTCATCCAGATTTACCTTGCCCGTCCCGTCAACCGGCAGATAGGTTACTTTATATCCTTGTTGTTCCATTCGTTTAAAGGCATGTAACACCGAGGGATGCTCAATTTGCGATGTAACCAGATAATTACCGCGCTGATACTTGTTGATAACGCCAAATAATGCCAGATTATTAGCTTCCGATCCCCCGGAGGTAAATATTAATTCGTTATCCGCGGCGCCAAGCGTTTCAGCAATCCGGCGGCGGGAGTTTTTGATGATTTTTTCGGCTTCAAGCCCCTTGCGGTGAAGCGAGGAAGGATTGCCGTAGTTTTCCCTGAAGCACTCTTCAACCGCTTCAATGACTTCCGGGAAAGGTTGGGTGGTGGAACTGTTGTCCAGATAAACCTGCATGATAGAAGATACCTTTCAAAAATGCGATTGTCGATATTGATTCTTTTTATCCTTTCGCCAGCAAATCCCGGATGACTTCCCCGGCCAGCATTAATCCGGCGATTGGAGGCAGGTACGAGGTACTCCCCGGAATTTGTCTCCGTTTGGTGCAGTTCCAAACCTGATCGTCCCGGTTGGGACAGATGCAGTTTTGATGGCAAGTTGGCACTTCGGATTTTGGCTCAACGGGTTTTTCAGTGGAGTAAACCACCCTGAGTCCATGAGTAATTCCTTGTTCCCGGAGAACCTTCCGGACGGCTTTCGCTAAGGGACAAGTATGGGTACGGCTGATGTCGTCAATTTTGAAAGCCAGCGGATCAAATTTATTGCCGGTTCCCATGGCGGAAATCACCGGAATTCTTTTTTGCAGACAGTATATAATCAAGGATACTTTGGAGGAGACAGTATCGATGGCATCCACCACATAAGAAATATCACCGTCCAAGATTTCAGCAAGGTTCTCAGCGGTTACAAATTCTTTGACGGTCTTGACCTGGATATTCGGATTGATGGCTTTAACCCGTTCCGCCATGGCCTCAACCTTGGTCCGGCCGTAGTTTCCCATCAAAGCGTGAAGCTGACGGTTGGTATTGGTCAAACAGATCTCATCGTAGTCGATGAGAATCATACTTCCGATTCCGCCTCTGGCCAGGGCTTCAACCGCATATGAACCGACTCCGCCAAGGCCCGCAACTGCTACACACTTTTGTTCAAGGATTTGGATGCCTGCTTCGCCAACCAGCAGTTCAGTCCGGCTGAAACGGTTTAAGCCCTTCTTTGCCAAGAAAAAGCCTCCTTATAACCTATTTACATATAATTTGCCCAAAGACTCTCTAATCATATCATCAATAAATCCATAGCGTCAAGCGGATGACTTCTTACTTTTATCATAACGATTGATGTGTATTTTAGTTATAATTTTATGATAAAATGAGTTATTGAGAAAGGTTCTTTAGTATCTAGTTTTTTAGTGCGATCGTTTTCGTTTTCTTGATAACCGAATAACCAAGCGTCAGAACCAGTAACTGGATAACTAAATAACCAGATAACCTAATTACTAGTACTAATACCCAATAACTATTTCTTATACGGGAGAATCGAATGATGCAACCACAAAAAATTTTATTGACAGTTTTATTTGTTTTTTTAACTTTTCCGGTTGCGCTCTGGGGATTACATATGCCTGCGGATCAAACCGGGTGGTTCTATGTTTATTATCTCTCCAAGCTGGGAGCATTGATGGGGATGGTTCTTTTTTTGATTCAATTTGTGCTGGGAACCAAGCTAAGATTCATTGAAACTTTTTTTGGCCACGATAAAATGATTGGCCTACACCGGGTAACGGGGATAACCGCTTTTGCGCTGGTTTTATTTCACGCGCTGGCCGTAATTACAATGCGCTCCGCCGCTTTTGCGCGCTCTATCAATTCAGTTTATTCCTGGGAGCGCTGGCTATCTTTCTAACGGTGATCATGCTGTTGTTTATTGTGATCCATAAGTTGCGCGGCTCAAGATACGAGTATTGGCAAATCGTCCACCAGCTTAATTACCTCATTTTCCCGGTTGCCTTCATTCATAGCCTTTTGCTTGGCGGGACAATCCGTGGCAGTCTTGCCGGGCAAATTCTATGGGCTTCATTAGGGGTTTGTTTTGTGGGAATACTTGCGTATAAGATCAGAAATACCGTACTCGTCCGGAAAAACAGGTTTGAGGTTACTCATGTCAATCAGGAGACACCCAATATTTGGACCATTCGGTTTACACCGGGGCGGTTTGGGTTTTTACCCGGACAGTTCGTGGTTTTACGGCTGATTCAGGTTTGCGCGTTTATTTGAGTACCAAAATAGACATCGAAGTCAAGATGAGGGCAATTAAAAGCATTATTGGATAGCTTCGCTTGCACAGCATCGTATTTCATCCTTTTTTGTATTCAGACATAACATATTGGGAATCAAACCGGTAATTTGGTTGGTTTGGTTGGTAATGAAGCGGTAATCATCAACATCGTTTAGATTCAGTCTATATATCCTTTTTTAAAATCGAATATATATAGAGGTTGTGAAATATGCCATTCTTTAAGAGACCTTCCCGTAATAAACCCTCCTGCCGGAATCCGGCTTTTTCCAAAACTTGTAATGATGCGATATTCTCAGGTATCGTCTTCGCTTCAACCCGGTTGAGGTTAATTTTTTCAAATCCAAAACGTACTATCTCCATAATGGCTTCAGTCATGATTCCTTGGCCCCAGTTCTCCCTGGACAGGCAATAGTTAATTTCACCGATCAAGTTGATCTCATCAAAGCTAAAATAACCGCAATGGCCGATAATTTTATCATCGGCTTTTTTAGCGATTCCCCAGCGAATCTTTTGTTTGCTCTCGAAAAACTGCTGCATTCCATTGATGGAACGCTGGACTTGGACGATATTCTCATATGGAGCGTTGGTCATATACTGGCTCACCGCCGGATCCGTCAAAAACGAGAACAGATCTTTGGCATCCTTCGGTTCGATCTTCCGCAATATTAAGTTGCTGGTTTCCAATACCGGAAAACTGTTGAAGATGTTTTGATTCACGCAAATCACTCCTGAATTGGTTATGGTAACCTTCAACCGATATTGATTATTTTATAATATTATAAACCATTAATCAATATTATTGGATGTACTATAATATAATCTTAACTTGTCTTGGTTTACAGCGCGGAATGGATACAATGTGATGAATTTAGTGGTAAATCCGAATTTTTGTTACTTTTTTGTAACAAATCGGTTGATATTGATCAATATGTTAGTTACCAAAGCGCCGGCTGGTTTATTCCATATGCTGGGACAGGAGGAGCCGGCGGTTCGTAAGAATTCCGTTATAGATCACCTCCAAACAATTATGTTATAATTTTTATGGAATGAAATTAATTTCTTCATAATAAAAAAGGAGAAGTGCTGATGACACAGATTGCGCAAAATTTAACCGTGCCTCCGGGCTATAATCCGGTGTTGTCCATCCGGGAAACGGAGATTGCTATTAAACAGATTAAAGATTTCTTTGAGACCGCGCTGGCCGGGGAGCTGAATTTAACCAGGGTTTCGGCACCGTTATTTGTTAGGCCGGAAACCGGGTTAAACGACAATTTAAACGGGGTGGAACGGGCGGTTGACTTCGGAGTCAAAGCCATCGGCGAAGCAACCTGCGAGATCGTCCAGTCGTTGGCGAAATGGAAACGAATGGCCTTGCAGAGGTACGGATTTAAACCGGGAGAAGGCCTGTATACCGATATGAACGCCATTCGGCGTGATGAAGATCTGGACAATCTCCATTCGGTTTATGTTGATCAATGGGATTGGGAAAAGATGATCACCAGGGAGCAACGTACCGTGGCAACGTTAAAAGAGGTTGTCCGGCATATATATCAGGCATTTAAAAAGACGGAAGAGTATGTTTACGGTCTCTACCCGCAATTTGGGAAACTCTTGCCGGATGAGATCGAGTTTATAACCACTCAGGAATTGGAAGATCTGTATCCGGAGTTATCCCCCAAAGAGCGTGAGCATAAAATTTCGCAATCCAAAAAGGCATTATTCATCATGCAAATCGGCGGCCAATTGAAATCCGGGGAGAAGCACGACGGACGGGCGCCCGATTATGACGATTGGTCCTTAAATGGCGATATTGTTTTCTGGTATCCGGTTCTGGGAAAAGCCTTTGAAGTCTCCTCCATGGGGATCCGGGTCGATGAAGTATCATTATTAAGCCAATTAAAGCTGGCAGGCTGCGAAGAACGCAAAGAACTTCCGTTTCATCGCGAGCTGTTGGCCGGGAAGTTACCGTACTCGGTTGGCGGCGGAATCGGCCAATCCCGGATATGCATGTTCTTCTTGCGAAAGGCCCATGTTGGAGAAGTCCAGTCTTCGGTTTGGCCTGAGGAATTAATTCAGGAATGTGAAAAAGCCGGTATAAATTTGTTATAATAATAATAATTTCTCTACATTATTTTAAAGGGGCGGACAAAATGGAAAAGGTAACGGTTAAGCAAATTTTTCGGGAGACAGAGTCGTTTCTGGACAAAGAAATCCAGGTGAGCGGTTGGGTTCGCACTGTCCGGGACTCCAAAACCTTTGGTTTTGTTGAAATGAATGACGGTTCTTTCTTTAAAAACCTGCAAATCGTATTTGACAATTCCCTGGCCAATTTTGATGAGATTATCAAATACACTATCAGTTCCGCCATTATTGTCACAGGGACTTTGGTAGAAAGCCCGGGCTCAAAACAGCCGTTTGAACTTAAAGCGACCGGGATAGAGCTGGAGGGTAATTCCGATCCCGAATATCCCTTGCAGAAAAAAAGGCATACTTTCGAGTTTCTGCGGACGATTGCCCATTTGCGGCCCCGCTCCAATACATTTTCCGCCGTTTTCAGGGTGCGATCCCTGGCTGCCTATGCAATTCACCGTTTTTTTCAGGAACGGGGATTCGTGTATGTTCATACCCCGATTATCACCGGCAGCGATTGTGAGGGCGCCGGTGAAATGTTCCGGGTTACCACCCTGGATCTGAATCATCCGCCGCGGGATGAAAAGGGACAGATTGATTTCAGCGCCGATTTTTTCGGACGGAGCACCAATCTCACCGTCAGCGGCCAATTGGCGGTTGAAACCTATTGCATGGCCTTCCGGAACGTCTATACCTTCGGGCCTACTTTCCGGGCGGAGAATTCAAACACTCCCCGGCATGCGGCGGAATTTTGGATGATTGAACCGGAGATGGCTTTCGCCGATTTAAACGCTGACATGGAATTGGCGGAAGAGATGATCAAATATATCATCGACGATTGTCTGGCCAACGCCCCGGAAGAGATGGAATTTTTCAACAGTTTCATTGACAACGGGCTGTTTGACAGGCTTATCAATATTGTAAATTCCGATTTCGCCCATATCACCTATACCGAAGCCATTGAAATCTTAAAGAAAGAGAATGCCGGCTTCGATTATCCGGTTGACTGGGGGAAAGACCTGCAAACCGAGCACGAACGGTTTTTAACCGAAAAGGTCTTTAAAAAGCCGGTCTTTGTAACGGATTACCCCAAAACCATCAAGGCTTTTTATATGAGGCTCAATGATGATGATAAAACAGTCGCCGCAATGGACTTACTGGTTCCCGGAGTTGGGGAGATTATCGGTGGCAGTCAGCGGGAGGAACGGCTGAATGTATTAGAGCGGCGCATGGCGGAATTGGGGCTGATCAAGGAGGATTACTGGTGGTATCTGGATCTCCGGAAGTACGGCGGGACGAGACACGCCGGATTTGGCCTGGGATTTGAACGGATGATAATGTATCTCACTGGAATGACCAATATCCGGGATGTAATCTCCTTCCCCCGAACCACCGGAGCGGCGGAGTTTTAATTTTGTAAACATTCTGTAAAAGCGATTGTAAAGAAAACGAAATTGGAGTATACTCAATCGTGAAAAAAGTTACAAATTGATTTCTGTTTGACAAAACAAACAGTTATTTTTTTGAGAATGATTGTAACATTTTTCACGATTTTAATAATTTCATTTGTGAAAATATTCACAAACCAATCAATTTCATTCATTTGGAGGTAATGATGCGTACCGTATCAGTGTGTGTGGGAAGTTCGTGTCATCTCCGGGGAGCCTATGACGTAATCCGTGAATTACAACGTTTGATGGTGGAAAACCGGCTCCAAGCGCAGCTTGACCTAAGGGCATGTTTTTGCACGGGAAGATGCCAAGATGGTGTTTGTATAAGGATTGATGACGAATATGCCGTTTCCTTGACCAAAGAACAAGTGGCACCGTTTTTTAAAGAGCATTTCCCGGCGGAGTTCTAAAAACACTCCTGGTTCGCGGCCATGTCGCTCTTAACCGATTTTACTTTTGATGGGGGGGTTTGCATATGGTAAACCGGAGTTTGATCCAAACCATAGATGCCAATTGCCGTGACTGTTATAAATGCGTCCGGAGTTGCCCGGTTAAGGCCATAAAAGTAACCGGGGGACACACCGAAGTCTTCGCCGAGCTTTGTATCCATGACGGGCGTTGTGTTACAGTCTGTCCGCAAAAAGCGAAGAAAGTCGAAAGCTCAGTTGAAACATTGAAAGAACTGCTTAATTCCGGACGAGGGTTGGCGGCGAGTATCGCTCCTTCATTTTTGGCGGCATTTGAATATCGAGATCCCGGCCAGATTGTCGCTGCTCTCAAGAAGCTGGGTTTCAGCCATGTTTCTGAAACGGCTGAGGGGGCTGAATTGGTGGCGCGAGAACACTGGCGGCTGGCAAAAGCCGGCACCCTTCCTCTAATTACCAGTTGCTGCCCGGTGGTCGTCAATTTGATCGAGATTTATTACCCGCACCTGTTAAAGTTCCTGGCGCCGGTCATATCACCGATGGTGGCCCACGGGCAAATTTTGAAAAAGCGTTATGGACAAGAAACGAAAGTAATTTTTATCGGGCCGTGTTACGCCAAGAAAGGCGAGTTATTCAGCCGCGAAGGGGCGGCCAGTATTGATTTGGTCCTTACTTTTGAAGAACTGGCGGAAGTTTTGGAGAGCGCGGGGATCCGTCTGACGGAGTTATCGCCTGCCGGTTTCGACGGTCCCGGAGCATGTAAGGCCCATCTGTTTCCTTTGCCGGGAGGGCTTGCCAAAACCGTATCCTTATCCACGGATCTGCTAGGCCGTGAAGCCATAACAGTGGACGGGCTGGATGAAGTCAGCGATTTTCTGCATAATTTTAATGAAAATCAGGATTCGCTATTTTTTGTGGAACTGCTTGCCTGTCGCGGTGGCTGTTTATCCGGCCCCGGCCTGGCCGGGAGGAATACTTTCTTCCGGCAGCGGGAACAACTGATGGATTATTCCTTCCACCAGTCAAAACAGGAAAAAAATCCGGTGATTACGGATCCGGGTTTTGGTCTGGAAAGAAGCCTCAGTTCCCGGGCGGTGGCTTTACCGGAGATTTCCGAGGAGAAGATTCAAGAAATACTGTCTTTAACTGGGAAAACCAGGCCTGAAGACGAGTTGAACTGCGGCGCATGCGGTTATAACACTTGCCGTGATAAAGCCAAAGCTGAAATATTGGGTATGGCTGAAGTGGAAATGTGCATTCCCTTTATGAGAAAAAGAGCGGAATCAAGGGCCAATATTATTTGCCAGATGACTCCCAATGCGATTATTGTGGTGGATAGTGACCTGAAGATCCTGGAGGTCAATCCGGCCATGGAAGGGAAATTTCGTTGTTCCCAAAAGACTGTAGCCGGTAAAGAATTGTCCGTTGTGATCAATCCTCATTTTTTTGAAGAAGCTTTACGGACAAAAGAGATTGTAACGGGGGAGATTACCTTTTCCCAATACGGCATTACCGCATGGCAAGCTATTTTTTATGTGGCTCATGAGGATGTCGTGATCGGTATCTTTGCCGACATCACCAAAGAGAAGCAACAGATCGCGAAGCTAGCCCAGGTGAAAGCGGAGACTTTGGAGAAAGCCCAGGAGGTTATCAACAAACAAATGCGGGTCGCCCAAGAGATTGCCGGGTTACTTGGGGAAACCACCGCTGAAACCAAGGTATTGTTAACTAAATTGATGGGCTTGATCCAGAAAGAGGAGGGAAAATCCTGATGGAGATCTATATTGATACCGGATGGGTCGGACTCTCAAAGCATGGTGAGGAGTTATGCGGCGATAATGTTGAAGTTGTCAAAACAGGGGAAGCGGTGGTGGCAGTCTTGGCCGATGGGCTCGGTAGCGGGGTTAAGGCGAATATACTGTCAAAAATGACCGCCAAGATTATTGCCACCATGTTTGAAAAGGGCGCTGAATTAAAAGAGGTAGTGGACACGATAAGCAATACCTTGCCGGTCTGCCAAAAAAGAAATCTTGCTTACTCAACTTTCACCATCATTCAAGTGAAGGGGAACGGTGAGGCTTATATCGTGGAATTTGATAATCCGGCTGTTATTATCCTGCGCGACGGCAAGCTCATGCAGACGGAATCCCGGGAAAACGAGTATTGCGGTAAAAAAGTCAAGGAATGCCGGTTTAAGTCGACCCCCGGAGATACAATCGTGGCGGTTTCCGATGGTATCGTTCACGCCGGAATTGGGGGTATATTAAACCTGGGCTGGCAGTGGGAACATGTAGCTCATTTTATCGAGGGCGATTCGAAAAAGAAATTAAGCGCAGCAGGACTTAGCAGTTCGTTATTAGGCGTCTGCGAAGAGCTCTATGCAGGCAAACCGGGCGATGATGCCACGGTTCTCACGATCCAAATACGGAAACTGCGTACCTTGACATTGGCGGTGGGACCGCCGGAGAATCCCGCCGATGATTCGTTGTTGGTGAATTTGATTCGCAGTGAGCAAGGCAGCAAGGTCATTTGCGGGGGAACAACCAGCATTATCGTTGCGAAAGGTTTTGGGGGAAAAATCGAGGTCGATCTGGAGCGGCTAGATCCCGTTATTCCGCCAACAGGACGTCTGAAAGGAGTAAACTTGGTGACGGAAGGGATTATTACGTTAAGCAAAGCATTGGAGCTCATAAAGCCTTGCCGGATGCCGGAAGAACTACCCCAGGGAAATAACGGCGCGATTGACCTAGCCCATTATTTATTAGAAAGCGATCGGATTAACTTTGTGGTGGGGAGGGCCATCAATCCGGCGCATCAAAACCCCAATCTCCCGGTTAATCTGGCCCTAAAGATGCAGGTGGTAAATGAACTTGCCAATGTGTTAAAAAAACTCGGCAAACAAGTGGAAGTTCAATATTTATAAGCGATAAAAAGTTTTGAAGCCGGGGACGTATTTGATTGCTAAAGTGTGATTGCTATAAACCGAAGGGAGTTGCAACAATATTGGATACGGATATTCTGACAGAAGAACCGCAGGCCATGATACCGCGGCGCAGATTTGAAAAAGTGAACGAGATCATTGAGAGGAACGGTAAATTACAAGCGGTGCTGATTCCGATCCTGCAGGAAGTCCAGGCGGAGTACCGGTATTTGCCGGAAGAGATATTAACGTACATTGCAATGGTTTTAAACCTGTCTCCCGCTACCGTTTATGGAGTGGCTACGTTTTATGCGCAGTTTTCCCTGGAACCCAAAGGCAAATATGTGATCAAGATTTGCGACGGAACAGCCTGCCATGTCCGGGGTTCGGATCCGGTTAAAGATGCGATACGCAAGCGGGTTGGATTAAAAGAAGGCTGCCCGACCACAACGGATCTAAAATATACGGTGGAGACGATTTCTTGTTTAGGAGCTTGCGGACTAGCTCCGGTAATCATGATCAATGAAAAAATTTACGGTCAAATGACCCCCCAGGCGATCAACATCATCATTGATAAACTGGAGACTGAAGAAGGTGACGCCAAATGAATATCGGCTCAGTGAAAGATTTAAAAGAGTTGCGGGAGCAATGGACCGCCAACCTCGGGAAACAAAAGATGCGGATTTTGGTCTGTGCCGGTACCGGATGTGTGGCTAACGGTTCTCTAAAGATCTATGAAGCAATCAAAAACCAACTTGAATCGCATAATGTCTTTATTCCGGTGGAGTTATTATATGAGGACGAGGCAACGGACAGGATTCTCCCCCCTGTTCCGGTCGGCATGGTGAAAAGCGGTTGTCATGGGTTCTGCGAGATGGGGCCGTTGGTCCGCCTGGAACCTTCCGGCGTGCTTTATACCAAGGTTCAGCCGGAAGATGTCGCCGGACTGGTGGAGGTCCTTATTTCCGGAAGGGAACCTTTGCAGCATAAGCTTTATTCCCATCCGGTTACGGGAGAAACATACGCCCTGGAGCGGGAGATTCCTTTTTATAAATACCAAACCCGTAATGCCCTTGGAAATTGCGGCAAAATTGATCCGGAGGATATCAGGGAGGCCATTACCCATGGGGCTTATCAAGGGTTGGGGCAAGCCTTGACCGGGTTAACGCCCGAGGAAGTTTGCGGGGAGATGGCAAAGTCCGGTCTGCGTGGCCGGGGCGGAGGAGGGTTCGCCACGGGGTTTAAATGGGAAGCAACCAGGGTAGCGGATAATCCGGAAAAATATGTGGTTTGCAACGGAGATGAAGTCGATCCCGGCGCTTTTATGGATCGCAGCGTGATGGAAGGGGATCCCCACAAGGTAATTGAAGGAATGGCTATTGCCGGATATGCGGTAGGGGCGGATCAAGGATATATCTATGTCAGGGCTGAATATCCCCTTGCTGTTCAAAGATTAAGGACTGCGATTCAGGAAGCCCGGAAATTCGGTTTATTAGGGAAGAATATTTTAGGCTCCGGTTTTTGTTTCGATATTAAGATTAAAGAGGGCGCCGGCGCTTTTGTTTGTGGTGAAGAGACCGCTTTACTCGCCTCCATCCAGGGTGAACGGGGTATGCCCCGGCCAAAACCGCCGTTTCCCGCCCAGTCGGGATTATGGGGAAAACCGACGCTTATCAATAATGTGGAGACTTTTGCCAACGTGCCGGCGATTATTATTAACGGATCCGGCTGGTTTAAAAGACAGGGCACGGAGAAAAGCCCCGGTACCAAAACTTTCGCTTTGACCGGGCAGGTGGCCAATACTGGACTTATTGAGGTCCCGATGGGGATCACCCTGCGGGAAATCGTATTTGAAATCGGCGGTGGCATTCGTAACGGGAAAAAATTTAAAGCGGTCCAAATCGGCGGGCCTTCCGGCGGTTGCTTGACCCGGGAACATTTGGACATGAAACTGGATTTCGATTCATTGGTTTCCGCCGGCGCAATGATCGGTTCCGGCGGTTTGGTGGTTATGGATGAGGATACCTGTGTGGTTGAAGTGGCCCGTTTTTTTATGAATTTTACCCAGAATGAATCCTGCGGCAAATGTGTACCATGCCGGGAAGGCACCAAGCGGATGCTGGAAATATTGCAGAGAGCCGTTGACGGAGAAGGACGGCCCGGGGATCCGGATGATCTGGAGGAATTAGCGCTGGCCGTAAAAGACGGCTCCCTCTGCGGCTTGGGGAAAACAGCTCCAAATCCTATATTATCGATGTTTAAATATTTTAAAGACGAGTATATGGCCCATATTATCGAAAAAAAATGTCCGGCCGGAGTTTGTAATGCCCTGGCAACTTACACTATCGATGCCGCCCTTTGCAAGGGATGCGGCAAGTGTGGCCGAACATGTCCCGTTCAGGCCATTACCGGGGTAGTTAAGAAACCTTATGTAATTGATCCGGCAAAGTGTATTAAATGTGGTGCTTGTATCGCTATTTGCCCGTTTAAAGCCATCAGGGAGGGGAAATAAATGAACACTCTCAGCGTTGATCATCAAACCGTTGCGATCAAAAATGAAAAAAGCCTGCTGGAACTGATCCGCAATATGGGGATTGAATTGCCCACTTTCTGCTATAACTCGGAATTAAGTATTTACGGAGCTTGCCGGATGTGTGTGGTGGAGATCGAGGGACGAGGCATTGTTGCCTCTTGTTCAACTCCTCCCGCGCCGGGAATGAAGATTTTCACCAACAGTCCCCGGGTTCAGCGGGTACGGAAGACTGTCCTGGAGCTATTGCTCGCCAATCACGACCGGGAGTGCACCACTTGTGAAAAGAGCGGCCATTGCAAGCTGCAAGAGCTGGCGGAGCGTTTCGGGGTCAGAAAAATTCGTTATGGCGAACGGGATCTTAAATTACCGCTCGATACTTCCGGTAAATCCTTGGTAAGGGATCCGAATAAATGCATCCTCTGTGGCGATTGTGTCCGGATGTGTTGGGAAGTGCAGGGGATTGGAGTGCTGAATTTCAGCAATCGCGGTTCGAAAGTGCAAGTGGGACCCGCTTTTAATAAAAATTTGGCAGAGGTGGATTGCGTTAATTGCGGTCAGTGCAGCGCAATCTGCCCCACCGGCGCTATCGTTGTCAAGTCGGAGATTGACGCTGCCTGGACTGCGCTCCATGATCCCACTAAGCTGGTGGTAGTCCAGGTAGCCCCGGCGGTAAGGGTGGCATTGGGAGAAGAGTTCGGTTTACCGGCCGGAGAGATTGTCACCGGTAAAGTGGTGGCGGCACTTAAGAAACTGGGATTCGACAAAGTCTTCGATACGTGCGTCAGCGCCGATCTGACGGTCTTGGAAGAGACTCACGAATTGGTGGAACGGTTGGAAAACCCCGCCGATTTGCCGTTATTTACTTCATGTTGTCCGGCGTGGGTAAAATATGCGGAGCATAATGAGCCCGAATTCTTGAAGCATCTTTCGACATGCCGTTCACCCCAGCAAATGTTCGGCTCCCTGGTGAAAAAATACTGGGCGAAAGAAATGGGGAAAAAGCCGGAGGATATCTTTACCGTTTCGATTATGCCTTGTACCGCCAAGAAATTTGAGATTACCCGGCCGGAGTTCACTACCGACGGTATCCCCGATGTTGACCTGGTTTTGACAACCCAGGAACTTGCCAGGATGATCCGGGAATCGGGGCTGCTCTTCCATCAGTTGGAAGCCGCATCTTTTGACACCCCCTTTGGATTTACTTCAGGAGCGGGCGTGATCTTCGGGGCCAGTGGAGGAGTCGCCGAAGCGGCCCTGCGGGCGGCTTATGAAATGATCAGCGGTAAAGTTTTAGAACAAGTTAATTTTGAAGAAGTCCGTGGCTTTCAGGGGCTAAAAGAAGCAGCCGTCAATCTGGACGGGAATGAGATCAAGGTCGCGGTAGTTCATGGTTTGGGGAATGCTAAGAAACTCATCGGGAAGATCAAAACCGGTAAGAGTTTTTATCATTTTGTCGAAGTGATGGCTTGCCCGGGTGGTTGTATCGGCGGCGCCGGGCAACCGGTTGCTGTGGAGAAGGCGGTTAAAGAAGCCAGAGCCAAGGGGATTTATCATGCCGATATTCTGTCACAATTACGCAAATCTCAGGATAATCCCATCATCGCCAAGCTTTACGAAAAATGGCTTGAGCAACCGAATAGCCATGAGGCGCACGCGACCATGCATACAAAATATATCACCCGCGGCAGGATTACGGGAGAAGACATCCAATTACTTACCAGTAAGCATCAGCAAAAATTGGATGTGGCCGTATGCGTGGGGACATGTTGTTATCTGAAAGGTTCTTACGACACACTGCAGGAATTGATGCGCCGGGCCGACCAGGCGGGAATAGGGGACCAGATTAATCTTCACGCCACCTTTTGCCTGGAAGGATGCAGCCAGAGTCCGTCGGTGAGAATAAATGAGGAGATTGTGGGCGGAGTCTCCCCGGAACAAGTTGACTCCGTTTTTACATCAAAAATACTGAACCGTTCTCAGCGTTAGGGGGTAACCGGTTGAAGACCAGCGAATCCATAAAGGTTCCCAAATTTACTTTGAAAAGATTGCCCTATTATTATCGGTGCGTCCATAATTTTTTCGAACGGGAAGAAGAATACGTTTCTTCGGAGGATCTGGCGAAAGCCGCCCAGGTCAACCCGGTTCAAGTGCGGCGCGATTTAACTCTTTTTAAGGCCATGGGGATTCCCGGTGTCGGCTATAGGGTTCCGGTCCTGAAAAGTAAATTGGAGGAGGTTCTGGGCTTAAAAAGCACCAATGAAGCTGTGCTGATTGGAGTTGGTAAGCTTGGCCGGGCTATTTTGGAATATCCCGGTTTCGAGCGTTACGGCTTAAATATTATAGCGTCTTTTGATGCGGATCCGGTATTGGTGGGAAAACGGATTGGGAATCGTGAAGTTTTTTCCATTCAAGAGCTGCCGCATATCATAAACCGCTTGAATATCAAAGTGGGTATCGTAACGGTACCGTCTCAGGCCGCTCAATATGTAGCCACGCTTTTGGTTGGATCGGGGGTTAAGGCAATCTGGAATTTCGCCCCGGTCTCCCTTGAGGTACCGAAACATGTCATCGTCCGGAATGAGGATTTAGCCGCGGGACTGGCGACGCTTTTCCATCACCTGGCGGATTAACAGTTTCATTGATAACGGGCTGTTTGTCAGGCTTATCAATATTGTAAATTTCGATTTTGCCCCTATCACCTATACCGAAGCTAAGAAGATTACTAGTGTATTTAGTTCTCCGAAAGTACCAAGTGTTTACGGAAGATTCTATTTAAGTTCTTTGCTAAAAGTGAATATTCTAAATTAATAAAAAGGTCGGTTCTACTTTTTGATTGAGCCGACCTTTTCTCTTTTTTTATAATCTTACCGTGGAGGATGAAATTTGCACTAACTTGGTATAAGTGCTAACAATTCATTTATTAGAAAAATATGTATTGATTTTGGCACAATTAAAGTTATATAATATTTTTGTATATATTTAACAATATTCAGTGGATTATTAATAATCCATAACGGTATGTTTCGCAAAAAGTTAATATGGAGGAATTTCAATGAAACAAAAATGGTGGCATCTAATTCCGGCGTTTTTATTGGTATTACTGGTCGTACTCGCAGGTTGCGGTGGCAACTCATCGCCCGCTTCCAATAACAACTCTCATGTCGGGACATGGGAAGGCGGTTGGGTAATCCCCGGGCTTAATCAATCAGGGGGTTTGCAGATTACCATTGCCGCTGATGGAAAGCTGTCAGGAAAAATAACTAATGACACGGATGGAAACTCCGCTTTCATCAATGGTACATCCAATAATACATCTTTTAGCTTCACCTATCAGTATACGGGTTCTCCATTATCTACGGTGAATGGGACATTGACCAAATATAATGACGAGTTAATCGGGAATTTTAGTAACACAGTCGAGGGCGGTTTAAGCTATACGGGAACATTTGATGCCAACAATCCATCCGCCGCTAATGCAAATTTGCTTATCAACGGTGATACTGAAGTTCATGGAGCAATTAATTGGATTCCATGGAATAATAATCCGGGAGTAAAGCCTACATCTAACTGGGTTAGTGGTTTTTCCGATTTTTCAGGTTATTATACTGAGCTTAGTTCCACAAATTGTGCAACTCATGAATATCACGTTGGAATCAGTCATAGAAGTCGTATCATCTTAAAGTCGGGCAAAACCTATACGATTAAAATTAAAATCAAGTCGGACAATCCCGGGAGATTAAATTTAGCATTGGCAAATAGCTTCCCTCCTTATGAAAATTATACTCGGAGGTCTATTTATACTACAACTACAGCTACGGTTTACACCCATAGTTTTGCTTCTACGATTGATGATCCGAATGCCGCATTTATTATCACGTTTGGTAATACAACGGCTGATACGGATGATGCTATTAACCCGATTAATAATAACGGTAAAAAATTTTATATCGATGACGTTGAGCTTACAGAGCAGATAACTCCCGATTCTATAACACCGGTTGGGTCACCTTTGCTTCCCGATAGTGGTTTTGATGCGGGGACATGGTTTGGTTGGAATGACGTCACGAAAAGTGCAACTGAATTTGAATTTGTTACAGTTCCGGGCATTGACGGATTTTCAGGTCAATATCTTCATTTCAAATCACCGGATTGTGGTTCTGAAGGTTGGCAAGTACAACTGTGGCCCTCCGCTCTAACTACGATTGCTTTAACGTCCGGTAAAACTTATACCGTATCTTTTAAGGCTCGTTCAAGTACTACCGGCATTTTACAAGCGGTTATTACAGGTCCCGACAGCGCGAATTACTTTTCGTATACCGTTAATACTTCCAATACAACTCAAACTTATACCTGTAAATTTATCTTCAATGGCCCGAATAGAACCGGGGAATTTGTAATCTTTTTTGGCAATATTAGAAACGATAATGTTGATTTTTATCTTGATGATGTCCAAGTTTTTGCGGAAGATTCAATTTAAGGTCTTTACCAAAAGGGAATATCCTGAATTAAGAAAAAGGGCCGGCTCTATTTTTTGATTGAGCCGGCCCTTCTTCTTTTTTATATCGTACTGTTACTCCGGACTTTGTCCAGTCTAGGGTTCCGAGGCGCGGGGTTAAGAAATATAATCGATTATGGCTATGCTTTAGATTCCAAGGCCTTGACGAGTCCGTGCTATCAAGTCTGGCATGTATATACCATACCATTCAACCTAAAAACCCAGGGAAAAATTGCTTTGCAAAAAGAGATCAATTTGACTATAGTCTTTAATATTGTTAACCAGCCGTATTCCAAAGTCAAAGGGGCATCTATCGTATAGGGTCTGATTTCCAGGTGTAATTCCAATCCCTATGATAACTGGCGGTTGCCGGAACTGGTAAAGGATTGATCGAGCAAAGACGGTCTGGTTAAATCCTCAAAATAAATATTCAGGTTCCAAAAATCGTTTTAGATTTTAAATAAAAAGCCGGGAAGAATCGAGTGATACCATTTGACCTTGTTTTGCCGGGAGTTCCGTATCATATCTTTTTACAAAAATAACTTGTAAGCTCTTAACATGATGAAAACAAAATCCATTTTTTATAAAGAACAAAAAACCAGGCTATTCAAGAAGCACTTAAAAAAAAGATATACAAAATAGCATCCTTTAATATAAAACATACTATTTATTGTATACTTTTTCAAATACTTTTGTGAACAGCCCTTGATGAACAATTAAAGCCAATACTCATGCTACGTATAGAGTTTGCAATAACAACATCTATACGCTACCTTTGGGATTAAGAATCTCTTTACGGTTTGGGAGGCGTACCATCTTTGACCCAAGCCAGTACAAAAAACTTATCCGCACCCATCGCATAAGTATCAATGAGCAACCAACCGAGTTTTTGGTATTTGTCGGCCTCATCATTGGATTTAGTTTCATATGTTGCTTTGATGTCCTCCGCTTTTAAATCTGCCATATGTTCTCGACCTTCTCCCTGTTAATATTATATAAACTTTTTTATTACTATTATTTATTCGACAATCAAAAATCAAATTCCTATTAGTTTCATCTTAAATAGTATCGGCACAAACGAAAAAAATTTAAATATAAAATTTCATAAGTTAATTTGAGCCGGTAACTTGGCCGTTGATAATATTTTCCACGATTTCCAAGATGGGTTTGCGCAGTTCCATGCTACGGCGTAAAATCAAACGATGGGCTTCCTCCTCTGATAGTTGATGTTTTTTGATTAAAATGCTTTTGGCCCGCTGTAATTTTTTTTGCGCAATGAGGTCGCGTTTGGTTTTGATTACTTCTTTCGTCAGATAAGTTTCATGAACTACACTCGCTACTTGATTAGCAATGAGTTGCAATAAATGAGTTTCTTCCTCTTTAAATTGATAAAGTGCCGTAGTGTAAATATTAAATACGCCGATGATTTTTGCCTGACATGTCATGGGAACCGAAAGCATTGAATGCAGGTCGTATTTTCGTGCCAGATCGGGTGTGGCAAATTGTTTTTCCAGTTTAATATTGGATACATAAGTCGGCGTGCGTGAAAAATAAGTGCGGCCGCATACAAAATGATTAATGGGAGTAGCGACTGACTGGTGGTACGATTTATCCGGGCAGGCGATGGCTTTAAAATAAAAGATTTGATGTTCCTCATTGGCTAAAATAATGGAGCAAACCTGAACCTTCATCGTTTCTACTACGGTACCGGCAATAAAGGTCAGAATTTCTTCCAGATAACCGCCGGATACTAATAATTGACTGATTTGAAATAATTTTTCAAGCTGTACCGCCTTGATTTGGGTTTCTTCGTAAATCATTGAATTGTATACAGCGGATGCCATAAAATAAGCCAGAGTTTCAATCATTAGGATTTCATTTTCAGCATAAAAATGAGGTTTTTTATGTAAAATTGAAAGAAATCCTATATTTTTATCCCGGAAGATAAGCGGTATCCCGAAAAAGGCTTCAATCTGTTCTTCGCGGACCAAGGGTAGATTTATGGCCGCTGGATGTTGATAAGCCTTTTCAAAAACCATTATTTGGGCGCCGATTTGGTCCAAACAGCACTCAAAAGCATTGACTGCTTTTAAACTTAACGAAAAGTCAACGGCAACCGGATGAATAAATAACTTATGGCGATAATTGGGTAAATAAATAAATATCAATGCGCCGTTGGTAATATCCTTGGAAAGTTTAGCGGTATTGGCCAATATTTGTTCAGTATCCCCGGCCGAATTTACTATCTGATGTAAGTCCTTAATAAAACGGATCTCCATTAAACTCCATCCCATTTGCGTATTTGGCATACATGTGATGTAAACTAATCAACTTTACTCATGTCATGTTCAGAGCTATTTTTGGTAGTGATGTCAGGTTTATTTGAAAAATGTCGAATATAATGTTGACTTTTTGTCATGTTTATGTTAATCTTTAACCAGATAAACTGGAATATAGACAAAGGCGTCTATCCAATTGATAGTTCGCCTCTTCTTTTTATCATTTTGGGGAGGTGGAAGCCTATACACTCTGATTTGGCAAGAAGTCATCCACCCCTGCGAGTGGGGCGCTGTAAGGAAGAAAATTCGGGTGGCTGTTCTACTGGAATATTTTCTAGATAGAAGGATGCTAAGCCCCATTGCAATCAATACTAAACATTATACATTATATAAAAAAGGGGGTTGAAAAACAATACTAAACAGGGTTTATTGTTATTCAAATCAATGTTAATAATTTGTGATGTTATTGTTGGTTTTTGGTTTAAAATATGAAAAAAGCTTGCAAAAACAGGCGCAAAATGTTAACCTAAACTCGTATTTCAATTTAAAAACTTTACACAAAGTGAGGAATGGATATGGGAAATGAACAGGTAACTCGTCAGGAATCCATAGAAAATACATTTGGAAGTAATGTATTTAACGATGCGGCCTTGCGAACCCGTTTGCCAAAAAATGTTTATAAAGCTTTAAAAAAGACAATCGATGAAGGTCTCCCGTTAGATGCGTCCGTAGCGGATGTAGTTGCCAATGCAATGAAGGATTGGGCCATTGAAAAAGGGGCAACTCATTTCACCCATTGGTTCCAGCCAATGACCGGGATTACCGCTGAAAAACATGATTCATTCATCTCTCCGACCAGTGACAGCCAGGTGATCGCGGAGTTTTCCGGTAAAGAACTGATTAAGGGCGAACCCGATGCTTCCTCGTTTCCTTCGGGAGGGTTGCGAGCAACTTTTGAAGCCAGAGGTTATACTGCCTGGGATTGTACTTCCCCCGCATTTCTAAAAGATGGCACTTTATGTATCCCGACCGCTTTTTGTTCATATACCGGCGAGGCCTTGGACAAGAAAACTCCCTTGCTTCGTTCAATGGAAGCCCTTTCAAAACAAGCCGTCCGTGTGTTACGGGCTTTGGGAAACCAGACGGCGACTCGAGTGCTTACAACCGTCGGACCGGAACAGGAATATTTCATTATCGACAAGAAATTATATGATCAACGAAAAGATTTAATCTTAACCGGACGGACCTTATTTGGAGCCAAACCGCCGAAAGGACAGGAACTTGAAGATCATTATTTTGGATGCATCAAAGAGCGGATTGCCGGTTTTATGCATGAAGTTGATACGGAGCTTTGGAAGCTCGGCGTTTTAGCGAAAACCAAGCATAATGAGGTGGCCCCGGCCCAGCACGAGCTGGCCCCCATCTTTAGTACCACCAATGTCGCTACTGATCATAACCAGCTTACTATGGAGACGTTGAAAAAAGTCGCTGCCCGGCATGGATTGGTATGTTTGTTGCATGAAAAACCCTTTGCGGGCGTTAATGGTTCCGGGAAGCATAACAACTGGTCAATGAGCACCAATGACGGCCAAAACTTGCTGGATCCAGGTAAAACCCCTCACGATAACGAACAATTTTTAATCTTCCTGACCGCAGTGGTTCAGGCTGTTGACGAGTATTCGGATGTATTAAGGGCATCGGCTGCAAATACCGGTAACGATCATCGTTTGGGAGCCAATGAAGCTCCGCCGGCAATCATCTCCATCTTTTTGGGAGAACAACTTACGGATATCTTTGCCCAATTGGAAAATGGCGGTGCAAAAAGCTCGAAGAGCGGCGGCGAATTAAGGATCGGCGTATCAACTCTGCCTGCCTTACCCAAAGATACCACTGATCGTAACCGTACTTCGCCTTTTGCATTTACCGGCAATAAATTTGAGTTCCGTATGGTGGCGTCATCCGCCTCTATCGCTGGTCCTAATACTGTTTTAAATACCATTGCGGCTGAAGCTTTATCCCGCATTGCGGACCGGTTGGAAAAAGCCAAGGATATCGATAGTGAAGTTCAAAGCATCGTTAAGGAGATCGTAACCAAGCACAAACGGATCATATTTAACGGCAACAACTATGCCGAGGAATGGGTGAAAGAAGCCGAAAAACGGGGATTACCCAATATCAAATCAACCGTGGACGCTATTCCGGTTTGGATCAAAGATGCAACAGTTAAATTATTTGAAAAGCACAGTGTGTTGAGTAAAGTGGAACTCCATTCCCGGTACGAGATTTATTTGGAAAATTATATCAAACAAATAAATATCGAAGCTTTAACCATGTTGCATATGGCGAAACGCCAAATTGTTCCCGCCGTTGTACAGTATGTCTCTCAAATCGCCGAAACCATTGGTAAAGTGAAAACGGCGTCTTCCAAGGCAAGCACCGGCGTTCAGGAAGAGCTATTGGTTAAATTGACCCAAACTCTCGACGGCTTTTCCAAAAATATCGACAGCCTTGAGAAAGCTCTTGAAGATGCTGAAAAAACAGCCGGAGATACTTTAAAACATGCTCAGATCTATCGGGATGTTGTTTTCGCGACAATGGGCAAACTGAGAGAGGACGGCGATAAATTGGAAACCATCGTTGACTCGAAAATATGGCCTTTCCCGACTTATGCGGATATACTGTTTAACGTTTAATATATCAAGCTAGATTAATCTTTGCTAGGTACTGAAATAGTTGAGGCTGTCCGATGAGACGGCCTTTTTCTTTTTTGGAAACTATTTTCGAATCCGGATATTGAAACACTTGACTTCTGGAAAGGCTCCTGTTAAGATTTTTTTATAATATGCAAATGAGGTTATCTGGATGCAAAGTCGGAAGGGAACAATGGTTTGGTTAGCTTTGATATTATTACTCCTGATGCCGTATTCGATGGCACAAGATCTGCGCGCTCAGGACGGCAGAACAGAGGAATTGTTATCGTCAAAAGCCACCGCTGAGATTATCAAAACTTCGGATGGAATCCTCATCTATAACCTTTCCCTGGATGAACGCCGGATTGTCCGCAGGCAGATTGCCAATGAATTTATCATCAATTACAATGCAAACAATATTTTTGAAAAAGTCGACCGGTATATGTCATCTTATTATAAAGAAGCCAAAAAAAACACCCCCCTCAGATATCCTGATGTCATATTGCAGGATACCCTCGATAAAGCCGGTAATCTGATAGTTCAAACCAGAAAATTCGTTGGCAGCAGTTTTAGTAAGGTTTACGAACCGGAACTGATTGAAAAAAAAGTTAGGAGATTTTTATGGTTGAAGGGAATTTGTTTTTTTGCCTTAGGAATCAATGATGAACACCGCTTAGCAGTTTCATACTTTTATTTGCCCGGCAATGAAGACGAACGGCGGGATTTTTTACGGCATGTGGTCCGGTTTTCCTTTCCGGAGGTTCCGGACTTGTCCGGAAATAAAGATTGGCAAGAGAAGATGGTGTTGGTCATGGATCGCTTGGGATATGACATTTTCAGCGTTAAGAAATTTGACATTGCCCGGCATGATTTAAGACCGTAACTTTCTTTTTCACATAACTTCTAATTCAACTTACTTTCTCTAAAAATGATGTTTTTATTTTTAGGTTGAAATAGGGAGTAAAAGCGGTTATAATTATTATCAGCTAATAATAATTTTTGGAGTATCATGGCTGATAAATTTTTAAAGAAATCGGAAAGGCATCAAAAATTACTGGCCGCAATCCAAGAAAACCCTTTTATTACCGACGAAGAACTAGCGGAAGCTTTAGCGGTCAGTATTCCCACTATCCGCCTTGATCGGCTGGAGCTTTCCATTCCGGAAGTCCGTAAGCGGACCAAGGAAATGGCTTCACATTTCTTTGGCGCATCTCAATCATTAGGGGCAGCTGAGATCGTGGGCGAGTTAATTGAGATCGAACCGGGTAAAAAAGGTCTCTCCATCCTGGAGACCGAACAGTCCATGTGTCTTGAAAAATGTAATATTGTAAGAGGGCATATTATTTTTGCCCAAGCCAATTCCCTGGCCAATGCCGTTGCCGATGTTCAAGTCGCTTTGACGGGAAACGTAGAAATGGACTTTCTCCGTACGGTACGCTCCGGAGAAAAATTGATTGCCAGGGCACAGGTCATTGAGAAGAAAAACCACCGGTTTTTAATCGAGGTGGTTGTTCGTTCCAAGGATGAGATTGTATGCAAAGGCACTTTCGTGATATATGGAATGACCATGGAGATGGCCGAGTATTTAAAACTGTTAAAAGATGTTGAATAGGAATTCAAACTGATCGTAAATCTAAATAATACTAGGAGGACCATGAATGGCGGAAATCGGAATTCGATCGATTGGAGTTGCAGTTCCGGAAAAGAGGCTAACCAACAGCGAGCTTGAAAAAATAGTGGAGACTACTGATGAATGGATTACAACCCGGACTGGAATCAAAGAACGCCGGATTTTAGGCGCCGATGAGACAATGGTCCGATTGGTCGTTGATGCGGCCCAAATTGCTTGCAAGCGGAGTCATGTTCAACCTGAAGAACTTGATTTTATTATTTCTTCAACCCTTACTCCGGATCGGATTAGTCCGGCGCAATCATTTGAAGTTGCGAATCATTTGGGAACCAAGAATGCTTTCTGTTTTGACTTAAATGCGGCTTGTAGTGGATTTGTATACGCTTTGGCCACGGCTGAGAGTTTTTTAAAGACACGTTCCATTAAGGCCGGCCTGGTTACAACCGGTGAGCAACTATCGAGGATGACTGATTATACTGACCGCACCAGTTGTGTTCTATTTGGAGATGCTGCCTCTGCTGTAGTGGTTACCAACAATAATCCGGATCATCTTATTCTTCACACCGAACTCGGTTCGATTCCCGGGATGATGGATGAAGTGCACATTGGCGGAGTACCCCATCTGAAAAACAATCGGGTATCCGATTTTTATTTTCGCCAAAATGGCAAAACCGTGTTTAAATTTGCGGTAAACATAATTAAAGAGCTTTATCATACCGTTCCTGCCAAAGTCGGACTAAAGCCGGAGCAGATCCGGTACGTTGTACCTCATCAGGCCAATATACGCATTATTGACGCGGCTAAAGAAATTGCAGCAGGAAAAACCGAATTTATCTGTAATATTGAGCAGTATGGCAATACTTCGTCCAGTTCAATTCCGCTAGCAATGAATGATTTTTGGGAAAATTTTCAAAAGGGAGATTATATTCTATTAATCGGTTTTGGAGCCGGGTTGAGTTGGGGAGCGGCCCTTCTGGAGTGGTAGCCTGGGATCCGCTACGAATTATTTCATAAATAATTCTATTCTAATATTAAACCATCTTTCCGAATATGCCGATAATACAGTGAAAGGTGGTTTTTAATTTGACAGGGCATATTTTTGTAATAGTGGCAGTACTTGCGGCGATCATAGGACTGGTTATGCTTAACCGGATAAATAATAATTTCTATCGGAAGCTCTTTGAACTAGAAGAGGTCTTTGAGGGTGAGCTGGACTTTGTTCACTTGGCGAAAAGCATCCTCGGAAAAATTGTAAAGGAAACCGGAGCCAGTGCGGGTATTATTTACTGGTTTGATGAAATTCAGGATGAGTTTAAACTCAAATCTATTTTAGGTATTCCCGCCGATAAAATCAACAACATCACCAGGATATTACGGCAGCCAAAAGGAGTTTTAGAAAGCATAAAAGATATGACCGCTGCTTTTATTCTGGATTTTAAACGGACTTCTGCCCATGATGCGTATGGAAACCTGCGCGAGCTTGCCAACAATTACCGCTGTCTCATGGTACTGCCTTTGAATGTCCAAAACAAAGTTTTGGGAACCTGTATCTTATTCGGAAGCAATGGGCTATTTAATAAACAGCAATTGCGATTGTTATCCTTTTTCGCGCCAAGAGTGGCGGTAAGGCTTGATAATACTCGGTTATATCAGTTGGCGAAGGAAACCGCCCTAGAAAACGCAAAGTTGTATGTAAATATTTCTAAATTATACCAGAAAGCCACTTTGGACGAGTTAACCGGCTTTTATAACCGGAATTTTTTAATGCAGCGAATCAAGGAGGAAATTAAGAAGGCATTCCGGATGAAACATAAGCTTTCTTTGATATTTATAGATTTGGATTTCTTTAAAAGCGTGAACGATGAATACGGCCATCAAGTCGGCGATCAGTTGTTGACGGAGTTCGGGGAGTTGATTAAAGGATCGATCCGGGAGTATGATGTGGCGTGCCGTTTCGGGGGAGAGGAGTTCGTGATTTTATTGCCCCAAACCGAATGGAAAAACGCGGTGGAACTGGCGGAACGGCTCCGGGAAAAGGTGGAAAAACGCCGGTTTTGCGCTGCATATGGTAATCTTCATATAACCGCCAGTTTCGGGGTGAGTTACCTGGACCGTTTTGATGTTTTGCCGCA
This sequence comes from Bacillota bacterium, assembly GCA_029974635.1. GTDB lineage: Bacteria > Bacillota > UBA4882 > UBA8346 > UBA8346 > JAEZJQ01. The sequence continues at coordinate 15,249 of JARKQY010000019.1, read as the reverse complement.
ATTGGATGAAGAACAAACCATCATCTTAACGGAAAATTTAATCGCTTGGGCGGATGAAGCTTTATATCAGGCGAAGAAAAATGGCCGAAATCGGGTAATCCTATATACAGCGGATAATAATTCATAAAACGTCAAAAAACGAGTAAAAGTCAAACAATGCTTTAAAAAGACGAAAAGGATATATTTAAGGCCTGTCGAATAATAGTAATTGAGGTGTAAGATTGTTTTTAGATCACATAAAAATTTTTCTGAAGTCCGGAAAAGGCGGTTCCGGGGCCATTAATTTCCGCCGCGAGAAATATGTCCCGAGAGGCGGGCCGGATGGCGGTGACGGAGGCCGCGGCGGCAATATAATATTCGTTGTACAAAATAACCTGTCGACGTTAAGCCATTTTCAATTTAAGCATCATTTTGAAGCCGGGAACGGCAGCCCCGGCGAGGGAGGCATGCGTACCGGAAAAGATGGCGCCGATCTTTATATTCCAGTACCTCCGGGAACTGTCATCAAAAATGTGGAAACCGGCCAAATAATTGCCGACTTAACCGAGGATGGCTCCGAGTATATTGCCTTAAAAGGCGGCCGCGGCGGCAGGGGAAATTCCAATTTCGCCACGGCTACCCGGCAGACGCCGCAATTTTCGGAAAAAGGTGAACTCGGGTCGGAATTGACAGTGGTTCTGGAACTAAAGCTGATTGCCGATGTCGGATTGGTTGGGTTTCCTAATGCCGGAAAATCAACTTTGCTTGCGCGAATCTCATCCGCCAAACCTAAAATTGCGGATTATCCCTTTACAACCATTATTCCCAACCTGGGTATGGTGACGCATAAGGGTCAAAGTTTCTTAACCGTTGATATTCCGGGATTGATTGAAGGGGCTCATGAAGGGATCGGACTGGGTGATAAATTTTTACGGCATATTGAACGTACCCGTTTGCTGGTTCATTTGGTGGACGTGTCCGGATTATCGGGAAGGGATCCTTATCAGGACTATCTCCAAATCAATCAGGAATTAAATCTCTTCCATCCGAAGTTAATTCAAAAAGTACAGATAATAGCCGCCAACAAAATGGATTTACCCGAATCCGGATCCATTCTCGAAACCTTTATAGACCGGATTCGGACCGATAAAGATACCGGGGAGCGGATTGTAATTCCGATTTCAGCTGCAACGGGTGCAGGTATCGGTGGTTTGTTGGATCAAATTCTTAAAGCTTTGGCCGCACTGCCCCGGCAAGAACCTCAAGCATTAGAGGAGACGCTTTTTTACGATAATTCAGAGGCTGATAAATTTAAAATTGTAATTAAAAAGCAGGAAGATTGCTATCAGGTTGAAAATGACTCTTTAATACGAAGAGTTGCCAGGTTTGATTTGGGGAACGATGAATCAATACGCAGTCTGCAAAAGCTGCTAAAACGATGGGGAGTAATTGAGGCCCTGATCGATGCGGGAGTTAAAGAGGGTGATCCGGTTAAAATAGGCGATTTTGAATTCATATATTATCATGAGGATTCGTAAGAGGTTGGATGAATGATACCAGTTTCCAAAACAACAAAATGTAAGTAATTGTGAGGAGGTTTCAAAGAAGTGCTTTGCTTGGATTGTGGAAATTGTCGCAAAGGTGATTCATTGTTTTATTGCACCGGAAAAAACGAATTCATTGCCCAAGAAACAATGATAGTGCGGGAAAAAGGGCGAGAACGTTGGCGCAAAGGCGACCCCGGTTATGAAGAACACCGCCGGCAACTTCGCAAAGATAAGGTGCCCCAGCTAGGCTAGGAGTTTTTCAAATATTTATTTTTAAAGATTGAGATATACGGTATATTGCTATATTGTATATCTTTTTTTATGTTTTAATCTAATAAATCCTGATAATTCCGTCTAAAAATAGGCTGGTGAACTTAGTAGGCCTAAAACAAGGTAACTGGACAGAATTCACTAGATTAAAGGGATTTTCATAAAGGCAGAGCCAAAACGAGGGTAGTAAATATGTTTTAATCCAATCAATTCTGTCTAAATAATGCTTTTGAATTTTAGTAAGTCCAAAAACAAGGTACTCGGACAGGACTGATGGGATTAAGGAGATTTTCATAAATGCAGAGTGAAAACGAAGATATATAATGATTTAATCCAATAAAATCCGTAAATCCCGTCTAATAAAAACTTTTTCTGGTTCCGGATTCGCCGGGATAGGGGATAAATAAAACAAATTCCCCGGTTATTGAAAATGTGTTATAATGAGTATCAAAAATATTTAGCAATGTTTTTAGAATCCATTGGAAGGAATAAAAGAATATGTTGACCAGTAAGCAGCGCAGTTTTTTGAGAGGCCTTGGCAATGATATGGAACCCATCCTAATTGTTGGCAAGGCCGGAATTACTGAGAACGTTATCGAACAGCTCGAACAAGCCCTTGTGGTCCGTGAACTCGTTAAAGGCAGGGTATTGCCGCACACGGAATTTGAGGCTAGGGAGGTTGGAGAGGCCTTGGCCAAACATACCGGCGCCGATTTAGTTCAAGTAATCGGCCGCAATATGTTGTTCTATCGAGCTCCCCTACCGGGGAAACCCAGTAAAATTCATTGGCCGGGAGAGATCTAAAGTGGATTATCTGCAACGGCTTCAATCGGCCCGCCGAATTGTGATCAAAGTAGGAACCAGCACATTAACGCATCGGACAGGCAAGCTCAACCTGAATCTTATTGAACAATTGGTCAGGCAATTGGCTGATCTCCACAATCAAGGGAAAGAAGTTGTTTTAGTAACTTCCGGGGCCGTCGGCGCCGGTATGGGCCGGCTCAATATTACCGCCAAACCCTCCTCAATTGTTGAAAATCAAGCCTTGGCCGCTATTGGACAAGGGCTTTTAATGCAAGTCTATGAAAAGCTATTTTCGGAGTACGGGCTGATAGTTGCCCAGGTTTTATTAACCCGTAATGATGTTAGTGACCGTAAACGGTATCTGAATTCAAGGAACACGATTATGGCTTTGTTGAAATACCAGGTAATTCCGGTTATTAATGAAAATGATACCGTCGCCACTGAAGAATTGAAATATAAATTTGGACAAAATGATTGTCTATCGGCGCTGGTGGCCGGTTTAATCGAAGCTGACTTATTGGTCCTGCTATCGGATATTAATGGCTTATATACTGCCGATCCTCATAAAAACTGTGCGGCATCCCTGATCCCGCTGGTGACGGAGATAACTCCGGAGATCATGAAGATGGCCGGAGGCAGCGGTTCGGGGCTTGGAACCGGAGGAATGATCACCAAGATTGAAGCAGCCCAGATGGCAACTGCGGCGGGCACTTCGATGATTATTATGAACGGCTCCAATCCGGCGGAAATTCAAAAAATTTTTAAGGGAGAACCGGTCGGCACGGTGTTTTTAAGTAGTCAGCCCGCTGTTAACAATCGCAAGCACTGGATTGCTTACGGCCCCCCCCTAAATGGGGAGTTGGTGGTTGATGAAGGCGCTGAACTGGCATTGGTGAAAAAGGGCAAAAGTTTACTACCTTCCGGTATAATTGAAGTTCGCGGTCAGTTTGACGAGGGTGATCTGGTAAAAATTTTGAGCCGGGCGAATATGGAGTTGGGCCGTGGGTTTACGAATTACGGAAACCAACAGCTTAATAAAATCCGCGGCAAAAAATCCACGGATATACAAATGGTTTTAGGTTATAAATTTACCGATGAAGCGGTTCACCGGGATAATTTAGTGATCACTTGCACCCAAAATTGATTCCGTTGGTATTATTGGACTATGAATGGAGTGATTGAATGAGTATTTTTGGAATCTTAGGGGGGACATTTGATCCGATTCATTTTGGCCATTTGGTATTGGCTGAAAAAGCCCGTGAAGTGTGCGGCTTAGATAAAGTAATTTTTGTGCCGGCCGGGATTCCGCCGCATAAGATTGGTGAAGTTTCTACTTCCGTTGAAGATCGTTTACATATGGTGAAATTAGCCATCGAGAATAATTCCGGGTTTGAGGTTTCCACCGTGGAGATCGAACGGGAAGGTCCTTCCTATACCATAGATACCATTAAGGAACTAAAATTGCAGGGTCACGGCGACCAAGCCGCTTTGATTATGGGTTTCGACTCCTTGCTGGAACTCTATACCTGGAAGAATTATCACGAAATTCTGGAGCAGATAAAAATCATTACCGCTTTCCGGCCGGGTTATCCGGTATTTACCAGCGATTCAAGCTGGCCGGATTTTTTAGAGCCCTACCGGCAGCAGATTACAATATTAGAGGCGCCTTTGCTAGATATTTCCTCAACCTGGCTGCGGGTGGAATTGATGTACGAACGCTCTATCCGTTATTTAATACCTGAACCCGTTATCGAATATATCCTCCGGCGACGGCTTTATCGGGATTTTTAAGTGGGGCCAAAGGATGGCTACTGGTTAGAAATCAAGGAATCATTATATCCGGCCGGTTTTTGTGAGCCGGGATTATTTTTTAATTGTATGAGCTTTAAATTTTATTTAAAATATGGTATTATTAGGTAAATAGTATCATGACAAATTATAACCTTTCCCCAAGGAAAGGGGCAGCTAAGAAAGGTATTGGAGTGATTGAATGACGAAAATTAAAGGGAGTGTCATAATTCCGACCAAGGATAAATTTTCCCGTTTGCGTTTGATTTTAGAAGCGCTTGCGTATCAGGTTACCGAAGATATTGAAGTAATTGTGGTTCTGGATGGTTGCAGGCCTGAAACTATTAAGGAATTTGACCAATTGCGGCTGCCGTATCAGCCTCGCAAACTAGTATCAGTTCAAAATATCGGCCGGGCCGCGGCAAGAAATTTGGGTCTTCGGGCAGCTCAAGGCGAAATTATTATTTTTTTAGACGATGATCGGGTACCGGCTCCGGATTTTTTAGTAAAACATCTCACCGGGCACCGCAAACAATGTGTTTTAATTGGTGAAAGAAAGCAAGTTGATTTATCCGAGACGGAGATCCGGCAGTTTGCAATGAGTTTTAATCCTGATCACCTGAATGATATATATAAAAGGGGCTATGTAGAGTTTTTTAATTGCATTACCAAACGGGTGCTGTTGTCTCCCCACAGTAGTTTTCGTTGGCTGGGACTGGCAACCGGTAATGTTTCCATCGCCAGAGCGGATTTGATAAAAATAGGCGGCTTTGATGAAAACTTTACAGGTTGGGGTTATGAGGATATCGAACTGGGATACCGGTTGTTTCGGGAGAAGATACCATTTATAAAAGATTCATCTATCATCAACTATCATTTAGTACATGAGCATTATAGTGGTAAGAATGTGGAAGAACTTCATAACTTAATATATTTTATAAGGAAGATTAACAGGGATTTCATTCCGAAAGCCATTTTACGATTATTGCTGTTTCGGATAAACATTCGAATTTTCATAAACTCTATACCCAAATGAATATCGCATTATTGACTATCGAATATCCGCCCAACGTTAACGGCGGATTAGGCCGTTATATTACACATTATATGAAATATATTAAAAAAAACGGTCATAATAGTTGGGTTTTTACATTTAATCCAGGTGAATTGCCGATTGTTGAAATTGAATCGGATGTACTTGTTTTCCGACCATTAGAAAAAACATTAAGATGGTTGTCCAAGATAATGGCAGAGGTAGGCTGTTTGGGATTTTTTCTACGGTTCGTAAGATTATTACATTATAACCTAGCTACTTACTGGTTGATAAACAAACAGCATAGCCAAGTTAACTTTGATATTGTCGCCGTCCACGATTGGATGAGCGGGTTGGCCGGAATATTATGCGGTTGTTTTCTCCGTATTCCTATTGTTTTTCATGCGCACAACACAGAATTTACAATGACACCCTGGGGAAAAAAAAATGATCGTTTGAAATTGATCGCAATTATAGAGAGGATACTGGTTAAAAAGGCCCAAAAAATTATTGTCCCCAGCGATAAAATGTTCAGTTTGGTAACCGGTCATGGCTGGAATCCGAAAAAGATTTCGGTTATTCATCATGGACATGAGAATACATTCCATTTAAATACGAATTCTTTTTTTTCAACTCCTATCACGATACAACTTCAATCACGGTTGAAAACAGCCCTTGATGATAAAATTGTTTTATTTGTAGGTAGATTGTGTTATAGTAAGGGAATTTTTAACCTGATAGCGGCAATGTCGGAAGTAGTTAAAATAAGGCCCGATACCAGGTTAGTTATCATAGGAAATGGGGACAATGATGCAATAGAATCACTGGTTCGTAAATTACATTTAGCTGATAATGTATATGTTTACAACCAATTCCTCAGTTCCGAACAGGTTTATGACCATTATCAAATGGCTGATATCTGTATTTTTCCTTCCTTGTATGAACCATTCGGTTTGGTGGCATTGGAAGCAATGTCTTTCGGCAAACCTGTTATATTAGGGGATGGTTTCCCGGACATATTTGCCGGCACTCCGGATAACCCTACTGCTTTGTTTGTTAATGGAAACGATCCCGCAAAGATTGCCGCTGCAGTTTTAGAACTATTGCAAGATACCGCCAAAGCAATCCGGATGGGGGAAGCAGCCGGATATTTCGTTCAGGAAAACTTTAGTTGGCACAAAACAATCGCTGAAACTATAACCGTATATAATCAAGCGATTCGCAACGCCGCTTCCAAAGCACCGGGGGGTTAAAAACATTGGTGAATACTTTTATACTACCACGGGTATCTGTGATTGTCCCGGTTTTTAATGGTGAATTATTTATTGGAAATTGCATTGAACATTTATTCAGGCAAAGCTATCCTAAGGAAAAAACGGAAATTATTATAGTAGATAATGGCTCTACCGATAAAACCAGGGATATCATTCAGTCGTATGGACTAAAATTTCTTTTTGCCTCTAAAAGAAACCCGGGAGCGGCCAGAAATGAAGGAATGCGAGTTGCAACAGGCGGGGTTTTGGTATTTATTGATGCTGATTGTCTGGCTGATAAAAATTTAATACTGTGTCATGTAATGGCTCATATGTATTTCGAAGTAGTTAATCCACGTGTGAAAATCATTGGTGGCGGGATAAAGGGATATAATACTAATTATTGGGCAATTTGCGATGATTTCTGTTCCTGGTCGGCCCTGCATCCGTCTCTATCACCAAAGATTGCTGTATCCCATCCAACAGCCAATCTTAGTATACGGCAGAAATTGGTTGACACAGGTTATTTTTTTGATGAGGAATTAAGCTCAGGTGAGGATTATGATTTTTGTAAACGGGTTACCCGGGATGGCTACCAAATTTATTTTGAGCCAAGGGCATTTATTTCTCATATTAACCGGACCAGTTTTGCTAAATTTATGTCGCATGTCAAGGATTGGACCCAATCGGAACGGCAATTACGCCAAAAAGGGATTACCATGACCGCCAAACTTAGTATTGTGGAGTGGGGGTTGGTCTATGGAGCGGTATTTATGGAAAAAGTATTGGGGATCCTTTACAATTCGGTTCGCGCCAAGCGGTTTCATGTAATTTTCTTTTTGCCATTCATTATTATGCGGGAGTTTTTTCATTCATTTTTATTATTTATGGTTGAATTACATTACAATGAAGATAAAAACCGAGAAAAAGGCGCTTTTTTTAATTATTTCCGGCAAAAGTTCAATAGAAATAGTTGAAGTTATAAACTAATTTAACATGAACAAGTTTTGATAAATAAAAAGTGAGAAGAACGGAGCTAAAGGTGATTAGGTAATTGATTCAACATAGGCGCGATATGTTTTAGATATCCGAATAAAACCTTTGCGAATTAACTGTTCAAGGCCATAAAGTTTTTGGGATGTATGGGAATATAGACTCAAATAGTTATCTCTTTTAAGGACATTATAGTACTCTTTATACTCCTGTTCAGCGTAATATGAATAAGCTCCCGATTCCAAACTGCGAATCACCTTATCCTTGAAGGAATCAATGAATTTATAATGTTTTAAGACCCCGTTTACGTCGGCAATGGACGCGTTATTGCTAAAATGCGGGTGCACCAGTGGTTCGATCTTCGAATCAATGAATAATAAGGGATGCTTGGTGAGCAAGTAGCCGCTGTTCTTATTTTTAAAAACTTTCCCCCGGATTCCGCCGGAGTAATTTCTCATTTTCGGGTCCGAGAGCCGGTTATAATTGGTGAACGCAGTGAACGGCCAATGGTAACGGGACTTTTTCAAGTGTGAAATGTCATAATAGCAATATTTACTCACTAGATCTCCGCTGGATTCCTCCAGTGAAAATTCCGGTTCTTTGGCGAACATATCCAGCAGATAAGATAAGACCGCGGTATAATTGTGAGAATTAAGGTACCGCAGGAATAATTGCATCGGAATCCGGTTGGAGTAAGGATAATCGAATAACTCATCGATATCGACACACAGGCACCATTTATTTCTACAGTGTTCCTCGATAATGGCCCGCCGGATTTCACACTCATATTTTTTATGAAGCAATGAGGTTTCGTAGATGGTAGTATGGGGATAGCTTTTCAGCAATGCGACGGTGGCATCGGTTGAACCATTATCGATAAAAAAGAAATGTTTCGTGCCCAAACGCTGGTAATGGTCCATAAAAGCATTGATATATTCCGCTCCGTCCTTGACCAGACAGACTACGGCAAACTCTTCATTGTGGTAACCGATTGTTTGAGGACCGCATACCGGGTGGATTTGCCGGAAAAGCGACGGATGCTCAAACTTGATCTTCCCAAAGCGAAACCGTTCATCCTGAGTCTCATCAAAAAGCCTGTCCAAAAAACGTTTTTGCAGGTTGCCCCAATCATAATATTCCGCTTTTGACCGGGCAGTATCGCTTAGATATTTTTGTATGGCCGGATTGCGCTTTAGCCACCTATACAACAATAAGTAATTTTTAAAGGGAGGTTTGGTCAACTCCGGATAACAGCGGCGCATGGCGCCCAAATGATTGGCGCTCATGGTGGGTGTTCCCGCAATCGCCGCGTAGACCACCAGGTTTTCATATTGATGATATTCATTTCCGTAGTAAGGGTAGATTTCCGGTAAAATGAGCAGCCGGCTTTCCGTCAATCCGGTAATCAATTCCGCTTCAGTGTCGCAACAGACAAAATCAATGTTTTTTTGGCGATAATAATTCATATCGTCCCGGTTTTGATAACGATAGGCCAATACCCGGATGCCCAGTCTTTTTTGAAAAAGCAGTCTTAGCCATAAGATGTACTTTTTTATATTCTTGCGCCCGCTGTAAAGAATGGTGATGATATGACCTGGTTCGGCCCTTGGCAGGGTTCGGATCCGCGTTACATCGGCCGGATGAGGAATTTCATATACGGTTTTGCCGCTGAATTCTTCGAGAACTTGGGCAATGTGAGATTCGGCGGCAAATACAAAATCTCCTTTGCTAACGGCTGTTTTCAATAATTCCGGATCATTAAATTCCCGGTTCCAATACCGGACCGGCAACTCCAGGCTTAATACCAGTTTTGTGGTTGAATTTGGGCCCAACCTTTCCCGGATCCGGTGAATTAGAGCCAGATTCTCCCGGCTCAGCCGGAGATGGACAATATCATAATCACCGTCTTTTAATAGGGTCAACGCTTCATTCCGGTCAATCATCCGGCCGTGAAACACATTCAACCATTGATAGAAACCCACCGAGTCGATACGTTCCGCCGGTTGATAATCGTTATCCATTAGAATACCGTATTCCATATCAACCCCCATGCTTGTAGGCAAGCATTCCAATTTTCCGCAAATATTCGAGTATTGATTCTCCACCATCTACGGCTTTCAGTCTTCCCATTATGTTTTGAGCGGCATTCCAGTACTCTTGATCGTAAAGAAGTTGGTGTACTGATTTACGGATTAATCGGGCCGATGCTTTATTCTTCCAGAGTTTTATTCCAACATGAAGTAATGCCGCAATCGAGCTGTTATATGGCTGGTCAAACATGAAAGGAATGCATAACATGGGTTTCCCGCACAATAAACTTTCTTGAACGCTTCCAGCTCCTCCATGCGTAATGAAACAGCGAACTTTTTCCAACGCCAAAACTTGTGACTGCGGCACAAATTTTTCAATCCGCAGATTGGGTAATACTCCAATCTCCTTTATTAATGAAATCTGATCATCGGGCGCAGCCCAAAGAATGTTGATATCCAAATCTTTTAAACCGTTGATTATATGTCTGAAAAGCCGTTTATTACCCCGGACCATAGTACCCAAACATATATAGACAACCGGTTTCTTTCCTCCCCTGTCAAACCATTCTTGAAGCGTTTGCGGCAATTTAACCGTTCTGCAATCCACAACCGGCGGGAATAATAATTGATGAACCTCGCCTTGTTTTGGCTCAATCTTTAATATTTCTTTTTCTATGAAACCCAGACCGGATGTTATATAGAGCGGGGCTGCCGGATCCTCCTTAATTATTGAAACAAAAGATTTTTGTAGGGTAGGAAATATTTTTAGCTCATTTTTTTTTGAGGCAATTGATAAGACCTTCCAATAATATTGCTGAAATATAGCCCCTATGATTTCAATAGCCGCTTGGAACCATGGGGAATGATTGGTAAGCCCGTATGCTAATACAAAACTCCGCTGCCAATTGCGGCAATTTCCTTCGGAAAGATGAATAACCAGTGGTGCTTTGGTAAGTGCCGCAAACGCTTTGTACCAATTATTAAAGCAATTACTGTCCGCGATGATAAGTGAAAGGTTGTCCCGGATTAACATCTCTTTGATATATTCCGTTTTCTCCGTAATACTTAGTTGGATTGGCTGCGTATATCCTTTGTCAAGATCATAATAACATGAAAATGCATTATAAAAAATTGACCTGGCCGATAGTCCGGCAAATACTTGGCCGCTTATTTCATCCGTAACCCTGCCGAGGGATTTTACCGGAACATTGAACTCGTCTGCAAATTGAATACTTTCTTCCGGAAAATAACATATGACGTTATATTTCCTTGCGGCGAAAACCGCGGCCAAACGTAATAATGGCGATATATGTCCGCTATCCGGTATAAATGATATAAAACCGATATTCATAAGGCATCCCTATACATTTTGATATACATATCAGCTATCTTTCCCCATGAGTACTGTTGCGCTTTATAATAAGCATTATCCGCTAATGTCTTGCCCAGGTCCGGAGCGTGAATCAGGGTAAGTAGTTTGTCGGCCAATTGCTGGGGACTGGTTGGTTCGTAAAACAAACATTCGCGGTTATCCGTCAGCATCTCAACGACGCAGTCAATGCGGGAGGAAATGATGGGGATTTTGGCCATCATCGGTTCCAAAATAGAGTAGGGGAAATATTCGAGCAGACTCGGCATTACCCAGATATCGGCAAAAGTGAACAAAGTATTGCGCCGGCGGTCGTTGAGCCAGTCCAACACGCTGACATAGCCGTTCAAATTCCTTATTAGCGAATTGATCTTTCGCAAATAATCCTGGTAATGGTACTCCCAGCTAATGAGTTTTCGCCCGGCGATAACAAATTGTATATTTTGGTAATGGGCGACAACTTCGGGGACTGCAGCCAGTAAAACCTCCAATCCCTTGCCCCAGCTCCAGCGGGACATGCACAATACGGTGATCTTGCCGTTTTGACCTAATAATTGATCCATTTTGCGTTTGAAGCCGTTATCTTTTTCCTGAAAAGAATCTGCGGCGATCCCATTGGGAATGATTGAATAGGATTTTTGGTCCGGGACGGCAGGGTAAGACGCTTGAAAGTATTGAAGCGACGACTGATTTAGTAAATGAAGATGATCACTGTAGTTTACAATACATTCCTCGTGCTTTAAAGAATCCGGATGGTCGTTTCGGATCTGGAATTCATGCTTGGCAATGGAATGGCAACTGTAAATTACCTTTAACCCGGGAAAACGCTTCTTAATGGTTTTGACCGCTGCGGCCCCGGTACTATGGAAAACATGCACGAGATCATACTTCTCTTTCCGGATCAAGCCGATTAACATCCCGGGCCGAAACCGGCGATACTTTGTTATCCGTCTATCACCGCATAATTTATATATCCAGGCGAATTTGTAGATGGTGAATTTGTAGACAACGTAATTTCGCAGCAACATGATATGCAAATCCGTTTGTTTGGCGATTAGAGGGGCTAGACTGTTGATAACCCTGCCAATACCTCCGGATATGGTTTTCCCATACTCGAAAGTAATGAATAATATCTTTAAAGGTTTTTGCTTCATGATAGAATAATTCTAAACTAAGAACAAGAAATTTACAACTATATGTAATTTAGTTGCCGGCTCGAGGTCTCATATCGTCCGGGATAAATGCCAAAATTTTATTTGATTTTATTATTAAACTTGTTTACAATTTCAGTAGTAAACTGTTACTTTCAGGGATGTCGTCAATACTGCGATCAGATGAATTTAAAGAATAATTTGGGGCTGATTTTATGTTGTCGGATACCAAAACGGAATCAATTCAAAAAACATCTCATACTGCGGAACTATATAACGCCGCTTATCGGCAAATCGAAAATTATCTACGATTCATCCCCAGAGCCAGACCTGATTTTTCCAACATGAAGCTCCGGTGGAAATTGATCATATGTCTAAAGGCAATTCTTGGGAAAATGGGTTTTAATGTTGAATTCGACGGGATTTGGGACGCCCACTTAAGGTATTCTTATGAATTGAGCGCTAAAAATAGAGAAGCTGCTCTGGGAACTACGTTATATGGCTTGACGAATTTAACCAGATTAGATGATGTATATTCCATGCTAACCGATGACCAATCCAGAGAGGTTTTTGACTGGTTTTTACAATACCGGCTTGCTTATATCGCAGCGGGACCGATAGCGGCTGATATTTTTCCGTACTTGGACTTTGAGCGGAATAACAACCTGAAATTGATTAAAAAAAAGCAAAAAATAGGTGAGATTAACGGTTATGTCATCAATTGCGGGGATAATTGGCATGAAATTGAAAATACCTGGATAAATGAGCAGTATTTGTATTCCGGAAAATGCGCGCCCCAAAAAGGTGAAGTTGTTATTGACGCCGGAGGCTTCCTGGGTGAAACCGCAATTTGGTTTGCGGATAAAGTAGGCGCCTCAGGCAAGGTTTATTCGTTTGAACCCTCGGAAGATAATTTCCGGAAAATGATAACCAATATTCAAAGCAATAAATTGGAAATGATAATCAGCGGAATTAATCTGGGGCTGTGGGATGGTATTACTGATTTATTTATCACTGACTATGGTCCCGCAAGTTATTGCGCGGTTAAGCAGGGCGGCGCAAAAATAAAAGCCACCACTCTGGATGAATATGTTCAAACAGAAAGAATAGCGCGGGTTGATTTTATCAAAATGGATATCGAAGGGGCGGAATTGCATGCTCTAAAGGGGGCCGCCAGGACGATTCTGAAATTTAAACCAAAATTGGCGCTAAGTATTTATCACTTGCCTGAAGATATTTATGAAATACCGTTTTTTATAAAATCATTGGTACCTCAATATCGGTTATATTTATCACACAAATATAACGGGTGGCATGAAACTATATTATTTGCTGCGGTTGACTAGAAGAAGCGTGATAATTCCTTGTGAGGTGGATGACTAATAACAAATTTATGTGTTGGAAGGGTTGAAAAAATGGTCATAACAGATAGGCGATTAAACCGGCAAGATATTTTATTATGGGGATTGCTATTCATAGTCGAGATCATTGTTTTGTTAACCGGCATAACCCGTGAAGGCGTCTGGTATGATGAGGCTTGCAGTGTGGGAATTATCAGGCATTCACTGGCGGAAATTTGGGAATTGGCAAGAGTCGATGTTCATCCGCCGTTATACTTTTATATGCTAAAAGTATTTTCAATGATATTCGGCCAATCCGTTTTTGTGTTACGTGGCTTTTCGGCTCTGGGAGTTCTGGCGTTATTTTCCTTGGGAATCGGTCCGGTGAGGCGCATTTGCGGCAAAACTACGGGACTGTTGTTTTCCTTCCTGGTAACGGTTACTCCGATGTACCTGGGAATGGGGCAGGAAATCCGGATGTATACCTGGGCCATCTTTTTTGTAACGGGAAGCGTGTTGTACGCTTATTTGGCAGTATCAGAGAATAAGAAAAGCGATTGGCTTACATTCGGTCTGCTGATGTTGGCGGCCATGTATACTCATTATTACGCCTTAATCGCCATGGCAGTCCTTTGCGGACTGATTGCGGTTTGGTTCATCATAAATCCGAAACAATTCCGGCCAATGTTTTTGGTTGTGGCCGGATTGGCGGCCCTTGGTTATTTGCCGTGGGCGCTTGGTTTTTTGCCGCAGCTGAAATGGATCGGAGGCGGCGGAGGTGAAGGAAGTGGAGGAGGCGGTTTTTGGATCCCGCCGCTTCATCCGGGTATCGTATGGCAGACGTTAATTTATCCTTTTACTTATAAATTCTTCACCTTTGATCCGCTGGCGGTTGTGAATTTTTGGGCGATTTTTGGGCTGATTTTGTGGGGTATCGGTTACGCCGTATTCAAACATGAGAAAGCAACGGTTATTTACTTGGCGGCGGGTGTACACGTCTTGACTTTGTTGGCGGTTATTTTATATTCCATATTCTTTTGGCCGATCTTATATGTGCGGCATTTATTGCCTGTCTCCGGGCTGTTTTTGCTGGCCGCCGCTTTTGGCCTGGCAAAACTGCCCTATAAAAGGCTGGTTTTGGGTTTCGTCCTGCTTTTTACGGCATTAATGACACCCCATGTCATCAAGATTAATCAAAGCCTGTTTAACGGTCCCATTCATGAGATAACCGAATATTTTCAACAAAACATCCAGCCGGGAGATGTGTTTATCCATATCGGACCGGACACCTGGGGCGTGTTTTGGTATTATTTTCCCAATCATAAACAATATATCTATGTTGCCCAAACCAATCCCGGTTTGGCTTATTGCAGGACATTTGAACCTACCGGCTCCGGAGGACTGGATATACGGGGATTTTTGGAAGAGAACCGGCCTGATAATGTATGGTTGATTACCACGTATATTGATAATGATAATCCTGCGGCCAGAATTTTCGGCGAGGAATCGGTTTTGGAGAGCCGCATCTTTAAGAAACTGGATTCCTGGTTTGCTGTGGGCGCATATAAGATCAAGAGACGATAATAAGCAAAACAGAGATAATCATTGATTTGTAAAGGTTTTCAGGAAAAGACGGAGAAAAATAATTGTTACGATTTTGTTAAATTATTACTGGAAAATTGCAGGGAAAAG
>JARKQY010000010.1 GCA_029974635.1 Bacillota bacterium | reverse complement strand
GTTTTCCTCGTTTCACGGCCAATACATTGTTAAGGGCTTTCCAAACCATATTGAATCCAGCGCCGTTTTTGGAATTGACGGCTACCACCCGGAGACCCTGACTATGAAACCATTGAATCCACATCTCGGTAGCCTTGGGATCGGCCATATCGACCTTATTCAAGATGATCACCGTAGGCCGGCGCAATAAAACGGATTCTACGTCGCTATTATGACTGGCCAAGGGCGCTCTGGCATCCCGGACTTCCAGGATAAGATCCAAAAACTTTACCAGCTCCAGCAATTGTTTTTTTGCCTTGGCCATATGGCCGGGGTACCAATGAATTGGTTGCATCATTCTAATTATTCCCCCTGTAATCTTAAAAAAACCTTACCGTATATCAATTTGCAGGATGGTCCGAAAAAATCGCCATATTTTGAACATGATTTGATTGTTTTGGTACTTTAATCCTGAAAATCCTGGTCAAAAAAAGAAAACCAGACTTATAAATCAGCTTGGTTTTCCAAAGGTTTACTTGGCATCGAAGGGTTATGTTACTCGCTTTCGCAAAATAGAGAGCCCACGTCCAGAGGACGTGCGAATGAGTTCATTTGGCAATCGTCGCCTACCTCGCCCTGGGATGGGAATGCTCATAAACTTCTTTTATTTTATCCTTGGTTAAATGGGTATAAATCTGTGTAGTTGAAATATCGGCATGTCCCAACATTTCCTGAACCGAACGCAAGTCGGCGCCATTTTCTAACAAATGCGTGGCAAAAGAATGCCGAATGGTATGCGGGGTAATCTCCATGCCCAATTGAATGCTTTCGGCGTACTTTTTGATGATCTTCCAGAACCCTTGTCTGGTTAAGCCTTTCCCGTGATGATTCAAGAACAAGGTATTCTCATGAAGACTTGCAGCAAGGAATTTGCGGGCATGATCCTGATAAAGCTTCACATATTTGACTGCGGTGGTTCCCAAGGGAACGATGCGCTCCTTGGAACCTTTTCCAAAACACTTAATGTAGCCGGTTTCCGTATTTATATCGATTGTTTTTAGAGAAACCAACTCCGATACCCGAAGACCGGTTGCGTAAAGAAGTTCCAGCATAGCACGATCTCTAATACCCACAGGGCTTTTTAGGTCCGGCTGCTCCAGAAGACGTTCCACATCTTGAACGGAGAGAATTCTTGGTAACCGCTTTTCTTGTTTGGGGGCATCCAAATTCATGGTTGGATCGCGGGGAATTCGTTCTTCCCGGGCCAGAAAATGAAAGTAGGACTTGATTGCCGCTAAACTCCGCGATAAGGTTGCGGTAGCTTTACCCCTCGCCTGCATCTGCAACAGATAACCGATAACAGTGGCTTGAGTGGCGTCGGATATATTTAGGTTCTTTTTTTCTGAAAGATACTTGAGGAATTGCCGCAGGTCCCTGCCGTAAGATTCAAGAGTGTTTTGAGCCAATCCGCGTTCTACCGATAAATAATTAAGATACTCACTTAAGTTATCTTGCAATTTAAGTCAACTCCTTTAGTTAACTTTGAGAATGGTTAGAATTTCGACAGTTTACAAGATAACTCCTTTTTTCTGGAGACAGGAAAGATTTAGAAACATTTTGTTTGCTGTAATTTCCCAAAACTGATATATGAGGTAAAATCCAATACTTATTTTATACCAAATCATTATAAAAAAGCAACAGATTTTTATGTGTATCAAAATAACGCTAAACAATCTCAGCCAGCCATGAAGAGAACAGAGGCGTTACGTAACCCTGTACTAAACCTGCCAATACCATAGTCACCAAAACAATTAATGTTATTGTAGCGCATTTTAACAATTCTTCTCCAACAGGAATCTGTTTTTTCGTGAAACGTAATTTCGTAAGAGCCACCGCACAATCAATAATCGCAATTACCATCACGAAAAGTGCCGGAATTACCAGCAGATTATGGGGCAAAATACCGGTAAGCGTTAAAACAAAGCCTTTTATGCCCATATTTTGAAATAGAAATCCGGTACTAAAACCCAAAATAAAACCCCGGGTGAAGATTAACAACAGGGCCAAAGGGACGCCAATGACGCTTACTCCCATAAAGAATAAGAAAAAAACGGTTTGAATGTTGGAAATAATGGTCTGCCGAGTATAAGCGCTATTTTGAAGGTTGAAATCCCCGTGGAAACCCTGTTGAATGAAATTCACCAGCATATCTTTCTGGTCTTTCGCCAGGACTCCAGAGGCTAAAAAGCCAAAAATCAAACCCATAATAAACAGAATCGCCACTAAGGCCAGGAGAAAGATACGCTCCCGGAAATAATCATTGATATATTGACGTATACGGAATATTAGCGGCATTTATTACCCCCCTTGTCCATATACATTCTATGGTTGAGAAGGTAAATATATGCCTTTATTGCCCCATTGGCTTGGCTCTTTTTTAAATTGATATATTTAGCGGCCGGAGTAGTAGATCACCATATATTTCTCAATTGAAGCAGCGATATGGCCAATAACGTTTTACCGTCAACCACGGCGCCGGAATTTAGCAACTCTAGTAAATCAGCCTTTTTCAGCGCAACTAATTCCAAAAACTCATCCGGATCCATCTCCGCCCGGTTTTCCCGGAGCTCTGTCGCCAGATACAGATGAATGATTTCATCAGTAAACCCCGGTGTAGTCCAGACGGAGGCTAAATGGACGATTGTTTGGGGCTCGTAACCGATTTCTTCCATGAGTTCACGCCGGACACACTCAACCGGGTCCTCCCCCTCCTCCAGTTTTCCGGCCGGAATCTCCAGAATAACCGATTGAGTGGGATAACGGAACTGCTTTACCATAATGATGTCTCCCGAATCCAGTAAGGGAACAGCCCCAATTGCTCCGGGATGATGCAAATATTCACGGGTAGAGGTTTTCCCATTAGGGAGAATTACATGATCAAGATGATATTCAAGATACTTGCCTTTATATACTATCTCTTGTTGTTCAGCGATTTCTATCAGATTTCTCATTTAAACCTCAATTAGTTATTGGTTATAGGTTATTAAGCTTTTAACTCTATAGTTCTTCAAGATAGAAAGAAATATGCTGTTCTCAAGCCTGTAAAAGAGCATATCATCGAATCCTCGTTAACTTAGAGGCTTGGCTGTTAATGGTTTCCGCGGCAAGGACTCCCGCTGCAATGGCGGATTGAAAAAAGGCAGTCTCATCCGTTATTCCGCGTCCCATGGTCTTAACTTCAATTTCTGCCTCCTGAAATAATTGAACGGCCGGGGGATCATCAGTTGCATAAATTAAATGCCGTTGCAGCAAACCACGTTCCCGCATCTGGTTAATGATATTCTGCTTGAATTCGGACGGCAACAGATCTGAGATGGCAACGGAGCATGGGCAGTTTGCCAAGTCTAAAATGGTCAATGTATGATGGCTGATGCCCAAATGACGCGGACGGGAATCGGCTTGGCTAATCCGGGGAACTGCAACAGGGATTCCTTTTAAGCGGGCGGAGATATCAATAACCCATGATTGTTCGATACCACTAAAACCATAAGCGGTTCCGGTTCCTACGATTCCGGGACCCAAAGCCACGATAATCAAATCAGCCTTGCAGGCTTTGCGGGCGGTAAGCAAGGCCGACGGTATACTCACCGTCTCCAAATCTCCGCCGAAAGCGTGGCCGGTGGTTATGGTCATTTCCAACAATTTCTTTTCCTTTAAATTACGGACCAAGTCGCTTAATGCAATGGGCAATGCCGCTCCATCGGTCATAATGTATGTTATTTTGGGATCCCGCGGAGCCAACCGGCTGGTCCGCCAACGATTCCGGAATCCAAGAATAACACCGGGCAACATACTGTGCAACGGAGCGGCCACCACCGGAACACCTTCTAATATATCCGCCTCTTCCAATAACTCATGATACGGACTGGCATCTTCCTCCGCCGCCAATACCGGAAATTGCCATGGAGTATACCGCAACTTCATAATATGTCCGGGGCAATTGGCGCCACCGGATCCGATTGACCCGGGGATTATGAAATGGCGTCCCCCGGTACCCAAACCAAGTTTAACGGCAGTGGTATTCAACCGGACTGATTCGCCAACCCGAACCTTACGGTAAAGACCCGGGTAGTTATACGCCCGTTCCGGTTTTGACCCTCCCTGAACGATGACCAACACTTCCTGCAAATCCGAACCATCTTTAAGAATCTCGATAACCTCGCCGCAGGCGTCGGAATACATCGGGTTTTACCTCTTTGTGCGTTTAAGTTGACGGGGTGGCACGATAAATAAACGGGAATAAGCCAATCTTTGTTCAAGTTCGGTAATTTTTTGCTGAGCCTGTTTAAAACGATAATCATTATCGCTTTTCCACAGTAAGATAAATCCCCAACCGCTAATCAAAAAAGTAATTAAGAAAGAAACCGGTTCGAAAGCGTCAAAGATTCCTAACAAGTCAACCACCAGATAGAGAGCTAACGACAGTATACCCAAAACCAAAAGAATTAAGCCGAAATAGTAATTATTATCCCGCTCAAATCGCCATGTGAACCATTTTTTAACCGTTTTCTTGGAAAACCAGTTATTATTCAGAAATTTCATCGTTATTCTCCGCCTCCCGTTATTTCGCCAGCCTCGTATTTCAACTCACCCGCTCCAATCCATTCGGGGATTTTAGGTAATTCATTCAGATCATTTAACCCAAAATATTTGAGAAATTTCTTGGTGGTCCCATAAAGAATCGGCCGTCCCGGTGAGTCCTTACGTCCGGCCTCCTCCACCAGGTTTTTGTCAACCAGGGTGGCCAATGAGCTTTCAATGCTGACACCGCGTAATGCTTCAATTTCAGCTTTGGTAATCGGTTGTTTGTAGGCAATAATCGCTAAGGTTTCAATGGCCGCCTGGGATAAGCCGATGTTCCGCGGTAGTTTCTGTAATTTTTCCACATATGGAGAGAATTCCGAGTTGGTGGCGAATTGATACCCGTTAGCCACTTCAATGATGTGAATTCCGCCGCCTTTTTTCTGATAATCTTCGATTAAATCATCCACCATTTGTTTCAGCGTGTGATCATTCACACCGATAATTTCTGCCATTACTTTGATGGAGATGGGTTCCGAAGATGCGAATATCAAAGCCTCCATAATCGAGCGCGCTGTGGTTAAATTCAACTAAAACGACCTACCTCTATATAAAAATAATCAATCAAACCGTAACTAGCGATAATGTTATTTCGCCAAAAATAGCATTTTGAAAAGCGCTGATTTTACCTAACCGTATTAGTTCCAAAACGGCTAAAAAACATGTTATCAAGGCAAGTTTACTGCTCAGATCCTTGAATACGACTTTAAAAAGGACCTGCCCCTCCTTGGTTACCAAATCCATAATCTCAGTCATCCGCTGTCGAACGGATACATCTTCTTTGGGAACGGCGGCAATGGGCTTAACCTCCAAACTGTCAAGGACAACTTTAAAAGCCTCCATTAAATCCCAAATTGATAGATTCTTCAGAGGATCACCTTCAGGAGCCACCTTTAAATCAGCAAACTCACCTCCGGTTCGAGTATATATCCGAAGTTGATGGCCTTCCAAAGCCTGTAAACTAATGGAAGCCTCCTTGATCTTCTTGTATTCAATGAGTTTTTGAGCCAGTTCCAGCCGTGGGTCCTCTTCCTCCAAGTTCTCGTCCATCATGTTGATTTGCGGCAACAGCATTTTCGCTTTGATTTGCATCAAAGTCGCCGCCATTACTAGAAAATCGCCTACGATTTCCAGATTTAGAAGTTGAATCGTATGGAGGTAATCAAGATACTTTTCCGTAATTAGAGCGATGGGTATATTATAAATATCGATCTCGTTCTTCTCGATCAGGTGAAGCAATAGATCTAGGGGGCCTTGAAAAATATCGAGTTTGATCTCATAATCCATGTCGGCAGCCGTCAATTTTTATTATCGGCTTTCTGAAGCATTGTAAGTTCGATAGTTTGGTCCTGGCGCGGCGGGTCGTGGTGATGCCGGATCATTTCCACCACTGCCGCATCAATCCCAAAAACCTTCGCCATATGCGCCCCCCGGAGCGGATGAATCAGATCAACGTAAAAACCGTATCTGACCTTTTCCCAAAAGGTGTTGGGGTTGGTAAAAGCTAACTTACCCCGCAAATTGGGGGCTATGCGCTTAATTAAACCCACCAGGATACGGCTGAAAAAGTTAAAATCACCTTCCACCTTGCCGATATCATGCAGCAACGCCGAAACCATCAAGGTTTTATAGTCAATTACGGTTGGATCTTTGACTTCAGCAATGATTGAACGGGCCACAGCTATCGCGTGGTGTTGATCAAACCGGCTCATTTGGTAAAAGAGAAATTTTCCGGAATCATCCAAAAAAGAATTAACCAGTGTGGTATCATCATAATTTAATTTTGTATTCCAGAGAAAAAGCGGCTTGAAAAAACCCACCTTATACACCCCTGACTTAAGATTTATGCTCTGCATTAAAGAATTGAATAAACCCAATCTTCGGACAGAGCAAGATTTAAAGGCCGATTAATAAGAGCGATCTTGTTATACTTATAAATTGAGCCAAAAAACTGGTAAAACCACCCAAAAAAACCAAAAGTATCAGTATTATAAATCCATATGGTTCTAGGCGATCAAAATAATAACCAATTGAACCCCTTAAAAAATAGCGCAATATTTTCGAACCGTCAAGTGGCGGAATTGGTAGCAAATTAAAAAAACCAAGAGCCAACATGATATATACTCCCTCATACAGACATTCAATAACCAAACCATTAAATGAATATTGAATATGAAGGAGAAACATAATTCTCATTAATAAAACAATAACAATTGCCAAGATAAAATTACCTACCGGTCCTGCCAATGAAACCCACATGGTATCTTTCTGGGGATTTCGATAAAAACGGGGATTGATTTGAACCGGCTTAGCCCATCCAAATCTAAAAATAATCAGAGCTAACAAACCGAAAGGATCAATATGCTTAATTGGATTTAAAGTTAGCCTGCCTTCCCGTTCCGGTAATGGATCACCAAACCGTCGCGACATCCATGCATGGCAATACTCGTGGAATGAAAAACCCAATATTATCCACGGCAATGACAAGACCAGTTGTAAAAGGAATCGGTCAATCTCCGGGCTAAACATTATATTTCCTTTCAAATAAAGATTATAACTATATCAAACCAGCACCGACGAGTTTCGCAAACGGTCCGGTATTCGATCTAACGCAATCAGGTCCTTATAAGTTTCACGGGTGACGATAAGATCGGCTTCCCCCTGATTGACCAAGACCATGGCCGGCCGGGGTAAACGGTTATAATTACTGGCCATTGAATAATTATAGGCTCCGGTGGTAAAGACCGCAAAAATATCCCCCGGTTTGGGATCAGCCAACTGAATATCCCAAATTAACATATCTCCCGATTCACAACATTTTCCGGTTACGGTGACCAGTTTATCAGGTTGTTGCTTTGCTTTATTGGCCAGTAACCCTTCATACTCAGCCTGGTACAAAGCTACCCTGGGGTTATCGGCCATGCCGCCGTCAACGGCGACATACCAACGGATATTGGGAATTTCTTTAATGCTGCCGATGGTATATAGGGTTGTACCCGCTTCCGCCACCAGGGAACGCCCGGGTTCCAAAACCAGATGCGGTAAGGGATAATCACGGGCGCCGGCTTCCTGGCGGACAGTTTCAGCGATTAGGGCAACACATTCCTTGACTGTTGCCGGCTCATCGCCTTCATGATAAACAACCCCCAAACCGCCGCCCATATCCAACATAGATGCGACAAAGCCGGTTTTGACCCGCATTTTTTCCAAAAAATCGAACATTACCTTAACAGCCATTCCATACGGCTCAATACCAAAAATCTGGGAGCCAATATGGCAGTGTAATCCGACAACCTCAACTCCAGGTAAGGAAAGCGCCTGTGAAATTACCTCTTCAGCAACCCCGTCAAGGATTCCCAGACCGAACTTGGAATCCTGCTGTCCGGTTTGGGTATAAGAATGGGTATGAGCTTCGATTCCGGGAGTAATTCGAAACAGGATTTTAGCCTTCGTGCCACGTTTCAGAGCCAGCCGGTTCAGATTCTCCAACTCATACCGATTGTCGACTACAACGTAACCAACTCCATACTCCAAAGCCATATGTAACTCTTCCAACGATTTATTGTTGCCGTGAAAGAATATTTTCGCCGGAGGAAAACCTGCTTGAAAAGCGGTATATAATTCTCCGCCGGAAACCACGTCCAAGCCCAACCCTTCCTGGTGAATAATATTGCATACTGCTGAAGTCATTAAAGCCTTACTGGCGTATATTACCGTCGAATCCGGATACAAACCGGCCAATTCCTGACGATAAGCCCGGCATTGTGAGCGAAAATACTCTTCATCCAAGACATACAAGGGGGTTCCAAATTTTTCAGCCAGCCACACCGAATCACATCCCCCGATTTCCAAATGGCCTTTTGAATTAATTTTCATCGTACCTCTAAGTTTCATGATATACCTCCAGATTGGCGACTCCTAGGAATGACCCAAAAACACAAAAAACGATCCGGACTTCATCAAATTCCGGATTGTATAAGCAATAATCTGTTTACTTCGTTTTATTTTAACATTAATCTTGAAAATAAGTCAAGTTACGATTGGGGGAAAGTTTCGGACGATCACCCCCGGAAACATCCGTTCCCGATAAATTCTCTCAGGATTGAATTGATGGGCACCTCATTATCCTCCAGCGGCAAAAAATAATCCAAGAACTTTAACAGTCTTTTCGCTTCTGAAAATTCGGAGTATTCCGGGGTGATTTGGGCCAGCAAAGGTTCGGCGTAACGTTTTAGGACGGCTAATTCATAAGTAAGAGCTGAATTAAACATAACATCCGCTTCCTCTTGAAACGGGAAAATATGCAACTCTTCACCATGGCGCACCATTGGCCATAACTCAATGGTCTTAAGGGCGTCGTGCCCTCGAAATTGATTGTCACGGACAATTCTACGGATTATCCTATTGTCGGTTGTGGGAATCCGGTTATGGGCATCAATGTTTAAGGTCGTCAAGGCGCTGATATAGATTTTAAACTTATTATCCTTGGGAATACTGGGAGTCAGGCGGTCGTTTAACCCGTGAATCCCCTCGACAATTACCGGTTGTCTTTCTGCAATACGGATAGTATCGGTTCCGGGCTCACGGATCCCCTTTTGAAAATTATAGCGCGGCAAAACCACCGGAAAACCTTGAATCAGGTCAGTCAGATCCTTATTGAACAACTCAGTGTCAATGGCTTCTAAACATTCATAATCGGGCAAACCATTGGATCCGATGGGTGTATTCTCACGGTTGATAAAATAATCATCAATTGATATGGAAATCGGCCTTAATCCATTCACTCGCAGTTGAACGGCTAAACGCTGTGCAAAAGTAGTCTTGCCGGATGATGAAGGCCCGGCGATTAAGATTACCCGGATTCGCTCCCGATCCAGTGATATCAAATCCGCAATCTGAGCTACCTTCTTTTCGTGCAATGCTTCAGCGACCCGGATCAATTCGCCGCCCTTTCCCGAGGCGATCAATGTATTCAATGAACCAACATCACTGATTTCAAGAATTTCAGCCCATTTTTCATATTCATAATAAATTCTGGCCAATTTTCGTTGTTCGCTAAAGGGTGGCAACGATGCAGGGCTTTGAACGGTGGGAAACCGCAAAATGAATCCCGGCAGATAATATTTCAAGTCAAAAATCTTTAAAAACCCGGTCGAAGGAACCATATGTCCATAAAAATAATCAGTATGATCACCGCAGTGATAAAGATGGACCTCGGGTTTTTTCTTGAACCGTAATAACCGAACTTTATCCAACTGATTTTTGCATGTAAAAAGCTCCATAGCCTGAGCCAAGGAAACGGTTTCCTTGGTGATCGGTTCATCGGCTTCGATGATCCGGGTCATTCGTTCCCGGATAAGCTTGAGATCCCTGTCAGTAAACCGTTGATTCGTTGCATATTTAATTTCGCCATAAATACCCTTACTTAACGAATGCTCAATGCGTACTTCACATCCGGGAAATAACTCGGAGGCCGCTCTGATTAAAACTAAAGACAGGCTTCTTGAGTATACCCGGACCCCGTCTTGGGATGACAAATCCACTAATACGAGCTTCCCTCCGGTTTTGGGCATACAATAAAGATCATGAAATTCATTGTTTAATTTGACTGCAACAATGATCGACGGGGTAAGCGGTTGAAGATCCTTGGCGATTTTCAGAAATGAAGTTCCCTCAGGATACGAATAAGTAGAGCCATCCGGCAATTGAAACGTTAGTTGATTTGTCATATCCAGCCTCCCGATGCATCCACATCATAATAGAAATATGCAATTCGCTATACTTGCGTCAAATCCTTTTTTTAGCAAAGATTAAGATCCAAGGCAATTTTAGAAACCGCGTATGAACGCTAATGGCCGCGAATATAAGAAAGGAATATCGAAAGTCGAATTGATAGGCCAGTATTATTAGCAATTATCCCTAATAGCCCTATTCACAGGGGTTTGTGCGTCGCACAAAGGCGCGCGTGAATCCAACCGTGTAGCTTCAACCTGCAGCGGACAGAATTACATCAATGCTTAAAATTGTAATATTTTTCCGAAAATCGAGGAAAATTCGTGGCAATGATTTGATTCTGAAGAATTATTATCTGGATATCAAGCCCGCTTGATAAGCATAGATGGCAACCTGGGTTCGATCTTCCAGGGCCATTTTCTTTAAAATATTGCTGACATGGTTTTTGACAGTTTTTTCACTGATATATAACTTTTCCGCAATATCTTTATTGCTTCTGCCGCGGGCGATTAAACTTACGATCTCCAGTTCGCGTTTGGTCAGCGATAATTGTTCCGATGGCAGCATTTGTTTTTCGTTGGTTAACTGCCTGAATTCAGTAAGCAGTTTGGATAACAAACTTGGCTGGATATAGGCATCACCCCGGGCGACGGCCCGGATCGCTTCAAAAAGTGTGGATTGATCGGAATCTTTTAAAATGTAGCCCAACGCGCCTGCCTTGATAATGCGATAAAAATGGTGCTGATCGGAATCGGCGGTTACAGCCAAAATATTGGTACCGGGCAGGCTTTGCTTTATCCTTTCAGTTATATCGATACTATTTTTTCCGGTTAGATTGAAATCAAGTATCACGACATCCGGTGCGAAGGTTTCAGCTCTGATAACAGCATCTTTATTGAGTGCAATTTCGCCAATTACTTCAAAATCCTTTTCATGACGGATAATTTCCGCTAAACGTCTCTTGCCGGGATCATAACCATCAATTATTAAAACTTTGATGAATGGCATAGTCTTGCACCTCGATTTAAAACTTCATTCATTGGTATTACAAATACTGAAATTGTTTTCCCAGTTATCACGATTGTAGCGTAGCTACAATTTAAAAATTATCCTGGAGTTTGTTTTATACAAAACGATTT
>JARKQY010000030.1 GCA_029974635.1 Bacillota bacterium | reverse complement strand
AGATATGCGGGACGTGCTCAAGGTTAGCCGTCACCACTTTTTAGGAGGTAAAGATCATGGATTTAGAGTTCACCATCAGCGCGCAGGAGGCCGGAGCGGCGTTACAGGTTGAGATGGAGGATAACCGCTTGACGCTTGCGGGTTTGGCTTCGGGCAGGAAGATCGTGTTTGAGGGAGTTTGCGGGGATATTCGGGTCAAACTTCAACCGGCTTTAGATCAGACTATTCCGGAGTTACCGGAGGCTGTGGCTGAGGTTCCGGCAGAGGCCGTGCTAGAGGCTGCGCCGGTTCAGCCGGTTTCCCCGGAGCCTGTCGCCGCCGTCCAGGACACGGAGCAGCTTTTTGGTCAGCTTGTCGCTCTTCGGAAAAAGATTTCTTCCGAGGTCAAGACTCCGCCGTTTATTATCTTCCATGACAGCACGCTTCGGGACATGTGCCGCAAGTTGCCGCTTGATTTAGAGACGATGGGCACGGTTTCCGGCGTGGGTGAGGCCAAACTTGCCAAGTTCGGCGCCAGGTTCGTCCAAGTGATCCAAGATTACCTTAAGGGAAAGGAGGGGTGATCATGGTGGTGTTAGTTTGCGGCAGCCGGTTTTATTCAGATTACGCCAAGATTTACGACTATCTGAAACGCCTTAACGCTTCGCAGGTTTTAGCCGGAGGTTGCCGGGGCGCGGATACTTTAGCCGTCCGCGCCGCCCGTAGTTTAGGAGTTCCCTTCCGGGAGTTTCCCGCTGATTGGCAAAGATTCGGCAAAGCCGCCGGACCGATGCGGAACCAGCAGATGTTGGATGAAGGCGGTCCCGATCTGGTGGTCGCGTTTCATCCTCATTTGGAAGAGAGCAAAGGCACTAAAGATATGGTTCACCGCGCTATAGCGCAAGGGATTCCTTTATGGTTGGTAGGTTAGGGATTCAGATTACGGAAAGGAGCTTTTAGGATATGACCAAACGAGTATTGACAGTTTCCGCCATATACGACCGCCAGGAATTACCCTTTATCCGTTTGCGGGGGAAATGGCTGCAAGATTTAGGATTCGGGATCGGCCAAAAAATTACCGTGGAAGCAAGCGCAGGGCAGTTGATATTAAAAGTTTCAAAGGAGGGTTGATTGTGGAAACCAAAGTATTGACCATAAGCAACGCCAAGACTTACCATGACGGCGCAAGGCCTAGAGATTGCCCCGGAATTAAGCTCCAAGGGAATTGGTTAAACAGTATCGGTTTTAGTTACGGGAAATCAGCTGCGGCGGAATATGGGGAAAACGCTATTACCTTGAGATTGCAAGATTCCGGCGCTTACAGGGACTTAGTAAAAACCGCTTTAAACACAAGTTCCGGCCTGTTTCATGTCCGGCGGGAAACCAACAATAAAGTGGATTTTCCCCGGCTTGACATTTGGGGGACCCGTTTGGAGCAAATGGGGTTTACCTTTGACAGTGTTGTAATGGCGCGTTACGAATACGGCCTGATTAAACTGTCATTGGTTGATACCAGCCAATTAGAAACCTATCAAGGAGCGATGTCCATGCCAAGTAAGATCTTAACAGTGAATTACGGTAAAGGCAAATATGGGCCTAGACCATGTATTAAAATCAGCGGGAATTGGCTGGATGAGATCGGTTTTACCTGCGGCAAAGTAATTGCCGTGGAATATTCCCCGGGTAAAATCATCCTCCGCCTGTTGAAAAGAACCCCGCGAGGATTCACGAAAGGCGGATTGAAAGGCGGTTCCCGCCTGTTTCAAGTGCGCCGGGTCAGGAACAAAACCCAGTACTATTATTCCTATATTAATTTTAGCGGGAATTGGCTGGCGCGGTCCGGGTTTACCGTGGGCAAGTCCTTTGCCGTCCTTTATGAATACGGTTTAATCAAGCTGTTGCTAATTCAATAACCAATAAGAGGGCTTCTTTCATAGGAAGTCCTCATGATATAGATACCTGATGGGAAAGGAGGTTTTTTATTCTACCGGAGTTTTTTAAGGGTTTTGGGGCCACTGGCGTAATCTATGCAGACCTTGTTTTTTCCGGCGCGCTGGTTTAAGGCAGCCCGGCAATTAGGCCAATGCTTCATTTACAGTGTTTAAAAACTCCCCCGCCCTTTTAAAACTTCCGCCATAAGCGCGGAAAATTGCTTCCGCCTTTATCGCGGCAGTTTTAGAAAAACCTTAAACTCATCAATTGCTGCGGTGTCCCACGATGGATAAACAGTTTTGCAATGCTTGATAGTTTGTCCGTCATACGGCAGCTTGGATTAACCGGGGCATGACGCTGATATTAGGGATGTTTTAGGTTTTTATGAACCTTGAAAATATCAAATAAATGACAAAGGAGCGCTTGAACATGATTCATCTTAAGATGAAGTACAGCTATGTAGGCATTGACTCCCACAAAGGAACTCATTGCGCCGTAATTTTGAACTGTTTCTATGAAAAGCTGGGTGAAGTCACCTTCCCCAATGCCCCAGGCCAATTTGAAGCGGCCATTGCTGAAATCGGGAAGTTTAAACAAAAGAACACTTCCCTGATGTTTGGCCTGGAGGATACTTCCGCTTATGGCCGGAGTTTAACCGTATTTCTGACTAAAAGAAAGTATCCGGTCAAACACGTTAACGCCGCCCTGGTCGCTTCCGAACGCAAAAGCCGGAATATTCTCCATAAAACCGATTCCGTAGATGGGGAATGTGTCGCTAGAGTCCTGTTAAACCGTTTTGACCAACTGCCGGAAGCGAATCCCCAGGATAAATTCTGGGTCCTTACTAACTTGGTAGCCCGGCGCAGGTCGATTGTGAAAATGAATATCATGCTGAAAAACCACCTGCATTCCTTTCTTACCAGCCATTATCCAAGCTACAACAAGTTTTTGGCTAATACCTGCTGTAACACGGGCTTAGCCTTCTTTGAGAAATATCCTTCTCCCGCCAAGCTCCAAGGCGTGACGGTGGAAACTTTGGCGGGACTTTTGGAAGAAAACTCCTCCAAAAACCTGGGATTGGCTAAGGCGCGGCAGATTCTGGACTGCGTTAAAAAAGACGGCGACACCGGGACCGAATACCAGGAGGCGCGGGATATGGCGATCCGCTCCACCATCAACCAGATCAATAACAATTTAAAGGAGCTTGACTCCATCGATGCCATTTTAGAAGAATTCCTTGCTAAATTCGACTATAAGCTTACCAGTATGCGGGGGATTGATACCGTCACCGCCGCTTATATCATCGCCGAAATCGGCGATATTAAAAGATTCTCTACGCCCGCGAAACTGGCGCGGTATTCCGGGATTGCGCCGGTTACCTATTCTTCCGGGAAAACCGATGTCCAATACGCCAACCGGCGGGGAAACCGGGTTTTAAATTCCATCTTTTATCATCTGGCGGTGCTGGTCACCATGACCGCCGGAAAGAACCGGAAGATCATCAATCCCTTCTTTTACGAATATTATCACAAAAAACTCGCCGCAGGCAAAACCAAGGCCCAGGCCTTAAAATGCGTCCAAAGAAGGCTGGTTAATATCATCTTTCGGATGATGACCGACTGCCAGGAATACATCAACCCGCCGACCATGGACGCGCCGAAAGAGCAAAAACCCGCTAAATGAACCCGCTTTTCTCCGGCAGACTGGCAGAAATGATCGGCCTTGTGATCTCGATCATTTCTGCCGCTCCTGCCAATTCGATCCTCTCTGCCATCCCAGCCTATCGATCAATGTTGCAAATATAGCCGGATGGAGCTAATCGATCCCCTGATCTTGTTCACTACAACGGAAAAGAATGGTATAATCTTTATATCAAAATGAACCTTGAAAAACAAAACCAAATAAAAAAGCTAACCCTAACCTATTAGGGATTACGGGCGATAACGTGACCTTCACGACGACCGGCGAAGGAGTCGAATACTGGCAGTATCGGTATGACTTGCTCAACCGGTTGGTGGAGGTTAAGAAGAATGGTACGATAGTAGCAGAATATGGCTATAGCCCTGATGGTCTTAGGCAGGTTAGGGTAGCCAATGGAGTTACTACCCATTATGTTTTCGAGGGAACTGAACCTATATTCGTAAAGAATGTTAATCAAAACAAGAGGAAGTCTTATGTGTTCGCGGGGACGAAGCTGATTGCTAGGGTTGATGGGGTTATAGGCGATCCGAACGCCAAGAAGTATTTTTACCACTGCGACCAAGTAGGGAGTGTCAAGGTGGTAACCAATGATGTTGGGACACCGGTTTGGAAGGCAGACTACTTCTCTTTTGGGCAGCAGTTTGGGAAGAGTAAACTTGACCCGAAATTTGAGGAAGATGATTTAGGATTCACGGGTAAGGGTTACGATGCGGATATTGGGTTATACTACTTCAACGCCAGATGGTATGATGCGGATACGGGGAGGTTTATTAGTGAGGACCCGGTGGCGGATACGAATAATCCGAATTTATATAGCGGATTTGCCAATAACCCGCTGAGATATACCGATCCAACTGGACTTGCAATAGTTGGTGGTGTTTATAACACCCAAACTGGAGAATACAACGAAAATGGAATAGATGAATCGCAAGGTGGAGGCGATACGAACTATCCGCTTGACCCGAAATATATTAATGCACCAGGCGGAGGCGGTTATAAATATGGATGTGCAGGCAGCTATAACGATCCTAAAACAGGAGCACAAATATGGGTGTGGACATTTTTACCAAATGATTGTTCGGATATAGACCATTTAAAAGCTTTAATAATAGAATATTATCAATTACAGGGTGAAAGTGACCGATTGATACAACAAGTATCTATTGAAATTACTAGTTCTTTAGATCCATCTTTCAAAAGAGACCCAATGTTGGCGACGAAATTATTTACTTGTTGGGAGCAACTTAACAATGTAACTAAAGAAATTACAGATTTAGGAGGGATTCTTCCTTTTAAGAATGCTACTTACAAAGATAATCCCAGAATAATATTACCAATTAGGGCAGATAGTTTGGCAAAAATTACATCTTATTTTGGCGTAAGATGGGGTGATAAGCATACAGGAATTGATATTGGCGGGTATGGTTTGGAGGTATTATCTCCTGGAGATGGAACAGTAGTTTGGGCTGGGCGACATTATAATTGGAATAGTACCGATCCTGATAGAGGTTTTGGATTAACCGTAATAATTGATTGTGGAATCAATCCGAATACAGGGAATAATGTTATCGTAATTTTGCAACATAATAGTAAAATTTTGGTCAACAAAGGAGACAAAGTTACTAGAGGAACTGTTGTTGCAATATCGGGTCACACTGGTTATACAGTACCTGAAGGTATGAAGGGCTCTCATATCCATTACACACTTATGGAAGTTCCATCCGGAGTTCAATGGTATACAAATGATAGAAATGGGATTATGCATCCAGATCGTAAGGGGTTTGCTATAGATCCTCTTACATATGAATGGTGGTATTAGAATAATATTAATAAAAAGGGAGGACAAAAATGAAAAAGAAGATATTATGTGTAGTTATATCTATTACTTTAGTTATATGCCTTTTTTATGGATATCAATTTAACAGATCTAGGATAATATTAGCCAATAGTATTTCGAACACAGATAATAAAATAGGTTCTCATGATGATGAGCAATTTAATCCTGAAGATTTTAAATTTGCAGGGATAACTATCGGATTTACTAAAGAAAAAGTAAAAAAGATACTAAAAAAACCATTGTCAATAAAAGCTTCAAAAGATAGCGAAATATGGAATTATAATGGCATAAAGATTTCATTTTATAATGGTTGGGTGGGAGAGGTTGAAATAAATACTTCAAAATATTCAACATTCAGAGGTATACGAGTAGGTGATTCTATAGAAGAAATCAAAAAAAAATATGGGTCTGTTGCAATATATAAAGATTACATCATTTTTTATCAATTTAATAAAAAAAATTGGACAATAACGTTCGATTATAAAGATAATAGAATTACCAAAATGAGGATTGAAACAGAACTAGTGGATTGAAATCACATCAAAAAGAATGCCACGCGAGAGCCTGTGGGTCGCAGAAAATCATCTTGGATGACGAAATACAAGAATTAAAAATTTAGTAAGAAGTTAGGTTGTATTATTGAACAGTTTTCCAGAAACAAGGCAAATGAAAAATAAAAAACCCCGGAATATATAATATTCAAGGGAGGGGATAGAAAATAGGAACCTTAATTCAATTCCCATTAAAAAAGCGCGAAGAAGATGTCATATATTTAGAAATTCTTCCGGGATGGAGTCAATGGGAATATATGAAGTATCTTTATGACAAAAAGTTAATAAAATCACTTCGATAATGGATGAAATTTGAATATAACGTCAAAACACAA
Organism: Bacillota bacterium; assembly: GCA_029974635.1. Taxonomy (GTDB): domain Bacteria; phylum Bacillota; class UBA4882; order UBA8346; family UBA8346; genus JAEZJQ01. The sequence continues at coordinate 1,924 of JARKQY010000030.1, read as the reverse complement.
AGCACAGCTTGAAACTGTGCTTTGTGAGTCTATGTATGATGAATTGAATCGAGTGGTGGAAAAGATAGATTCGTTGAACCATTCCACCAAGTATCGTTACGATCTGAACGTTTCTATAACCCCGAAGGGTTACGGGTTATCAGAAGAAAGTATGTGAATGGTAGTTTTAGTGAAAAGACGCATTACATTTTCCAAGGTACGGAACCGATCTTTGAAAAGAGAATAAAGGCTGGGCAGACTGATAAGATTCGGAGTTATGTGTATGCCGGGATGAAGCTGATTGCCAGGGTTGATGGGGTGATTGGGAGTACAACTGCGAAGAAGTATTGGTATCATACGGATCACCTTGGGAGTGTTAAAGCGGTAACTAAAGAAGATGGTACATTGGCTTGGAAGGCGGATTATTTTGCATTTGGCCAGCAGTATGGGAAGGAGAAAATAGACACCACCTTTGAAGAGGATGACCTTGGGTTCACCGGGAAGGGCTTTGATGCTGATATTGGATTGTATTACTTCAACGCTAGGTGGTATGATGCGGATACGGGGAGGTTTATTAGTGAGGACCCGGTAGCGGACCCGAATAACCCGAATTTGTATACGTATTGCCGGAATAACCCCGTGAATGTTATTGATCCAACAGGACTGTATGGCAACCCGTCAGATCCCGGTGCTATGGTTGGTTCCACAAGACCCGAGAATGCGATAGATTATGGCGGGGGAGGGAATTTCGGAGGTTCTTCGGGAGGATCTGGTGGTGGGCCGTCATCATCGGGAGGGCAAAACAACTCTGGGAAAGATGTTCCTCAATCCGGACCATCAACTGAAGAGGGGCCAAGTCTTTGTGCACCAGTTGAGGGTAAAGATCTTACAAAAGATCAACCAAAGACCTTATCGGAATTAAAAGAACAAATAGAGAAAGACAATCCTGGTGTTACTGTGACAGTAGTTGATGATCATACAATAATTATTGATAAAGCCATTGGTATTAAGGAAACTGTTACTATTAAGGGCCTAAAGATGGTAGTAAACGGAAATAAAATAACAATACGACAAGAGTTTGGTAGCGATCAAAAAGGTGCGTTTACAAATTATGTGGTTCAAATTGAGGATAATGTGAGTTCTATTTCAATAGGAGGTTCTTCCAAGAAAGTAAAAACATCAACTCAAACTGATAAAGCTATTGTTCAAAATCTTCAGGATACTACAATAGGTTCACCAAAAGCTAATCAATCAAATGCAAATACAGTCCTTGTTGTAAGTGTAACAGTAAGGGCGGATGGAACAGTATCCGCAAGATTTTCATGTTCAGTATCTCAAGGCAAAACAGTTCTTGGATTATTTGGTTTTATTATGTCTAATGGTACGGTATTGAGGCCTGATGCTATTTCTGGCGGAATTTTTCCGCAAAATACAAGTAACTATACATTTCAATTTATGGATGTGAAGTTTTCGAAGGATGGCCAAGTCCAAGGCCAACTTGACCTTCATATTAGTCCGCCTTATCCACAACCGATGGTAGATGCACCACCCATAGCTATGGATAGTATGTTCTTTAAAATGACATTTTAAGAGGGATAATGATGAAAAGAATTATAATAAGTGGTTTGATAGTAGTATTATGTGTTCTTTGTACTGGTTGGTCAACACAACCAAATATAAAAAAAGCAATTTATAATCGTTTTTTCAAGAATATAAAGACTATTTCAATTATCAAATTAACCGATGATGAATATCTATCCGCAACTATAACCGGAGAAGAAATCACCAAAATTAAAAATGAAATTAAGAAAATTCAAAATATCAATAGATTTAAAGCAAACATATATTATTCAGAGAGTGGATATCACTTATTATATGTATTCTTGAATGAATCTAGAAACAATGATTTGACAATACTTTATTCAATTGACAAAAAGTCTATGAT
>JARKQY010000029.1 GCA_029974635.1 Bacillota bacterium | reverse complement strand
CTCTTTTCAAAGATCGGCTCCGTATTTTCAAATATGTAATGCGTCTTTTCGCTACCAGTGGCCCGGCCACTGGGGAACATCTACAAACTACTGTAAATTGGGGCTCTCTTAAAATGTGCGAAAAATTCTTGACACTACCTTTATAATAACGCTACGACGCATTGGTTTTGGCCTTTCATTTTTAAACAAATGCTTTAAGAAGATATGTAAAAAGGAGAAATGGCGGATAAAAGCATGAGGTGGAAGGCATGAAACATGAAAGCCGGGATGCAAACCCGGCGGAAAACCAGCCGTACATTTTGTACCAGGCGACAGAATGCAGCGTGTTGCGGCTATTCCGGCATTTTAGGCGCAAATGCCGGGTGAATGTTGGCGTTATCACGCCATTTGCTAGATTTCCGGGATTGGAATTAGGCAAAATATTAGCATTCCAATATTTTCAGCTTCACCGGGATGCAAATTCGCATTTTTAGCAAAAATTGCGATTGCTCCCGGCTGATCGGCGAAACTCGCCGCCAGGGAAGCCGCTTAATTATTCGGCTTCCCGCTGGCTGGCGGTTGAATCCGCTTCACGGTGAGGCACTCCGCGCTCCGGTTTTGAGTATTAATCTTAATATTTCTTTATATACTCTTCCCAGGTATCAGGATAACACTTTTTAATATACTCCAAAGTTCGCTTATTAATTTTAGTATCCCAATAATTAATCCCTTGTCGCGCAAATTCGGCGATAATTTCCATCTTCATTTTATATTCTTTTGAATCTAAATCACAAACCCAATTTCTTAATATATCCACCGGATAAAATTTATCATTAGGGTTTTCACCCCGCAATGCCATATGTTCTCCCCTATAATAAGGTTCTGCCACTTTCGCTTTTTTTTCAACTATTAGATAATGCGCATATTCTGGAAGCCAGTCAAAACCTAAAGCAACCGTCGCCGCCGTGCGTCCACTTCTGGTTTTATAATTAATATCAGCTCCTGCCTCAACCAAAGCTTTTGTTTTATCAATGCCGCATCCGATTGAATTCATTAATGGGCTAGTGCCTTCTTCGATAACACTGTCAGCCTCCGGAATATTGAATCCACTATAATTCTTGTTAGGGTCCGCACCATAACGCAGTAAAAGCTTTACATATTTCGGGTCATCTTTGGCGTTATTATCTACCCAAGAATATCTTGCCGCTACAAAAAGCGGAGTTTGTCCTCCGTAAGTACTGTTCTCCGTCGAGGCAATATTGGGATCAGCGCCGCATTTTAATAATGCCTCTGCCGATTTATACCTCTCCGTTCCTACGGCCCATAATAACAATGTAGCGCCATACTTGGGTTCCTGATAATTTAATAAATCCGGTTTGCTTTTGGCTATTTTTTCAATCTTCCCGGTACTTTGATCTTTCACTGCCAATGCTAATTCCCATACCGGAGTATCTTTATAAATACGGACATCAATAATCTTATAACCTCCTTTATCAATTGCTTTAGTATTCAATTGATAAAAACATAATGCAACAGCAAATATCGTTAAAATAAACGTTATTCTTTTTCCCATTTTTTATTCCGCTCTCCATTCCTCTAGTGCCTTCTTTACTGCATGCATATAATGATTTGCAAATGGGTCTAAGTCTAATGATTGTTGAGGTAAATAAACCACCTTGTCAATCGGTAATGATACCAAACCAAAGATAGAATTTAATATATCGCCTTTCACAATAAAAGCAATCATTGTTCCAGTATATGTTGATCGATTTAATTTATAAGCTCTCAGATTAACTGTAGCCGGATTGAATATTATGGCATCTCGATCTGTTGCCACCGCGTTAGCGGCAGCTTCCGCTCCACCTTTTGAATGCCCGACAAATGTTATATGTGCATTGGGATGGTTTTTTACGAAATTTCTGGCATATTGTATTGAATTCCAAACGTCAGGAGATGCGCCAAAAGGTTGTCCAAAATTGACATCACCGGAGATGGCGGCATTTAAAAAATTTCATCTTTTTTTCTTTTGGATATTATCTGATCATGTTTTATACTAAATTTGGCGTATATAGTATGAGCCATTTCACGCATAACGTGGGGTTTTCTCTTCGCAAAAAAGGCTGGTTCCTTCTGCGGAGGAAGGAACCAGGTCTAGAACTTTTTGTTCTTTCATCTGTCTACTTGACAGGGGTCGATCCACGTGGTCCACGACTTTTCCATACTTTCTTTCTCGCTAAAAAATTATTTAAAAACCGACTTGTATTTCTTAGTCTTTATACCATTTTTCACCTCGGCTGGACTTTTTACAGAGGACAGGTTTGTTACGCTTACTTTTATTCTTCTTTTTCATCATTATTTGAATGATTAGGTTCTACATTGTTGAAAATATTAACAATATTGATAATAATACTTATAAAAAACAATATAAAACAAATTTTAATTATCCAAATAACGCCAAAATATAAATAACGATAATCATCATTATACATATATTTTTCCACTAAATATCTCGAAAAATACAAACCAACCATTATTATCAGAAGTAACAAGAATCTTATTTTATTGATATTTTTTTTTAGATACTCAAATGATTTTTGCAAAACAACAATCTCCTTACTAAAAAATAATTAATTATCTATATTTCTTGAAATGCTGTAATTAATGACCAGCATCCCCGTTGATGAGTCCCATGGCATTACTCTTCTAAAGCGGGTTTTAGGATCTATTAAGAATAATACCACTCCCAAAATCATTATAATTGCGATTACAAGAGAAATATAAGATAATCCCAATGGCATATAAATAGTACTTTTTAAGAAAGAACGTTGTATATAAGCGAATTTTTTATTAATATTTTTGACAATAAAGATTGGTTTTATTTTTAAACATAAATCCCCAATCGTCCTACCTCCCATCATATAATAACTATATTGAGTAAGAACACTAAAAATAAATACAATTAGTATTAGATATTTATAAAAATCAAATTCTACTGGTAGATTTCTAGTAACAAATCTCAGCATAAAGTATAAAAGATAAATAAATGTTAAATCAATTAATGAACTTAATAACCTTTTCCACAGAGGAGCTATTGAATAATCAATATCATTTTCTAGTGCTTTAAAGTACTCCGCTATTTGATTCATATGTTCCCCTCCAATTAAAAAGCTGTTCCACCCTGCGATGAGTCATAAATATCACTTATCCAAGGAAGTCCTTGTAAAATAATCCCTTCATATCCATTAAAACCCAAAGCCATATCGACCGCACTCAATACCCCCAAAAAGCCTCCTCCTGCAATAAGTAAGCCTCCATAAATCCCACTAACAGGATTTTCTGTATATAAGCCTTGTAGCGCATAAAAAATTCCTTGACGGAGCATCTCCACTGCCATTGTTCCTGCCATTGCAGCGTAGTATAAAGTTTCTGCATTAAGATAGGCAATCCTCTGATAGGTACCATCTTCATGGTACACTAACTCATATCCCGATACAACAGAACCAAATTGATTAATTTTAAAATAACTTTCACTAACTAATACTCCATTATGGTATCGTGAAATTATACGAGTTGAACGATTATTCCGGTCTTGTTTTATGGTAGTTTTTCTACGATAAGTATCAGTTACTTTTCCCTTATTATCTCTAACTTCACGAACTGATTCAGCCTCTTCGTTATTTTTAATCGTGATAGTAATTATTTGCGTACCACCACTTTTAGTGGGGCTTGTTAACCGTATGTATGCATAATTTATGTTATAGTTACTATCGAAATAGAAGTGATAACTCATCCCAGGGGTATTACAAGTAAGATCCATTGAACCGTCACCATGCATGGTAAAAGTGCCACCCTGATCCTTCGTTGTATAACCCCCATCTAAGTTGGGTGTTGAGCCAACAGGAACATTTGTTCCATTTGGATTGTTTTGACCTATATAAACTTGAGGATAGCTAGAACCACCTCCTTGAGGTGATGCTCCTGATGACGGCCCACCCGAATCTCCGGAGTTTCCTCCACTCCCTCCAGAGCCTCCTGTATTCCAACCAGAACCCCAGCCACCATCCGGCCCCAGCGGGCTACTTTCTCCAGACCAAAGCCCGGTTGGATCTATGTATCTGAGAGGGTTATTGCGACAATCCCTAACGGATTAGCGTTGTTTGGATCTTTATCTGGATCTTTTTTCTTTTGGTTAATAGATAAATTATACCATTCTTTTCCGCTGTAGTGAATAGTAGGATCTAACGATTCGTAGGGTGATCCATGATCGGCAAGGATCACGGATCACCCGAAACAGTAGGGATGGTCGGGGATCAGGAGGATTTTTCCGGCGGGGGTTTCGGAGGGTCTAACACCGGCGGGTTGATATATTCCGTCTTATGCGTCATCATCGACCAGATAATATTAACCAAGCGCCGTTCAACACATTTAAAGGCTTGGCTTTTGGTCTTGCCGGATTGGAGTTTTTGGCGGTAGTATTCGTAGAAGTAAGGATTTAGGATCTTATTGTTCCTCCCGGCGGTCATGCTGACCCGGACGGCTAATTTATAGAAGATTGAATTTAACCTGCGGTTGCCGCGCTGGTTGGCGTATTGAATATTGGTTTGACCGGAAGAGTAAGTAACCGGGGCGATCCCCGCATACCGCGCCAGTTTAGCAGGTGTCGGGAATTTGGAGATGTCGCCGATCTCGGCGATCAGGTAGGCAGCGGTCACGGTGTCGATCCCTCTCATGCTGGTGAGCTTGTAGTCAAAGTTTTTAAGCATTTCTTCCAAAATGGCATCAATGGAATTAAGCTCCTGAGTATTGTTTTTGATCTGGCGGATGGTGGATTGAACCGCTAAGTCCCGTACTTCTTGAAAATCAGTGGTAGTATCGCCGTCCCTTTTAACCAGTTCCAGAATTTCGATAGCCCTGGCACGTCCCAGAATCATCGCGGATTGAGATTCCAACAATTCCGCCAATTCTTCCACCGTAACCCCTTTCAGTTTCGACGGGGAAGGGTATGTTTCATAGAATAATAGCGAAGTATCGCCGTCGAGGTTCTTAAAGAACTTGATATAACTAGGATAATGATTGGTTAGAAATGAATGCAGATGGTTTTTCAGCATGATATTCATTTTAACCATTAACCGGCGCCGCGCCACCAGATGGGAGAACACCCAGAATTTATCCTGGGGGTCAGCGTCGGGCAGTTCATCAAACCTGCTTAACAGGACTCTGGCGGCGCATTCGGCGTCTACGGCGTCGGTCTTATGGAGAATATTCCGGCTCTTGCGTTCACTGGCCACTAAAGAGGCGTTAACGTGTTTGACCAGATATTTTTTATCGGCCAGAAACACGGCTAAAGTCCGGCCATAAGCGGAAACATCCTCCAGACCGAAGGCAAAGGCCGTACCTTTGGGCTTGTATTTCCCGATTGATTTAATGAACTCCGGGAAGGCGTTGGGGGCGTTTAGGAAACTGATTTCGCCTAGTTTCTCATAGAAACAATTGAGGATTACGGCGTAATGGGTCTCCCGGTGGCTGTCGATACCGACATAAACATACTTCATTTTGGGATGATTCATGCTACACGCTCCTTTTTTAGTTTTATGGGTTTGTCAAGGCGCAAAGGTTCCTGCAAAACCTTCAATTACATCCCTATACGCCAGCGTTATGGCCCTAAATCTCTGGGACACCGCATTAATTGAGGAGTTGAAAGGTTTTGGCAAAACTTCCGTCATAAATGTAAAAGTCAAGTTTTACGCTTATGACGGAAGTTTTAAGGGGCTGAATGAGTTTTTAAACAACCAATAGACGAGCATTAACCCTATACCGGACTATCTAAAACAACGATAAACCAATACTAACAAGGTCTGCACAGACTCAGCCAGTGGCTTCAAACCCCTAAACTTCCTTGGAATCCCCCCTTTTTTGGCGGAATATTTATCTAATGAGGACTTCCACCTATGAAAGAAGTCCTCTTGTTGTTATTCCTGAACCCGTTCCGGGTCGATTAACAACAGTTTGATTAATCCGTATTCATAACAGGCGGTAAAAGCCTTGCCGATGGTAAACCCGAACCGCTCCAGCCAAAACCCGGTAAAGCTAAGATGGGAATAGTCCCGGTTGTTTCTGGTTTCCCGGCGCACTTGAAACAGGCCGGAATTGCGTTTTAACGCTCCGTTCTCTAATTCCTGGGGGTTTTTGTCCAACAGGCGGATGATAATTTTACCCCAAGCATATTCTCCGGCAATTACTTTCCCTGCTGTAAAACCGATTTCATCCAGCCAATCCCCGTTAAGTTTAATGCTTGGCCTGCGCCCGTGTTTGGCTTTGGCGTGGGTCACTTTTAAGATCCTGGTTGGCATCTCCACCGCTCCTTGATATTTTTCTAATTGGCTGGTATCAACCAATGAAAGATTGATCGCTCCGAACTCGTAACGCGCAATTACAACGCTGTCGGGAATAAAGCCAAATTGCGGGAGACGGAATCCCCAAATGTCAAGCTGGGGAAATTCCTTGCCGTTGTTAGTTTCCCGCTGGACTTGAAACAAGCCGGAACCTGTTTTAAAAGCGGTTTTTACTAATAGTCTGTAATTATCCGCCTCTTTTGGGCGCAGGATAATTCTGCCCGGCGCATATTCCGCCGTAACTGATTTCCCGGATTTAAAACCGATTTCATTTAACCAATCCCCTTGCAGCCGAATAGTAGGGCGGCAGCTTGGTTTAGCCGCCGCACGGCCATAGTAAGCCGGGATTTCGCTTACTGCTAATACTCTTGTTTCCAATGCTCAATCCTCCTTTACAACGCTTAGAATCAATTGGCCTTCGTTTTCTTCCACGGTAAATTTCCGGCCGATCCCGAATCCTAAATCTTGCAGCCATTTTCCCCGCAAACGGATAAAGGGTAATTCCCGGCGGTCATACATGGCGGAAACGGTTAATACTCGCTTGGTCATATCCTAAAAGCTCCTTTCTTTTATCCGACTAGCCATAGAGGAAAGCCCTGCTCTATGGCGCGGTGAACCATATCTTTAGTGCCTTTGCTTTCTTCCAAGTTCCCATGAAAAGCAATAACCAGATCCGGGCCGCCTTCATCCAACATCTGCTGGTTCCGCATGGGTCCGGCGGCTTTGCCGAATCTGTGCCAATCGGCGGGAAACTCCCGGAAGGGAACTTCTAAACTACAGGCGGCGCGGATCGCTAAAGTATCCGCGCCCCGGCAACCTCCGGCTAACACAAGCGAAGGGTTAATGCGTTTCAGATAGTCGTAAATCTTGACGTAATCCGAATAAGTCCGGCTACCGCAAACTAAAACAACCATGATCACCCCTCCTTTCCCTGTAGATACTCGCGGATAACCTCGACAAACCTAGCGCCGAACTTGGCAAGTTTGGCCTCACCCACGCCGGAAACGGTGCCCATCGTCTCTAAATCAAGCGGCAACTTGCGGCACATGTCCCGTAGCGTGCTGTCATGGAAGATGATAAACGGTGGAGTCTTGACCTCGGAAGAAATCTTTTTTCTAAGAGCGACAAGCTGACTAAAAAGTTGCTCCGTGTCCTGGACGGCGGCAACAGGCTCCGGGGAAACCTGTTGATCCGGCGCGGCATCCGCCAGAACCTCAGCCACGGCCTCCGGCAACTCCGGAACGGCCTGATCTAAAACCGGGCGAAGTTTGACCCGAATATCCCCGTAAACTCCCTCAAAAACGATCTTCCTACCAGACGCCAAACCCGTAAGTATGGCGCGGTTGTCCTCGATCTCAACCTGTAACGCCGCTCCGGCCTCCCGCGCGCTGATGGTGAACTCTAAATCCATGATCTTTACCTCCTAAAAAGTGGTAACGGCTAACCTTGAGCACGTCCCGCATATCTGTGGCTGCACGCTACCGTCTTCCCCGCATAGTTGTCAAGGAAAATTTTTTCGGTGGCGAGTATTTTTTTCTCTCAATTCTATTTCCGTTTGGGAAAAGCTCCACAGCCGCCGCCGGTACAAATGTACGGCTGGTTTTCCCGCCAGGGTTTGCATCCCGGCTTTCATGTTTCATGCCTTCCACCTCACGCTTTTTATCCGCCATTTCCCTTTTTACATATCTTCTTAAAGCATTTGTTTGAAAATGAAAGGCCAAAACCAATGCGTCGTAGCGTACAAATTCCTATCGCCCCATTGAAAGCTTATTCCATACCCGTAAAAAAAGCGGGAACGTATGAGACGGATGATTTGCCGGAATGAAAAGCGCGGCGGCGGAAATGCCGGACTGGTCTCGCTGTCCAAGGCAGGGATACCGTACAGGAATATTTCCGGTTCCATGCTATTGCCGGAAAAAGCTCCTGTACGGGTTTAATTCTGCCGCGCAAGACCAAATAGGGCATTTCCATTGCCGCCTATGCTTTGTTTCCGGCAAAAGTATCCGTCTCATACTCTTTCCCTGTTTTTTACGGGTATGGAAAGCTTTCAATGATTGGGGCGATAGGACTGTACGCGTGACGCATCGTTTGTTCTTTCATTTTTAAACAATGCTTTAAATGAAGATATGTAAAAAGGGAAATGGCCGGATAAAAAGCGTGGGTGGAAGAGCATGAAACTGAAAGCCCGGGAATTGCAAACCCGGCGGGAAAACCAGCGTACTTTGTACCGGCGCGGCCTGGAGATTTCCCAAACGGATACTTAAGGGAAAGAAAAAAATACTCACAAAAGAAAAAAATTTCCTTGACAACTATGCGGGGAAGACGGTAGCGTGCAGCCACAGATATGCGGGACGTGCTCAAGGTTAGCCGTCACCACTTTTTAGGAGGTAAAGATCATGGATTTAGAGTTCACCATCAGCGCGCAGGAGGCCGGAGCGGCGTTACAGGTTGAGATGGAGGATAACCGCTTGACGCTTGCGG
>JARKQY010000054.1 GCA_029974635.1 Bacillota bacterium | reverse complement strand
GGTCCGGTGGCTCCCGGTGCTCCTTCTGCTCCGGTGGCTCCAGGGGCTCCGGTTGCTCCAGGGGCTCCGGGCGCTCCTGCCGGTCCGGTAGCTCCAGTGGCTCCTCTAGGCCCGGTGGCCCCTACTGCTCCGGTAGCCCCGGTGGCGCCAGTCGCTCCTTGAGGTCCAGTGGGTCCGGTAGGCCCGGTGGGTCCAACAACGCTAATTTGAATTCGGATAAAAACTTGTTGGACCCGGTTAACCAACTCCAATAGTTCCAGTAAACATCCAATATCGGAATCACAGGAACTTAATAACCGGGTTTGAATCTTATCTACGATAACACCTAAGACATTGATAACACATAGAATATCATTGTTTCTCAAACATTCAATCGCTAGATCAATATCTTTCAATAGACTACTTCTTAATTCATCGGGGATTTTGCATTGAAGTATTTTTTTCCGGATTGCAACAAGTAACGCTTCCAGATTAGGGATATTTGATGACTCATCACCCAAAGGAATTCACCCCCTAATTATTATGGATTATTACCGCTTCCCAAGGATGCGGCAAACCGATTTGCATTTATCATATTGCTTATCGCAATAGAAATATCTATTGCAGATTATCCCTAAAAGCTTACCCAAAAGAGCAAGCTTTGTACGGATAATATATATAATACGCAGACAGCAATCGTAATGAGCTATTGCGAAAGACATTTTTCAAAAAGCAGCGCTTCGGCAGGTGCCTTTACAAAAAATATTACATCCGCAACAATGATTATTGTGATATCTTCATTATTTTAATTGGCCTTTCGAAACAGTCCATCAATATTTGTAAACGGCCGCGCGGTGCAACGGTTACCTGATATAACACATTGATTATTATTGATCGTATTGAGTTTGGGGGAAATTTTAGTTACTACATCCAGTTGGGTCCATTCAGCCGCAACAAACAATATATGAGCGACGATTATCTGGCGTAAACATCCCGGGCGGAGCCGGGTCGCCGGAGTTAATTGAAAATCAACATCAATATCCAGCAGATGATTTTGAACTTCGGTCAACGAGCCAGGTCTAAATCCCGGAATATCAACGGCAATCGTAAATGGAATTTCCTCGGCCAGAAATCGCAATACTCCTTTACGGTCAACAAAAAACACTTCTTTTATAATGGTACCCTGTTTGACAATTTTATTATTAAATAAGTGATCCGTAAAATCCCCCAATTTGGCCGTAATCCGGTCAATTTTCACCGCACAGGTCGGGGTCTTTTTTTGAACCACCAGTTGGCCAATACGTTCTCCCACTACCTTTAAAACCTTGATTCGCTCCGTCTTTACATTAAGCTGCGTTAAAGAACTCAAAGTGTTACAAATCATATTCGTAATCCCTCCTTTCAAGTTTAGGTTGCAGCTATGCTACAATATGTATCTTATGGTTTCACCGTTTTTTTGCAACCTGCGTTTGGAACAAAACATGAAAAACATTCCATGATCTGATGTGACGTAAGACAAAAAGGCTATCTCGTCGCCGATGAATGTATTGCAAAGATTCATTCCAACTCCTATTCATCCTCAATTTCCCAGAATAAAATCCTATATACAACCAAGGAAAAATGTTGTAGTATTAGAATGGTATGCACGATAAATGATATGCCAGACATACTCTTGGAAGTTTATTATCGTGGAAATCATGGCATATTATAGCTTTATTCGAGCCAGATGAGAATAGCCTAGCAAAAACAAAAAGTAAATGAGGAGGAGAAAAAATGAAGCGAACTGTTTTCTTGATTGCAGCAAGCCTTTTGTTACTCTCTCTCGCGGTATTTACCTGTTTCGCTGGCACCAATGAAGTCATCAAGATCGGCGTTTTTGAACCTATGACCGGCGCAAACGCCGGTGGAGGCCAACTCGAAGTCGACGGTATCATTCTCGCCAATAAATTATACCCTACTGTACTCGGTAAAAAAGTGGAACTGGTGATTGCCGACAACAAATCAGACAAAGTGGAAGCCGCGACAGCAGCCGCCCGTTTGGTTGAAAAAGATAAAGTTACCGCTATTATCGGCAGTTGGGGCAGTTCGCTCTCAATGGCCGCCGGAGATATTGTCAAAAAAGGGAAAGTACCTACAGTTGGAGCTTCATGCACCAACCCTCTGGTGACCCAAGGCAACGAATTTTACTTCCGGGTCTGTTTTATCGATCCTTTCCAAGGAACGGTCATGGCTAACTATGCGTTTAGCAAACTGAAAGCCAAAAAAGCAGCCATTATTCAAGAGGTTTCCAATGATTATGCGGTGGGACTCGCTAAATTCTTCGGCGACAGCTTCAAAAAACTAACCAAAAATCCCAAGAGCATCGTTGCAATCTCCAATTATAACACCGGTGATCAGGATTTTTCCGCTCAATTAACCAATGTCATGTCCAAGAACCCTGATGTAATTTTTGCGCCGGGGAACTTCACGGAATCAGCACTAGTCATCAGCCAGGCCCGAAAACTCGGAATTAAATGCCCCATTATCGGCGGCGACACATGGGAAACCCAGCATTTTCTCGATATCGGCAAGTCTGATGTCGAGGGCGCCGTTTTTTCAACTTTCTTTGCCACCGAGAAACCCATTACCAAAGAATCACAAAAATTTCTTACCGCTTACCGGGAAGCTAACAAAGGTAATGACCCGGCAGCAGTTACCGCCCTCGGTTACGACGCCTATATCCTAATCCTGGATGCTATTAAACGGGCCGGTTCAACCGATCGCGTTAAGATCCGGGAACAGTTGGCCAAAACTAAAGACTTTCCAGGAGCCGCCGGTTTTATTACCCTGGATGAAAACCGGAATGCCGTTAAAAACGCAGTTATTAAACAGGTCAAAAACGGTAAATTTGTATATTTGGATACCATCCAGCCGAAATAACCGGGATGGCCACCCTTCACCGGATGATGTGATGATTCCGGTGCAAGCCAATACGACTCAAACTAAATACGCTTCCTTCCAGGCATCGCGAGGGAAGCGTATTTGTGCCAAAGTATAATTTACGGCATCTCCTTATATTGATTTGAATATTAACAAGCAGTGTAAAAAATCAAAAATTCGTTTTACGGCGGTGTTGCAATGACCTTAAATCTTTTTTTACAGCATTTATCCAACGGAATATCCCTGGGAAGCTTATATGCATTGATTGCCATCGGGTATACCATGGTTTACGGCATCTTACGGTTAATTAACTTTGCCCATGGCGATATTTTTATGATGGCCACATATTTTGCTTTTTTCGGAGTCATTATATTCGCAATCCCTTGGTATATATCCTTTCCATTGGTTTTGATATTGACAGCCTTGTTGGGAATACTGGTTGAGGCTTCGGCTTATCGTCCGTTACGCGATGCACCCAAAATTTCAATCTTAATCTCGGCAATCGGCGTATCGTTTTTACTGGAAAACTTAGCAACGGTTCTGTTCGGAGGAGTTCCCAAGCCGTTTCCCACTCCGGAGATCTTCACTTCCATGGTTAAAATCGGAACGGTTTCCATTCAAAAGCTCACCTTTTATATTCCGGTAATTACCATAGTATTTTTATTCAGCCTCTTTTATCTTATTTACCGGACTAAAACCGGGATGGCCATGCGGGCCGTATCCAGGGACCATGAAACCGCTAAAGTCATGGGAATAAATGTCAACCTCATCATCTCCCTGACCTTTGGAATCGGTTCCGCACTGGCAGCGGTAGGGGGACTGATGTGGGGTATGAAATTTCCTCAAATCGCCCCGCTGATGGGGATCATACCCGGGTTAAAATGCTTTATCGCCGCGGTGATTGGCGGCATCGGGAACATTTACGGCGCGGTTATCGGCGGTTTTATTTTAGGCATCGGTGAAATCATGATCGTCGCCTTTTTGCCGGACTTAACCGGTTACCGGGATGCCTTCGCGTTTATTCTATTGATTGTAATCCTGTTATACAAACCGACTGGAATTATGGGCGAAAAAATCGCGGAGAAGGTGTGATTACGGTGAATACCAGAAATAAAATACTTACTGCGATTTCAATCCTGGCTCTATCATTATTTGTATTTTATGCGGACCGGCACTTTGATATCTACGTTGTCCGCATCCTCAACGTTTGTGCTATTTATACTATCTTAGGCTTAAGTATGAATCTGGTTAACGGATTTACCGGGCTTTTTTCGTTGGGACATGCCGGTTTCATGGCAGTTGGCGCTTATACTACAGCTTTATTGACCATGCCGGTTGATGTCAAACAGCAGATATTTTATATGGAACCCTTAATAAAACCTTTGAATGCCATGGTTTTACCTTTCCCGGCAGCATTATTTCTGGGAGGCGTTTTGGCCGCATTGACCGGTTATTTGATTGGAGCACCGGCTCTACGCTTAAAAGGCGATTACTTGGCCATTGCCACCCTGGGATTCGGGGAAATCATCAGGGTTATATTCACCAATACTCAAAATATTACCAACGGCGCGCTGGGATTAAAAGGAATCCCGGCAATCACCAACTTGTGGTGGAGCTTCGGCACCGCAGCTTTTACTCTGCTGGTGCTGGCTTCAATAGTAAATAGCAGTTTTGGGAAGGCAATGAAGGCCATTCGCGAGGATGAAATTGCCGCTGAGAGTATGGGAATTGACCTCTTTAAACACAAGATCCTGTCCTTCATCACCGGCGCTTTTTTTGCGGGGATTGGAGGCGGCTTGCTGGCCAATTTGCTCGGTACAATTGATCCCAAGATGTTCAATTTCATTTTTACTTTTAATATTTTATTGATTATTGTTCTGGGTGGAATGGGCAGTTTTACGGGAACCATTATCTCCGCTTTCATTATTACCATTGCCAATGAAGTCTTGCGTTTTCTGGATGAGTCCATTAACTTGGGATTTATCGTTTTTCAAGGCAAAGTGGGCTTGCGGGCCGTTGTTTTTTCAGCCTTATTGATGGTGGTGGTATTGTTCTACCGGAATGGCCTCATGGGAACCAATGAATTTAGTTGGGATAGAGTGCTGGATAAAAATTTCTGGCTAAAACCCTGGCTAAAATTGCGGCGGATACCACTTCGCAAGGGGGGTAACGGAAAATGAACCCTTCTAACCTTCATTCGATATCGGATCAAATAACAATGCCTGAACAAGAAGCTTTACTTACGGCCGCTAAAATTACGATGCGTTTTGGAGGACTTACCGCGGTTCGGGATTTCAATTTGGCTTTGCATAAAGGGGAGATTGTCGCTTTAATCGGACCCAACGGGGCTGGAAAAACAACGGTTTTTAATATGATTACCGGGGTATATAAGCCCAGCGAAGGTAAAATCTATTTTATGAATCAAGATATTACCGGTGTAAGGCCGGACTTGATTACCAAAAGCGGCATCGCCAGAACCTTTCAAAATATCAGGCTATTTAAAGGATTAAGCGTGTTGGATAATGTATTGATTGCCAACCACCTGCATCTGGAGTCCGGTTTCATCCAGGCCACCATGAAATTACCCGGTTACCGGAAAGAAGAAAAAGCATTCCGTGAAAAATCATTGGCCTTACTTGAACGGGTCGACCTCATAGGGTCATGTAATGATAAAGCCGGTGCCCTCCCTTACGGCATGCAGCGGAAATTGGAAATTGCCAGGGCGCTGGCGACCAACCCTAAAATTTTATTGCTGGATGAACCCGCGGCCGGGATGAATCCCCGGGAAGCCAACGATTTGACCAGCTTTATTTATCAAATCAAAGCTGAATTCGATTTAACCATATTGATGATTGAACACCACATGGATCTGGTGATGGACATCTCGGAACGGATCTATGTCCTGGACTACGGGATAACCATCGCCTGCGGCACACCGTCCCAAATCCAAAATAATCAAAAAGTTATTGAGGCGTATCTTGGAGTTGATAATTAATGCTTAAAATTGAGGACCTGGTAGTTGCGTACGGCGGCATTGAAGCTTTAAAGGGAATCAGTTTCGAGGTTCAGGAAGGTAAAATCGTAACCTTGGTGGGAGCCAACGGCGCCGGAAAGAGTACCACGCTGCGTACCATCATGGGGCTTATTAAACCGGTCAAAGGTTCCATTACTTACCGGAACAAGGATTTATTAAAGGAAAAAACCCAAAACATGGCCAAAGCCGGTATTACATTGGTTCCTGAAGGACGGCGGGTCTTCTCCAATCTTACGGTTTTGGAAAATCTAAAGCTGGGCGCCTTTTGCCGCAGTGATGAAAAAGGGATAAAAACCGATTTCGAATGGATTTACAGCTTATTTCCCATTTTGAAGGAGCGTTCCTGGCAACTGGCAGGGACATTATCCGGTGGTGAGCAGCAAATGCTGGCTGTCGGAAGAGCGCTATTATCCCGTCCCAAACTGTTAATGATGGATGAACCCTCACTGGGCTTGGCGCCGCTTATTGTCAAAGAGATTTTCCGGATCATCCAGGAGATTCACAAACAAGGCGTCACGATTTTGCTCATTGAACAAAATGCCAATGCCGCCCTGCATATCGCCGATATAGCCTATGTATTGGAAACCGGCAGGATCACGCTTCATGGGACCGGTAATGATTTGCTGTCCAATGAGGAAGTAAAAAAAGCGTATCTGGGGCATAAAGCGGCCAAATGAATCCGCTTAATGGAATGAAGATAAATTCAGGGGACTGATTGATCACCCAATTGATAGTGAAGGATCCATTGGACTTTCTTAAGAATTTCAATTTTACCGAACAGATTAAACCATCCCAGTTTGGGTTCGTTTACATCAAAATAAGTCCACTCATCAAGAAATTTCATCCGGTTGTCCCATTTTTCAAATTCATGGGCATCTTTCACTCCAAAGGTAAAAATGGCGTCTTTGCTGAAACAAAGTTGTCTTTGAAATTTGCGTTGATAATATGGATGCTGCATTTTTCTTACCCAGTAGGCATTGGAGACTTCACAGGCCAGCTCACTGCCTGGAAAATCTTTTAAAAGTTGCATCAACAACTCTTGGACATCTTTTTCGCGGAGATACATCAGTAAACCTTCGGCAATGAATAAACAGGGACGGTCCTTTACCCCGGAAAGGCTTTCAATCCAATGAAAATCCAGAACCGAGGCCGGGATAAAACGGCGTTTTTGGGTTTCCTGAAAGAATCTGCGGCGCAACTCAATCACCTCCGGGAAATCCAGCTCATACCAAAGCGCCGTCCCGTTATCAATCCGTTCAAACCGGGTATCCAGCCCGCAGCCTAAAGTAACAATCACCGGTTTTTCATGACTCTTGAAAAAATCCAGCACATATCCATCGAATTTACGGGTTCGCAATGCCATCGTGGCAGGCAATTTACCGGGGAGTTTACGCCTTAACAGGGCCTTGTGCAACCTGCTGTCCGAGCCAACCAACTCCCGATCAAGAAACCTGGTAATTTCAACCGCTTTTTCGTCAATAATCATCGGTTGGTTGGATTCAGTTTCCATGGCACGGCAGTATAAAGGCACCAAAAGCGTTTCCGATACGGCGGATAAGTTCAATTGATTTGTCATTGGATATCATTCCTTTGCTTTTATCATATAATCTATATGTGGCAATCCAATCCGTTATACGTTGTAAAAATCCACCCCTAAAGAAAGCTAATCCTGTATCTCCATTTGGTTGTAAAAAAGGAGATACGGAATATTTGATTACTATACTTTTCGACATTTAGTGTTTAATCATTATAGCCAATTTATAATATAATGAATTCACCAAGCCCGCCTTTTTTTACTCATGAATGATCGGATAAAAGGTTTTTCCCCCATTTATCCCGAAAATATATCCAGTTAATTGTTGTATCACTCCGAAAGGACGACCTCTCATGACAACTCTGCGCCGTTTATGGTGTGAAGCCAAAAGATACTGGCCTTATTTTACGACCGCGGCCGTTGCTTTATTGATAATTACTGCGGTTAACTTATGGACGCCGCTGGTGATCAAATACATCTTGACAATACTTCGCACCGGCGATTCCCAGACGCGGATTATTGAGACCGTCAGTAAATGGAGCCTGATATTGCTCGGCGCTTATTTGCTTCGAACCTGCGCCCAGTTCGCCGCCCGTTACTACAGCCATGTAGGTGGCTGGCAGCTGGTAGCCCATATGCGAACCGTTACCTATAATCATCTTCAAAAGCTCTCCTTACGTTTCTTCCATGATAAACAAACCGGCCAGCTTCTGTCCCGGACCGTGAACGATAATGCCAATCTGGAAAATCTGGCTGCCCACGCGATTCCCGATGCTCTGGCCAATATATTATTGTTTGCGGGGGTAACGGTAATGCTGTTCACCCAAAATGCAAAACTGGCTTTGTTTGCTTTACTACCGATTCCCTTTTTAATCTATATGGTTATCCGGTTCAATACCGTAATCCGGCCCGCTTTGCGCAAAGCCCAGGCTAAATTGGGCGATTTGAATGCGGTGGTACAAGAGAATCTTTCCGGGATAAAAGAAGTCCAAATCTTTACCCAAGAGGAACGGGAAAGCCGCAGAGTCCACCATTCCGCCTGGGATTATACCACCGGCGTCCTGTTTGCATTAAAAAAGACGGCCTTTTACCATCCGGTCATCGAATTACTAGGTTCCGCCGGTTCGCTGGCGGTCATTTGGTACGGCGCCCGGATGGTCGTCATTGATCAGATTTTGACGCCCGAGGAGATTGTCGCTTTTTTGCTTTACTTGAGCATGTTTTACGGGCCGATTACGCAAACCGGGAATATTATAGAAGCGATTCAAACATCCTTTGCGGGGGCGGAACGGGTTTTTGAGGTCCTGGACACCGAGCCGGACATTCAGGACCGTCCCAAAGCGCGTTCATTGGCCAAGGTATCCGGTGAAATCCGTTTTGAAGATGTATCTTTTTACTATAATCCGGGGGAAATGATTCTGGAGCATATCAGTTTTCAGATTCGTCCGGGTGAAACATTGGCATTGGTAGGGCCCACCGGAGTGGGGAAAACCACCATCGCCAGCTTGATTCCCCGTTTTTACGATCCGGTGGCAGGCCGAATCTTCATTGACGGCCAGGATTTGCGGGATATCCGGCTGGAATCCTTGCGCAGCCAGATCAGTCTGGTGTTACAGGACGTTTTTTTATTTAACGGTACTATCGCCGAAAACATTCAATATGGAGCCCCCGGTACCAGCCAATCCCAAATCATAGAGGCCGCCCAGCACGCCCGGGCTCACGATTTTATCCTGCAATTTCCGGATGGCTATCAAACCCGGATCGGCGAGCGGGGCGTCAAACTTTCCGGCGGGCAAAAACAACGTCTAGCCATTGCCAGAGCTTTGCTGCGGCAAACCCCGATATTAATCCTGGATGAAGCCACATCAGCGGTAGACTCGGAAACAGAGGCCCAAATTCAATCCGCCCTAAAAGATTTAATCCGTAATCGCACCACCGTTATTATTGCCCACCGCCTCTCAACCATCCGGGAAGCCAACCAAATCTTAGTCTTAAATGACCGCGGTATCGCCGAATGCGGCAAACATGAGGATTTATTGGCCAAAGACGGTTTATACGCCAAACTTTGCAAAATTCAATTCCGGGAAGGAATCGCATAAGATGAATTATAGGAGACGATAAATATGAAAGTAATGATTATTACCGGTAGTCCGAACAATAATGGGTTAACGGCGGCTTGCGGGGAACAGGCCCGTTTGGGCGCTGCAAGCGCAGAAGCTGAAGCAACCATCGTAAAATTGAACGACCTCAAAATCGGAATTTGTCATGCCTGTAGCGAAGGCTGGGGGTCGTGCCGGGAGCGCCACGTTTGCCAAGTCGAAGATGATTTCCAAAAACTACATGAATCATTACAGTCTTACGATGCTTTTATTCTGGTAACCCCGGTATATTGGTGGGATATGAGCGAAGCGGTGAAGGCTTTTATTGATAGGCTCAGAAGATGCGAAGCTTTCAAAAAAAAGGACTTCAGTATTTCCGGAAAACCGGTGATTTGCGTCGCGGCCGCCGGAGGTTCGGGAAACGGTTGTATCTCTTGTCTCGCCAATCTGGAAAGGTTCGTGGACCATCTGAAGGGCATTAAATTCGACTTTATCGGAGTTACCCGCAGCAACCGGGAATATAAACTGCAAACCATTTATGAAGCTTCAAACCGAATGGCTGTCCATTTAAAAGACTCCCGTTAAAACGGAATAATATCAACTTCAATTCCGCAAGTAACTTAATAAACCAATTATATTCAAGACTTGTCGAATCGAGGCTCAAAGTATTCTAGGAAATTTGTCTATTTTATACTATAATTTGACACACTTGAATTCCTGTGCTATAATAAAATTCGCGTGGTATTGCAAGAGCATTTCCACAGAATTTTTAGGAGGATTCGATTTATGCAAGGAAAAATCAAATGGTTCAATGCGGAAAAAGGGTACGGGTTTATTGAAAGAGAAGGGGGCGAAGATGTATTCGTACACTTCTCGGCTATCCAGATGGATGGTTACAAGGCCTTGAATGAAGGTCAATTGGTTGAATTCGATATCGTGAAAGGCGACCGCGGAACACAAGCCGCGAACGTTACCAAAATATAATCACTCGAAGTAGACCAAGCCCCGGTTTATTAATAAACCGGGGCTTTTTATCTATCCAACAGCCGTTGCTCCCCCTCCAGGCTTCTAATCTCTTCAACATCCTGGGTGCATTCCATACAACCCAAGTAATGGCCCTGTTCATCACGGAGCGCAAAAAATTCAATCAGAATTTTATGGGATTTTCCTTGGGAACCCGGCGGCAGCGGCAGATCAATCCAAAACCTGGCTTTATCCCGTGTTCCGGCTTTCATTTCGTTAACAATGGCTTCAACCTTGGCCAAGCTCTGCGGAGGATGACAGTTTCGGAAATTCAATCCCATACTGGTCAGCGGCCGGACAAATAAGCGGTCTCCGTGTTTGTTCCAACCGACTACTTCATCATTGGCGTCAATAACTGTGATTTCCACAGGTATGGTTTCAAACATCGCTTTGACCATGGCTTCGTTTAATTGTTCCAGCATTTGAAGCACTCCTTCCTGTTTATCTGTTTCCTGTAAAAATCGGCTTAAAATAAAATACATCACCATCGATTTCAAACCCTACATTCTGTCTGTATTCATCATAATATGTAAATAACCATATATCAATAGAAAATTTCTCCTGACATCATATACAGCCAAATTTGCCATAATGAAATTCATTCATAATTTTTTCTCCCGATTTTTCAAACTGTGTTTCAAATCACAGTTTTCTTGCTTTCAAAATGGTATATTCTAATTAAATAAAACATCCGGCAGGAGGGATTTTTATGGCAAAAGTAATCGACCTTTCCCAAACGGTATTTGAAATATGCAAACAAAACCCGGAAGCCATTACAATTATGAAAAATCTGGGGTTTACTGAGATAACCAATCCGGGCATGCTAAATACGGCGGGCCGTTTCATGACGATTCCCAAAGGAGCTGCAATGAAAGGGATTGACTTGGATAAAATTAAAGAGGTTTTTGTCGCCAGCGGCTTTGAAATCAGAGAACGGGAGGGTTGAAAATGGACCAACATTTTATCAAAAATATTGATTTTCAAAAAGCTTTGTCCTTGGAAACACTGGTGGAATACCAAACCGGACAAGTGGTGAGCCGTACCCTGGCCCAGGGAAAATCATTGAGCCTCACCGTATTCGCCTTTGACAAAGGGGAAGAGATTAGCTCCCATTCATCAACGGGAGACGCCTTGGTATACCTAGTGGATGGCGAGGCTCAGATTACCATCGGCACGGAAAAATTTCAATTGAAAAAGGGTGAAACCATCGTCATGCCCGCCGGGATTCCCCACGCTCTCTTGGCGGTGGAACGTTTTAAGATGTTCTTGGTGGTTGTATTCAGTCTATAACCACTGTAACCGGAAGTCTGTGCGGGTAATAGGCTTTCGAAGCATATTTCGTATCTAGTAACATTGCCTAATCCAAAATAGCGTGGTTCAATGCCATAAAAAAATGTTACTCGCACAGCATCCTAGGCCAAACAAAGGAGGAATTTGCAATGAGTGAATTAATTGACAACCGGGAATACCGTCGCAAGGTTTTAAAAGAACTCATCGGTGAACTTCACCGCGGGAAAAGCGTCGCCGAAGTGAAGGCCAAATTCGAAGAGACCTTTCAGGGAGTTTCGGCCCTGGAAATATCCGAAGCAGAACAAGCCCTAATTGCGGAAGGGATGCCGGTGGCCGAGATTCAAAAATTGTGCGACGTGCATGCCGCCGTATTTAAAGGCTCCGTCGCGGAGATTCACCGGCCCCAAAAACCGGAAGAAACACCCGGACATCCGGTACATACCTTTAAACTGGAGAACCGGGAACTTGAAAAGCTGATTCAGGAGAGAATCAAGCCTCATTTGGAAGCTTTTCAAAAGAATGACAGTAAAGAAAACCAAAATATCCTACTGGAAGATATCGGCTTATTGCGGCAAATCAACAAACACTATTCCCGCAAAGAAAACCTGGTCTTCCCGTTTATGGAGAAATACGGCATTACGGCTCCCCCCAAGGTAATGTGGGGTGTTGACGACGAAATCCGAGCCGCCGTTAAAGCGGCCGGAAACCTCATTACCAGCTATGACGGTTCAAAGGAGCAGGTGGAACAAAAGATTACCGCAGCCGTCAATAAGGTGACGGAAATGATTTTTAAAGAGGAGAATATCCTTTTTCCAATGATTCTTGAGACTTTTTCCGAGGATGAGTGGGCCAAAATCGCGGCAGAGAGCGGAGAAATCGGTTACTGCCTTACTCAGCCCCAAGAATTATGGAAACCGGTCAATGAAAATGTGGAGCAAAAGGTGCAAACCGAGGGTCAAAAACCTTCCGACGGTTATCTCCGGTTTGAGAGCGGCGTTCTCACCCCGGAAGAGATTGGCCAAATGCTGAATACGCTTCCGGTGGATCTAACCTTCGTTGATAAAGACGGTATCGTCAAATATTTTTCCCAGGGCAAGGAACGGATCTTTCCCAGGACCAAAACGGTTATCGGCAGAAATGTACGGAATTGCCATCCCCCGGCCAGCGTTCATATCGTGGAGAAGATTTTGGAGGACTTTCAAGCCGGGCGGAAAGATCATGAGGATTTTTGGATCAAAATGGGGCCGCGGTATGTTTATATCCGTTATTTCGCCGTCCGGAACGAACAGGGCGAATATTTGGGCACCATGGAGGTTACCCAGGATATCCAACCCATCCGGGAGCTGTCGGGAGAAAAAAGGTTGTTGTCGGAGACTATGTCGGAAGTGTAAACTCGATCCGGCCAATTTTCACTATGTCGCAGAAAAATTGGCCGGATCGAATTTTTTCAGAATCCGTAACGTCCCTCGGGACGTTAACTTGCCGGATTCATGATAAACATACTCGTCAATAGTTCAATGCCGGTCTTGGTTTTAAAATACTTCTCCTGAATCACGGCGATTTGGCCGTGATTCATTTGATCTTCAAAGATGTTCACCAAAAAATCAGCCTCCACCAAGACTTGGAAATCCAAACTGTCAATTTCGCCATATGTGTGATGATGCCCGATTAAATAACAAATCCGGTTCAGCATTGATCCCGGAATATCCATCCCCCGTAATAAATCCCGTGCAACATCCGGCCCCAGGATTTCCTGATAATGTCCGGCAGTGGATTGATACTGTTTCTCCGCTTCTTTTATGCCTATGTCATGCAATAACGAAGCAATCTCAAGAACTGCAAGCTGATCCTCCGCCATTTCTTCGAGTCCGGCAATGATTTTAGCGAAACAATTGACTTTCAAAGCATGATTGATTCTCCGGTTATCGTTCCCAAAATAACGGATCATCTTGACAGCAACCTCTTCTTGAATACCAGCCATTTACCCCACTCCTTTGATTAAGGATGGATAAATTATAACATAGCGGTTGAGTCAGAGACAAATGTTGATTTGAACACTAGTCTGGTCCCCATCAGCTATACCGGATGAGTGGGAAGCCGGTAAAACCTTTTAGCGAACAATGCTAATGACAGTCCGTAAATAAGGTGTGCAATGGCAGTGACAATAATATCGGAAGTGGCTAAATCCAATTTTACACGGGACTGAACCAGCAAAGTTCCTAATAAGGCGACCCAGATGGTCAGTCCAAAACCGGTTCCTTTCAGCCAGATATAATCCCGGCCGGTGAAATGCAAAAAATAAATAAACAGGATACCGGCAATTGAAGTTACGGTTAAATCAGTAATTCCACCGACTATATAAGCCAATGGTTGATATAAATCATTTTTCTCCAAAAACCGGGAAGCTGCAATCTGCCAAAATACAACTGTGGCAAAGTTCAACCGGAAAGCAAGATAATTAAAGCTTAATTTAATGGCATCCGCCAGTAATCCGGTCACTATACCGATAACAACCTTGTCTTTCATAAAATACCTCCCGTTCTTTGTTATTTTTGCCGCAAACTGTCGGAATATTCATTGCTTCCAGGCTATAACCACACCCTGGCGTTTCTTACTTAATGCCATATTTATTAATGTCAATGATCATCAATGGTGCAATAATCTGTTACGGCTACTGTGATTTGAATCACAGCAACCGCGGGAAGCTTCATTTATAATAAAACCATCAGAAAGATTTTAATCATCGAGGTGCTTTGGAATGAATCAACATTTAAATACAAGTAGGTGAATTATTGTCACATTTCAATGAAGCAGATCAAAAATACGGTACCGACATTACCGAACGCTTTCAGAAGTTTATACAAACTCTTGAATTTAAATTTACTGATGGGAGGATTTGAAATGAGCGAATTTTGCGGATGCCCCGGGTCAAAAACGAGGCAATTCCACCGGACAGAGCAAGTGACTGAGGAAGGAGGCAGAAGACAATCCCGGCTTTCCCAATGGCCGGTTCAACTCCACCTGGTCTCGCCGCCGGCGCCGTATTTCAAACAAGCGGATGTATTACTTTCAGCAGATTGCGTTGCTTATGCCCTGGCCGACTTTCATAAGGATTACTTGGCGGGTAATGCTTTAGCCATTGCCTGCCCCAAGCTGGATGACGGACAGGATGCATATTTGGAAAAAATGGCGGCTTTGATTGATGATGCTGAAATAAACTCGCTGACCATAATGATTATGCAGGTTCCATGTTGTGGCGGACTGTTAGCCCTGGCAAAACAAGCTGCCAGGAAAGCCAAACGGGAAATTCCCATGAAGCTTATAGTAGTAGGATTAGAAGGCGGGATTCTTTCAGAAGAGTGGCTGTAATCTTCCGGTTAAGACAAAGGAGGTTGATGAAAATGAAAGCCTGTGTCGACAAAGAACTATGCATTAGCTGTCAATATTGTGTTTCGGTATGTCCGGGAGTATTTTTCATGGATAATGATGACAAGGCGGAAGCGATAGATACTGAGATATCCCCGGAACTTGAAAAATCCGCCAAAGAAGCCGAATCGCAATGCCCGACCGGGGCTATTAAAATTTCGCCCTAAATTGGACTGAATTTTATATTTAAATCTAGGATTCTGTGGCGGGTGGCCATCAAAAAACAATAATATTCCTGCAAAGTAGAGCTTATATATATTTAATATTGCGATACCTTGTTATTTCAACCACTGGTTGGCAAACGCCGCCAGTTTTTCTCTTTCGAGTAGTGAAAAAGTCTTAAAGTGCCGTTTAAACTCAATAAAATCTTCCGGAGATTTTAGCTTGATGGCAAACCCCATCATATTCAGCGCAGGATAATCACATATTCATTTTATCTGCAACAATGTATAATTTAGAAATCATTTGCAATCTGACTATATCCAAAGTTGAGATTTAACAACTTATCTTTGATAGCAGTAACCGGAATCCGTTTCCTCATCAACTCTCCAATGACTCCGGACTGGCAGACATCACCTAAAAAAATCATCCCAATGATCCGGTTGTCTTTTATGATGATTTTCCGGTAAATCCCTCCGGCGGGACGGTATTCTATGAATGTTTCAACATCAGGACCGGAGGCATTCACCAAGCCCATGGATATTAATGGAATCTCCCGAAATTCGGCCGCATTTTGCATGGCTATCAGATAATCCAGTTCGCGCCGGATCCCAGCCATATTATAAGCGGCATATTCTCCTTCCAATACCGCATTTGGCCAGATCGGAGCCGGACCGGTCTCCCCGGTTACTGCATCGATAAATTCAATGACATCTCCGGCTGCATAGACATCAGCTACTGAAGTCATCAGCTGCTGGTTTACAACAATGCCGCAATTTACTCGCAATGTTCCTGGAGTTATAAAATCCAAATTCGGGACGGAACCAACAGCAATGACCAATAAATCGGCACTGATAAAATCTCCGTTTTCGAGTATAACGCCCTTCGTATCGCTTCGCCATGGAAGTCTCCGGTTCGGCACGGCTTCGGTCACGCCGGAACCCAAACAAACCCGGATTCCTTCAGCTTCAAGGGCTTTGGTTATAATCGATGCAGCAGTTTCATCCAGCTGCGCCGGAAGAATCCGGGCAGCTTTATCGACTAGAGTCACTTTCAAACCGCGTTTGCGGAGATTGAACGCCACCTCCAGCCCCACAAATCCGGCGCCGATTATTAAGACATCCCGGGCCTGTGCAGCTGCTTTCATAATGCGCTTGGCATCATCAAGCGTATTTAAATAATACGGGTTCACTTGGCGGTATCCTTTGATTGGCGGTACTACCGGTTTACTTCCGGTAGCAATCAACAGCCGTTCATAGCTTATTTCTGTTTCCTGATTTCCCGGATGGTTCAAATCCGTGGCGATAACAATTTTGCGGCTAAAATCGATATCTTTAACTGTATGCTTGAATCGAATTTGAATCTTATTACGGGAATAGAAGTCTTTATCCCTAAAATAGAGTAAGTCATCGGAATACCCTCCGGCCAGGTAGTCGGAGAGCAGGCATTTAGAGTAGGCTGGATAACGCTCCGCCGTAATTATAGTAATTTCGCCCGAATTATCGAGTTTCCGTATGGTTTCAGCCGCCGCGATTCCGGCGGCGCCATTGCCGATAATTACATGGTTCATTTTTCGCTCCCCCTATTTTAGATAGAATTCACTGCCGCCAAACACTGTTTATAATCGGCAAACTCCGCTTCTTCCATATATACGATTGCTCCGGTGGGACAGGACTCGATACAGGCCGGACCGTTCCGTTTCATACAGAGATCGCACTTTATCGCCATCTTTTTCCCATGTTCCGCTTTGGGTGAAATAACACCATAAGGACAGGCCATCACGCACATCCAACAACCGACGCATTTACCGGGTGTAAATTCGTTGGAGACGATTCCGCTGTCAGGATCCTTGCGCATAGCTCCCGTTATACACGCCTTCACACAGGCCGGCTCTTCACAATGCATGCAGACCAAAGGAACCGGGCTGGCGCCAACTGCCTGAATGTAGATCCGGCCCGGTTCAATATCGCGAATCGGTGCATAAAAATCAGAACCGGCGTGGGATTTTTGGCAGGCAACCACACAATTAAGGCAAGCGGTACATTTTTCTTTGATCACAAAAATACGTTTCATCCTTTTTGCCCCCCAAATATTTGTTAGAGCAAATAGAACCAGAATCAAAATACTATCCCGGTTCTACCGTCTTTAATACTTACCAAATTTTATATTCCCAGCTTCTCCCGCTTCGCTTGAATGTGCGCTTCGATAATGTCAGCGGCTTTAACCATATCCTGTTCCACGGAGACTTTGCCGCCGGTCAAATCTTCCGCGTCACAGGTCAGAATCTTGGTGACCAGGGGCGCACCGGCTACCGGAGGAACAGGACCGAGATGGGTCAATAAACCAAAGGCAACCGCAAATATGCCATCCGCCACGGCTTTTTGTTCCAGATATTCGGGAGCTGATGCGGCAACCGGCAGGTCGCTGGTATCGACTCCCAGTGTGTTGGCGATAGCAGTCACCGCGATTCCAATCCGGCCGATATCGATACAGGAACCGAAATTCAACACTGGCGGGATTCCGAGGGCCGTGCAAATTGACTGCAGTTTATCTCCGGCGAGACTGTTCGCTTCAAGAGTTTGCAGCCCCTCGATTTGCGCGCCGCTGGAAACACAACCAGCTGTGATGACCAGGATATCGCGTTTCAATAATTCCTTTATCAAAGTTAATGAAGCCGAATCATGTCCGTTACGGTTATTGGTACAGCCCACCACGGCGGCAATACCTTTGATCTGGCCCGACTTGATTACTTCCAGTAAGGGGTTGAGGCTCCCGCCCAGGATGTTCAGGAGCGACTCGACTCCCACCCCGGCAATCACCTCCGATTGATGGGGCGGAATATGAACCGGATTAACCTTCCCCCGGTTTTGATAAGCTTCAATCGCCATCTCAATCAATTGGACCGCCTGTTCTTTCACTTTTTCCGGTTTATAATCCAGATTATCGGTGACCCCCTCCATCCGGAGCACATGAGAAACGGAAACCAGTCTGGTATGAAACTTATCGGCGGCCAGTTTCATTCCGGGGATGGAACAATTAAGATCCATCATTACCAGATCAACCGCTCCCGTTGCTACCATCAATTCTTGAGTTAACCAGTTTCCCAACTGGCCTCCGAACCCTTGACCCGCGGTGCCCAATCGCTGGAGCAACTCCTGGCCGGTATCCATGGAACCGTAAAGCTTAATCCCACTGGCTCCGGCTTTTCTTGCCTTCTCAAGCAGTGTTTCGTTGCCGGCAATTTCTTGAAGAACCGCAACGGCCACGTAAGGAACATGCCCGTGAGCCACAATATTCACCGTTTCCAGATCAAGAACTCCCAGATCAGCGCGGGTCTTCCCAATTTGAGGATTTCCCAGTATAATATCCTGAAGGGTAATGGTGGCCACCAGTCCCATATAGCCGGTGGCGATGGAAAGACGCATGGCGGTCAAAAGGAGGCTCACCGGATCGGTATTGATATTGGACATGGCCATGGTTAATGCGTCCCGGAGTTCCGACAAAGGACCTCCAGGAATAATACCCAGCCCGCTCCATTTCTGGAGTCTCGCCTTGGGCGCCAGCAACTCCACCAAAGCCAGCGGTTCCTCCGTTCCCTTCCGCAGTTCGTGGGTTAACACTTCGGCCAAATCAAGAGCCAATGCATTTTTTTCTTTGGAATCATCCAATCCGACCAAACCGGCGATCTCACGCAGTTTACCCTCTTCCCGGATGGCATATGGAGTTTTCCCTTGAGCAGTTGCCTTCAGCGTATGAATCGCTTCTTCAAGCTGATGGCAGTATGCGGATAACCCGTGAGCCTCCAGGCGAAGCAAGTTACGGGCCGCGATGGTATCGGCGGTGGCCCCGCAAATGGCCCTTGGCGCTTTGGGTGTTATCCGGCAAGGCCCGTGGGAACATAACTGGCAGCATACTCCTTCCGTGCCGAAACCACACTGAGGCAATTGATTCCGGTACCGGTCAAACGTAGTCTCGATTCCTAATTCTTTGGTTTGTAGGTACATTTCTTGAATCGATGCATGAGAAGACGTACAAGTAGTGCAATCTCCATAACAATTCGGCATTACACAGACACTCCTTTACGGCATTTGTGAATTTGTGAACAATCATATTGTAAAATAAATGGCGCTAGAACACTGTGATTTGAATCACACTTTCGCGAAAGGAATAATTTTATGATAAAATAGGAGTATTATATATCATGACGATTCAAATTGCTTTTTAGATAGCCTCAATAATAAACGGAGTTGCAAAAATGTCCAATCAAATGTGTTATTGCAGTTACCATACCAGTCAGCCTTGCGCCCGCAAGGTGCCGATCTTCGCATCATTAAATGATGAAGAACTTCAAAAAATAGTCTCCTTGATTATTCAAAAAAAGTACGCTAAGGGCAGTCCGATTTGCCGCGAAGGAGAACCGCTGGATAACCTGTTTCTGATAAATAAGGGGAAAGTAAAAATTTTCCGCAATTCGGCCGACGGTAAGGAGCAGATTTTATATATCCTGGCGGAAGGTGATTTTTTTGGGGAACGGAATCTATTATTAAAACAGAAACTGGCCGAGTATCACGCCGAAACCATGGAGGACACTCTGGTTTGCATGATTAACCGGCAGGATTGCCGGAAATTGCTCTTGCAGCACCCGTCGATTAGTATCAAAATCATGGAGGAATTATGTGAACGGCTTGATAAGATGGAAAATTTATTAAGCAGTATCAGTCCCCGGGATACCGACAACCGGATCTGTTTGATGCTGCTTGAGTTTTTGAAAAAATACGGTAAACGCCAGCCTGACGGCGAAATCATCATTGATCTGCCGTTAAGCCGGGAGGAGATGGCCAGCTACATTGGGGTTACCCGGGAGACGGTTTCCCGGAAATTGAGCGCTTTGAAGGAAGCGGGAATCATTGATATTATTGGAAACAAGAAGTTGCGGGTCATTAATGAGCAAGCTCTGGAGGACGCCTGCCAGTTGCTTTAATTACGAAAATAAAATCAAAAAATCAATTTAGACAGGATTTACGGGATTTACAGGATGATATAAAGTTAAAATGATAGTATTTTGCTAAGACGTCATATGGATGTAATAAAATCCCCTTAATCCAGTTAATCCTGTCAAAAAGGCTTTTTTCACTTCTGGTTGTGCCCTACTAGCGGTTCAATCAGAGGTTTATCGCTTTTGGGGGTAATTTCGGTCATGACGAAACCAGTCACCATTATAGCCGCTAAAAATTTATTGATTGATTGCGATGATATCGCCATCGCCGATAACGGCAGGAAATTATTTGAACATACTCATTGGCGGATTGAAACCGGCCGGCACTGGGCCATCATCGGGCCGAACCGGTCCGGCAAGTCTGTTCTGGCTGCAACCATCGCCGCCAAAGTTCCCCTTGTCCAAGGAAGGATTCTTTATTATTTCGAAAAGGACGACACTCATAATCCTGTGGGAAACCCCTATTTTCACCGCGGTGAAATTGTTTTGATCTCCCCGAAACAGCACCAAAATCTGATGCGCCGGTGGAGCGGATATTGCCAAGCCCGGTGGCAAAGCTTTGAGAGTGACAACAGCATCACTGTCGCCGCTTTTTTAACCGGGGAAAGAATTGAACGGATCTCGCCCTTTGAAGTGACGCCGCTACGGACTGACGAAACGGTATACCGGGGACGAAGGGAAAAAGCCATGGCTTTACTCGGAATTGAGTACTTGCTGGATCGCAAAATCATTCACTTATCCAATGGTGAATCCCGAAAGGTACTAATAGCCCAGGCCATGATGCAATCACCAAAATTGTTGATCCTGGATGAGCCCTTCGCCGGATTGGATGCCGCTTCCCGGATCGCATTGCAGGAAGCCATCAACTTGATTATCGTAGCAGGACAGATTCAGATATTATTGGTTACCAGCCGGTTTGAAGAAATCCCGGATGGAATGACCGATATTCTATCCGTCGCAGATTACCGGATCAATTATCTGGGACCGAAGAAAGAATTCAACCACCAAAAATCCTTGGAGCTTACCGCTTCAACCGAACGGCAGATCTCAAATTCATTTCCCTTGCTGAATTCCCATGTCAATACCGATTACAATATCCTGGTGGAAATGAAACATGTTACGGTCACTTATGATCAAACCAAAGTCTTAGAGGGAATTGACTGGACGGTAAAACCCGGGGAACGCTGGCTGGTTACCGGGCATAACGGCGCCGGTAAATCAACTTTGCTCAGCCTGATTCTTGGTGATAATCCGCAAGTTTACGCCAATAATATCAAACTCTTTGACAAGCCGGTGCAAACCGGGCTGGATCTGTGGGAGATCAAACACCGGATTGGTTTTCTCTCCCCTGAATTGGCCCTCTTTTATCCGGGAGAATGGAGTTGCATCGATGTTGTTTGTTCCGGTTTCTTTGATTCCATTGGGTTATACCGGACTTGTTCCCGCAAGCAGCTTAAAATAGCCGTAAGCTGGCTCGATTATCTGGGAATTGACTCTTTGGCAAACCTGCCGCTAAATATGATGGCAAGCGACGAGCAGCGTTTGGTTCTCTTGATCCGGGCTTTGGTAAAAAACCCGGCCTTGTTGATCCTGGATGAGCCTTGCCTTGGTCTGGATTTCAGCCACCGGCGGCAGATCATTAACTTACTGGACGAGCTTTGCATCAAAAATCCGGAGCTGAGTTTCATTTATGTGACTCATCATCCTGATGAAACACCTGCTGCGATAACCCATAAACTCCGGATGGAGAAAGGCCGGATCATAGCCAGAACCGAAGCGACATTGATCTCCGGAATTATATCACCGGCAAAATATCTAGGCCGGTTTGATTTTAGCGACCCTGCGGGACCGATATTCGCCTGGCCGGGAAGCTCAATCACCGTCCGGTTTGAAGGAAGCGGAATCAGCGCGGATTTTAACCCCATCAACGGGCAGGATAACTGGCTAAATATAATCATTGATAGTAATGAATCAGAGCCTATCCGGATCGACTCCCGGCGAACCTACGTTTTGGCATCCGGCCTGGTTCCCGGAGTCCATCAACTGACCCTCTATAAACGAACCGAAGCCCTTTACGGCGAAATTCAATTTCAAGGTTTCAAACTGCCGTCACAATGCAAAATACTTGAACCACTCCCTTCCTCGGAGCGAAAAATTGAGATCATCGGGGATTCAATCAGCTGTGGATACAGCAACGAAGCCAACTGGATTGCGGATGGTTCTAAAGGGGCACAAGAAAACAATTACCTGGCATACGGCGCCATCACCGCCCGAAATCTGAATGCCGATTTGGTGACCTTGGCCTGGTCCGGGAAGGGTCTCTACCAGAATTACGGCGGTGATAAGGTTGAAGTGATGCCCGAATTATACCGGCGAACTCTTCCCGGGCGGAAAAACCGCTGGGATTTTCAAGCCTGGACGCCGGATGTGGTGGTGATTAACCTAGGAACCAATGATTTTAGCGGTGCTGTTAATAAAAAAGCCTTCTCCGATGCATACCGGAGTTTAGTCGGGTCAATCCGCCAAAACTACCCCAACGCTTTCATCTTCTGTGCCATCGGCCCGTTAAATCTGAAGCCGGGAAAATACATCCGGAATATCGTTAAGCAATTCAACGCCGGCGGGGATCGTGACATTGTATATTTGGAATTTCCCCGCCAAGATATTCGAAAAAATGGTATCGGCGGCGACAATCGGCATCCCTCCCTGAAAACCCATGCAGCAATGGCGGAACAGCTTACCCAAGAAATCCGGGGCAAGCTGGGTTGGTAATCCGTTGGCTTCAGCCGGACGATATATTACTCCGTGGCTAAAAGATATCAATTAAAAAATAAGAAATTGACAACATTATTTAACGATGTTAAAATAATATAAAGTTAATTATCTGGCGTTATGCCATTATATAACCAGAAATGCTGCAAAAAACTAGCAAGCCATGGGAGTGGATAATATTGGCAAATACAGGGTTCACGAATGACGAATTATCAAATATCGCCCATAATCTAGCCGCTGAACATCGGGTAACCGGTACCTCCATCAAACTACCGGTAAAACATCTGCTCAATCGGGATATCCGCATATTAACCGCCATTTGCTTGAAGTTTTGCGCACTTCAACAAGCCAGGGCCGATATTCCCATCCCGGGTGAATGGTTGGTTGAAAACAATTATTTAATTGAGGGACAGGCGCAATTTGTAAAACAAAACTTTCCGGCTGAATTTTACCGGCATCTACCGGTGTTAAAAAGCGGCCCTTCCCGCGGTCTGTATCGCATTCAAGCGGTTTTGATTCATTTTTTGAATCATACGGATGGTAAGTTTGAGTTGGATCAATTGCTGCGTTTCATCAAAGCGTATCAAGAAATTCACCCTTTAACAATGGGGGAACTCTGGGCTGTTCCCTTGATGATCCGGGTGGCGATTATCCATCAGTTGCGAGTGATATTCGAAGCAATTAGTCAAGCCACCCTGCCCAAGCGTCAAGCCGCTCTTTGGGTCAAACAAATTGCTCCATTGCTCCGGGTCCTTCCGGATACAATGAATACAATCCTTATCAAAATTGAGCATCTGTTGGACTTGACCGATCCTGTGGTATTAACCCAACTGGCCCGGGAATTTCGAAATTCCGATGATTCCGGACGATATTTGCGCTGGCTGGAAACCAGGTCGGCCGTTCAAAATCTTTCATTGGAGACCCTAATTACAGAGGATAATCAACGTCAAATCCAATACCGGATTACGGTAGGACATTTGCTCTCCAGCTTGCACCAGATCAATCACCTGTTATGGGAAGACTCCTTTGAGGAATTAAGCCTGGTAGAACAGGCCTTGCGCCGGGATCCGGCCGGTATCTATCCGGAGATGGACTTCGCCAGCCGGGATGCCTACCGGCACCAAATTGAAAAACTGGCGCGGCGGTGGAATATTCCCGAACCAATACTTGCGGAACGTGTGTTGGCTTTAGCCGCTGCAAACAACTCTGTTTCCGGAAACACCAGGATTTTTGGGCATGTAGGACATTACTTGTATGCGCCCGGAATCAGGCTGTTAACTCAATCGTCCGGCAAGGAGAACCCCTGGACCAAGATCCGGGAGCGGTTTGTCACTTCGAATACGGTTTACTTCAGCAGCTTATTTTGCTTGATTATTCTGTTTTTATATGGTGTTTGGCACCAGATGGCCGCGCTACATATTTTTTCCGCTTTAGGATTATCATTGATCACAATTCTGTTCGCTATTCCCGCCACCCAATGGGCAGCACGCCAACTGCACCAGATATTGTATTATTTTGTTAAGCCGCAACGCTTACCCAAACTGGAATTTCGCAATGGGGTTCCCCGGGAACACTCAACCCTGGTTGTAGTCCCCACCTTGATTAATAGCGTCCAATCCGTAACCTCTCTCCTTCATCAATTAGAGATCTATCATCTTGCCAATGAAGACCCGCACATTTATTTCGCCTTGCTTACTGATTTTGCAGATACAGCGGAACCGGAAATGCCGGACGATGAAAAACTGGTAAGTTTACTGGTCGAAGGAGTCTCTGCGTTAAACAACCGGTATCCCCATCCCCACGGAACCTATTTTTTCCTGATGCACCGCCGTAAATTTTGCAACCCCGGCGAGGATGTTTGGATGGGCTGGGAACGAAAACGGGGTAAATTAATGGAATTAAATGCTTTGCTGCTAGGCGATTCCACAACCAGTTACGAGATTATCGCCGGTGACCGGTCGGTTTTTCCGGAGATTCAGTATGTAATTACTTTGGACGCCGATACGCAATTACCCCGGGACGCAGCGGTACGTTTGATTGGGACCATTGCTCATCCATTGAATGCGCCGGTTCTTGATGCCCGGCAATCCAAAGTAGTTAGCGGCTATGGACTGCTGCAACCCCGGATCTCAACCAGCAACGCAAGCACCAACCGTTCGCCGTACGCCCGTTTATTTGGCGGAAAAACCGGAATCGATATTTATAGCGGAACCTTATCCGATCCATACCAGGATCTCTTCCAGTATGGAATCTTTACCGGTAAGGGAATTTATGATGTAAAAATTTTCGACCGGATTTTGCGGAACCGTATCCCGGATAATACCATACTCAGCCATGATTTATTGGAAGGAGGCTTCCTTCATGCGGGCCTGGTGACGGATGTGGAACTCTTCGACGATTATCCAACTTCCTATCTAAGCAATCAGAAACGAATCCACCGTTGGGTCCGGGGAGATTGGCAATTGCTTCCCTGGCTGAAAACGCAAACCTGGAATAAAGCCTGCCAAATGACACCCGTTCCGTTATCGGCGGTTACCCGTTGGCAAATTATGGACAACCTGTTCCGCAGTTTGAATGGTCCGTTACTTTATATCTTATTCTGGCTGGGAATAATCTATATACCGGGCCATCCGCTGACAATTACGCTGCCGTTCCTATTCCTGGCCGGTCTTACGGTTAGTGTCGCAGCACCCAGCCTGTTGCTTAATTTAAAACGTAATATAATGCAGCTTGATAGTCTCTGGCGGTTGATTTTTAACTTTTTGGTTTTACCCTATCATTCCCTGGCAATGGTTGATGCCATTATACGCACCCTTTACCGGATGAGTATTTCGCACCGTCACTTGTTGGAATGGGTTTCGGCTGCGGATGAGGGCAAGAGAACCCCGTCCAGTTTCTCCGGGGTTTGGCGGCGATTATGCGGCGGCCAATTGGTTGTTGCCGGATCATTCGGAATCGCCTGCCTGCTTGCTCCAGAGTCCTGGCTTTTCAGCACCCCCGTCTTTTTATTCTGGTTAAGCGCTCCCTTCTGGGTCTATCTCATCAGTCGCCCGAACCGGGGGCCGCAGTTTCCATTGCCACCGGAAGACACCCTTTACCTTCGGGATATTGCCCGGCGTACCTGGCATTTTTTTGAATCAGTCGTTGGGCCGGAGGATCATTGGCTGCCTCCCGACAACTTTCAGGTTTATCCGGCCAACGGACCGGCTCATCGTACCTCACCGACCAATATTGGTTTGTACTTAGGTGCA
This sequence comes from Bacillota bacterium, assembly GCA_029974635.1. Lineage (GTDB taxonomy): Bacteria > Bacillota > UBA4882 > UBA8346 > UBA8346 > JAEZJQ01. The sequence goes on along the minus strand of JARKQY010000054.1, from coordinate 11,099 downwards.
ACCGTATTGGCTTGTGATATGGGTTATCTTACCAGCACTGAAATGTTACACCGGATATCCAATACCGTTGATACCTTGGAAACCCTCACCCGCTGGCACGGTCATTTTTATAACTGGTATGATACAAAGACGCTCCAACCTTCACAGCCCGAATATATCTCTACGGTAGATAGTGGTAATCTTTTGGGATATTTAATAGTAACCAAGCAAGCTCTGGATGAAGCATTAACCCGTCCACTATTTGATCCTCAAATGATTAACGGAATCCTGGATACCGCCCGATGGGAGTCAGGCGCCAATCGTTCCCCGGCTGATTCAATTTTAACCAGCATAGATGTTCGGTCATTATCGGTATGCGAATGGTACCGGATTCTAAAGCGCTTGACTGCCGTTACAATAAAGGAAAAACGCACCCTGGAATCGATTCAGGCGCAGCTTGACGAATTGGAGCATTTTTTGCCCTGTCTGCCATTGCTCGCAGTCCCGGAAAACCCGGGTATACAGGAAATTCTTCGTCCTGAAAATCCGGATGCAAACCACCATGAACTCCGGACATTAAATCCCGGGATGATCAATGGCATCCGTGAAAAAATGAAGCACATCCGGAACCTGAAGGATATTTTGGCCTGGCGGGAAGAACTCTTCGCCAATCCGGAATTGAGTATGCCGGCTACCGGAGCAAAAAATCCGATGGAAATTGAGATGTTACGGCTGCTGGCGGATAGTAAAGCCCGAATTGAAGCAGTTGCCGTTCAAGCCGGCTCTTTGCGTAGAAAACTCGATAACATCATTTGCTCAATGGATTTCAAACCCCTTTATGATCAACGCCGCCATCTGTTCGCCATCGGATACAATCTGGGCAACAAGCAGCTGGACTCCTTCTATTATGATCTCTTGGCCTCGGAAGCCCGCCAGACCAGTTTTATAACCATTGCTCTCGGACAAGTTCCCACGAAACATTGGTTTATTTTGGGGAGACCCATGACCTTGGTCAATGGAAAACCGGCGTTGGTATCATGGAGCGGCACCATGTTTGAATACTTTATGCCGCTATTATTAATGCCTGCTTTTCCCGATACCTTGTGGAATCAAACTTATCAAATGGTTGTAAAACGCCAAATTAATTATGCCCGTAAATTAGGTATCCCGTGGGGAATCTCCGAATCCGGATTCAATGCCTATGATTTTAAATATAATTACCAATATCAGGCATTCGGAGTTCCCGGGCTTGGTTTAAAGCCCGGACTGGAGAATGACCGGGTAATTTCCCCATATTCCAGCCTATTAGCGGTTTCGTTCGCCGCCGCCCGGACCGTTGCCAATCTTCGTCATATCCAAGGGAATAATGCCCTGGCTGAATATGGATTTTATGAGGCCATTGATTTTACTCCCAAACGCCAGCCGGACCATACCGATCATACCGTGATTAGGAGTTATATGGCCCATCATCAGGGAATGATATTTCTGTCATTAGGAAATTTGCTCCTTAAAAACATTATGGCGCGGCGGTTCCTATCCGATCCGAGAATGGAAGCAACGGAATCATTATTACGGGAGCCTGTTCCCGAACAGGCGGTAATTCTGTCGCAAAAACCGCCTGAACCGGATATTCAATGGTTTCAAGATGACGTCAAGGAGTTAAAAATATTTCGGACCAGCGAAACTTTATTGCCTGAGGCCAGGTTTCTTTCCAACGGCAAATATCTAACAATGGTCTCCAATAGCGGGGGCGGGTTCAGCCAATGGGGCGAGCTGGCTGTAACCAGGTGGTCGGAAGATCCGGTTTGCGATTCCGAAGGAAGCTTCATCTATATCCGCAATCAAACCAATGATACATTATGGTCGCCATCCTACCAACCTTGTCGTAAAGCAGCCGCGGATGCCGTTATGAGTTGTTTCCCGGATAAGATTGTTTTCACCCGAACTGACGGTGATATTCACACCCAATTGCGGATCTGTGTTTCCGCTGAATTGGATGCGGAGATCAGAGAATTAACTTTGACGAATCAGGGTGAAACCGCTTGTACCCTTGAGATTACAAGTTTCTTGGAACCGGTATTGAGTAGTTCGGCCGCTTATCAGGCTCATCCGGTTTATAGCCGCCTGTTTATTGAGACCGAGAATTATCCTGATTTGGAAGCGTTGTTAGCGCACCGCCGGACGGATACAAAATCTGAAAACAATCCCTGGCTAATCCATTCCGTATATGTTGAAGGTCAAGTTGTGGGAGCCCCCGAATTTGAAACCGATCGGTCCCACTTTATCGGCCGTGGATATTCCGTCAATCTCCCCCGGGCAATCCAAACCAACCAGCCTTTATCCGGCAACGCCGGTTATGTTATCGATCCGATCCTTAGCCTGCGCCGCAGAGTCGAGTTGCTTCCGGGTTCGAAAGCACGGCTGACCTTTATTACCGGGATCGCCGTTTCCCGGGAAAAAGCACTGGCTATGGCAGAACAATTACGTAGTTCATTGCAATTGCAGCGAACCTTTGAGCTGGCCTGGACCCGTTCCCAGGTGGAGTTGCATTACCTTTCATTAACCTCTCAACAAGCCAATCTCTTTCAATGGATGTCGTCCCGGATTTTTTATTTTAATCCATACCGTTCTCAGCGAACCTCGTTTTTAACCACCAACCATAAAGGGCAATCAGGCCTTTGGCCTTACGGAATCTCCGGTGATTTACCAATCGTTCTATTGCGTCTGGCCGATCCGGAGGAGCTGGCTTTCGCCAAAACAGTGCTCAGAGCCCATGAATACTGGCACATAAAAGGATTAAAGGTCGATCTGGTCATCCTGAATGATTTCCAAGGAAGTTATGAACAGCCGCTGCAGGAAGCCCTTCGGCATTTGATTGAAAACAGTTCCGAGCGCAACAACCTGGACCAGCCCGGCGGAATTTTTTTGCGATCCGGGCGATTGATGCCCGCAAGCGACCAAATATTGCTGGAAACCGTGGCCCGGATTTCCTTATACGGCAACGGCGGGAATTTGGAGAAACAACTGCAGCTAAGCGAAGAACTCCCACCTCTTCCTGCCCGTTGGCAATTTTTGTTGCCTCCGGAAACCGGCTCCAATCTTTTGGTTACTTCCCCGCCCGAGAATTTATTCTTCTTTAACGATCTGGGGGGATTTACCGCTTCCGGGGAAGAATACCGGATTACCTTAAAAACCCGCGACCTGCCCCCCTTACCGTGGATTAACGTGATCTCCAATTCCAAATTCGGTTTTCAAATCTCAGAGTCCGGGGGTAGCTATACTTGGTCGGAAAACAGCCGGGAATATAAACTGACGCCCTGGTCAAATGATCCGGTGCTTGATCCTCCGGGTGAAATTTGTTACCTGCGGGATGAAGCCAACGGAATGGTCTGGACACTGGCCCCTTCGCCAATCCGGGATAATCATCCCTATACGGTCCGCCACGGGCAAGGTTATACTGTTTTTGCTCACACCAGTCAGGAAATCGAACAAACCGGTACGTATTTCGTGCCGCTCCATGATCCGGTAAAGATTATCAAGTTATCCTTATATAATACCGGAAATACCATGCGCAGGCTTTCGATTACGTATTATCTGGAATGGGTTTTGGGGGTCAACCGGATTCAAACGGCGCCGTTCATAATTACCGAGATTGATCCCGATACCGGGGCGCTGATGGCCCGTAATGTTTACCAGGATGCTTTTCCGGAATCTTTTGCCTTTCTTCAAATTTACTCGAACGAGAGTGATCCCGCCCCGGATCTGAATGAGCCTGAACGAAGCTGGACCGGAGATCGTTCCGAATTTATCGGCCGCAACGGCAGTTTATCCAAGCCGGCGGCGCTGGCCCGAAAATCATTGTCAAATCGAACCGGAGCTCTTTATAATTCATGCGGTGCCATGCAGTTAAAAATAAACCTGCCCGCTCAAGCTGATTATACCGCAATAATTATCATTGGATCAGCCAAATCTTCCGGTGAGATGCGCAATTATCTGGACTCTTACCGAAAACTTCCCGCCGTAGAGTCCGCTTACCGGGAAGTACTGAATTATTGGAATGAATTACTGGGACAGGTTCGAGTTACCACTCCGGACCCCGGTATGAATTTACTTTTAAACCGTTGGTTGCTTTATCAAACTCTTTCTTGCCGGTTATGGTCCCGATCAGCATTTTATCAATCCGGTGGAGCCTTTGGATTTCGCGACCAATTGCAAGACAGCCTGGCTTTGCTTTTTGCGGATCCCGCAATCACAAGAGAACAAATTCTGAAACACGCTGCTCATCAATTCCAAGCAGGCGATGTGCAACACTGGTGGCATGAAGAAACCGGCTACGGTATCCGTACCGGATTTTCCGATGATCTTCTCTGGCTACCCTATGTAACCTTACGTTATGTAGAACATACGGATGATCAGGGAATATGGCTGGAATCAATACCCTTTTTAGAAGGGAATCCCTTACCGGATTCCGAAACCGAGCTTTATGGTCCGACCAAAATTTCCACTGAAGCCGGTTCTCTTTACGAACATTGTTTACGGGCGATAGACCGGGCCCTCCGTTTTGGTGAGCACGGTTTGCCGTTAATGGGCAGTGGCGACTGGAATGACGGGATGAATCGGGTTGGAAGCGAAGGCAAGGGGGAAAGTATTTGGCTGGGATGGTTTCTCTATAAGATATGCCGGGACATGATACCGGTCTGTATTGCCCAAGGCGATAAGGAGAAAGCCCAAACTTACCAAACGGCAATGAATCAATTAGTCGGAGCGCTCAACCATTCGGGTTGGGACGGCCACTGGTACCGCCGCGCCTTTTTTGATAATGGTGAGCCCTTGGGATCCATCACCAATAAAGAATGTCAGATTGACGCAATTGCTCAAGCATGGGCCGTCATATCGGGGGCCGCACCGGATGATAAAGCATTAACCGCCATGAACTCCCTTGACGAAAAGCTGGTTGCCCGGGAGCATTCCCTGGTCCATTTGCTGACCCCGCCTTTTGACAATCATTTGCCCACCCCCGGGTATATCCAGGCCTATCCGCCCGGAGTACGGGAAAATGGCGGCCAATATACTCACGGTTCCGTCTGGGCGATAATTGCCTGGGCGATTTTGGGGGAAGGCAACCGGGCATACGAACTGTTTCATATGCTCAATCCTATAAATCATACCCGAACTTATAATGAAGTACAGCGTTACAAGGCGGAACCCTATGTAATGGCTGCGGATGTTTATTCAACGCCATTGTATATCGGGCGCGGCGGATGGACCTGGTATACCGGTGCAGCCGGCTGGATGTATCAAGCGGGTTTGGAGTGGATCCTGGGACTCCGTAAAAAAGGGGACAATTTGTATTTAAATCCTTGTATCCCTGAAGATTGGCCTGAATACCGGATTGAATATCAATACGGACAAGCAAAATATCGGATAATCGTCAAAAATCCGGCCAGGAAACAAACGGGTGGATCATCTCTGGAATTGGATGGAAAAATAATCCCCCCGGACGAACCGATCCCGCTAAAGGACGACGGGAAGGTTCACGAGGTATTGCTTGTGTTGTAACAGTAATAAATTCAGGCACTATAAGCCGGTTACATCCTTTCTTTCAACCTTCATCCGTCGCTTCCGATGAAATACCAAAATAATCATGTAAACGTTTTTCAATAAAATTATCCCATTATATACTACCTTTTCCTTGATACATGGATAGCTATATTTTAATATGTCTTCTATTTCTATAGACAGTCATGAATAAAAAAAGGTCGAAATACTATATTTCTACAGCATTTCGACGATACAGAGGAGAGTAAAGGCAGGTAAATGATGATAGCGTTAACATGTAATCGGGATATAACTACATCGTCAAGACAAATAACCCAATTCATTAATGTAAACGTTTATATCTTATTTTTATTATAATCAACAAATACCAAACTGTCAATAACTATTATCAACAAAATTTAATTTAAATTGGATAAGGGTCTTTGATTGAATTATCTACAACTAACCCATTATCAGGGAAACTCGTTCCATTGCGCCGTCATGGGTCCCGAGTTGGTTACAGGGCCGCCGAGTTCATTGATGACATGAGTAATCTCACCCTGATAGCCCAAAGTAACAATCACCATATGATGGAACTTGACGCCTGACTTCACCGGTGCTTCTATCGCGCTGTGAAGCTTGATGGTTGTATCAACAGTATAGACACAATAAACGCCCAGGCCCCAGGCCTCATGAGTAGACACCGAATCGGACACTTTGTAGGACGCCCATCCGTTTTTCGTGCCGTTCATCCATGCGGCTTGATTCGGGGCGTCATACGGAGCTTCGCTCTGATAGAAGTAGGTCCGTCCGCCATTACCGTTCCATATGACCTGATATTGATGGAAATGTTCGACAAACAAACCATAGATGGCCACGTTGTTGCCGTTCACGATCAAGCCGTTGGTGGTGGTGTTCACGTTCCAGCCTACGCCGGCGCCGTGATCCGCCCGCCATAACCAGAAATGGTCGACTACGGTATTATGGCTGTTGATTTCGACGCAGTTGGTTGCTTTTCCGATAGCAGCGCCACCCACTCTACAGAAGATATCAAAAATAAATATGGGATTGCCGGCATGGCTTGCCATACTGCCCCGCGGTCCAACTTCCAGTAATACCGGTGAATTGATGGCACCGGCGTCAAGCAGGAGTCCCGCGATGGTTACGCCATCCACATCGGCAACCTTGATGGCGGCAGTTCCATTTACCGGTATCAGTGTCGCCAATCCGATACCCATCACAATCGCATCCGCTCGGTTGACCTGGAGAGGCTCACTCAACTGATAGATGCCCGGAGTAAACAGCAGATGTTTCCCCTGACCGAGCATAGTATTTAAGGTTGCCGCGCTAACTCCCGGCTTTGCAATATAGAATTCATCGATGGATATGGAGGTTCCTGCTCCCATTCCGCTAGCCCAGGTGATTCCTTGAGCGTTGGTCCGGATAGCCGGCTTAAAGATAAAGTATTTTCCGGCGCTGTCAATGTAAAGAAACGGTTTCTCCCGGATAACCGGAGTCTGGCCGATAACGGTATATGGCGGGCTGGGCCATGTATCCCCGGGAGCGCCGACATCACCCAGGAAGACCTGATTCCAGTTGGAACCGCTCCATGAGCTCATTTGAACATTCCGGGTAAAGTATTGTTGCTGCGATGCGGAAATAATATTGCCGTCAACTTTGGAATCGGCTATAAAGCCGCCGCTGGACCAGGCTCTGTCATAATCAGGCGGTACCGGATCCCATAATGACAAATTACCCCTTATATGCACACGCCTCATGGGAGCCGCCTGCGATGCCGCCCATGTTTCAGTACCCGGAGGAGCCGCCGGATTTGCTGAATATGTAGGAACCACGGAATAGTTTTCAGCGGTCCGCCAGAAATTGCAGGTGGCGTTCCCGCCCATCCAGTCGGCTTCACAACGCACCGAACCGGTAATGGTAACATCGTCGGGTCTTTGTCCCAAACCTATTATGGAAGTGTAGTAGCCGATGGGAATATTAAGATTGTAAGCACCCGGTTTGAAGAAGAACGCATAACGTTGCGATCCGAATTGGTTGTCGTCTTGTTGGGCATATATGCTGTCAACCTGGCTTTGAATGGTCGACATGGACATGGATGGATCGTAAATGTAAACATTAGGTCCGAAATCTACCGGACCAGGTGTCGCCGTCGGCCCGGGCGGCAATGTCGGTGTAGGTGTAGCCGTTCCTGCAGGCCTTGTCGGCGTTGGTGTCGCTGTTCCCGCAGGCATTGTCGGCGTTGGAGTTGGTCCCCCGGAACTATATACTTCAAATTCCCATAAAGAGTAACCGTAACCGGTTGCCCGAACAGTGCCGTATATTCTTACATACCTGGCAGTGGTTGCAATAAAGCTAATATCATCAATACCGCCATCACCGGTAGTTGTGGAATATACGACAGACCAGCTAGTGGCGTTAGTGGATACCTGAACCGTATATGACCTTCCATATGCGGCTTCCCAGCGGAGCACAACTCGGTTCACCGGATACGAAGCGCCTAAATCGACATAAATCCATTGGGGATCAGAGAAAACGGAAGACCAACGGGTTCCGGTATCTCCATCCACCGCAGCCGAACCTGGCGTTCCGCCGTTTTCAGTAGACGAGACAATAACTTCTTTATTCAAGGCTAAATTACCGCCGGGGATTGGTGTCGCCGTTCTGGTCGGTGTTGCTGTGGCGGTTTGAGTAGGTGTCGCTGTAACAATCCTGGTCGGAGTTGGTGTCGAAGTCGAAGTTGGAGTTGGAGTTGGTGTCGCCCCTCCGCTTAAATTGAATCTCAACCAGTTGAAATTCCACCCGTTCGTCAGGGAGGAAACGCGTAATATGACTCCGGTACCGGCGGTTAAACTAATGTTATTGGCTGTTACGGTAGTCCATGTCTGAAAACCACCGGTATTGGGTACTGTTATTGTCGCCAATACCGTAGTATTTCTTCTCAGTTCAAACCGGGTGTTGGTATACGGGCTGGCAACCCGGAATTCAACCGAATATATGCCGGTACTCTGGATATTCAGGCTGTAGTCCATCCAATCCCCGGCATCGGTCCAGCCGATATTCTGGCCGCCCTCGCTACAGGCTTCGATTTGAATTCCGGACATGGCGCTGTAACTCTCCGCTTCGATCAGTCCCGGAACCGGCTGATTGGTGGCGGCGTTAGTCCCTTGAGGATACAGCGCCATACCGGCCAATACTATGATAGCCAAAGCAAAGACCAATACATACTTACTTCTAAACATAACCTTCCTCCTTTTCTATTCCATAAAAATAATAAAACCGCGCGTGTAAAACCTTGATAACCGATATTTGGCACCGATCACCCCTTTCCTTCAAATTGACCAGCCATTAACGAAGTTATTTTTTGTTAACGTTAACATTATTGATTGTCAATGGCTGTAACGATTTTAATTTGTCTTCATTATATTAACAATTTGTTAAAATGTCAAGATTAACTGATTTTTGCGACCCTGACAACCAAATAATTTTGTAAAAGAAGATGCAAGCGTTCAGCGGTTGCATCTTCTTTTATCAGTTTACTAGGCTGGCTTTATGGGAAATTAGTAACTTTGGGGGTGTATCCCACATTGGGCAAGGTCGATCCGCCAGTGTTGTTGATGACGTTGCTGATCCCGCCATTACCACCGAGACATACCGTAATCATACTATGGAACCGGACATTGGGATTATTCGGCACCTCGATAGCCCGGGTGAGATAGATCCCGCCATTGGTGAATACGCTGTAAATCCCCAGTCCCCATGCCTCATGGCTGGTGACGTTATTCGCAACCTTGTATGAAGCCCAACCGTTTACGCCGGCACCGGATGTCCATACGCTTTGAGTCGGCGGATCATACGGAAGCTCTGACTGGTAGAAGTATACCCTGCCGCCGTTACCGTTCCAAAGGGTCTGGTATTGCTGGTAATGCTCGACAAACAGGCCGTAAATAGTGACGTTATTGCCGTTCACCACCAGACCGTTGGCACCGGTGTTACTGTTCCAGTCCACTCCCGACCCGTGATCGGCCCGCCACACCCAAGTGTGGTCTACAATGGTATCATTAGCGTTGATGCGTAAACTAACCGTGGCCTTGCCCACTGCAGCGCCGCCAACTCGAAAGATAACGTCATGCAGTACGATTGGGTTAGCGGCATGGCTGACAGTACTGCCGTTTGTGCCGACCTCAAGCAGGACAGGGGAGTTGGTTGCGCCCGCATCGAAAAGGACACCGGAGATGGTTACCCCATCCACATCCGCAACTGTCATGGCGGCAAGGCCGGTATTAGGCCGCAATGTGGCAAAACCCATTCCCAGCACAACGGTGTTCGCCCTTGTGACGCGGATGGTGTCATTTAATCCATAAATGCCCGGAGTAAGAATCAAGTTCTTACCGGCGGCAAGCTGGGTATTGATGCTAGCGGCCGTATCCACACCCGCTTTGGCGATATAGAACTCTTCGATAGGGATGGTGGTTCCCGGAACAGACCCTCCGGCCCAGTCATAACCCGAGCTGTTAGCCTTGAGAGAGGGCACGCGGACACTATAGCGTCCCGCCGCATCTATCTGCAGGAAGGGCTTTTCGCGGACGATGGGAACCGTAGCGATCTTGGTATACGGAGGATTGGGCCAGTTGCCCGCCGGCGCGTTCACGCAGCCGACAAAGACCATGTTCCAGTTTGAGCCGGTCCAGCTTCCCCATTGTGTGTTCCGGGAGATCCACTGCTGTTGAGGACCGGAATCCACGTTCCCGTCAACCTTGGTGTTGGACATCCAGCCGCCGCTGGCCCAACCGCGGTTCTGATGCAGCACCATGTCGCCTTTCACGTGCATCTGGCGGAACCAGATTGCCTGTGAAACGGCCCATTTGACGGTACCGTTGTTGGGTGTCACCGAGAAGTTCGTGGCGCCGCGCCAGAAGTTGCAGGTAGAATTGTTATTCGACAAATACGAGTCGGAATGTAAATTGCCGGTGATGGAGACCGCGTCGGGCGAAGCTCCGAGTCCTAGAACTTCGGTGTAAAAACCGACGCCTATATCCACGTTATAGGTTCCAGGCTTGAATACCAGTGCATCACGCCGGGAACCGAACTGGCTGTTCTGTTGAGCATTATACACGCTGTTGATGACGCTCTGAATCGACGAAGCCGACATGGACGGATCGAAAATGCGCACATTCGGTCCAAAATCGGGCGGTGTCACCGGCCCAGTAGGTGTAGGCGATACAGCCGCGGATGTAAAGCGGAACCAGTTGATATTAAAGAGATCAGCAGTGCCGCCGGTAAACCTGAGGTAAAGATTATGAATACCGTTGGCCCCGTTGACGCTGCACGTTTGGGTGGCCCAACTCTGCCAGCCTCCGGTTCCGGAAACAACACAAGTCCCTACTAACGGACCGGAAACGCTGTCCAGCCGGATTTCAATGTTGCCGCCATTATTGGCGCTGGCTACTCTCGCATTAAAGCCGTATGCGCCGCTTCCAAAATCAACGTTCCAATATGCTACGTAATCCCCGTTTTGAATATAACCGATGTTCTGGCCGCCGCCGCTATCACTGCAGCTCTCA
>JARKQY010000049.1 GCA_029974635.1 Bacillota bacterium | reverse complement strand
AACACCATGGTTGGGCATAGGCATATAAGCCGACGACATTCCGCTGGTGCGGATATCATAATTCTCATAATACTTCTGCTCGCTTGCGGGTGGTCCCAGGAATGCCTTTTTAAAACCGGTCATTCCTGCCATTTTTCCCATTGCATCGTTAAATTCGGAATAATCCTCATTGGAAAAAAGTATGGCCACCTGTTCACTCGAACCAGCGCTGGCCTCACCAAAATATCCCTCTCCTCCACGGCTGATATCAAGTACCCAGTCCGATTGCCCCGTTATATCCTTACCATAATATACTCCGGGAACAATGTTTCCGTTCCGGCCGTCGGTAACTTTTGTAATTTCAATCTTCGCCTTACCCTTTACGCCGTTCAGCTCACACACAACATACACAAAATTGTCGCCGTCTTTTTTAGGGATAAGCGTGATCGGGTTCAGTCCTTCGCGGAATGTTTCAAGCGCTATGCCCGTGGCCAGCCGCTGATTGGCAGCATAATCCGTTGATCCGGTAGCACGGGCCATAAACTTCTGCATAAAACGGAACATAAAATAAACCATGCGCTGCGATGATTTCACCGGCGTGCCGAACATGGGGCTGGTAAATTTGACCAATGCTACGCCCGATTGCATGTTAACCTCGGTTTCATCAGGAAAGCCTGAGCTGACGCCGATTTTTACCTTGCCGCTCATGCCGGTAATTACTTCCCCCTCGCCGTTACGGGCCGAAATCACCAGGGTGGTAAAATCCTCCCCGTCGCCGGCAAGTTGGGGTTTCCCGGGCTCCACCAGCAACCTGAACGATTCCTGCGGAAATCCTGTAAGGGCCATGAGTAATATTAATCCTGCGATTATTGTCCGTTTCATAGCTTATTCATTTTCAAAATAACCGGGAATGGTATTGTACTCTTTTTCAACCGGAGACTTTTTCGGAATACTCTTGTACCAGTAATAACCGAATAAGCCGGCAATGGCAACGACAATAACGAGTATTACAATCAGGCAACCGGAACAACATCCCCTTTTTTTCTTTTTTTGCTGCTGCGGATAGGTTGATTCAGCCGGAATTTCAGTCATAGAAATGCGTTTAGCGTACGGTAATATAATTTATAATCGGTGTAATTATCAGATATTAAAGGTTTTCCGGTCACAACGGAACAGGTAGCATCAAATCATCGGTTAGTCAGGTGCAAGGTAACGCAAAAACCCATTCTTGTCAACACTTTTTAGCCTTTTACAAGCCGGAATATGTTCAAACGAACCCGCGAAACCGGTAAAATTTAAGCCAATTTTAATGCAATCCGGGGCTGGAATGCTATAACACTGATTATCTGTTTTTTATCTAATTTATAAGGCATTTAGCACTCATACGTATATATGTCTATATTGCTATTTTTCTGCTATTTACGGAATGCAGACCGCCTGCTGATAAACAAAACTTTTGTTTGGTATTTGAATAATTTGTTTCTTTGCAGGCTCAAACCAAAAAAGGAGAAAAAATGTCAGACATTGCAACAAAAGTAAAAGCTATCATCGTTGATAAGCTTGGCGTTGATGAGAACG
>JARKQY010000045.1 GCA_029974635.1 Bacillota bacterium | reverse complement strand
GTTTTCTGACACACCACCACACTAAGTATCAAGCAAGTGGGAGCGAAAATTGTTGCCCAGGCCGTTGAACAAGGGGCGCTACTCATTGGATATACTGGGTGCTAAGACAGCGGGTTTTTGTTTTGGAGTGCGCCGGGCTCTGGAATTGGTTCAAGGCGCCTTGCAAACCACAACGCAACATAATCCTAAAATACCTTTATACAGTTTGGGACCTCTGATCCATAATCCCCGGGTGGTGAAGGAACTGGCTGAAAAAGGGGTTAAAGTAGTTTCCGCTATCGATGAAATCTCCGCAGCATCCGGAAAAATCGTTATCCGTTCCCATGGCGCCGGTCCAAGCATTTATCAAACAGCTGCTCGACGTGGCTTGGAGATTATCGATGCTACATGCCCCTTTGTAAAGAATGTTCAGCAGTTGGGATCTTTTTTAGCCCAAGAAGGTTATCAGATAATCATTTTCGGAGAAAAGGATCACGCTGAAGTGAAGGGCGTATTGGAAGCCATCGGTGTTCCGGCTTTGGTGGTCAATAATCTTCAGGACACGGACCTTGCCTCTCAAATTACTGCAAAAGTAGGTATTATCAGTCAGACCACGCAAGAAACATCCCGGTTAAGTCAACTGGTCGCTGCAATTATTCCCTATGCGAAGGAACTCCGGGTGTTTAACACTATCTGTTCCGCAACCTCCGAGCGTCAGCGGGAAACAGCTGAATTAAGCCGCCGGGTGGATTTAATGATTGTAGTGGGTGGCCGAAACTCGGCGAATACTTCAAGATTGGTAGAGATCAGCCGAAATCACGGAACAAATACTTATCAGGTGGAATCCGCTACGGAAATAAATCCGGATTGGTTTCACAAGATAAACAGCGTCGGAATTACCGCAGGTGCATCCACACCTGATGAGCAAATCGCCGAAATTGTGGCGAAAATATCTGCGCTTTAGCGCGCTCGAGGAGGTCATATTGGAATGACGGAAGAATTGAATCAGAGAAATCCCCAAGATGAAGGTACCGATACTGCTGAGGAAATGGTGGAATCAATGGCGAATGACTGGCCGGAGGATCGTTTCCGGGAGTTGGTTCAGGGCCAAATCATCGAAGCCAAAGTTATATTGGTTCGTGATGATGCCGCATTTGTTGATATCGGCGGAAAATCCGATTTGACGGTTCCAGTGGAAGAGCTTTCGGCCAAACAGGCGGCTTCCGCCAAGGAACTGGTAAAGCCCGGCGATATTATCAAAGTAATGGTAACCCGGACCGGCGACGAAGATAAAATCCGGTTATCCAAGCGCTTAGTGGATCAGCAGCAAGTCTGGTTTGATTTGGAAGCTGTTTTTCAAAGCGGAAACCCTGTCGCGGGCAAGATTCAAGATATAGTAAAGGGAGGCTTGAGTGTAACGGTCGGCGGATTAAAGGCATTTATGCCGGCTTCTCAGGCGGCTTTAGGTTTCACGAAGAATCTGGAGGAACTTGTCGGGCAAGAATATCCTGTGAAAATCATCGAGTTTGATCCTGCCAAACGCCGGATAGTGGTTTCCCGGCGGGAATTGTTGGAGAAAGAAAGAAAACAAGCGGTGGAGGAGATTTTTAAAACCTTGAAAGAAGGAGACCGCCGCAGTGGAAAAGTAACCCGGATCACCGATTTTGGCGCGTTCATCGATTTGGGTTCCGGGGTGGAGGGATTGATCCATATCTCCGAATTAAGTTGGAACCGGGTTAAATCGGTAAAAGAAGCGTTAAATGAGGGTGATCAGGTTGAGGTGGTTATCCTAAAAACAGATCAAGGGACCCAGAAGATCTCCCTTTCATTAAAACAAATTCAGGCGCATCCGTGGGACGAAGCGGCGCTTAAATTCAAAGAAGGTGAAGTCTATCCGGGTACAGTGGTCCGGCTGGAATCATTCGGGGCTTTTGTGCGATTAGCCCCCGGAGTTGACGGACTCATTCATATTTCCCAGATCTCCGATAAACGAATTGCTAAGCCGGACGAGGTTCTAAAGGTTGGCGATGAAGTTCAGGCCAAAATAGTAAAGATTGATACGGCCAATCGCAAAATTTCGCTTAGCCTGCGTGAAGCTGTTCAAGAGATTGAAAAACAAGAGACGGAGCAATTGTTAAGCACCCAAAGTGATGATACGGCAATAACCCAAAATTTAGGGGATTTCTTAAAAAAATGACCGTCAAAATAAAGGCTCTATATATAATGAACGACCACACCAGGAGTGTGGTCGTTTTACTTTTATCCGGCTTTCTTCCTGTCAATTACCAGCATAAGAGGATATAACCCGGGAGAACCTATCCGGTAAAGGAGGCGGAAGCAATGAGCGGGATTGTTTTATTAGTCGGGGCAAGTATTCTAATCTTTCTTGGCCTGGCCCACCGGGTTCTGGATCAGCTTTATCTGAGCGACCGTGGTGGTTTGTTTTTCATCGGGGCCTTAATTGCGGGAAGTTTTATTAATATTCCGATTTGGAGAGATCCTTTGGTTACGTTAAATATTGGTGGAGCCTTGTTACCTATTTCATTAGCACTATATGTTCTTTTCAAAGCCGGTTCCGGTAAAGAGTGGCTGCGTTCAATTATCGGGATTGTTTTAACGACTGGAGTTTTATATGGTGTTAACCGGTTATACCGCTTTGATACCAACTACGGAATTATTGAGCCCCAGTTCCTATGGGCTATTATTGCCGGTGTAGTTGCCTACATAGCGGGACGTTCCAGAAGATTGGCATTTATCATTGCTGTTCTGGGAATTCTGAGTATGGATATTGTTCATGTCTTTACTGTAAGGGGAATGGGAACTAATGTGCCGACCCAGATCGGCGGCGGCGGGGTGTTTGATACTATTGTTATCGCCGGAGTGTTAGCGGTTTTACTAGCTGAAATAGTTGGTGAAAGCCGGGAAGCCATGCAAGGCGGTCCCAGCCGGGGAGATCATCCGGCGGAATTAAGCGAAGCACTGGACCATCCCCCTATCGAAACCAGGAACAATAAGGAGGAATAAACATGAAACGTTTTTTATTCTTGGTTTCCTGGCTGCTGCTGGTATTTTGCGTGACAGTGAATACAGCGGCGGAAACCGAACTGAAAAATAGTTATATGACCCTCAAAGATACGGCTGGCCGGTTAGTTACCGAAACAGGCCATCAAGTAGTGGTGGGGGATGAATATTTAACCAGTGAAAACCGGTTATATAGGATATACCGTGTTACCGGCAAGACGGCTTACGCCAAATTAGTCAAAAAAAATGGACTGCAAGGAAGTCTCCGGACAGGTATCGGAGCATTTATTCAAGAGTTTTTCCGCTTCGATTATTTACGGGCGGAGGTGAAACAGCGGGGGCCCATTGGTGTTTATCATACCCATACGGATGAATCATACGAGCCCACTGATGGAACCTCCAGCAAGCCGGCCAAAGG
Organism: Bacillota bacterium; assembly: GCA_029974635.1. Taxonomy (GTDB): domain Bacteria; phylum Bacillota; class UBA4882; order UBA8346; family UBA8346; genus JAEZJQ01. Next base: position 58,112 of record JARKQY010000045.1, on the reverse strand, counting down.
CGGGATAATCCAAGTAGGAGAAACTTTGACCAAGTCCCTTGAGAAGAAGGGAATACCCGTGGTGCATTCCAAAACGCCTCATGATCCTCATGACGGGACGGCTTATGATCGTTCCCGACGGACTGCGGTACAATTGTTGCGGCAAAGTCCGGTATGCCTCATCGATGTCCACCGTGACGCCGGACCGTTGCATACTTACAGTAAATACGTTGACAACCAGGCGGTTACCAAAGTGCAATTGGTGCTGGGAAGACAAAATCCAAACTTTCAAGCGAACAATGACTTTGCGAAAAAAATAAAAGCCGTCGTTGATAAAAAGTATCCTGGCTTCATCAAAGGAATTTTTTATGGAGAGGGCAAATATAATCAGGATCTCGGTCCGCGAACCATTTTGCTGGAATTTGGCACAGAGAAAAACAGTCAACAAGCGGCTGAAAGAGGCGCGGATATTTTTGCCGCCGCCGCCAGTGAAGTTCTATATGGTACTACCGGGACCGGTTTTCTCAACCGGGGAAGTATGCGCAGTCTTTTTTGGATAATCGTAGCTTTAGTCGGTGGCGTCGGGTTGTTCTTGTTAATCAACCGCGGCAGTTTAAAGGACCTCGCCAAAGAATTTACCGGAGCGGTTGGTGAAAATATAAATAAAGATAAGAACGAACCGGATGAGAATAAGGATCAGAAATAATGAAAATCGTTTATCATTGTTACGGTGGAGCTCACGCATCTCCAACGGCGGCGGCTGTTCATCTCGGCCTTATGCCGCATAACAGATTCCCTCGTTTCAGTGATTTCGAAAAAATACCTTTTTTTGATTGTACTATCTGGAACGAACATGGAAGGTTAATCAAAGTTGGGGTTGATTCCGCCGGCAATGAAGTTTACATCATGGGGCGCAGAAATTCCCCCAAGATGGTAATCAGCCTAATTAGAGAATTGGCCCGCCAAAACGGCGGCGAACCTGATGATTATTACTTTGTTAATTGTTTACAAATATTTAATCCGGTGATGATCACCGGCGGTTATTCGTCCCGGGCTATGGGGTGGGTCAAATTCGGACGTCCGGTAGTAACTTTCGGGACAATGATTTCATTTCCCATATTGGTCGCTATTGTAAAAAAAACCGTTCGAAACCTGAGAATTAATTTACCGCTGGATCAGTAAACTCTATTTCACTTTTGGTGATGTCTAATTTTGAAGATATTTTATTATTCAGCTTTTGAAAATCAAACGCCGCTCATGGCAGGCTGGATTCATTTAAACCAATTGCCGGTTGACCGGGTTCCAACCATAAAACAGCTTAACGCCACTCTTGAGTTTGCACCGGAAAAATATAGCAAAGTTGGTATTCCCCAGTTTTTGGGAAGAGATGAATTAAATAATGAGATTTTTTTCGTTGATTTTGGGAACGATACCAATCTGGGTTTACAAACAGCTTGTTTTTTTTTAAAGGAACATTCGAATTTATTGGAGTGGAAATTTTTCGATATCCGGATTCAACCCAATACTTACATTCGGTTCGGCCGGATGCTATATATGTTAAAACTGGCCAATCATGGCCAAAAGGTAATGAGCCGCGGCATTCAAAGTTGTTATTTTCAAATCGCCGGCCAAGTTATCCGGGCAAAGGAGTTGTGTAAAAGTTTTGGTTAAACGCAGGATTATCGTAGTTACCGATGGAGATCGAGTTGCTCAAAAAGTAGTTGAAAAGGTTGCCCAAAAAGTGGGCGGACGCTGTATATCCATGTCCGCCGGTAATCCCACCAAGATCTCCGGTGAAGAAATCGCCAAGGCCATTAAAAAAGCTCCCCACGATCCGGTCTTGGTCATGGTGGATGATTGCGGCGCTCGCAGCAAAGGTAGTGGCGAAAAAGCCCTGGAAGTCTTGGCTCATGATCCGGAATTGGAAATTCTAGGGGTGCTGGCGGTGGCCTCAAATACCGGGTATGTCAACGGGGTTCCGGTTACAGCTTCCGTAACCCGGGATGGAAAAGTTGTTCCGGAACCGGTAAACAAAGATGGCAATCCCGCCTTTAATGAAGAGGGAACCATTAAAGGAGATACGGTAGATATTATCAATCAGTTACCGGTCCCGGTTGTCATCGGGATCGGAGATTTGGGAAAAATGGATGACGCCGATTTACTTGAAAACGGGGCGCGAATCACAACCCAGGCCGTGGAGGAGATCTTAAAACGCAATCATATGATGAACTGAAAGCGCTGTAATAATATCACATAAAAAGCAGGAAATCTTTATCAAGAGTTCGAATTATCATTATATCACAAAATTTGGCTACGACTTTTCCAGCAATTGAAGTTGCAATAAAATTCAAGGTGATGATATGAAAATCGGAATTCCCCGCGGGCTTTTATATTATTGGTATGGTCATCTCTGGGAGGAGTTTTGGCAAGAATGCGGTTGTGAAACCGTTGTGTCCGCGTCAACCGATCATCAGATTATGCTCTCCGGCATCAAAGTGGCCTTGGATGAGCTGTGTCTGCCGATGAAAATATTTATCGGTCATATCAAATGGTTGGCTCCGGTAACTGACTTGATCATGATACCTCATCTTATCAAGATTGAAAAAGATGCGTATATTTGTCCCAAATTTATGGGCTTACCCGATTTGGTACGTCATACGCTGCCGGCTCTCCGCAATCAATTTCTGGTGGTCAAGGTTGGTCCGAAAAACATTGATATGATTCAATGTTTACGAAGCGCCGCCTCCCGTAAGGGAATCAAAACTCCTTCAAAGAATAATCTGGTGGATAGTTCGAAACAAACCGGCAATTCACCGGCCTTAACCATATGCAATACATATCGGAATTCATTACCAGGCAACGAGTCAACTTTGACTATCGGTTTATTGGGGCACCCCTATTGTTTATATGATGCCGGTTTTAATCTAAATTTTCTGCAAATATTGACGGAGAACCAAATCAACTTTCTGACCCCGGAAATGATTCCGCCCGAATTTCAAGGAGTTGGTTCCGGTAAATTAAACAAGAAAATGTTTTGGACCCTGGGGCGCTCTCAATTGGATAGTTTAGACTGGATGCTCCGGGATTCCGGCGTAAAAGTCGACGGATTCATTCATTTAACCCCGTTTGCCTGCGGTTTAGAAGCGATTATCGGTGATATGATGGAACGGAGGATTAAAGCGGCCGGTAAGCCTTTTTTGCGTTTAAATTTGGAAGAACACAGCGGGGAGGCCGGAATTATCACCCGGTTGGAAGCATTTATAAGTCTGCTGCAATACCGGGAAAGGGTTCCTAAAAAGGTTCCATGCTAAAAGTAACTTTTGCGCATATGGGAAATTCTTATATTCCATTTCGGACATTGTTGTCGGAATTGGGTCTTGATCCGGTGGTTCCGCCGCCGATTACCCGGCGGACGATTACTTTGGGATTGAAGCTGGCGCCCGAATTTGTCTGTTTTCCGCTAAAAGTGAATTTGGGAAATTATGTTGAAGCTATTGAATCCGGGGCTGAATGCATTTTTATGGCGGGTGGCGTCGGCCCTTGCCGTTTTGGTTATTATGGTGAATTACAGCGGGAAATATTGCATCAAGCTAATTATCCGGTAGAGTTTTTGGTATTAGAGGCGCCTAAGACCCATTGGACCGAACTATGGGACAAGATCAAACGGTATGTTCCAAAGCACCGTCTTGTCGATCTCTTCAATGCCGCACGGCTTGCCTGGTTAAAGGCAAAAGCATTGGATGATTTCGATGATCTCCTAAACCGGATCCGCCCCCTTGAAAAATGGCCCGGCACTACTACCAAGGTTCAAACAGCATTTTACCGCGCCCTTGACGAGGCCGGTATGATTCGGGATATTCATATAGTTCATCAGCGCGGCCTGGAAGAACTAAGAGCCATTGCTATTACTCCGGATGATTCGGTTTTACGGATTATTTTGTTGGGTGAAATCTATATGGTGTTGGAACCCCAGGTGAACTTCCAAATCGAAAGAGTTCTGGGAGAGATGGGGGTTGAAGTCAGCCGGACCATCTATTTCGCCAGATGGGTCTATGAAACCCTGTTTTTAAGCCTGGTAAAACCTGACTGGCGTAAGAAATACGACTTGCTGGCCAAGCCTTATTTAAGTAATTTTGTTGGCGGCCACGGAATTGAAACAGTGGCATATACGGTTAAGGCTGCAGCTAACAATTATCATGGCGTTATTGAATTGGCGCCGTTTACTTGCATGCCCGAAATTGTGGCGATGCAAGTTCTGCCCGAGGTGTCCAGGAAGCTATCTATTCCGGTTTTATCGGTAATTATCGATGAGCATGCCGCCGAAGCCGGTGTCCGAACCCGGCTGGAAGCGTTTATTGATCTTCTGAAGCACCGCCACTGGAAAAACGAAGCCGATAAGCGGCACTTCATTAGAACCGGCTGAACCACGCCTTGAAACACCAGGCTATAGCGTTAGCAGATGACAGGAGGGTCATTTTTTGAAGTATTATTTGGGTATTGATATCGGTTCCGTCAGCACGAATATTGTTTTTATGAATGCACAAAAAGAATTGGCAGCCAAATTATATATACGATCCCAAGGTGATCCGGTAGGTTCGGTTCAAAGAGGTTTGAGTCAGATGGCTAAAACCCTGAAAGATTTTGAAATTGCAGGGGTCGGGGTAACCGGTTCCGGACGTTTGTTGATCGGAAAACTATTAGGCGCTGACTTAATCAAAAATGAAATAACCGCCCACGCTGTGGCCTGTGTTCATGTTATGCCGGAGGTTCAGACGGTCATCGAGATCGGCGGGCAAGATTCTAAATTGATTCTGATCCGGGATGGGATTGTCAGTGATTTTGCCATGAATACGGTATGCGCCGCCGGTACGGGATCGTTTTTAGACCAGCAAGCGGCCCGGCTTAACCTTCATGTGGCTGAATTAGGAGAAAAAGCGGCCAAAGGACGTCACCCGGTTCGTATCGCCGGAAGATGCGCCGTTTTTGCCGAATCGGATATGATCCATAAGCAACAAATGGGTCATCCTCTGGAGGATATTCTTGCCGGTTTATGTAATGCTTTAGTCCGTAATTTTATCAACAATTTAGGCAAAGGAAAGGAATTAAAACCGCCATTCATTTTCCAGGGTGGGGTGGCTGCCAATCTGGGAATTCGCCGGGCGTTCGAAGAAGCACTGGGAGATAGGATTTTGGTTCCTGAAGATTATGAGGTCATGGGAGCTCTCGGAGCCGCCTTGTTAGTCAGAGATGAACTGCTCTATCAGAAAAAAACCACCCGTTTCAAAGGGTTTCAATTCATTAATGAACCGGTGACAACTTCCAGTTTTGATTGTGAAGGCTGTGCTAATCAATGTGAAGTGGTGGAACTCCGGCAGGCAAACATCCTCATTGCCTGTCTGGGAGATCGGTGCAATAAATGGAGCCAGCGGGTTATCGAAATTTCCGAGCCGAATATTCAGGTCGGATAAATCCGATGTCGAGCTCTATTTCCCCGGATGAAACGGATTTAGTAATTCCTAATTTAATTCAACATGATCTTAAAGTGCTGTTTGTGGGAATCAATCCCGGTTTACGGAGCGCGGCGGTGAAGCACCATTTTGCCAGCCGCTCCAACCGGTTTTGGAAATTATTGTGGGAATCAGGTCTTACTCCGGTCAAACTCTCCGGAGAATTGGACCAGCAGATGCTGGATTATGGTTACGGTATAACCAACATGGTTTCCCGTTCCACAGCTACGGCCGCCGAAATCACTAAACGGGAGTTCGAAGAAGGATCCCGGCGGTTGCGATTATTCCTTCATAAATATCACCCCAGGATCGTAGCCTTTCTGGGGAAAGATATATACCGGTATTTTAGCAACAATAAGAAATGTAATTGGGGTGTACAGCCGGTGGCAACAATTGAAGGAATTATTGATTTTTTAGTGCCCAACCCCAGCGGACTCAATCGAATGCCGATTCCGGAGCAGTTGGAGCAATACAAGGAGCTGAAACGGGTTATAGCGTCGTTATAACTTAAATTGTTAATTATTAAAATTGTTGTAAAATTATATAATGTTAGTGCAACCGCACCTTGAAAGTGCGGTTGTGGTTTTTTTAGGCAGTGGGTGTTTCGGTAATCATCGAATACAGTGGATATCCCGCTAAGTCTTTTTCAACAAATTCAGTAGGTTTTTTCGCCCGTAAAAAAACTCCGGGCAGTTCATAATCGTTTGCCAGGATCTCAATGATAAAGTCTTCAAAAATAAATTCCATATCATTCAATTGATAACGCCAAAAATCGAAAGGGTATCCATGATAGGGAAAGGTTATTGAACGGGTAGTTATTAAAACTAAGCCATCTGGTTTTGCAATTCGCTTAATATTGCTGATAGCGCTACGCCAATCCTGGACATGCTCTAACAATTCAGTAGAAATTACTAAATCAAAACTGTCTTCCCCGAATTGAGTGACTAGATTATTCGCATCACAAATACAATCAACTCCGGGACCCGGTTGAATATCTACTCCGATATATTTTGAAGGTTGTAATGCCGCGATGATTGGCCGAACTGAACCATTGACATTTAATGAGCCAACCTCAATTATACTTTTGTTGGTCACATCTGCAGGAAAAAGGCAGTTTCTTGCAAACTCGATACATGAACTGTGACACATGTTACTCCTCCTTGTTGGATTAAAATCATTAAGATATTCAGCATCTTAACAATTTAAAAATGTTTGAAGCGGTAATTTTGCACAATAGCAACTGTATTAGTCTATATTATGCGTTTTTAGGTGAAATGAAAATTAAATTTATAAATAGTGCTAAAGGATTATTGGTTGTCAACACCGCCAGAAAACAAATTTTGTCATATATTATTTATGAAATACAGTTGTGTATAGTAGAGCATCTTTCCGGTTAATTACTCGCAAAATAAACACTGGATGCATATCATGTGGCTAGAGGTGAAAATGATGGCAAACGTTAATATTATTAATGATTTTCACAAGCTTTATTATGAATCATATGTTTGGAGAGGGCAAACCTTTTGGCTGGGTATACCGATATATAAATGCCCGTTAGATCTCTGGATTTATCAAGAGATTATTTTTCAGATAAAGCCGGATCTGATAATCGAATCGGGAACCGGGGACGGGGGCTCGGCTTTTTTCCTGGCCTCAGTCTGTGATGCAATTGGAACTGGTACGATTTGTACGATTGATATACAACCATCCGCGAAAATACCGCAACACCAAAGAATAATATATTTAAACGGTTCTTCAACTTCCCCGGAGATTTTGAAGATTATCAGACTCCTGACAAAAGGCTTGAGTAAAGTTATAGTGATTTTAGATTCGGATCATACGAAAGAAAACGTATTGGCAGAATTAAGAACGTATAGCGATTTTGTAACCAGTGGAAGCTACTTAATTGTAGAAGATACCAATATTAACAACAATCCCGTCTTACCTGATTTTGGACCGGGACCGATGGAGGCGGTCAAAGAGTTCCTCGATGAAAGAACGGATTTTGTCATCGATAAAAACTGTGAAAAACTATTACTTACATTTTTCCCCAATGGTTTTCTAAAAAAAATCTGATGTGGAGATCGTAAGAAATCAAATAACTAACAATATGTAAAAATAAAATTGTAAACGTATAATTTCAAAATTCACTTAAGTTATTAAATGTCCATATTCGCGCAGAAAAAGTTGTCGTTCCGCTTCGTAGCCGATATTGCTCATAATATGCAATTTATGCAGACACCATGGCTCCCGCTGCCTGGGAATACCAATCAGCCATCCTAATTTGCCAAACTCCAGACACTGGGATATATCATAAAAATGCCAATTGCGGAAGAGATCGGCTCGCCATGGTAAATCATATTGAGTCATCATAATAATCCCATCGACTACTTGCACCGGTTCCAATTCATTTAAAACTTCGTTCCAAGCGTATAGTTCCATAGCATTCTGATTACCCCAATAAAACTTGCCATAGCCCGAATTGGATTCAACCCAAATCCCGTTGGGCGGTAAAACTTTAGCCCCCACTACTCCCATTAAGGCTAATGAGGGGTATTTGTTGAATAAACTTAACATGTCACGAATGAAATTTTTGTTTAGGATCATTATATCTTGATGTAAATATACTTTATATTTTGCATTTGTGCTATTAATGGCATCATTATAGGCTTGGGTTATACAAGAAGCATTTTTCATAATCCGATATTCCCAAGTAAAACCGGGTGGAGTTATTAAGGAAGATACGGTTTGGAGTGATTCCAGCACTAACTGCTCGTTATTGGAACAATAAATGAAGCATATTTTGTTACAATCGTACATGCTATCACCTTTTTCTATGATCTTCAGTCTTTTAATTTCCCATAAAAGGCGCATATTCCCGGATCAGAATTTGTAAGTTTTCGTGATAACCGGTTAGGTTGTCATACGCATTATGAATGCACCAAGCTTGTGGTTGGGCCGGAATCCCGACTTGGTACCCTGCCTTAATGAACTCTAAACATTGTGAGGCGTCATATAAATGCCAACCTTTGAATATATCTTCCCGCCAAGGCAGATCGTATTGGGTAATCAAGATTAATCCATCCACAACCTTAACACACTCTATATCATGAATTACTTCATGCCCTGCTAATAATTTATGAAAATGATAAACTTTCCCGTAGGTCAGGTTGGATTCCCACCAAATACCATTATGAGGCAGTATTTTTGCCCCAATAACTCCCATCAATCCCAGATGGGGATATTTATTGAAATAATGAATGATCGAATGTAGAAAAGCAGGATTGATGATATTTACATCCTGATGTAAATATACTTTATATTTAGCGTCACTATTTGCCATTCCCCAATTATAACCCGCAGTCATGCTGGCAGCGCCACGGGCTATCCTGTTTTCAATTGAGAAACCCCGAGGAACGTGGAGCCTTTCAATATAACTCCATGATTCCAGAAGCAACTGTTCATTATTAACACAATAAATAAAACAAATTTTGGCTGGATTCATGATTTTGACCTACCATCGCAGATTTAGGGTTATTCATATATACCCCGAACTTGCTTTAGCTTATGACTTAACATATTTGATTGTGTTGGTACAGAGGCATTTTTAAGCGATGATGGTGTTTGGGGCCAAATACGGAAATCTGGATCAAAATTCACTCCAAACTTTTTGACAGTGGATGTCAAATAATACTTTAATCCAATTATTGTGGCATATTTTGCTCTTCTTTTGACACGACTTGGTTCCAAATTATCACTTTAACAGACAAATAGAATAATCTATAATATTCTTAAGAAAGAAGGTGTTAAAATGGCTCAACCTTTAGCTATTTACGCCAGTATTCCATCCACGGATCCATCAGGGCCCGAATGGCTGGTTACACCTCCGAATATAGCACCGGTAACAGTTGCTAATCCGTTTCCTACCTGGCCAAATCTGGATTGGAGAGTGGGAAACATTACGCCGTCATCGGGTTTCGGTGAGGTCCCGGATTATTTATGGTCGGTACCGGTGGCTGACGTGACTGACGGTAACCTAAAACAATTTACGCGCCGTCTGACAGCCGGAGCACTTGGTTCAGCATTTACGGCGACAAGCATTCCAACCGGGGTATACCGTTTGGACTTTGCCATTGCCGCCGATGATCAATATGATATCACTGTACTCACAGGGTTGCCTTTACTCCCGATAATTCTTAGTGAGCAGCCAAATCCCGTATTTAACTTTGCAGTTCCCGGTTCTTTGCCATGGCGCAATGTGAAATATTTTAGCTATGGTACACTCATCGGACTTACCATCGCGCTTGGCAATGTGATCGACATTCAAGTTACGGCCAGAAACGTACCGCAAGCGGCTGGCACACCTCCGGATTTGAACCCGGCAATGTTTACTTGGGTGCTTCAACTAAATTCAATAGTATAATTTCGGACTTAGTTAGGGGATCATTATATTAAAATGTTTTTTAAGAAATTCCCAGAAAATACTATAGGATTTCCTGGGAATTTCTTTGGAAAAATTAATTGTTGGGTTATGTTATAATAGGGAATAGTTTACTTACGAATTGGAATAATAATGATTAAATTTTAACATTGGAGGTTGGTTGGGTGGAAGTTGCGGTTAATCAAGACCTTTGCATTAGTTGCGGGCTTTGTGTTTCGAGTTGCCCCGATATTTTTGTGTGGAATCAGGACGATAAGGCGGAAACATCCGGGCAAAAAATTGATCCGGATCTGGAAGACTGTGTTCAGGAAGCAGCGGACGGATGTCCTACGGATGCCATTGAAACTCAATAATACCATCGGTTAAAAGCGGTGTAAAAATTTTTAACGCTGAATGCCAAATTATAAGATTCTAGTTAAGATTCCTTTCCCATATAAATAGTATCAGGGAGGGGAATTTTTTATGGTTGAGAACCGGGAGTTGTACTCGTTTGAGGAGGAGAACCAAAACCAGATTCAAGGCCCTGAAAATGAGAACGAAGAGGAAAATACACTTACACCTGGTTTTCCGTCCAAATTCATTGCCCATATTATCGTTTCGCTTTTTTGTCTGCTATTCGTTTTAACCGTTTGTAAAACGAATACCTCCTGGGGGAACTGGATGCGCCGCCAGTTTCATACGGCCATTAATGCTTCAACCCAAGAGACCTTCGGTTATCTTTCAAATACAGAGTTTATTAAAAACGTCGTTAAAAGCGGGAGCAGTCTGATCCGTCTGGAGGAGATCACCAGGATTTCCGCGCAAAAGCTTCATCTATCCGACAAAACTCCTGTAAATAAATTTTCCCCTTCCATCTGGCCTGTCCAGGGAAGTATCAGCCGGGGATTTGGCTGGCAGGAAAACCGGACAAACAATAGCCGGCAATTTCATCCCGGAGTTGAGTACACAACTGGGTTAAATGCTGCTGTAACTGCAATTTCCAACGGAAAAGTACTCTCGGTGACCCAAAATCAAAAAAACGGCGCGGAAATTGTCATTGATCATGAAAATGGCTGGACTTCATCATACCAGCTTATTGAGGCGCCGAAGGTTCATGCCGGTCAATCCGTTAATGCAGGCGCCATTATCGCGCAAGCATCCGGAAACAAGCTGATTTTGGAGCTCCGGCATCACGGGCGGCCGGTTGATCCGTTGACCGTTATTCCAAATTAAGTGGCGATTCCCCGGTTGAAGATCAGTATCCTGGCAGCGATTCTATTTATCCTTGGGATTTGGTTCGGCGGCGCCCCACTGCTAACGGCGGGTGTATTTGCGGCGTTTCTGATCCATGAGATTTCCCATTTAATATGTTGTTATTCACTGGGCTATCGGGTATCAGGGTTACAAATCAACTTATTCGGCGGTTGCCTGGAAATAGATCCTTTATTTGAAGCCGATCCGGGTGCTGAAACCCTCATTGCAGCCGCTGGTCCGGCCATTAACTTCTTAATGGCAGCCGGGGTGGTTTATCTTTCGTTTTTGGGTATCGATAGTGATTATCTGTCGTATTGGCGGCAGATCAACCTGCTTATCGGCGGAATTAATTTACTGCCGGCGTATCCCCTCGATGGGGGGCGTATTGTTCATTCCTGGTTGAGCAAGCATCACGGTTTCAAGACCGCGGCGCGTCTTTCACGATTGATTACCGGGATTACGGCGATAATACTTATCATTTCGGGATTGATTCAATTGGTAACCAGCCAGAACGGTCTTTTTTTCATTCTGGTTGGCATTTTTATTTTTTGGCAATTTGTGTTTATCAACAAGCCGTTTCAGAGTTCCTTATGGCAGATTCATTGGTACAAAAAGAACCGTCTCCAAAAAAAAGGGTTTATTAATACCAAAATGGTAATGGTGGATGCCCGGACTTTGCTGCGGTTTCCGCTACAACATTACGGAACCAACGAGTATTTATTTTTTTACATTCAAGATGGGCAAAATAATTACCGTTTGATTCCTGAGGAAAAAGCCTGGGAGGCATTGTTCAGTAAAGGATATAACACTACTTTTAAGGAATTGTTATAAACTTGACATTGAAGCACAAAAATTCAATTTTTAAAGTATTTTTAGAAGGTAAGTCATCAGTGATGTAGAATAATTATGCAATTATCTTCTTTTTAGATACGGAAGGCTGGCGAAGCATTTTTTGAACCTAGATTGGGAAAAAATTAAAGATCAATTAAACAAGGTAAGTAAACCAACCCGCTATATCGGGAATGAATACAATATCCAGATCAAAGAATGGAATAAGCACGATTTAAAAGTGGCATTGGCGTTTCCGGATCTTTATGAGATTGGACAATCTCATCTGGGACTTCGAATTCTTTACGAATTAATTAATGCTCAGCCGGATATGCTGGCCGAACGAGTTTTTACTCCCTGGCCGGATTTTCAGAAACTCATCCGGGAAAACAAGGTCCGGCTTCACTCTCTGGAAAATAAGCAACCCCTTTCCGGGTTCGAGGTAATCGGCTTTTCCCTTCAGTATGAATTGAGTTATACCAATATTTTAACCATGTTATCCCTGGGAGGAATCCCGCTTTTGGCCGCCGAACGCACTCAGGCGCATCCAATCGTCATCGGGGGAGGCCCATGTACCTTTAATCCCGAACCGATGGCGGATTTTTTTGACCTGTTTTTTATCGGGGAAGCGGAAGAGGTTTTACTGGACATACTGGCAGAGATTAAAGCCTGGAAAGAAACGGGGACGGAAAAAACTTCACTTTATGAAAAATTGGGACGGTTTCCCGGCGTCTATATTCCTTCGCTATTTCAAGTGACATATAAACCTGACAGCCAAATTGCGGCAATCGTTCCCGAGTCATCTCATGCCCCGGTCCGAGCGGCTGTTGGTGATTTTGAAAAGGGCTTTTTCCCGAAGCAATGGCTGGTTCCTTATATTGATATTGTGCATGACCGGGTTGCCTATGAAATTCAAAGAGGTTGCTCCAAAGGATGCCGCTTTTGCCAGGCCGGAATGATATACAGGCCTGCCCGGGAAAGATCTCCGGAGCGGATCATCCAGGACTTAAAGAAGCTGCTGGCGGAGACCGGATATGAGGAACTGTCGCTCACCTCTTTGAGCAGCGCCGACTATAGCCGGATCGACAATTTAATCAGTGAATGCTGCGGTTGTTTTACCCCCCTCCGCATTAATGTGTCGTTGCCCTCTTTGCGAATTGATTCTTTTTCCGTGGATTTGGCCGCCAAATTTCAGGGCAGCCACAAAAGCAGTCTGACCTTTGCACCGGAAGCCGGTACGGAACGGTTACGCCGGGTAATCAACAAGCGGGTAACCGATAATGATCTGATGAATGCGGTTACCGCTGCTTTTCAGGCCGGATGGCAGAGATTGAAGTTGTATTTTATGATCGGGCTCCCGACGGAAACCCAATCCGACCTTGAAGGAATTGTCAACTTAGCCGGTGAAGTAATGGCCATTGGTAAAAAATTTCATCCCAAGACGAAATCCTTGCGAATCACGGTTAGTGTCTCTACTTTCGTACCCAAAGCGCACACTCCGTTTCAATGGCGCCAGCAGATATCCATTGCCGAGACCGCGGCCAAACAACATTTTCTGCAAGAACGATTACGCGGCCGGCACCTTGAATTGAACTGGCATAACCCCTACATGAGCCATTTGGAAGGAGTCATGGCCCGGGGAGATCGCCGCATCGGCGGTGTCATATTAAGGGCTTGGGAAAAAGGAGCTCAATTCGACAGTTGGGGGGATCAGTTCAACTATGATTTGTGGCGGGAAGCCTTTCAAGACAAGGGAGTTGATCCGAATTTCTATACCCGGGAACGATCTTATGAGGAAATATTGCCCTGGTGGCACATTAATAGTGGTGTAAGTATCGATTTTCTTAAAAACGAGGACCAAAAAGCAAATCACGAGCAAACCACGGAGGACTGCCGCGATTTTTCCTGTACTCAATGTGGAGTGTGCTCAAATCTGCAAGTAAATCCCCGGATCATTGGTGGCGATCATGTTTGAATACCGGATTTGTTTTGTGAAACAGAATCTATTAAAGTATTTATCCCATCTGGACCTCATGAAAGCCATCGAACGCGGGATCCGGCGGGCTAATTTACCTCTGGCCTTTTCCGGAGGGTTTCATCCCCACCCCAAAATAAGTTACGGGCCTGCTTTGGCCGTTGGCATAAACAGTACGGACGAATATTTGGATCTTGAATTGAGCCGTGAATTGAATCCGGAACAAATATTGGAACTGTTAAATACGGTTTTGCCCGACGGTTTGAAAATATTGGCGGTAAAACGGATTTTGCAGCACGGGAAACCCTTGAGCGCACTCATTAACAGAGCATCTTATCTGGTTATTATTGCAGCGCCGGCTCATATCAAACATGAAGTCATTCATCAAGCCGGCCAACTTCTGACCGCCCCCGAGTTAAATGTTTTACGGGTGAATAAGGACGGTCAAAAAATAGTCAACATTCGTCCCTGGCTGCATAATTTAACTATAAAAGAGAATTCAGGGGATGTTTTGGAGATCCATTTGACCGGAGAGATCGGCGGCAATGGAAATCTTCGACCGGATGACATTATAAATTATATTAATTTGCCGGTTAGGATTGTTTCAATTACCCGAACCGGTTTATGGCATGAAACAAAAGGCATGGTAATAAAACCGCTGGATATCTGTGAAAAACCGGAGACAGGGAATCATGATTAAAGAAATTTTGGTCAATATCGGAGTCAATGAAATACGGGTCGCCATCTTGGAAGATGGAGCGCTGGTTGAGTTCTCGGTGGAAAAAGCCGATGAACAACGGCGGGCCGGTAATATTTACCGGGGCAAGGTAAAAAATGTTCTTCCGGGTATGCAAGCCGCTTTCATTGATATCGGGGAAGAAAAAAACGCTTTTTTATATGTGGATGATGTTATTCCCAAAGAGAACGAGTCCGATACCCCGTTGGACTTTAAGAGCCTTTCCATTAGTGATCTGCTCCGGGAAGGGCAAGAGATAATTGTACAGATGATCAAGGAGCCCATCGGCACCAAAGGCGCCCGGGTCGTCACCCAGATCACACTTCCCGGCCGGTATCTGGTTT
Source organism: Bacillota bacterium (assembly GCA_029974635.1). Classification (GTDB taxonomy): domain Bacteria; phylum Bacillota; class UBA4882; order UBA8346; family UBA8346; genus JAEZJQ01. The sequence continues at coordinate 43,069 of JARKQY010000045.1, read as the reverse complement.
TATTGCCTTCGGTGGACTACATCGGGATCTCGCGGCGGATTGAAGATGAAGCCGAACGGGAAAGATTAAAAGGCGTCGTTGCCAAGTTTAAGGCTCCGGATGTAGGTCTTATCGTTCGAACGGCGGCGGAAGAAGTAGAAGCGGCCGAGTTACAAAGCGATTATGAATTTCTGATCAATATTTGGAAAAAAATACAAAAAAGAGTAAAGAAAGGCCCCAGCCCTTCTTTGCTATATAAGGACCATGATCTCTTATACCGGGTACTGCGGGATTATTTGAGCAAAGATATTCACCGGTTGCTGATTGATGATTTGGAGAACTATGCCAGGGCCACTGATTTAGTCAAAACATTGGCACCTTCACTACGCAATAAAGTACAGCTTTATGGCGACCAGCATCCTCTCTTCGATAGTTTCAACATCGACGCCCAATTGGAAAAAGCGCTTCACCGTAAGGTATGGCTTGATTCCGGCGCATATCTGGTCTTTGATCAGACTGAGGCCTTGACGGTCATTGATGTGAATACCGGTAAATTTACCGGAACAATCAGCTTGGAAGATACCGTGTTTCAAACCAACCTAATGGCTGCGACTCAAATTGCGCGGCAGATCCGGCTCCGTAATCTGGCGGGAATTATCTTGATTGATTTTATTGATATGACCTCCGATGCCGAACGGGATCGGGTCATCGAAAAATTGAAAACCGAATTTGAACGGGATAAAATCAAAGCCAATATTTTGGGATTTACCTCCCTGGGTCTTCTAGAGTTGACCCGTAAAAAAGTGAAGCAAAGTTTGCGGGAGATTTTACAGGTGGAGTGTGAATATTGCGAAGGCACGGGTTACCGGATTTCCATTGAAAATTTAGCCAGTCAGGTATTGCGGGTGATTCAACAAATCGTCCAGAAAAATCCCGATGAAGCTCTATTGCTTTCGGTAAATCCCCAGGTGGGATCGTTACTTATCGGACCAAGCGGTGTAAATCTTGAAAAAATCGAGCATAATTTGAATAAAACTCTCTTTATCAAAGGCCAGGAAAATCTGAGCTCCAATCAGGTAAAGTTAATCGCCAGCGGCAGTAAGGGTGAAATTGAAGCGTTGGCTCTTCCCGTCCAGGAAGGTATAGAGGTGGAGCTGCGAATTATTGAATCGCATATTGCCAATCCCAATGACGGGATTGCCCGTATTGAAGGATATATCATCAATATTGAAGGCGCCGGTTCCTATATTGGCAGAACCATTAAAGTTTTGATTACCAAAACTTTCCGCACTTATGCGAAAGGCAAGATCCTAAACCTGGTGTAGCGGTTTACAAATCCGTTTTTCCCCGTTTTTTATTGACTTCTTCGGAGAGAAATGTTAATATTAACTTTGTGGGTTTTACGACCCTGAGGCGCAATGATTCGTAAGAGCTATCCATTGACGGTTTGTATTTTCGTCTAACCCTTGGATCCTTGCGGTTGATGCGCTAAACCGCTCGAAAAGGTTGAAAATTACTTGAAACGGGGCCGCGAGGAACCGCCGTTTGAGTATACCGGATCGGCGAGTCTGAAGCAGGGAGGTGTAAAGAAGATGTATGCGATTATTGAATCTGGCGGAAAGCAATACCGGGTTTCCGAAGGTGATGTTGTCAGGGTTGAAAAGATTAACGCCGCAGTCGGATCTACCGTTGTTATTGATAAAGTGCTCATGCTCGGCGGCGAAAAAATTTATGTGGGTACTCCGGTAGTCGATGGCGCTGTTGTTTCATGTAAAGTGTTACAGCAGGATAAAGAGAAAAAGATTTTGGTATTTCATTATAAAGCCAAGAAAAATATCCGGAAGCGTTACGGTCACCGGCAGCCATTCACCAGTTTACTGGTGGAAAGCATTTCCCGGGAAGGTAAGGCTCCGAAACAAACCAAACCGGCGGAAACTGAGACGGCCGTTAGCGAAGTAAAACCGGCCAAAAAAGAGGTTGTAAAAGAGACTGCTGAAACCGCGACTGTAAAAAAAGCCGCTGCTAAAAAGACGGATGCGGCTGCAACCACCGCCGAAAAACCGGCCAAGAAAACCGCAACAAGTGCTAAAAAGACTGAAATTGCTGCGACCGCGGAAGAAAAGCCGATGAAAAAGACCGCAGCCCGGTCCAAAAAAACGGAAACCGAAGACTAATGAATTTGGTTGTTGTCAAAAAAGACGCCGGCGGATGGTACTGCGGTTTTATCAGTCACGGACATGCGGGTTATGCGGAAGCGGGATACGATATCGCTTGCGCTGGTATTTCCGCTTTAACGTTTACCGCGGCATTGGCTTTGGATAAATTGACGTCCCTAAAGCTGGAAGTAGATCAAGATTATGAGAAGGCCTTTTTTGAATGCAGTTGGATAAATGACCCGTCTCAACTTGAACGGTCGAATGTTATCATTGAAATGATGCTTATCGGTTTACATGAAATTCAGAAGCAGTATCCCGGGCATTTGAGCATCAGTGAATTGGAGGTGTAAGCAATGGTTCGTTTCGATTTACAATTTTTTGCCCATAAAAAAGGGGTGGGTAGCTCCCGTAACGGCCGGGACAGTAACGCCCAGCGTTTGGGCGTGAAACGGTTCGGCGGCCAGGAGGTTACTGCCGGAAGCATCTTGGTTCGTCAGCGCGGCACCAAGTTTCATCCGGGCAGCAACGTGGGTATCGGTAAGGATGATACTTTATATGCCTTGATTGATGGCTTTGTTACTTTTGAAAGAGTCGGAAAAGCTGACAAACAAGTCAGTGTTTACACCGAGCGAAAAGTAACAGCATGATTTTTCCCGGATTAATTTTGGTATTGACTAAAAACCCAGCAAAATGGCTGGGTTTTGTGTTTTAGCGCCGTTCAGCCAATTATTATTACAACCCTATTTACAGGGGTTTGTAATATGTATAATAAACTCCTGTATTGTTATATACTTGATTACGATTTTATACTATAGTATAATTATTAATAAAGATACCTTTTCCCGGATTTTTTATTTTGCAAATCACGAATTGCTCATCGGCAGCTATGATCAATAATTCCACTTAAATGAGGTATCCCAAAAATGAGTAATCAGTACATAATCGCCCACGATGTGGGAACCAGCTCCAACAAAGCGGTGCTAATTGATGTGACCGGCAAAGTTCACTGCAGCGCATCAGAAGTCTACCCGTCTTTTACTCCGCACCCCAATTGGTTCGAACAAAATCCTTCGGATTACTGGGATGCCGTCGTGAAAACCACCCGCTCCGTTATGGAAAAATCACAGGTTTTACCCAAAGATATTGTCGCCATTGTTTATACTACTCAGGCGATGGGCATTATTCCCATTGATAAAACCGGTATGGTTCTCCGGCCAAATATAACCTGGGTTGACGGCCGGGCCGAAAAACAAGCCCGGCAGATTATGCGGAAATTTGGCGGGGCGAGAGTATTTAAAACGATGGTTGGAATCGAATTAATGGGCAAGGATGTAATTCCGAAACTGCTGTGGCTAAAACAAGAGGAGCCGCAAGTTTACCGGCAAACCGAATTCATTCTCGATGTCAACGGTTATTTGAAATATAAATCCACCGGCCGGAAGGTTGCCGAATGGTCCGGCGCCTGTTCTTACGGGTTTGATCTTTCCAAAAAAGACTGGCTGCGGTTTTTTTTCAGGGCGGCAGGTATCGATGACCGGAAACTTCCTCCGCTGGTAAGGTCGGTGGATAGGATAGGCGGGCTTACAAAAGAGGCTGCCGGTGCTTTTGGACTTCTTGAAGGGACGCCGGTTTTTGGCGGATGTGACGATACGCAAAGCGCGGCGGTGGGTTCCAGCGCGGTAGAAGACGGTGAAAGCCATATTTATCTTGGCACATCCGCCTGGCTTGGCGTGTCGGCCAAAAAGGAGCAACAGTTTAAGCATGCGGCTGTTTGCTTGCAGGCAGCGGATCCGGAGATGCATATCGTTGTGGGTATTACTGAAGCAGCGGGTTCTTGTATCAAATGGATCGCTGATCAATTCTACCGTCATGAACAGCAAGACCCGGGTATTCCTAATATCTATGACCATATGGATAAACATGTTGAAATGGTGCCGCCCGGTTCCGACGGACTCATCTGCACCCCGTGGATGCTGGGGGAACGATGTCCGGTAAGCTCTACCACCACCCGGGCGACTTTGTTCAATATGAACCATACCCACACCCGGGAACATCTAATGCGATCGGTATATGAAGGTGTGGCTTATAACTTGCGCTGGATACTGGAAAATTACCGGAAAGATTTTGGGTTTACAATGCCGGTGATCAAAGTTATCGGCGGGGGAGCTCAAGATAAACAATGGATGCAGATTATTGCCGATGTCACCCAGCGGCGGATTGAAGTCCTTGAACAACCCACCATGGCCGGAGCTTTAGGCGCGGCAATGTGTGCCGCCGTCGGGTTGGGTATTTATGAGGACTTTAAAAGCATTAAACAATTGGCGAAGATCCAACACCAATATACCCCTCAAGGAGATAACTTCCCTATTTACGATAGGTTATTCAAGACTTACAAATCGATCTATTATTCACTTAAAAAGACATATACCGAAATAAACTCCAGTTGTAATTAAGATCTATTCCGGGAGGTGATTTATTGGAGAGGTATCAAACATATCCATACCGGTGGGTTGTCTTATTTTCAATGATTCCCATTTTGGCCATGACCAATGTGTTTTGGCTGACTTTTGCACCGATTACCGGTTCGGTTTCCAGGTTTTACGGTGTTTCATCACTGAGTATCGCTTTATTATCAATGAGTTACATGGTAGTGTATATCCTGATGGCATTTCCGGCATCATGGGTGGTTGATACTAAGGGATTCCGCATGTCAATGGGGATCGGGGGAATCGTTACCGCTGTTTTCGGATTGATTCGGGGAATCTATGCCGCCAATTTCGAAGTTGTAGTTCTAGCCCAATTTGGAGTGGCGATTGGGCAGCCGTTTTTAATTAATTCCATAACCAAAGTAGCGGCCCGGTGGTTTCCGGTGGATGAACGGGCTACAGCTTCAGGTATTGCCACGATGGCAGGATATCTTGGAATGATTATCGCCATGATTCTTACACCCGCGCTTGCAGATCAATACGGTATCTCCAAAATGATGATGTTTTACGGCTATGCAGCCGGTGTATGCGCATTGATATTTCTTATTTTCTCCCGGGAGCGTCCCAAAACCCCTCCGGGTCCGGGGGATGAATTGGTGAATAAGTTAAATGCCACTGATTTGAAGGCTGTTTTTCGCAAAAAGGATTTCAAATACCTGCTGTTTTGTGTGTTTATTGTCATGGGAATTTTTAACGCGGTCATGACCTGGATTGAAGATATGTTGCGACCGCGGGGCATTACACCCATTCAAGCCGGATTCATCGGTGGGATTATGGTTGTGGTGGGAATCCTCGGCGCAATCATTTTGCCGGTAATATCCGATAAGATCAAAGAACGGCGGCCTTTATTAATCTGGCCGATTATCGCCGCGGTTCCCGGCTTTTTGGGTTTGACCTTTTTGGTAAACTACGGATTATTACTGGCTTCAGCGGCTCTAATGGGCTTTTTTGTGATGGGCATGGGGCCCATCGCGTTTCAATATGGAGCGGAAAAAGCCTATCCTGTGCCAGAAGGAACTTCTTTCGGGATATTGATGCTCATGGGTCAAATTTCGGGAATATTTTTCATTTACGTAATGGATCTGTTACGTTTTTCATCTGGTGAAATGACATTATCCTTGATAATCCTCGGAGCATTACTGTTGATTTCATTTATTACGGCAACCCGGATTACAGAATCGGACTTGGTGAAAGGAGCCGCGCAATGAATATGACAATGGATTCCGCAATAGTATACGAAGCCCGGGAGATTGTTTGTAATACCGGTAAAAAGTTGCTGCAAAGCGGTTTGGTCTCCGGAACCTGGGGAAATATCAGCCAGAAATTATCGGACGACTATATGATCATTACTCCCAGCGGTAAAGAGTACGAAATTCTGACCCCCGAAGATATGGTGCTGGTAAATATTAATGATTTAACCTTTGAAACTGCCGGGGATAACAAACCTTCTTCGGAAAAAGGATTACATGCCGCAATATATAAAAACCGCAAAGAGATCCGGGCAATAATTCACACTCATTCGCCAAATGCTTGTACCGTAGCTGCCGCCCGCCGTGAAGTTCCTCCGCTTCTTGATGATATGGCCCAAATTATTGGACCGTCGCTCCGGGTAGCTGATTACGCTATCTCCAGCACGAAAAAACTAGTCAAATGTGCGTTAAAGGCTTTAGTGGGGAGAAACGCCGCCCTTTTGGCCAATCATGGCGCAATATGTTTGGGTAGAGATATGAATGAAGCCTTTGTTACCTGCGAAATCCTGGAGAAATCTTGCCGGACTTTTATTGAAGCGGAATTTCTCGGCGGCGGAGTGCCCATTGGAGGGCTCGAAGCCAGAATCATTCACGAATATTACTTGCGGAAATATTCGAAGCTGAAAAAGACATGAATTGATAGGAGAGAATCATGGAGAGCAACAAGGTCTCCAGGCGGGAACGAAAAAAACAGGAGACCAAGGACAGTATCTTGCACGCGGCCCGGTATCTGTTTGAGAAAAAGGGGTTTGAGAATACATCGGTTGAGGAGATTACCGACCAAGCCGATGTATCCAAAGGTACTTTTTTTAATCATTTCACCAGCAAAGATTCACTATTGACCGGAATTGCCGAAGAAGAGGTGGAGGATATCCTTTTTTTCGCCGCAGAAGAACTAAGTGGTTGCTCCGGCTCAATTGACAAAATACGAATGATACTGGAACGCCTTCTGGAGGATTCCATTCCGTATCTTCATCTTACCGGGAGAGTGCTGGTTACATCAATTATTAATACCGGTGAAATGCCTTCTCCGTTCGTTAAAATCAATGACTTACTTGAAAATCTTGTAAAAGAAGGCCAGAAAAGCGGCGAAATAACTGACAAATTTACGGCAACTGATATTGCAACTTCGTTGCTTGGTTCTCTTTACGGGGTTATGTTTAAATGGTTTGAATTTGGCGGACGCCCGGGGACGGTTGGTGAGCTTGATTCCCTTCTAAAAATTTTGTGCAGCGGCATCAAGGAAAATAATCCAAAATAAGGAGGCGAAAATCATGGAAAAGAAAGGCTATTCCATTTCCAAATGGCATGATACCAACGACATATATGAAAAACTCGCTAAGCTGGTCAAACAACCCCTGTGGCCGATAAAACGGGAGGCCATGAAGAGTTACTTGGATTATTTTGATACAAAATGCGCCGCCTCCAAAAAGATGATTGAAGAGGCTCGAAAGTATATCCCAGGGGGAGTTCAGCATAATTTGGCTTTTAATTATCCTTTTCCCATTGTGATCCGGAAGGCGGAGGGCCCATATTTATGGGATGCCGATGATAACCGGTATATTGATTTTTTACAGGCCGGCGGTCCGACTATCCTGGGAAGCAATTACCAGCCGGTTCAGGAAAAAGTAATCAAACTGATGGAGGAATGCGGCCCGGTTACCGGATTATTTCATGAATACGAACTGTCCATTGCCAAACTTATCAATAAGCATATGCCGTCCGTGGAGATGTTCCGGATGCTGGGCAGCGGTACCGAGGCTGTTATGGCCGCCATCCGTATCGCCAGGCTGGCCACGGGCAAGAAAAAAGTGATCAAAGTAGGCGGAGCATACCATGGATGGAGCGATCAAATGGTTTATGGGCTTCATCTTCCCAGAACCGGCCGGTTTGAGGCCCATGGAATTCCCAGAGGCTGTTCACAACATACTCAAGAAGTTTTCCCCAACCGTATACGGACGCTGGAACTTAAGTTAATCCAAAACAAGTTGCTGGGTGGAACTGCCGCGGTGATTTTGGAACCGGTGGGTCCGGAAAGCGGAACCAGGCCGGTGACGCAAGAATATAACCGGCAGGTCAGGGAGCTTTGCGATAAATACGGTGCCTTGCTGATTTTTGACGAAGTGGTAACCGGGTTCCGGCTGGGCCTGGGCGGCGCTCAAGGTTATTTTGAGATCCGACCGGATCTGACCGTATTCGGGAAAATTATTGCCGGCGGGTATCCTGGAGCCGGCGGGGTCGGCGGCCGGAAAGATTTAATGGCCCACCTTGCGGCCGGCCTCGAAGCCGGTAAAAAAAGAGCATATGCAGGGGGTACCTTGGCCGCCAGTCCTTTAAGCGCTGCTGCCGGTTATTTTACCATCCTGGAAATTGAACGGACGAATGCCTGTGAAATCGCGGGGAAAGCCGGCGATAGGTTAACCAAGGGTCTGGCCCAAATCATTGAAAAATACCATCTGCCTTTTGTGGCTTATAATCAAGGCTCCATCTGCCATTTGGAAACCTCCGGCGCTATGTTTGTAAACTTATTCAGCCTGGGTTCCCTGGCGGAGATTAAAAAACGGAAGCATAGCATGGAGGAAATGGGCGCAGCTTATATGGCCGAAGGTTTGGTGACTTTGGCCGGGAGTCGAATGTATACCAGCCTGGCAGACACCGATGCGGTCATCGACGATGCGCTGGTGCGGTTTGAACGGGTACTTAAGAATATTGAAGGCGTTTGACTATTTCGGTTCATCAATCCTTAAATACGTTATACTGTATAAAAAAGCATAAGTTAGGGTCAATAATGTCCCGAATATCAAGGAAAAAATCAGCGATTGCGCGCTAATATTTTGCAGGGCGCTGTGCATCAGATCAATGGGTTGAAAAAGCGCATCCCAACTGTTCCAGCGGATAAACCGTCCCAGATAAATTCCGAAACTGGATAAGAACAACACAACGATGACTATGAAACCGCAGATAATCCTGTTCAATTTTTGTCTCATGGTCCGGAAAACCAGATATATGGAAGAAAATCCGATTAAGAAGCTTGTCCAAATGAATAAAGAATAAATTACGAAGTCATACCAGATGATAAAGCTCCGATTAATTTGAAAGTGAATAAAGTCGGTGATCATGTAGGGAGCATTCGGGTAAAACAACAGCCATAAGACACCCAGGCCGAGTAAAATGACCGGGTGTCCTTTTTTGAAGGTATTTATCCAATATATCAGTAACGAAATCATATAGGGAATCCATGCTAACAGCAGATTCCACAATAAAAACCGGTAGCTGAACTGACCGGTATAGGTAAACCGGATCATCACCATGAGCCAGCCCATAAAAGACAGTAAAAACAGTAATAGTGCGTTGATCAAAATGTATTTCAGCCGGTGAGATTCTTTGGTAATCAACGATAACCCGCTCCCGATTTTAATTTGGCATCGCTGTATCTAATTCCATATTTTATCCCGGATCTCCTTTCGGTATAGGTGTAAAATTCGACCATATTTCCAGCATTATCATTTGGTAATGGTTACTTTATTCAATCCACGGGGATTATCCGGATCTAATCCCTTGGTAATCGCCAGTCTGCATGCGAACATCTGGGCAATCACCACGTTGTAAAAAGGAGAAACCATATCGTTTTTCGTTTCCGGGATGGGGAAGGCGGTATTGCCCATGGACAGCATATCTTGATTATTGGAAACAATGATCAGCTCGACATTGGCGTTTTTTAACCGGCCGGCCATGGCGGAGACATCCTTCAATGACGGGCCCTCCGGTCCGAAGATTAAGACCGGAATGTCGCCATCGATCATGGCAATGGGGCCGTGCTGGAAATCGGAGGTTGCAAAAGCTTTAGCCCGGATATAGGTAGTCTCTTGGATTTTCAAGGCGGCTTCCAGTGAAATTGCGTAATTAATGCCCCGCGCCAGAACGAAACATTCATCGGTGAAACGGTAGCGTTCCACTTTCGCTTCAATTTGACTGGCAATCTCAAAAGTGTGGCTGATTTCCCGGGGAATTGCCAGCAGTTCTTCTTTCATCTGTTTGTCGCCGGACCATTCCGCAGCCATCTGCGCCAGTAAATAGAGCTGCGTGGTAAATGTTTTGGTAGCGGCAACGCTTTGTTCAATACCGGCCTCGCAGTATAAATGATACTTGGCTTCCGTGGCCAGCGGAGAATCCGGCGCATTGGTAATGGCCACCGTAATTGCCCCCTGTTGGTTGGCGCCCTTAATTACTTCCAATACGTCCGCGGCCTTTCCGGATTGCGAAATTCCGATTACCAAAGTATCTTTCAGCTTCAGGTTTTTGCGATATATCGTATATACTGATGAAGCCGCAAGAGATACCGGGATACCCAGGGTCAGCTCAAAGATATATTTGCCGTAAACCGCCGCGTGGTCCGATGTTCCCCGGGCGGCGATACAAATCGACTGAATATTTTGGGTCTGAATTGCCGTGATGATCTTTTGGATGGAATTCAGGTTCTTTTCCAGGCACCGGGTTAAAACGACAGGCTGTTCCCAGATCTCATCCCACATTTTTATCATTGCAGTTCCTCCAAGATAGTTTTTAAAAATGAATGAAATAGGTATGTTTGATTACCATATACCTATTTCATTATATCATTATTTCGCTGCAGTAATTGGCTTTACCTGCTTTTTACCCGGTTACGCGCCGGTTAAGGAAACTTCCGGAATTGCCTTGGCAATAGCTTCAATCTCGGGTTCGCCGGGGCCTAACGGGAACTTGACCAGTTGGCGCTGGGCGGCGGAACGAAGCAAGCCCATGGCCAATTCAAATCCTTTATAGGTGCTCTCGCCGTTGCAGGGATGCTCCTTAACCCCGTCCAGCCATAACGCGATATCAGCGATATAACCGCCTTGATCATGCTGATAATCGAATTTTCCAGGTCCGGAGACGGTTCCTTCCTTGGTTACGGCCCGCCAGTCGCCTCCGATGAGAATTTCGGCAAAACCTTCGGTTCCCTGGACACCGATCCGGCCCTTGTGCCAGGAGTATTCAACCTCCGGCACATCGGGCGACAGGGCTCCTATCTCAACAATGCCCCGTACGCCGTTGACAAACTGGATGAATCCACCGGCCCAATCCGGAGAAGGGTGATTGTCGGTCAATTTTTCCCGGCCGTGAACCTGGCCGATGATCCATTCGGCTTCGGCATTGTTATTCATAAAACGGATATAATCCATAATGTGGGTGGCCATATGTAAATACCAGCCCCAGCAATGACCGTAAACAGTATGAATCCGCCCCAACTTGCCGCTATCAATAATCTGTTTAACTTGTTGATAATGTTCGCCATATTTATGCTGATGGCTGACTACGGTCTTGATCCCTTTTTCCCGGGCGATTTTCATGATATCCAGCGCCTCGCTGATACTCATGGCCATGGGTTTTTCATAGGCAATCACCTTGACATTATGATCCGCGCCCAGTTTGAAAAGGTTCAACCGCAACGCCGGCGGGGTGCAAAAGCAGAAAATATCGGGTTTCGTTTCCTGTAACATCTTGGCGGCATCATTGTACGTAGCGGGATTGCCGGTGGTTGCAGCCAAAGATTGAAGTCTTTCGTTATCAAGATCACAAATCCCCACCAAATCAAAGCGGTCATTCTGATGGAACAACTCGGCATGGAGTTTCCCCCGTTTGCCGGCGCCGAGTACGACCACGGAATATTTTTTGGCACTCATTCCAAAACCTCCTATCACGAATTCTTACTTTTTCCAGGCTTTCAGCACATCAATTACGTATTGAACCTGATCGTCCGTAAGCTCCGGAAACATCGGCAATGAGATACAAGAAGCCGCATTTTTCTCGGCATTCGTCAAAGGTCCTGAAAGACGTGCATCTTTCCCCCACGGGAAGCCTTCTTGTTGGTGAATGGCAATAGAATAGTGGGTTTTGGCGTCGACGCCTTTTTCCACCAAGTAATTCACTAGTAGGTTGCGATCAGCGGGGTTCTTGGTTTCAATTTCATATAAATGATAAACATGCCGATAACCGGGGCGTGCATAGGGCAAAGTGATAGAATCAACGCCTTTTAACCCTTCATCGTATTTTTTGGCGATGGCAATCCGGCGATCACTCCACGCGCCAATGTGTTTCAATTTGGCGCTTAAAACCCCGGCATGCAGATCGTCGAGGCGGCTGTTAAAACCATAGCTGTGGTGATCCCGTTTGCTGGAACCATGGTTGCGCAGTTTGCGTACTTTGTCGTTGATATATTGGTGGTTGGTCCAAATCGCACCGCCGTCGCCGAAGGTACCTAGATTTTTCTGAATGATAAAGCTGGTGCAAACCGCATCGGAGAGTTCGCCAATCTTAAATTTATCGCCGCGGGCATCAATGGCCTGGGCGTTATCTTCCACTATAAATAAGCCGTATTCATCGGCAATTTTCCGGATTTCATCCATGGGAGCGCATTGGCCGTAAAGGTGTACCGGTACAATAGCCTTGGTACGCTTGGTAATTGCTTTACGAATGGCGGCAGGATCGATACAGCGGGTATTTTCGTCACAATCTACTAAAACGGCAGTACATCCGGCAACCCACATGGCCTCGGCAGTGGCGAAAAAGGTATTGGCATTGGTAATGAGCTCATCGCCAGGGCCAAGTCCCAATGCCATAAACACCAGCCATAATGCGTCGGTACCGTTACCTACGCCGATAGCGTATTTGGAACCGGCGTATGCCGCTAACTCCTCTTCGAATTTCTTCAGCATCGGACCCTGGACATATTGGCCGCTCAGAATGACTTCCTGGATTTTGGCGTCAATTTCTTGCTTGATGCTTTCATACTGGAGAACATGCCCGTAAAATGGTACTTTAATATCAGCCACAATAAATTCCTCCCTGTAAATTGATACGATCTATAGGTATAGTTGTATATACCAGTTCAGATTTATTTTACCATTCTCATATTCGAAAAGCAATAGACTTTTATTTGAGATTACAATATGGTGTGTGTTTTTAATATATATCGTTATTTACAGAAATACGTACGTTATATTTATACTCATCAGCCCGGTATACGGATTGCTCATATAACAAGTTTACTCCGGAATCCGTAAAGCTTTTACCGCTAATCCGGATCACCGGCGTGTTGGCCGGGACCGCCAAAAGTTCCTTTTCCTCTTTAAACGGCCGTGAGGCTTCAATGATATTATCCATATAATTAATGGTCAGGGAATATTCTTCCCGGATAATCTGATACAGGGAGGCGGTCAGATCAAACCGTTCCAGATTCGGGCAGAATTTTTCCGGAATGAAAACCGCTTCGATTCCAATGGGGATTTCATTGGCCAACCGGAGTCTCCGGATATTGTAAACCGGATCATTTTCTTTTAACCCCAAAATGTCAATGATATCTTGGGAAGGGATACTACATTCAAAGAACAACACTTTGGTACCTGGAACCATTCCTTTGTTCCGGACCATTTCGGAAAAACTCATAATATTGCGCTGTTCGATTTTGCTTTTGGCAATAAAAGTTCCTTTGCCTTTTTCCCGGTAGAGCACCCCTTCATTAACCAATTGACTTAAAGCCTGCCGTACGGTCATCCGGCTGATTCCCAGGATTTCTCCGAAATCCCGCTCCGAAGGAATGGGATGATCGGTATCAAACTCCCCGTTCTCAATCTTTGCCAGAATAATCTTTTTTAGCTGATAATATACTGGAATCGGACTTTTTTTATCAATATACATGTTTCACCACCTTTGCAGAGCAGATTTTTGTTTCATTTTATAATAAATATCCGTCAGTTGCAATACAATGATTCCGGAACATGAAACAAGGTATAGCAACCTAAACTCGCCGAATTTGAGGTTCTGTTGCACCAGTGGGCTGGCGCCGATTGCGTTTTTTATTACTCCACCCATCAGTGGCGCAATGAGGAAAGCGATTCCGATGATCATATTGAAGAATCCGTCGTAAATGGAGCGTCTGTTTTTCGGGATTATGGCAAAACGCTCATTAAAAACACTGATTAAAAAACCGGAGTTTCCCAGAGCCGAAAAAAGGTAAGCAGCCGGCAACCAGATAAAAGCAGTCGCGTTGTTTGTAATTGCATAAAAGAAAGTCTCACCGACGAAAAACCAGATTGCCAGATTTAATACCCGGCGGTGGCCGTATTGATCACTGATTTTTCCCCAAATCCGGTAGAAGATGAGTTGGAGCAAAGCTGAAAAAATATTGAGGGAAGTGAGAAAAGTGTATGGCAGCTTTAAATAACGCAGCAGGTAAACTTGGGTAAAGCTATGAGCGAGCCAAAGAACGATATAGAATAGGAAAACGTAAGTTACAAAATAACGAAATTGTTGATTTAAAAAAGGTTGCCGGATGACTTCAGTTAACTTCGGTGATTTATCAATGATTTCCGGTGTGGTTTCTTCGATGCGCAGATAATTAATTACTTCCGCTATTGTGATAAGCAGGCCCGCCCCGTATAAAACCGAAAATCCGAAGAGCTTGTTATGAACAAGGTCCATAAAGCGGCCGGTAATTAAAGGCACACCAATCATCACCAGCAGGGCAAAACTTTGGCGGATGGCAAAATAACGGCCCCGGATATTCTCGGGAACCACACTGACAAACCAGGTATTAATGGCGACGTTGCTAACCGCCTGCAGGGTAAAGGCGATCATCAGAGTTCCCAATAAAACTCCGGGCCGTGAATCTTCCGGTATCAGCCAGGGCAATAAAACAATTGCACAAATCAACGATTTGTATATCAATACGGTAATAATTATGGCGCTTTTTTTACTGCGGAAACGTTCCAGGAAGTAGCCGCTGAAAAGCAAAAATAAACCGCATATATTGGGAAGTATAGTAATATAACTGATCAATTCATCCTGTAATCCCAAATAAATGGCAAAACCGGTTAAAAAAACACCGCTAGTCAGTAAAGTAAAGGCGGTTACCAGCATGATTTGAAATATAAAACGGTCCTGACTCTTTTTGAATGGGTTTGAAAGGAGTTCCGGGTCGTTATGATAGATTATTTTATAAATAACGGATTTTAGAGTTGGGAACATAAAGGTTTTGCCTCTTTATGAAAGATATATTAGGCTCTTAATTCAAAACTTCATCGAATATAAGAAAAAAAACAAAAGTTTTTCCTGCCAGGACTATTATAAATCAGCAAGTAATCGGTTGCAAAGTATTTTCTTTGGGACGTACTACGGACTATTGCCAAACATCTTGACATTGACCTCTCCGTATGCGTATAATTAAGTCAACTGCAGTTGTTAATCAAAACTGGAAAAGGAAGCCAATATGGATCAAGCCGAATACCATACTGAAGATATTGGTGGCGAGTATGTAATTATCCGGGCTTTAGAGGATGGGGTCACCATTATCGGCTTGACCCGGGGCAAGGATACCCGGTTCAACCACACCGAAAAGCTGGATCGCGGTGAAGTGATGATTTGCCAATTTACTGAACATACTTCAGCCATGAAGATTAGGGGTAAAGCTGAGATTTATACCAAGCACGGTACTGTGAAGTGCGGGAAAGACGTATAAATAAGCAGGGAATAAATTCAAAAATCCTGCGAGAATCTATTAAGTTGCGTATTGTGAGCAAAGAGTGTAGCCAAAGATTTACCGTCTGAAAAATGAGAATAGAGTATTAGCGGTGCATTTGAAAACGTTATTTTGAGCAGAGTTGGAGACAGTTTAGTTTGAGTAAGCGGATTTGCCAAGGGCGAGTCCGTCAGTTGAGGCGAGCAGAGTAGTTATGGTTTTTTGAGACCAGACTTCTTGCAGTCTGGTCTTTTTATTTTAAATATAAGGAGATAAGCGGAGATGAGTAGAGAAAGTTTTTTGGAAAGTTTGCCGCTGGTACGCCTGGAACAAGGAATGAGCGTTTTCCGGATCGGCGGAGTAGAGATTGGCGGGTCAAAACCGGTTGTTATTGCCGGGCCTTGCGCGGTGGAGACCGGAGAACAGTTGGTGGCAATCGCAAAAGCAGTAAAGCAAAGCGGTGCCATGGGTTTACGTGGCGGGGTATTTAAACCGCGCAGTTCACCCTATAGTTTTCAAGGGCTGGGGGAAGCCGGATTAAAATATCTGGCGGAGGCCCGGGAACAAACCGGGCTGTTTACGGTGGTTGAGATAACATCCGCTGAACAGATACCTTATGTGGCCGAGTATGTTGACATACTGCAAATTGGGGCCCGGAATATGCAGAATTTCGAGTTGCTGAAGATGGTCGGACGCAGTAACAAACCGGTATTGCTAAAAAGAGGATTTTCCGCCACCATTCAAGAGCTATTGCAGGCGGCGGAGTATATTTTATGCGAGGGCAACCTCCAAGTAATTCTTTGTGAACGCGGGATCCGCACCTTTGAACCAGCCACCCGCAACACCTTGGATATTAATGCGATTCCTTTATTAAAAAAACTAACCCATCTGCCCGTATTTGCCGATCCCAGTCACGGAACCGGCCGGCGGGATTTGGTGACTCCGGTGGCCAAAGCGGCTTTATCCGCCGGCGCCGACGGACTGATTATCGAAGTTCACCCCAGTCCCGACAATGCAATCTCCGATGGGAACCAAACCCTTGATTTTCCCCAGTTTCAAAATTTAATGAACCAGCTTGGCATAAAGCCTCCTACATCGCAAATACCGGTTCCCTTGCCGGTTCAACCTTCATATGAGAAGTTTTCCGAAATTGTGGCAGGCTCCGATTACGAATACGTGGCGGTCTATCACGAGTTCGTCACCGATTCCGAAACTCCGGTTACCGCCTTTGCGAAACTGACGGAAGGCGAGGAACGTTTTTTGCTGGAAAGTGTAGAGCGGGGGGAACAACTGGGCCGTTATTCCTTCATCGGCTGGAAACCATTAATGACATTTAAGGCTACCGGCAGAACAGCCGCCATTACCGCCGAAACCGGCAGTGAAAACGTGACTACTGGAGATCCATTGGCTGAATTGCAAAAAAGGCTGGATTCCTTGA
The DNA here is from genome assembly GCA_029974635.1 of Bacillota bacterium. Lineage (GTDB taxonomy): Bacteria > Bacillota > UBA4882 > UBA8346 > UBA8346 > JAEZJQ01. Next base: position 26,225 of record JARKQY010000045.1, on the reverse strand, counting down.
AGATAACTCCGATTCAGGGAATGGGAAACTTTACTGGCGGAGCAGTAGGGTATATCGGTTATGATTATGTCCGAAGCATCGAGAAATTACCGGATAAAAATCCCTGCACCACCGGGATTCCCGATTTAGAATGGATGGTTCCCAAGTATTTAGCCAGTTTTGATCATGTGTCCCATAAAATGATGCTGGTGGTTTTAGCCAAAGCCGATCGAAACCGTATTCAATCTTCCTATGATGAAGCTGTGGCTCAATTGGAAAGAATTTTGGCCAAATTGCAGCAGGATATCAGCTTAAAGCCCTTGTCCGGTTTATCCGGTAACGGGGAAGCGGCGGATCCGTCCCGGAGTTCATCGCTAACCAAGCCGGAGTTTATGGATAAAGTGGTGCGCATTAAAGATTATATCCTGGCGGGGGATGCGTTCCAGGTGGTGCTCTCCCAGCGAATCAAAGAGGAATATTCGGGGGACCCCTTTTTATTCTACCGGTTGCTGCGGACGATTAATCCTTCACCATATCTCTTTTATCTTGATTTTGGCGGTTTTCAAATCGCGGGCTCCTCACCGGAAGTGATGGTCCGGCTGGAAAACAACCAGGTGGTGCTAAAGCCCATTGCCGGAACCAAACCGCGGGGCAAGACCCCGGCGGAAGACGAGTCCCTAAAGCGGGAATTGCTGAACGATGAGAAAGAACGGGCCGAACATGTCATGCTGGTAGATTTGGGCCGGAATGATTTGGGCCGGGTCTGCAAATTCGGAACGGTCAATGTGGCCGAACTGATGAATGTCGAGTTTTACTCTCATGTAATGCATATCGTTTCATTAATTAAGGGTGAATTGATGCCGGGGTATACCGGGGTTGATTTATTACGGGCGGTATTCCCGGCCGGGACCCTCTCGGGCGCCCCAAAAGTCAGGGCAATGGAGATTATTGAGGAAATGGAGCCCATCCGACGTGAATTTTACGGTGGAGCAGTGGGTTATTTGGGCCTCAACGGCAATCTGGACACTTGCATTACCATTCGCACGGTGATGTTCAAGGATGGCCAGGCCAATTTACAGGTCGGAGCCGGGATTGTAGCCGATTCGGTCCCGGAAAAAGAGTATGAAGAGACCATGAATAAAGCCGGAGCTTTATTGGCGGCTTTGGCCAAGGCAGGAGGTTGATGAGATGCTGGTGATTATCGATAATTATGATTCGTTTACTTATAATTTAGTCCAATATTTCGGGGAATTACGGCCGGAACCAGCCTCCAGCGAAGACTTAAAAGTATTCCGGAACGATCAGCTTACGGTTGAACAATTGCAGGACTTAAAACCCGATTATCTGGTTATTTCTCCCGGACCTTGTACTCCCACCGAAAGCGGCATCTCCATGGATGCAATTCGCCGGTTCGCGGGGAAGATTCCCATCCTGGGAGTCTGCCTGGGCCATCAATGCATCGGTGAAGTCTTCGGCGGCAAAGTAGTCCGGGCCCCCTACCCGGTTCACGGCAAAATGAGTCAAATCCGGCATAATAAAACCGGACTCTTCAAGGATCTTCCGGATCCCATCGATGCTGTACGTTATCACTCTCTTGTTGTAGAACGGGAGAGTTTACCGGAAGCTCTTGAAATTACAGCTACTTGCGAACCGGGTTTAATCATGGGCCTTAAACACCGGCAATATCCCATTTACGGTCTGCAATTCCACCCGGAATCCATTTTTACCGGGGTCGGTAAGCAGTTGTTGAGCAATTTTTTGATGGTAGCCTGACCCAATCATGCCAAGTTGAGCTGAAACGAGAGGAGTGGAGTTTAGTGTTAAAAGAGAGTTTAGGAAAACTGATTCAAAAGGAAAACTTGTCGGAAGCCGAGATGGTTCAAGCCGCCAGCCAGATCATGGATGGCGAGGCTTCTCCGGCCCAAATCGGCGGATTTTTAACCGCTTTGCGCCTAAAAGGAGAAACTGTGGAGGAGATCTCCGGAGCCGCCAAGGCTATGCGGGATAAAGCGCTAAAAGTGAATTTTAATGCTCCTACGGTGATTGATACCTGCGGTACCGGAGGAGATGGTTCCAATACCTTTAATATTTCCACCACTACTGCATTTATTGTGGCTGCTTCCGGAATTCCGGTGGCGAAACACGGAAACCGGGCCATGTCCAGCCGTTGCGGCAGCGCCGATTTACTGGAGGCGCTTGGAATCAAAGTGGATCTACCTCCGGAAAGGGTTGAGAAATGTCTGGCCCGGGCCGGGATAGGTTTTATGTTTGCACCGGTATTTCATACGGCCATGAAGAATGTCATTGGCCCCCGCCGTGAATTGGGATTCCGTACCGTATTTAATGTACTAGGGCCCTTAACCAACCCTGCCAATGCTAATTGCCAATTACTCGGAGTGTATCATGCCGATTTAACCGAGATATTAGCCCTGGTCTTACAAAAGCTGGGTCTGCAACGGGCAATGGTGGTGCATGGCGGCGGCGGCCTGGATGAACTCTCGTTGGAAGGCAGCAATAAAGTAAGTTACTTAAATGAAGGTAAAATCGAAACTTTCTTCTTTAAAGCCGAGGATGTTGGGTTACAAGCCGCCGGGAATCTTGAACTAAAAGGTGAAGATCCCGCCGCTAACGCCAAACTTACCGAACGAATTCTCAGTGGCAATGAAGAGGGACCGCGCTTGGAAGTTGTTTTATTAAATGCCGCCGCGGCTTTAGTGGTTGCCGGTGTCGTTTCCAGCCTGGAATTGGGCATTGCCGCCGCCCGGAAATTAATCGCCGAAGGCCATGCCCACCGAAAATTACAGCAATTACAACAAATCGCGGTGTAATGGAGGCGGCCATGTTTCTCGAAGCTATTTTACAGTATAAAAAAAACGAGCTGGAATCCAAGCAACACCTCTGCCCCATAGAATCCTTATACCGGCAGATGGGTTCGAATACGGATTCGCGTTCGTTTAAGACGGCCTTACGCGGGGACTCCATCCGCTTGATTGCGGAGGTTAAGAAAGCCTCGCCTTCTAAGGGACTATTATGCCCGGATTTCAACCCGGTAGCCTTGGGAAAAGGCTATGAACGGGCCGGAGCCTCCGCCATTTCGGTATTGACCGATGAGCGGTTTTTCCAAGGCTCCCTGGATGATTTGCGGCAAGTTAAGACGGAAACCAAAGATACTCCGGTGTTGCGCAAGGATTTTATCATCGACCGTTATCAACTGCTTGAAGCCAAGGTATATGGCGCGGACGCGGTTTTGTTAATCGTCGCCGCTTTGCCGCGGCTGGAATTGAACTCCTTGATCCAAGCGGCGTTAGATTTAGCTTTAACACCATTGGTTGAAGTTCATAACCGGCAAGAATTATTTTTGGCCTTGGAGGCCGGCGCGGATCTCATCGGCATCAATAATCGTGATCTAAGGACTTTTGCAGTGAAATTGGATACCACCTTCCATTTGCTCAAAGATATTCCGAAAGGCGTTACCATCGTTTCCGAAAGCGGTATCCGGAATCACAACGACATCCGCACTCTGTCTGAAGCCGGAGTCCATGCGGTTTTGGTAGGAGAATCCCTGGTCACCGCCGCCGATCCGGAGTTTAAAATCAGGGAATTACTGGGGCTGGTTTCATGATGCCGGTGAAAATTTGCGGTATTACCAATTTGAATGACGCCTTGATTTGCGTTGAAAACGGCGTTACGGCGGTGGGGTTTGTGTTGACGGATTCTAAAAGAAAGGTAACCGCGGCGGTGGTTTATGAAATAAGCCGGAAATTACCGTCTTTCGTGACCAAAGTGGGGGTATTCACCGATGAAGATCCCTTGGTAGTAAGGGATATTGTCAGGGATTGCGGTCTGGACCTGGCCCAATTACACGGGGCGGAAACAACCCAGGTGGCCGAATTGCTTCCCTGGCGAGTCATTAAATCCTTTAAAGCCGGTCTGGAGAAACCGGGGCTCCCTCAGGTGCTCCAGTGGCGGGATGCCCCATTACGAGCGGTTTTAATTGATTCATATTCCCCGACTGCCGCCGGAGGAACCGGCCAAACCTTTGACTGGGAGTTGTTTAGAGACTATCGCGTTCTGGGATTTCCACTGATACTCGCCGGAGGATTAAATCCGGAAAATATTAGCGCCGCCATTCAACAAGCCCGGCCGGATGCGGTGGATCTCTCCAGCGGCGTGGAACAACGGCCCGGAATCAAAGATGCCGCCAAGGTCCGGACGCTAATGGGCCAAGTCCGGAGATTAACAGACCGGGTTCAAGATAATTCGACGATATGAGGTGAATCATTTATCCATGAATAAACAACAATGGTATTTCGGAAAATACGGCGGCCGTTATGTGCCGGAAACATTAATGGCGGCGCTGGATGAATTGGAGGCTGCCTATTCCAAATATGCCGGTGACCCCGATTTCAATCAAGAACTGGATGAGCTATACCGCAGCTACTCGGGGCGGCCGACTCCCTTGTATTTGGCGGAACGGTTCAGTACTGAACTGGGGGAAGGCAAGGTCTATTTAAAGCGGGAAGATTTAAATCACACCGGGGCTCATAAGATCAACAATACCCTGGGGCAGATCTTATTGGCCAAACGGATGGGAAAGAAACGAATCATTGCCGAGACCGGGGCCGGACAGCACGGAGTGGCTACTGCAACCGTAGCGGCTAAATTTGGCCTGGAATGTGTCGTTTATATGGGGGAGGTAGATATCGCCCGGCAATCTTTAAATGTTTTCCGGATGAAATTATTGGGAGCCCAAGTCTGTCCCGTTACCTCGGGGAGCCGGACCTTAAAAGACGCCACCAATGAAGCCATCCGGGATTGGGTAAGCAATGTGGACGATACTTATTACCTGATAGGCTCGGTGGTCGGTCCGCATCCCTATCCGAAAATTGTCAGGGATTTTCAAGCGATCATCGGGAAAGAGACTAAAGAACAATTGCAGCGGCTGGAGCATAAATTGCCCGATTACGTTATCGCTTGCGTGGGCGGAGGCAGCAACTCCATGGGGATATTCCATGAGTTCATTCCGGAAACTCAGGTGCAACTCATTGGTGTGGAAGCCGCCGGAAAAGGAACCGATACGGATCATCACGCGGCTTCACTGAGCCGGGGTAAACCGGGAGTATTGCATGGCGCTTTGAGTTATTTATTGTCAGATCCCGACGGACAGATAGTGGAAGCCTATTCCATCTCCGCCGGCCTGGATTATCCCGGGGTGGGTCCGGAACATAGTTTTCTCAAAGACAGCCGCCGGGTGGAGTATGTTTCCGTAACCGACGGGCAAACCTTGGCCGCCTTTGAATACCTTACCCGAACCGAAGGAATTATTCCCGCATTGGAAAGCGCCCATGCCGTTGCCGCCGGAATGGAACGAGCCCGGAAAATGAAAAAAGGTGAAGTCATGGTGATCAATATTTCCGGCCGGGGCGACAAGGATATTTATACCGTCGCCGCAGCCATGGAGGTGCGTTTATGAACCAGGTCCGGCAAAAGTTTGACGAATTAAAGGAAAAAGGCCGTAAAGCCTTTATACCGTATATTATGGGCGGCGATCCCGATCTATCCAAAACCGCGACTCTCCTGGAGATGTTAGGAGAGACCGGCGCCGACTGCATTGAAATCGGTGTCCCTTTCTCCGATCCTCTGGCCGATGGGCCGGTGATTCAACAAGCCGCGGTCCGTGCATTACAAAACGGGTGTACCTTTCAAAAACTGATCCGAGTCCTTAAGGAAGTTAAGATAAGTAAAGATGTCCCACTGATTTTGATGATCTATTACAATATGATGCTGCAACAGGGAATACGGGAATTTATGAATGAAACGGCGGATTCCGGCTGTTCCGGACTGATCATCCCGGATCTGCCGCCGGATGAGGCGGCGGAAGTCATTCAGTGCGCCGCTGAATTGCAGATCGCTTTAAACTTTCTAGTAGCCCCCACCAGTACTCCGCAGCGAATCAGCCGGGCGGCAGAGGCATCCAGCGGTTTTTTATATACGATTTCCCTGAAAGGAGTTACCGGGATCCGCTCCAACCTGCCGCCGGAACTCCCCGATTTTATCGGCCGGGTTCAATCCGTCACTGCCATCCCGGTGGCGGTCGGTTTCGGGATATCGACGCCGGAACAAGCCGCTCAAGTCGCCCGTCTGGCCGACGGAGTCATTGTCGGCAGCGCCATTGTGAAAGCGGTAGCCGGAGATTCGAGCTTAGGCGAAGTAAGAAATCTGGCGGCCGATTTAAGGGAAGCTATTGATTAACGATTCCTTATCAATAAACTCGGAAACATTTTATCTCAGTTTTCAACCGCAAAGATTCAAACCAGCTTCGAAACCCTTTCCATGGAAGGGTTTCGAATTTATTCCCGGGACCCGGAAGGAAACAGCAACTATCAGACCGAACTTTTTTATTATTAGAAATATATATTCAGATAATGATTTCCAAGATAGGGGTAAACCAATGAACAGGTTTTTAAAATACTCGCCGACGAACCTTTCATTATACCCGCGCTTGTTGTTATATTTTGTACTGGTATCTATCGCGCCGCTGGTATTAATCGGTGTGGTTTCCTATACCATTTCAGTAAATATCATCCGCGAACGGGCGGCTCAATTCGGCGCGCAAATGATCGGCCAAGTCTCCGTGGAAATCAATAATCTGATAGCGGATGCTTATAAGGTTGCCGGAATGGTTGCCGAAGACCCTGCCATCCAGGCTGTTTTGCGAAATCCACTGGAAGACAACATTTCCAAGCGTTTTTCCACGGATTTGGCGGTGGATACCCGGTTAAATTTCATTCAGAACAGTTACCGGAATGAATTTTTCGGCTTTTACGTAATCGGGGCCAACGGCGGCAAATATAAATCCAATTTTTATTCGGTTAAAAACGGTGAGTTATACAACACGGATTGGTACCATCAAATCATCACCGCCAAGGAACCGATTTGGTTCAAAACCCATCTGGGTTCATACGCCGTTGAAACCATCGGCCAGTCAATGGTTTCAGTGGGTTTTACCATCATTGATAAGGCTACCGGCAACATCTCCGGAGTGGTTTTAATCGATATTGAAGCGGATCAACTGGCGAAAATGATCAGTTCCCGTTTGGGCAAAACCGGGTATATGCTTATCCTGGATGATCAGCAGCAAGTCATCTGTTATCCGGATCTGCCATCCATTCCGGAACGGATAACCTTTCCGGTGCTATGGAACAAGTCAAGGAATTCGGCTGCTTATTCAAGTCAGGATAAAATTGAGACCGGTAATTGGGAGGACCGCTCGATTATTATCAGCAAAGGTTTGACGGTTCCGGGCTGGAAGCTGGCAGGGGTGGTCCCAGCCGAGGAGTTAACCAGGGACAGCCGGATGATGGGTTTCTTAATCGCCGGAATACTGGCGGTCATATGTATTCTGGCGTTGATTGCCGCCCTCACCATCGCCGGCAGCGTGGCCAATCCTATAAAGAAACTGATTTCATTGATGAACAAGGTTGAAGACGGCGATTTATCAGTAAATATGAATGTAAAGTACAATGATGAAATCGGCCATTTGGGCAATAGTTTCAATGTAATGGTGGGCAAGATCAGGGATCTGATGAACCGGGTATATGAAGAACAGCAGGAACTTCGCAAGACAGAATTAAAAGCGCTGCAGGCTCAGATTAATCCGCATTTTTTATATAATACGCTGGACTCCATCATCTGGCTGGCCAGAGCCAATCGCAATGACGACGTGGTAACCATGGTCAATGCGTTGACCAAATTGTTCCGGATCGGTATCAGCCGCGGTAAAGACATGATAACCATTGAGGAAGAACTGGAACATGTGGAAAATTATCTAACCATTCAACAACTCCGGTATAAGGGCAAGGTCATTTCCGCCATTCTCGTCCCGGATGAATTGAAACGGTTTTATACCCTAAAGCTGATTCTGCAGCCCATCGTCGAAAATGCCATCTATCACGGGATTAAGCTGAAACGCGAGCCCGGCAAGATTACGATTCGGGTACGGGAGGATGAATATGGGATTATCTTTGAAATTGAGGATACCGGTATCGGTATGACCCCCGAAAAACTCCAGGCCCTGGATAACACTTTAAAAAACGCCGCCGGGGAAAAGATGGAAAGCTATGGAGTTAAAAACGTAAACGAACGCATTAAAATATATTTTGGCGCCAATTACGGCTTGCGATTTTACAGTCAATACGGCGTCGGCACCAAAGTCGAGATCCGGATACCGAAGATTGACGGGGAGGATCAAAATGCTAAAAGTAGTATTGGTTGATGATGAGGAGATCATCCGTGATGGTATTTTAAGATGTCTTTCATGGGAAGAACTGGGGTTTCAAGTGGCGGGCCAGGCTGAGGATGGTGAACTGGCGCTGCAGGTTATCGAGGATACCCGGCCGGATGTAATTATCACCGACATTAAAATGCCGTTTATGGATGGATTGGAGCTGATTGAAAGGATCAAACCTTTATACCCGGCGACTTACATCATCATCATCAGCGGGCACGAGGAATTTCGTTATGCCCAAAAGGCAATTAAACTGGGAGCCTACGATTATATTTTGAAACCCATTGAACCCGAGTATTTAAAATCAGTACTAATCAATATTCGGCATGATGATCTGCAGCAAAAACAAACCGCTGCCGAAATTGACCGGATGAAGGCCAAAATCTCCGAAAATCTGCCTTTATTGCAAGAGTTCTTTTTTAAGAGCTTAGTACGGGGAAAGATCCAGCCTGATTCTTTGGATGCTAAACTGGAAGAATTGCAGATTGAGTTTCGAGGTAACTTTTACGGAGCGGCGATCATCCAAAGCGATGATTATTGCACGCCCACCCCGGGTGACGGAGAAAGCGCTGATCAACCTGATTCAACTTTTATCAATACAATCATGGAGGCCGGAAAAAAACAGCCTGCGGTAATCATCTTTGACAATAATCCGGGGGAGGCCGTAATTTTAGCGGCCGCCGCCGACCAAGGAACGCTTGATAAAAAATTGAAAATCATTTTTGCGGAGATCCGCTCAAAGATGGACGAAAATTGCGGGTCTACTATCACCATTGCCGTTGGTGGAGATTATGGACCGATGTTGAATCTAGCGAAATCCTATTCCGAAGCCTTGGAGGCTTTAAATTATAAATTCATCTTGGGAAAGAACCGTGATATTTATTTTAACGAACTTGATAAAGCGCCGAAAAATGAATTTGAAGCACTTACGGATTATGATGAAGCGGAGATCATCACGGCCATCAAATTGGCCGATCAAAAACAGATTAAGGAAAAGATGGGCTGGCTTCTAAGCAAGATGCAAAGCCAGGGGATCCATTCCAGTTTGTATATGCAACTGGTGGCCGGCAATTTGTACTTACAGGCTTTGAAGATTTTAAAAGACGCGGGCGGCTCCCCGGAAGAGATCTTTAACGATCCCTTTACGGTCTATCATAAAATTATAGCCCGTCAAACCTTGAAGGATATGCATAATGAACTGTTAAACGTATTGTTCCGCATCACCGATTTCATTAATATAAAGAAATTCAAACGGTTTTACCAGGTGATTGAGAAAGCCAAGGATTATCTCCAGAAAAATTACGCCAAGGATGATCTGTCGCTGGAAGAGGCCGCCCAGTATGTAAATATGAGTTCCTGCTATTTCAGTTATATCTTTCGCCAGGAAACCGGATTGAATTTCATCGATTTTTTGACCAAAACCCGTTTGGAACGGGCCAAAGAACTGCTGGCCCTTTCGGATTCCAAAAGCTATGAGGTCTCTTATCAAGTGGGATATAACAATCCCACTTATTTTAGCACGTTGTTTAAAAAGTATTTCGGGGTAACGCCCACCGAATATAAAAATGGTTTAAAAAATCGTAAGGAGTAGGAGAAATTATGAACCGGATAATCATCATCACAGGGGCCAATCGCGGTATTGGCAAGGAAACAGTTCGGGCACTAGCCAAATATAATAACCATACCATTATTATGGCTTGTAGAAATGTTGAAAAATCTATTCCCGTATGTGAATTGATTCAACAAGAGAGCCGCAATCCAAACATTGAAATTATGGAACTTGATTTGGGTTCAATCGCATCCATCAAAGCATTTGTCAATCGTTTCCGGGAGAAATATGGCCGATTGAATATACTTATCAATAATGCCGGAATGACCTCAAGGACTTACGGAAAAACCCAAGACGGCCTTGAACAAGTTGTGGGGACCAACTATTTTGGCACCTATTTATTGACCAGCTTATTAATATCGCTTTTTCCGGCAGGGGAGGACAACCGGATAATCAACTTGAGTTCCATGATATATAAGTTTGGTTCATTCAAAATCGGGAAACTCAATGAATATCGCTGGGTAAAAGCATACGCGGTATCAAAATATCTTGTTTTATTGTTTACGATGGAATTGGCAGAACGGTTGAAAGAAAGAGGAATCAGTGTGAATGCAGTTCATCCGGGGATCGTTTCCACGACCATCATGATGACCAACCGGTGGTATGATGTGATTATCAATTTAATGCTAATGCCATTCTACATCAACGAAGAAACGGGAGCCAAGACAAGTATTTACTTGGCCGTTGCGGGTGAGGTTAAAGGAATCAGTGGGGCTTATTTCAGTAAAGGGAAGCAAAAAAGAATTCCGAAAATGTATCAAAATACGGCCTTGCAGCAAGAATTATGGGAGGAGACGGAAAAAATACTTGAAAACCCAATGTTCCGTTAAAACATTTCCATAAATTATGATAGCCAAGGAATAACCAATTCATAACATGCTGCTACTCCGCCAAGCCAATAAGCAATCCCGGAAGTTGGATTAAGGTGTGTGGTTCATTTTTGTACCTCCTTTTTCCACGTTAACATAGTTCTACCAATTTGAAATAACTTGAGCGTAAACATAATCGTCCACGCCAAGGCTAATAATCCGCCGGGGGCGGCAACGATTACCGCGATATTTTTTACTTCCGGAACAAAGGTCACCAGAATTACATAAACCAATAACAATATACTCCCTATAATCCCCAGATATGCGGTAGTTCTACCAAAGACTCTACCTTTCAGCATTCCAAAGGACATGATCGTGCTGGCAATTGTGGATAAGATAAATCCTGCAAAAGCGCCGGGACTTCCGTGGGCGCCCCGGGCGATCATTGCTTCGCCGGCCGCTGCCAGTAACGGTTTTTGGGCTTCACTTGCGGCGGCATATTTATTACTTAGTTCGAGCATGGCTAAAGCTGAATTATTTGTGATAAAGACAGTTGCTCCAACAAAGTAAACTATTGCGGCTAAAGCGACATATGCCATGTTAACCCGGCGATGAGCCGCCCAAAGCGCAAAATAAGCCGGTATCATGAGGGCGATTATACAAACATTCAATAAATCGAGGTTGTAAAGGCCAAGCAGCCAATTCTCATGGAATTGAGCAAACTTGCCAATTGCGGTATCCGGTATTGACGCCAAGCCTTCTCCTAAGCTGGAGCCAATGATTATATCAACTATGGTTCCTAAAATCGCAATGAAGGCAGTGATGGCACCCAACATATAAATGTTTTGCCATTGTTTTTCGGAGTTTTCAGCGGTGTTGATTTGGTTTTGTTCGAGGATGGACATTTTTTCCTCCAGTTAAAGTTTTTTTAAATTAAAATAACCCGCAAAATTCCCGACTAAACCGTCGATTTGCTGTTCACGCTGTTTATTCATCCAGTTAATAATCCCGACCCACAAATAATTGCGTCTTTCGATTCACACAATCGTTTCCAATGTTTCGTTTCTGGTTTTAGGATAAATCAAAATTATCTTAAACATCAATAGGGATTTTATCCTATATCTTGCTGTTACGGAGTTTCCCGGTTTACGCGAGTCCCGGATTATCCCGGAAGGAAATTATGGGATTATACTGGAAAATGGAAAAGGCAGAATTAAGGTATGAAAGAATGGATTGAGAGCGGTTGAAAGGTACATCGTGGAGTTAGGACCTGGTCCCTGAAAGGGGAACCGTCAATGCTGCGTAGTCTTTAAGAAATTGTTGATATATAAAGAACAAATTCTAAATCCGGCTTTCCTTAATCAAATTCAACAACTCCAGTTTATTGCCGGCGCCGGTTTTCTGGTAGATGTTATAAATATGGTTGTTGACGGTTTTAAAAGAACGATCTAGCTTGGCGCTGATTTCTTTTATGGATAGTCCGCTTAGCAACAGTCCGATGATCTCCGTTTCGCGGCCGGTAATACCGTATTTCCGGATAAAACCTTCGCTAATCTCGATCTGTTCCATGATGGAAGGGGTTTTGATGAAGAAATATTTGGCGGCCAAAACAATACTGATGATATTTACGGAAAAGTAGAATAGATTGCGGGTAAGCATGATAATTTGCGGCTGTCTGTTGAAATTGATAATCAGGGCTTGAATCGGCATATCAATAATAAACAATAACGCCGTGATCTTCAAAGCCCTTTTCAAATCGGGATTGTCAATTTTTTTCAAGTTAACGGCGATAAGAATGCTGTAAAGAATAAATGCGAGAAACAGACAGCCAAGGATGATCCCAAAGTAGGAATTTAAAACCGGCGGAATGATAATGTCGGCCTTGCCGAAGTTATAATATGCAAAGGTTAGCGCCGAAAGCAACACCACCAAACAAGGAAAGGCAAAGAAAATTTTATTGATTAGAGTAAATGGTTTATTGAGGATTCCGAGCGCAAAGCGGGAAAAAGAATAATTGATGAACAACAGAAATACTTCGAAAAGTAAAAAAGAAACGAGATGCCACAATGAATACCGGTTCAGGCCAGTATTAAAGCTGTTTGATAAATAACTGTACACTGTCGTAAGGGCGACTGTAAAAGTAGTGGTAAGAATGAAGAATGCATAATGCCGGATTGTTTTGATTTTATATTTAAGATATAGTAAAAAGCCTAATAATGCCGTCATGATGCCGGATAATAATGTTAGAACATGGATCAAAATATCGATATATTTCATATATTGATGTTTTTCCTTTCCCCGGAATACTAAATATTTCAACCACAACTTGATTACAATAATAAAATTATACCGGAATTTATCAATTAGGATCTATAAAAATTTCGTTTTTCGATAATGATTATATTAAAGTATTGAAACATTATCTAAGAAGAAACTGCCTCTGTCGAAGACGGTTTTTTACATGATAAGTCCGGTGTTGAAATATTTACATATTTAATAACTCCAGCACCTTATAGATTAGGTATTTTGCTCACTTACAGTTTAAATGATAATACAGGAATTTTTGGATCTGTGTGGAATTGTTTTAGGAAATTAAAATATATTTGGTTTATTGACAATCGGAGTTTTGATTCATAATACTGATATTATTTCGATATTCTTCTGTTTTGGGCAAATAAATGAACTGGTTTGTTTATACGGTAGTTATGTGAAAGATGGCGCAAAACATTGGCGCGACGTCGTGTCGCGGTTGAAAGACAAAGACAATTTAGGGAGAATATGCATTGGAAGAAATAATAAACCAAAAAGGAAAATTAAAAAAATATAATTTGCGAGTTAGGTGAATCTATAAGTTCAAAAATAGCAAAGAAAATCAATTTTCCAACTACTTGAGCGTGTGAATAGAAGACTTGTACAGTATTTCGACGGTAGAGTTGATTATAAAAATAGGGCGGTTTAGAGTGGAAGAGAATCTTAAACTGCAGAAAAGAAGTAGAAGAGATGGAGTTTCAATGAAAACATATTAGCAAAATTTAGGGGAATAGTAATTTTGGAAAAGCATAACTTGGGGTGAGTAATGAAATTGAAAATCAAAAAAGTCTTAATAACCATAGTAATCATACTGGTGTTGCTTTTAGGTTTGGGGGTTGCTACTTGGAAAATCATGAACTCTAGGACGTTTCAGTTTTTTGGAGGGATTGTTAATCGAATTGACACCAAAGAGAAAGTAGTGGCCTTAACTTTTGATGATGGTCCTACCAAAGAAGTCGATAATATTTTAGCAATCCTGAACTCGGAAAAAGTGAAGGCAACATTTTTTCTAATTGGTAGTGAGATCAAAGCAAATCAGGAGGAAACTAAAAAGTTAATTTCAGCCGGTGAGGAGATCGGTAATCATACATATTCCCACAACCGAATGGTGTTTAAATCGTATGCTTTTGTTAAACGGGAAATTGAAGAGACGGATAAATTGATTGAAGAAATGGGTTACCAGGAACCAATTCAGTTTCGGTCCCCGTATTGTAAAAAATTGATTATTCTACCCTATTATCTAAAACAACATCAGCGTAAAAATATTATCTGGGACTTGGAACCGAATTCTTACCCGGAAATTAACGCTAGTTCAAAGAATATCATCAAGTATGTAGTTGATTATACGAAGCCTGGTTCAATTATCTTGTTGCACCCATGGTACGACAAAACAGGGAACTCAATTAGGACGATTAAAGGGATTATCCAAGGATTGAAAGCAAAAGGGTATAGTTTTAAGACGATTAATGAACTTTTGGAGATGGGTAAGAGTAAATAATTCGAAAGAAAGCCAATCTTAACCTAACCCCTGGTGTGCAACCGATATGTATTTTAAACCAAGAAATATTAGCTGGAATACTAATACTTGGTATCAGATAAAAAATGTTCGAAAAATACTTGAAAGTTTTAGATTCCGAGAAAATTAACGTTGAACAAATACAACAAAATAAATAGTTTTAAGTCCACCGCATCCGTATGGCTTATGGCTTCGATGGCGACCATCCATCACATAACAACGGGTTTACGCTGACGGGGCGCGGTATTTCGAAGATGAGTATTCGAAGAAGAAGGCTGATTCACGAAGCTGATTCGAAGAAGTTGAATCATGAAGCGGCGCGCCCACATTGGCTCACTTAAGATAAGAGCTATCTAAGGTTCGCCAACGTCGTAAACCCTGAACGTTATACGAAATAGGTTGACGAGAGGTGCCGCCTTCCGTGGCGGTCAATTTAAATTTTTTAATTTATCCGCGCTTACCAAAACCTTAAAAGGGGTTGAAATGTATGGTAAAAACCGAATATGAATTTGAAAAAAAATGGTGGAATGCAAAAGCTCATAAAGAAGAGAGCGATATGTTTGATGAAAAGATTAATAGGGAATTAAGATGGAAAGAAATTAATAAAAATCTTACATCAGATATTAAAACAATTTTGGATGTTGGAGGTGCAACCGGTGTTTTTTCTATTCCGCTCGCACAAAAAGGCTTTAAAATTGTGCATTTTGATATTTCAGATGAAATGATATCAATTGCAAAAAATAAGGCTATAGAAACAAAGTTAACTAATATTACTTTTGAACAAGGAATTTCAGCTGATTTATCAAGGTTTGATAATGATTCATTTGATTTAGTTCTTAATATGGATGGCGCAGTATCTTTTTGTGGAATAGATGCAGAAAAAGCGATAAAAGAAACCATACGAGTTGCAAAAAAGAAAGTAATTATGACTGTTTCTAACAAGGCCAATATGATAATTTCATCGCTTAGATCGGGATTACACCTAAGTGATGAAAGGTTTATTCCAGCAATTTATGAAATGTTTGATAAGGGATTTTGGCATACTCATCAGTACAACGAGAATAAAGAAATGGTTAAAGGATGTACAAATGATTATCTTGGTCCAATAAAAGCTTTTACACTTACAGAGCTTAAATTAATTTTTGAAAATAATGGTATGAAAATTGAAAGATTAACTTCTATAGGTTCTCTTACAAATCATTGTGGCAAGGAATTTGTAGACAAATTGTTCGAGAAACCAAAACTTTACCTTGAATATATTGACTTATGCGATAGATTTGATAAAGAAATATGTCCAGATTCATTAGGTAGTAATCAAAGAGCAGGTATTATGGTTGTAGTAAGTAAGTAAATTATTGATTTATACCATTTAAAGTATATTTAAAAGTAGGAGCGCGCGGATAAAACAAAATAATTAGGAATAATAAATAGAGGAAGCCTCCATCCGTGGAGGCCGGATGTCAACCTACTTCGTATAACACATGGTTACCGCTTACGGGCGCGGGTTTTTGAAGATGTTTATTCGAAGAAGAAAGCGGAATCACGGAGCAAATTCAAGAAGTTGATTCATGAAGTATGCCGCGCCACACCATCAAACCCAAGTCGAAGTGTCACTAAGGTTTGATGGCGTCGATAACCACGGGACGTTATCGGACATGCCGCGAAAAACGGCCCGTCATCGTGACGGGCTAAAAAAACATAGAATGGATTAAATTAAAAGAGCAAAATAAAGGATTAAAAGTTATATAAAGTTGTACCGATGAAGTTTCATTTTGACGAGAACGTATGTTCTGTATATAATTCATAGTAAAGTCGGTCCTAAGTAAATTAGAAGGGGACAAATACTATGATAAAATTTATTAAAGCTAAATTCGAGGATGCGGAGAAACTGACAGAAGTTCAAATTAAGACTTTTGATGACGATGCAAGAAGATTTTTTGGTCAACTCAATGGAGGACCTCCCGGTTACAATTCAGTAAAATGGCAAATGATGACTATGAAGAAAGGGATTTATTATAAAATCCTCGCTGCAAACATGATTATTGGCGGTATTATTGTTTTTAGAGTGAAACCGGGGCATTACAATCTGGGAAGAATTTATATAGATCCGGAATATCAGGATAAAAGCATCGGTACTCAAGCAATGAAATTTATTGAGATCACATTTAGAGATGCTCAAAAGTGGACATTGGAAACGCCGAAGCTGGCTTATCGAAACCATCATTTTTATGAAAAATTAGGATACATTCGAATAGGTAATGATGGGCCAGACAGCTATTTATATGAAAAAAGATTGGATGAGGGTAACAATGGTCGAAATTGATTATAACGAGCTGAACACAGAAATAGAAGTGATTTTTAAAAAAAATAAAGAAATTGTATTCTCGACATGTTTAGAAAATAACGTAACATCACGAACAATGAGTTATATTTACATGGATCAATGCTTTTATTTTCTTACACACGATAAATCAATAAAGTTTAAGCAGATTCAAAAAAATCCTCAAGTTGCATTATGCTTAAACAATATTCAGATCGCTGGATATGCTCATATCAAAGGACATCCATTAATTGATAGCAACAAAATAATTTGTGAGGCATTTAAAGAGAGTCATAGAGAGTTCTTTGAGCGATTTGTTCATTTCAAAAATGCAATATTTGTTGAAGTTAAAATTAGTGATATTAAGGTTTGGAAAAAGGAAGATAAGAAAGACCACTTTTATTGTCTTGATATTTCAAAGAAAAGAGCTTTTCGAAAATGACAAAGGCATGTAAGTGGTCGCCATCTTAGCGACCTTTAAAATATGGGCCGACCGCACGATCCGATAACAACGAGTTGCAGGTTTCGCACCGGATTGAAATAATCTGGGCAGTTCCAGTGCTCCGACCCAAACCGTTCCGCCTAATTTAAGAGTTAAGTAAGGCGGAACGGCTTCTGCAACTCGTGGACGTTATACGACATGTCGAGTCTTCTGGGTCGGACCGGCCCTTCGTGGGCACAGTCCTTAAAAGTTAAGAGTTAAAATAATCTTAGGAAAAAGTGAATGCCTATTTTTATTAACAGCATACAAAATGGGGTATGGCAATGATTAATGAATTGTACAGCCATAAGACATTATTTCACAAATGTTTAATAAGGTGCACCTTAATGAAATATTCTTCTGAATCACGACAAATAAAAAGTTGGAAACTAAAAAAGCTCGAATATTTTTTTAAGGGCAAAGTTAATGTAAAAGAAGTTTAAATTTTCAATCGGTAAATTTAAAAAGGTTAAGTAATATTCAAGCAAATGGAAGTTGGGATTATTCTGGGTATTTTACCGGCCCTAACCGGTAGGAAGTCATCAAAGAAGTAACTTATCGGAGGATCTTTTCATGGAAACGAATAAAATATCCAAATTTTTAAACCTTGAGCGGGTGATGCTGTTGGGCTTCATCCTAGCTAAACTGGTACTTTCACTGCTGCCAATAAGTTATGGGATCTTCCGGGATGAGTTCTATTGTCTGTCAATGAGCAAACGTCTCGGACTTGGGTATGTGGATGTCCCGCCATTACCCCCGCTTATTTTAGCAGGGGTCCGGTTTTTATTCGGTGATTCGTTATTCGCTTTACACCTCATCCCGGCACTTTCCGGGGCCTTGTTTCTGATATTGGCCTATCTGTTAATCAAGAAATTGAACGGAAACCGATTCGCATTATTGCTGACGCTTACCACAGTGCTGCTTGCTCCTTGTTTCGTGTGGTGGGATTCCATTTATACATATGACACCTTCAATAAACTCGGTTGGCTTTTATTTAGTTTCCTGATGATCCGCTTGATTCAGACCGAAGATCCGAAATATTGGATTTATATCGGAATCACCTCCGGAGTAGCCTTGCTGTTTAAGATCACTATACTTTATCTTGGTTTGGGATGGATCATCGGGCTGATAGTTACGAAACAACGTAAATTATTATTCCGCCGGGAAGTGCTTTGGGCCGGAGTTTTGGTCTTCATTATCTGTTCTCCCTATCTACTCTGGCAGATTCAGCACGGATTCATTTCTTTGGAATATTACCATAACTACGCCGCCGGAAAAGTTAGTAGCTTCTCACTGCCCGGGTATTTACTGGAGCAGGTTATTAATATGAGTCCGTTAACATTTCCGATTTGGTTGGCCGGATTGTATTATTTTTTATTTCATCCGCAAGGCAAAATCCTTCGCAGCGCCGGGATTACTTATCTAGTTATCCTGTTAATAAGTTACTTTACTAAAGCCAAACCGGATCTGATTATGCCCTACTATGCTATTCTGCTTGCCGCGGGTTGCCTTTGGCTGGGTAACTTGCTGGCAGGCGGCGGCAAACGTTGGTTGCAAGCAGCAGTATTTTTATTGGTGGTCATATCCGGGCTGGTCGTACTTCCGGGGGCCCGTCCGGTCCTTCCGGTGAAAACATGCATCAAGATTTACGGCAAAATATTACCCAAAAAAGATGTGGAAAGCCATGCATTGCCTAATTTACCCCAGACTTTGGCCGACTGTTTTGGCTGGCAGGAGATGACCCGGAAAGTAGCGCAAGTTTATCACTCACTCCCCGCAGTGGACCGGGCGAAAGCTTGTATAGTGACCCGTAACTACGGAGAAGCGGGAGCGATTGAATATTATGGTGCAAAGTATCATCTGCCATTGCCGCCGGTGAGTGGTCATCTCCAGTATTATATTTGGGGTCCGGGCAAATTTAGCGGGGAAGTAGTGATCGCAGTCGGGTTTTCTTATAATGATGTTAAAGTGACATACCAAGATGTCCGGGAAGGGCCAATATTAACCAATCCGTATATGATGCCGTATGAAAAAGCAAATCCCATCTATGTCGGCCGCAAACCGCTCAAGCGGTTTCAGGAAATGAAGCCCTGGTTTAAGTGGTTTGACTAAAAAGGTTGAATTGCAATATATGAAGACCTTATTGCATACTGTGGTATCATTGCCTACCGCCGGAATTTATTAGCCAATCTATCCATTTGGTCAAGAGTAATAACATTATTAATTGAAATCTTATACAGATCAAAAAAGAAAAATCAAAAATTGTCACCATAAAATGAATGCCAACCAGCCAACCATCGTGGTTCGGCTGGCGGGAAACGGACTCGACACGACGCCTAACCACATGTTGCCGCTAGCGGGTTGCGGTGTTCGAAGATGTTTGTTCGAAGAGGTAGGCTGAATCACGAAGCGGTTTCAAAGATGAAGTTTCATGAAGTTGGCGCAACCACACCCGTCCGCCCAAGTCGAAGTGTCACTAGGGTGGACGGACGTCGCAACATGTGGACGTTCTACGAAATGGGGAGCAAAAGACGGCGCATCGTGCGCCGATTGTGTAAGAAAGGCTATGAAGATTGATTGCTGCACGTTTGTTTAAAAACAAGAACTAGAGATTATTTATATAACAGTGAGGTGTGTGGAATGAAAAATAGTTTTTCTGAGGTAAAGCTATTTCAAGTAAAACCTGATAAACTGATTGAATTTGAAACATTGATAACGACGATAGCTGATGAACAAAAACAGCAAATGGGTTGTATTGACATCAAATATGTGAAGCGTTTTTTTACTATTGATGGTGTTGAGAGTGGAGAACCGCCGTGAGAGTTAACCAAAATTGTTAAGTGTGTTAAGTATTTTTCTTATTGGGAATTCGACAATAAGGAGAATTACGGCAAAGCGACAGAATGGTTTTTCAAAAATCATCTCAGGGATATTCAAAAGTTGCTGATTATGCCTTTTGATATTTACTGCGGAAATTCAATATACTAGAAACAGTATTCATTGTTAATATTTTATCAATTATGCGAAGGATAGTTACTATATTTATGGAGGTATGAGTTATGTCAGTTAAAAATGAAGAACTAACAAAAATCATCACAAAATTTGCGGAGTCGGGTTGGAGTTTAATTGATGAGCCATCAAAAGCATGGCTTGACGACAAAAAAGGAAATGAAGAATTGCTCCCTATAATTGAGCAAGCAGATAAAGAGTGTGGTAGTTGTGGTTGTGAATTTGACCCGCTTTATAAAAAAGCGTTAGAATTATTGCGAACAAAATGAGTATAAGTCAGAAGTTATTTTACTTCACAATTTTTTATTACGTGAATTAAAAGGCTGTTTGGGGCCGCGCCATCCTTGGCGTTCTTGCTCCGCGAGGCCCTCCACATCGTAGAACCGCTGCATTACCGCAAGGGTGCGGATAGTAGTTTCATGAAGCTGGATAAGCGGGTAGGGCACGAAGTGGGTGCGCCACATCGACTGGCCTAAGTCCTGTAAGACCCGGCAATCCCAAACTTAGTGCCCGTAAACTCGCACTAAGTTTGGGATTGTGCCTTAAGGCCAGTCCACGTCAGTAATGCGCAGACGTTACATGACATTGCGGATTGCCTGGCCAGCCCGTCCGTGGGCATGGCCAAAATCTAAAAAACAATAGAATCAAAATCAAAGGAAACCTTATGAAACCAATAAGGAACTCAGTAAAAGCAATAATAATAAATAACGGTAAAGTTCTGTTGACAAAAAATAAAGATGATAAGGGCTATTTCTATTTATTCCCTGGTGGGGGTCAACATCCAGGTGAAGAATTGAAAAATACATTGGTGAGAGAATGTATCGAAGAAGTAGATCAAGAAATTGATATAGGAGAATTGTTGTTTATACGTGAGTATATTGGAAAAAACCATGAATTTTCAGAGTTTGATTATGATGTTCATCAGGTTGAATTCTATTTTAATTGTAATTTAAAGTCAAAAGAAGTAAATGAAAATATTAAAAATGGTTATATTCCTGATTCTTGTCAAGTAAGTGTGGAATGGATAGAGATATCAAAGCTAGATACGATAAGACTGTATCCAAAAACACTTATAAATAAATTAAAAAACAATATATTAAGTCCGTGTTATATAGGGGATGTAGGTTAAACAGCGTAGTAAAAAGAAATTTGATATGCCTATCAAAGATGTCAACCATCTAACCGTCCATGGTTCAGATGGTGTGTGGGTCAGGTATTATTTATAAATAGTGAAGTTAGAAAATTTATATTAGTGGAGGGTACATTTATGCTTGCCATTTATGATTGGTTTGGCTATGAATTGCAATTCAAGAGTGCTCAAGAACGTTATCGGTTAATAAAAGAAGCCGGATTTGATGGCGTTTTATTATGGTGGAGTGATGGCTTTGGTCGCGATTGCTACGGCCGAAACGATTACCACAACGGACCACAAATTGCGCGAGAAGCGGGCCTTTTTATAGAAAATATCCACACGCCATTCCAAGTCCCAAAAAACCTCTGGCTTGACAATCTGGACGGGGAAGCTGTAAACGATTGCTATTTGCAGTGTGTTGCAGATTGTGCCGAATTTGAGATTTCGACAATGGTGGTGCACCCGCCAGACGAAGACTATCCATATAACGCATTGATACTGGATAGAATCAAGAGGATTGCTGAAAAAGCTGAACAGCTTGGCGTCAATGTTGCGCTGGAGAATTTATGGAACTTTACCAATTTGGCATATGTACTGGAGCAAGTAGATTCCCTGCGCATCGGATTCTGTTATGACTGCGCACATCACTACCGCAACTGTCCGAGCGTTGATTTGTTATCTATGTATGGTTCACGCTTGATGGCACTGCATTTACATGACAATGACGGAACACATAACCACCGGTTACCATTTGACGGAACGATTGATTGGTCTGTAGCCATGAAGAAAATAGCGGAAACGGGTTATTCAGGCGCAATTGCAATAGAGGCCATGAATTGGGATTATAAGGATTTATCCACTAAAGAGTTTTTACATAAAGCGTTTGAGCGAGCAAAAAAGTTGGAAGTATTACGTAATTAGCAGCACCTTCGACTTATCTCTCAAAGAAGCAGAAAATAAGCATTATCAGATGTTGTTTTACTTCACAATGTTTATATATTGGGCAGTTAAATGTAAAAGTCGGCTTGCGCGAGATGTGAGGGCGCACCGTCCGTGGATGCGCTCTGGTTTCGCGGGGCCCCCCACATCGTAGAACAAAGCATCTGCGCAAGGGTTCGTAGGAACCATCACGAAGAAAGGCTCTGGAGCAGGAGCATGCAGCGCGACTCACCACATCCCGTCACCGGGTGTGACCACCGCCAAGGGGTATTCCTTCGTGGATCCGGTTCAGGGACGTCGCAGATGCAAGACGGTATGTGACAGTGGGGGCTTTAAATACATTGAAAATTGTAAAGCCATAGTCAAGGATATTAATGGAAAAGAATACAGTTCTAAAGAAATCTTTGAAAAAGCTTATGAACCGTATTTTAATGTATTTGAAAAAGAAAACCAAGAAATAACAAAGAGGGCTTTTAACTGGATAAAAAATTTTTTGGGTAAGGATAATAAGTAACGCCATCCATGGCTAGCCCCCACCATCACATAACACGTCCGTTCCCGCTTCGGGCGCGGTGATTCGAAGATGGGTACTCGAAGATGCAAGTGGTATCAGGAAGTTAATTCAAGTAGTTTGTTCACGATGAATCGCGCCACACCGTTTTGGCTAAGTCCGCAGTGGCGACTAAGCCAAAACGGCGTCGGGAACCCGCGGACGTTATACGCCATGCTAGCCCGTGGCCGACCCTTCCGTGGGCACGGCCATAAAGGAAAGGGAAAAATGTGAATAATTTACGAAAACATGGAGAAAAACCTTTTAAAATTGCTGTAATTCATGGTGGTCCAGGTGCACTTGGGGAAATGCAACCTATTGCACGTTTTCTTGCATCAAACTGGGGTGTTTTAGAACCATTTCAAACAGAAATATCTCTTGAAAAACAAATTGTTGAATTGAAAGAAATTCTTGAAGATAACGAAGAAAAATCTATCGTTTTGATTGGGTTTTCATGGGGCGCATGGTTAAGTTATATTTTTACTGCAAGGTTTCCAACATTAGTTAAGAAATTAATACTTGTTGGAAGTGGGCCATATAAACAAGAATATGTTAAAGATATTGAACAAACAAGGTTAAGTCGTTTAAGTACGGAAGAAAAACAAGAATATCAATTAATTATCAAGAATTTATCTGATCCTAGCTTTAATAACAGAAATCAAATATTTATGAGACTTGGAGAGTTAGCCTCAAAGACAGATTCATTTGATCCTTTGAAAGACGAATTTGAAAAACCTGAAATTGAAAAAGTAAAGGATCTTGATTTTAGTAATGTATTAAATGAAGTTTTGGAATTAAGAAGAAAAGACGAACTTATTAGATTTTCAAAACAAATTAATTGTCCAGTAGTAGCAATTCATGGGAGCTATGACCCCCATCCTGCTGAAGGGGTAAAAAAACCATTATCAAATGCGATTAAAGATTTTCAATTTTATTTGATTGACGAATGTGGTCATAAACCATGGATAGAAAGAAAAATAAAAGATGAATTCTATAAAATTCTAAATGACATCATTTAGATTAGATCTCTATGGTCAACCAGCTAACCTTCCCTGGTTCATCTGGTGTGAAAGTGGTTCTGAAAGAGGGGGGGCTAGCACGGCGTATATCAGCAGAGTTCCCGCTTCGGGCACGGTGATTCGAAGATGGGTATTTGAAGATGTAAGTTGTATCACGAAGTTAATTCAAGGAGCGGATTCATGATGAGTCGCGCCACACCGTTTTGACTAAGTCCGCAGTGGCGACTAAGTCAAAACGGCGTCGGGGAACCCGCACACGATGCGAAATGGCGGCTAAATTGGTGGAAAAATATATTGAAAAAGAATAATTGATACTACATTGGATTAAGGAGTTTACACATGGAAAACGAAGAAACATTAATTCACGATTTTGATCCAAACTTAATTTGTGATTATTTTGGAAGGTTGGAACGGCAGGGACCTGGTAGCCCTGAATCTACTATTAGGGCATTAAGTTTTATTGACAATTTTTCAAATGAATTAAAAATTGCGGATTTTGCTTGTGGAACAGGCGGTCAGACAATGACTCTTGCACAAAATACAAAAGGAACCATTACTGGGCTTGATATTTTTCCCGATTTTATTGCAAAATTTAATACAAACGCTGAAAAGCTCGGTTTGCAGAATAGGGTAAAAGGCATTGTCGGTTCAATGGATAATTTACCGTTTCAAAATGAAGAATTTGATGTTATATGGTCTGAAGGGTCTATTGCCAATATAGGTTTTGAAAAAGGCTTGAATTATTGGAAAGGCTTTCTAAAAAAAGACGGCTATATTGCTGTAACATATGAGTCATGGTTTACCGATGAACGACCTACTGAAATTGAAAAGTTTTGGGTTGATGCTGTTCCTGAAATAGGTACAATAGGGCATAATATTTCAATAATGCAAAAAGCCGATTATAGTCTTGTTGCCGCATTTACATTGCCTGAAAAATGCTGGACGGATACTTATTTTATTCCGCAGAAAGCAATACAAAAAACATTTTTGGAAAAAAATTCTGGAAATAAAGCCGCAGAGGCTTTTGTTGAATATATGAAGTATGAAGCGGAGTTGTATTCAAAATACAAACAGTATTATGGATATGTTTTTTATATTGGTAAAAAAATATAAAAAATAAAAATGGTGTACGCCGCCACTTCGTATGACAACGTGTTGCAGGTTCCGGGCTCGGATAGTCAAAGAAAGTTTATTCGATTCGAAGAGGCTATTAATTCATGATGTATCCCGATGGAGTTTTTTCATGAAGCTATCTCGCCCACATTTTCAAAATAAGTCCGCGTCGCGACTAGGTTTTGAAAACGTCAGGAACGGGCGGACGTTACACAACAGACCGAGCAAAAGCCGCGCCGTCCTGGCGCGATTATATAAGGGGTAAGCTTCGAAGAATACCCACGTATATATTAAACAAAGTTCAAGTAAGGTATTAAAGCGCTTGTTAATGGAGGTACTCATAAATGGAGAATAATCAAGCATTACTTGTAATTGATATGCAACATGGATTACTTCAAAGAGAAGTCTTTAATCAGCAAGCTTTGATAAATAATATCAATAGGCTAATTGCTTTTTTTCATGAACACAATAAACATGTATTTTTAATAAGACATACCAATACTAGCTTCTCTAAAGAAAACTCAGATGATTGGCAGATTGATAATAAGTTGAACATATCGGATGAGGATGTTTGTATAGATAAAAGGCATAGTAGTATTTTTAAGGAAAAACATTTTTTATCATTACTTAAGAAAGAGAAAATTACAAGTGTTGTTATCGTTGGGCTTGTTTCAAATGGATGTATACAAGCAGCCTGCATTGATGCAAAAAAGTTGGGCTTTTCTGCGATACTAATCAATGATGCGCATAGTACATTCCATAAGGATGCAGAAAATATTATATCAAATTGGAACTTACGTTTAGAGAATGAAGGAATCCAACTGTTTTCTACTTTAGGCTTTCTAAATAGAAATTCGTATTCTTTGTAAGGTGTGTTGCAGAGAGTTTGAGGCCGCGGCATCCGTGCCGCTAGGGCTCGGCCCATCGTGTAACAGCTCTATTTCTGCTTCGGGTCTAGACCTCAAAGTGGTTGGACATGTTGGCGGGAGTCCTGGACCACATGGATTCGCCTAAGTTAAGAGTTAACTAAGGCGAATCCACGTCGGAAATGGGTGGACGTTACACAAAATGCATTGGGTAAAGCAGCCCGTCCTATTAAGGAGAAGAAGCCATCCTCGGCTTGCGACCCACGCCGTGTAACAACGCATTGCA
>JARKQY010000037.1 GCA_029974635.1 Bacillota bacterium | reverse complement strand
TTACAATAGGGACCGATTACATTCTACAATTGGGTATGTTTCACCAAATCAAAAACGTAAAGCAGCCTAGAAATAAAGTATCATTAAGAGAAAAGAAGATATCCGCTATTTTAGGTGTCTATTTTATTGAGATAAGGTCACTCCTCAAGAATTCACCTTTGATTTTTAAGTTAAGCCGGGAATAAATAGACCAATTTAAATTGAAAGATTTCATAAGGAGCTTTAAAAGTATGAAAAGGATATTTTTTGGTTTACTAACGCTTTTAATATTGCTAATAATGTTTTTCACAAGCTTTGCAAATGATAAAACAAATTCAATAGTTAATGAAGGGAAAAGGATATATTGTGAGTGCCTAAGACTTAAGGAACAGTCTACTACCAGAAAAGTTATCTTTGTTAGGGATTACTCAGGTGAAGATATTGGATCATGGAAAAGATGGAATAAGAATATGAATGGATGGATTGACCAATTTGATCTATATGTTAACAAAAACAAATTACGTTTGGCTAATTATACATTCATAAGTGAAAGTGGTGATACTGCTTTATATACAAATTATTATTTCAGAAAAGACGGAACAACCGCATTAATTATAAATGATTATCGAGTAGCTTCAGGTGTTTATTGTCAAGCGTTAACTGAGATTTATATAAGTCCAAGTGACAAAATAATTAAAAATAAGAAATTTATAGATCTCGATACTAAAAAGGAAATAGACGGTCATGGTAAAGAAGAAAATACAGATCCGCAAGTATACATAAATATAGGGGAATTTCTCGAAAAAAATAAAATTCGACTGCTAAATAAATGATTCAAAAAAATTTTTTTGTCTTACTGATAATACTGATTGTTATATTAAGTAATATAATAGCTGCTGATAACAAACCAGTTTTTGTTTTAAGCACTATTCGTTTTGACAATGAGACTAAAGGCGTTTTAGTCCCTGAAATTGCTGTTGACGCTAAAGGGAATTGGCGTACATCAACCACAAGAGATTTATGGGTAGGTCAAAAATTTCAAATCTTTGATAGGTCGGAAAAACCTAAACTGCAAGGGAATGTGACAGTAAGTTCACTGACTCAGGATTTCTACGCATTATTTATGTCAAAAAACAAAGTGTACGAAAATGCTTATTTCATAGGAGTTTATAAAACTAAACAGTACTTCTGGAATATTGGGAAAAGTAAAGGACATAAACCGGAAAATATTAATAGACAGGCGCAGCAAGAGTTTTTGAAAAAGCAGATTGATCATAAAAAGATGCTTCAAAGTGTCGTAACATTGGATTGGGATAATTTAAAAAAGGATTTTCCAAAGTTATCTTCTTCAAATATATCAGAATTTATTAGTGATGATATTAATGACGACAAGAAAGACGATTATATTTTGATTTTAAGTAATCTAGATGAAAAAGATGGAGCGGCAGTTATTATATACCTTTCAGATGGAACGCAGTTCAAGAGAATTCCAATACTTTT
The DNA here is from genome assembly GCA_029974635.1 of Bacillota bacterium. Taxonomy (GTDB): domain Bacteria; phylum Bacillota; class UBA4882; order UBA8346; family UBA8346; genus JAEZJQ01. The sequence goes on along the minus strand of JARKQY010000037.1, from coordinate 29,906 downwards.
TTGGGAAAATGCTAGTTATGACACGAGTTGGCCTAGAATACTTTTTGTGATGGATTTCAATGGAGATGGGACCAAAGAAATTGTATTATCTGAATCCGATAGTGATATTAATATTCCTATAATTTACAGTTGGATTAAAGACAAAGGATTATTAATGAAACTGTATCATGGGAAAGAAGAACTTTGGAATGGATAAAAATAAGCTGTCAACTTTAAAAAATCCATAAACTGGGTGACAATTAAGGACGATTTTTTAGAAATAAGGCGAATAAAAAACAAAAAATCCCGGAAATAAAGCTGTAATTTTGTAAGCTGGGGCGCGCGGAGCGCTTTCCCGCGAAGCGGATTCAGCCGCAGGCCGGATTAAAGCGAAGAATTGAAGCGGCTTCCCTGGCGGCGAATTTCGCCGATCCAGCCGGAAGCAATCGCAATTTTTTGCCAAAAATGCGAATTTGCATTCCCGGCGGCTAATTCCAATCCCGGAAATCCGGCCAATCGCATAAAAACGCTAACATTTCCGGCATTTTGCGCTTAAGAATGCCGGAATAGCCGCAACACGATTTGATTCTGCGCTTGGTACAAATGTACGACTGGTTTCCCGCCAGGGTTTGTATCCCGGCTTTCATGTTTCATGCCTTTCATCTCACGCTTTTATCCCCATTTTTCCTTTTTACATATCTTCTTAAAGCATTTGTTCTGATTCCCGCCATCATTGGTGGCACGGCGGGAACTTTATGCAAGGGTTTGTAATGGGTTTTGCATCTGGGGTGATAGGATATGGAATTGGCCTTAGACTATCTTGTGTTTTTGGGGGGGTAATTGGAATCATTTTAATTCTATTAAAATGAACAGCAAATGTATGTGGTGACAACAATCGTGAGACTATTATTTCTTTCCGGATATGGTGACAAATTTATCAAATAAAATTCTTCCTTTAATAGTATAATTAGGTATAGAATAAATGGGGGTGATTCTATGCGTAATAAAATTTTTGTCTTTTTATTGATTGTTTGCTGTGCCACAATTATTGTTGGCTGCAATAACCAGGATAATATACCGATATGGCCGTTTGTGGAATCACAGATGAACATTCCCAGGAAATTTCCCAAGGTTATTTTACTAAATAATGGTAAGGTGCTAATAATCAATGGTTGGAATTATGATAATTTTTTTGTCACGAAAGCGGAAATTTGTACTCCCAATGATAATGGCGAATGTAGTTTTGAAATTATCGGCGACACCAAAGATTTTTATGGAACCCCTTTTGCTAGAAAAGACGGGAAAATCATCATTATCGGGAACCCCGCCCAATTATTTGATCCGGATACTAATGTTTTTACCGACATAAGCAGTCCGTTTATTGGACAGTACGAATATTTAGGGGTTATTCAATTGAATGACGGCCGGATTTTTATTCCAATTCAAAAAATGATCTATAACCCCGATAACGATACCAAAGAAATTTTAGATTCATCATTGCCTCCGTCTTATCATTGGCCGACTGTCTATACATTATTGCCTGATGGGAGAGTTTTTGCCTGCGCCGAATCTAACGAGCGCGTTTATGGTTATATATATGATCTTTCCGCGAAAACATGCACTCAAGCAGGTTTCATGAATAATCTTAATTATTGCGAGGAAGCCATTTTAATGGAAAATGGGAAAGTATTAGTCTGTGGATATGGTGAAAACCCTTTAAAACAAGACTTGCCACTGGAGATTTTTGACCCGGCAACGGGGCAATTTATAGTATCCAAGGTTATTATACCGTATATTCAATCCATGACCAACTTATTAAATGGAAATGTATTAATTACGGCTCTTGGTAAAGTTTACATATATTCCCCCCAAAAAGATGATGTTATTTCCGTAATGAAAATGCACAATTCGAGATTAGGTTATGACGCGGTTACCCGTTTGTCAAATGGGAATGTCCTTTTTGTAGGCTGTGGTGAACCGCCGTCTACAGCGGTTGTAGTTTATCAATATGCACCCTAGGCTTGTATACCTAAAAAGGATCTTTCGCGAAACCAGTATTATACTTATTTAGTGGAAGGCGGATTTCGATGGAAAAGCAATATACAAGATTATGGATTAATGGTCAAGAAATAGGTAAAAATCAACTTGGTGGCTGGTCCACTTTAATGGATATTTTTGTAACACCTGTCCAGTAAGTATGATTGTGCAGAATGGCACCAAGAAATACAATGTAAGCTGCTCCTAAAATATGGCGCAAATCGATACGTAAAAGATAATCGAGGAAAACGCATAGAAGATATTCTTCCGTCCAACCAGAAGAAAGATATGTTGGAATTGTTAAGCAACCAAAAGGAAACTGGTATTTAAACTCCATAGGGCATTCGAGTGAATTATTAATTTTGCCATGAATCCGGCAAGTAACTTTCAAAATCACTTTAGTGATTTTGGTTCTGATTTTCGCCATTACGCTGGCGGGGTGTGGCGGCATTTCTTCAACACCGCCTCTTCCGGCTGATGATGCGGTTTATATTTGGGGAGTAGCGGTGGACGTGGACGGCAGCGATAATGTCTATGTTGCCGGAACGACAAACAGCACATTTGAAGGAAATACCAACGCCGGAGGCCGGGATATGTTTCTAGTCAAGTATGACTCCACGGGATCCAAACAGTGGACCAGGCAACTGGGGAGTTCAGCTTATGATATAGCTCATGGAGTAGCAGTGGACGGCAGCGGCAGCAATGTCTATATTACCGGATTGACAGAGGGTGGACTTGACTGGAATACCAACGCCGGAGGCCGGGATATGTTTCTAATCAAGTATGACTCCACGGGATCCAAACAGTGGACCAGGCAACTGGGGAGTTCAGGTAGGGAGTTGCCTTGTGGAGTAATAGCGGACAGCAGTGATAATGTCTATGTCACCGGAACGACAAACGGCGCATTTGAAGGAAATACCAATATCGGAGACTTTCATATGTTTCTGATAAAGTACAATGCGTCAGGGGTTAAGCAATTGTGACCCAGGATAACGTCGAAGTCATTAAAAACCATTACTCGCGCAGAAACGGCGTCTCTGCGCCTCCACGGGAGAACAATATCTCCTCCCCCTCTCTACTGAGCCGCTTCTGTGAGCCTCTTCCGGGTAGAGAGGGGGAACGAGAAGGTGAGTGCCAATAGACATTTGCAGCGCCAAAAATCTTGGCTGCAAAATAATATGGACTGAAGACTTAAGCCATAACCAGATTTGCGAGGGAATTCAACACATTAATCCTTTTGTCAAGAATTGAGCATAAAAAGCAATTAATTATTATAGATTTAATTACCATCCTACCTTGACACTCCCATTCATTGATTGTATAATCTTTTCATATATTTAATTTCATATGAATATCACCGAGGATCGGGAGGAGTAAACTCTCACTTGGGTTCAAAGAGAGAGGTCGGTTGGTGCAAGGCCTTGCTGCGGGGAGTTGAAGGTCGTCCGGGAGGAACTGGTGTGAAATGTTTTGTAATGCCAGTCGGGTTAAGCCCGTTAAAGCTTGAAGAAAGAGCCCTAACCCGCATTAATGCGTGTTTTTAAGGGGAATTTAGGTGGTATCGCGGAAGTTGTTTTGATGTATTCAAATATCAAAGACTTTCGTCCTTGATTTGGGACGAAGGTCTTTTACTTTGGAATGTTTTCTAATCCCCGAAGGAGGTAAGCGTTCTCATGAGCCTGTCAACTGTTTACAACCCCAAAGCCGTTGAAGAAAAATGGTACCAGTTCTGGACCAAACAAAACTATTTTCACGCCGAGGTGGATCCGAAAGCGAAACCCTATTGCATCGTGATTCCGCCGCCGAATGTCACCGGAGTTTTGCATTTAGGCCATGCTTTGGATAATACGCTGCAGGATATATTGATCCGCTGGCGGCGGATGCAGGGGTATAATACCTTGTGGATGCCGGGGACCGATCATGCCGGTATCGCCACCCAGGCCAAGGTGGAAGAGGCGTTGGCCAAAGAAGGCGTCAATAAATATGATCTGGGCCGGGAAGAATTCTTAAAACGGGTCTGGGCATGGAAAGAGAAGTACGGCGGGACCATCATCCGGCAGTTGAAAGGGTTGGGAGCCTCCTGCGATTGGGAACGGGAACGGTTTACCATGGACGAAGGCTGTTCGGCGGCAGTCCGGGCGGTGTTTGTGCGGCTGTATAAAAAAGGACTGATCTACCGCGGCAGTTATCTCATTAACTGGTGTCCCAAGTGCCAAACCACTATCTCCGATATCGAGGTGGAGCATGATGATAAAGAGGGCAACTTGTGGCATATCCGTTACCCTTACGCGGACGGCTCCGGCTATATTGAGGTGGCCACCACCCGGCCGGAAACCATGCTGGGAGATACCGCCGTTGCCGTAAATCCTGAAGATCAAAGATATAAGAACGCGATTGGGAAGGAAGTAATCTTGCCGGTAATGAACCGTAAGATTCCGGTCATTGCCGATGCTTATGTGGATATGAGTTTCGGCACCGGAGCGGTTAAAGTAACGCCATCCCATGATATCAATGACTTTGAGATGGGACTGCGCCATAATCTGCCCCAGATCACCGTCATCGGCTTCGATGCCCGGATGACCAGCGAAGCCGGCAAGTATGCCGGAATGGACCGTTATCAATGCCGGGCCGCTTTGGTGGAAGAGTTGCAGGCGGAAAATTACTTGATCAAAGTGGAGCCGCATCAGCATGCGGTAGGTCAATGCTACCGCTGTGACACCACGATTGAGCCCTTGATCTCCAAACAATGGTTTGTGAAAATGAAACCCCTGGCGGATCCGGCCATTAAAGCCGCTGTGGACGGAGATCTGGTATTTGTCCCCGAGCGTTTCACCAAGATTTACCTGGGCTGGCTGGAAAACATTCGCGACTGGTGCATTTCACGGCAGTTATGGTGGGGGCACCGGATTCCGGTCTGGTATTGCCAGGACTGCCAGGAAGTGATTGTCAGCGAAACCGAGCCGGCCCATTGCCCAAAATGTCACGGCGCGAAACTGGAACAAGACCCGGATGTTTTGGATACCTGGTTCTCATCGGCGTTGTGGCCGTTTTCGACTTTGGGTTGGCCGCAGGAAACCGCCGAATTAAAACATTTTTATCCAAACTCGGTGCTGGTAACCGGACGCGATATCATCTTCTTCTGGGTGGCCCGGATGATCTTCACGGGGCTGGAGTTTCTGGGCGAAGTACCCTTTAAACAGGTGCTCATGCACGGGCTGGTTCTGGACAAATACGGCAAAAAAATGAGTAAATCCCGGCCCGAGACCATTGTGGACCCCCAGGATATTATCGATAATTTCGGCGCCGATACCCTGCGGTTTACATTGGCCACGGGGACGGCTTTGGGCCAGGATCAGCGGTTCCAAATGGAGAAGGTGGAGGGGAGCCGCAACTTTACCAATAAGATTTGGAATGCCGCCCGGTTTGTATTGATGCAGGAGGATAAGGAGCCTCACGGAAATCTGGTTGATGACTTGCATACCTCACTGCTATTATCGTTCTCAACGGGAGAAACCAGCCAGATACCGGGAGAATGGCTATCTTTGGCTGATCAATGGATATTATCCCGGTTAAACCAAGTTATCGTGGAAGTCACCAGATTTTTGGAGCGGTTTGATTTGGGCGCCGCCGCTTCTTTGTTATATGAGTTCCTGTGGAACGAATACTGCGACTGGTATATTGAGTTCTCCAAATCCAGGCTCAATCAACAGGAAAACCTGCTGGAGCGGAAAATCGCCCTGGCCATTCTGACCAGAGTATTGCGCCAAACCATGGAGCTGCTGCATCCTTTCATGCCGTTTTTAACGGAAGAGATTTGGCAGGTCTTGCCTCACCACGGTGAAAGCCTGATGATTGTCAAATGGCCCGAGTCTTCCCAGCGGCTATCGAATGAAAAAGCCGAACAACAAATGTCGGCCATTATTGAAATCATCCGGTCCATTCGTAATATTCGCGCCGAAGCCAATGTTCCGCCTTCTAAAAAAGTCACCGCAGTGTTTGCCGGTTCTCAAATTCAAAACGACATGCTTCGACAGCATATAGACTATATTAAAAATCTGGGCGGACTGGACAATTACCAATTTATCGCCGCGGATGATCCGAAACCGGAAAAATCGGTGAGCGCCATCGCCGGAGGTGTTACCATCTTCATTCCGTTGGCGGGATTGGTGGATGTAGCCAGGGAAAGAGAACGGTTAACCAAGGAATTGGCCCAACTGGAGACTGAATATGTCAAAGTGGCCTCCCGGCTGGAAAGTCCGGCTTTCAGTTCCAAGGCGCCACCCCAGGTGGTGGAGAAGGAAAAGGAGAAATTAACGGCTTTTGCCGATAAAATTTCTAAAATCAAGGAACGTTTACAGGAGTTATAGAATCATGATTTTTATTTGCTTTTTTAGTTTATTTTAAAGGAATTTACCTAAATTTAACGAATAATTTAAAGGAAATGATTATGTAATCGGTAGCGGTAATAAAGACTTCTACATCAATATATTGATACAAACTATATAAATCGTTACGTGTTCGTAAGCGCTAGGTGCGAATGCGCAATACGGGAGTCTTTGCAATGAACGGATACTATCTGCGCCGGTGTAGAAAACGTTTTCCTGTTTGTATTTTGCTGGTTTTTGTAATAACAGGTGTTATTGCATTTTTTCATGGCGCGAATCTATCGCGGAATGTTCTTGTATCCCGTCAATCCATCGTTTCACCATCTCCGGCTGAATCTGTCGCAGCCCAAAAACCTATTATACTATATTTGGCTCATGGCGCCAAAATGGGGCATCCTACCGATATCGTCGCCAAAGAGGTATCCGACCAGTTTTATAGACTGACCCAAGGTAAATTTCTTTTAAAAGTATATGGCGATATGGAGTTCGGACAGGAAAGCGATTTGATCAATGTTGTTCAAAAGGGCAAACTTGATCTGGCTATTGTTTCCAGCGGACCATTGGCTTTTTTTAATCATTCCGTCACCCTGCTCGATTTGCCCTATCTCTTCAACTCGGGTGATGAGGCTTTTTCGGCTTGGGATGGTCCTCCGGGGCAATTCATAATGGATTCACTAAAGACATCCGGCTTTGAAGGCGTATGTTTTTGGGAAAACGGATTGCGTTCCATAACGACCCGAAACCGCCCTGTTAAATTTCCGTCGGATCTTTACGGACTCAAGATTCGGGTAATGCAGAACCCTATTCACATATCGTTTTTTAAAAAAATCGGCGCCAAACCAACACCGCTTCCGTGGGGAGAGGTGTTTCCGACTTTAAAAGCAGGAATTATCGACGCTCAGGAAAATCCAATCCCGATCATCTATTATTACCACTTGGAAAAGTATCAACAGTATTTGATTCTCACCCGGCATTGTTACAATCCCCATATTGTGATAGCCGGCTTCGCTTTACAGCAAAAACTGACGCTGGACGAACGAAATTTACTGTTTTCATGTTTTAAAGACGCCCGCATCCGCCAACGCCGGCTGGTTACCCAACAAACCGATCAGTATCTTCAACTGCTTCAAGCAAAAGGAATGAAGATCATCGAACCCGAATTAAGCCAGTTCCGGAAAATCGGCCGGGAATTTTCCAAGGAAGCGTTGAACAACTATGATTTGGAAGCACGTTCCTTGTTTGAGGGGTATTTAAAATGAAGACACCGCGCATTTCAATGAAGTTATTCCGTATCCTGGGCATTTCAGTACTGATGATTATTGCCGCGCATTCTCTTCTTTACCAGCACCTTACCCGGAAAAATATCGTCAACCAGATATTTTTACGCGGAACGGAGTTGGGCCATCCTTTGCAACAGAAGGTTCATTTTACTTTAGAACTGGGCAGCGCCAGGGAATCACTCTATGGTTTAAGTTATCAATGCAACCAAATCAAGGAATCAACCCCTGATTTGCTGGAGATTGCCGTGTTTGACCGTAACGGAAATATAGTAGCCCATGATGACCCCGGTAAAGTAGGAATGAGAATCTCCTACTTTCCGATACAGTTTATCAACAAGCCCATTTTCCGGGAGTCGCAAAATTCTCTGGACACCTACTTACCGGTAATTCAAAAACAAGCGGAACCTTTTTTCATTAAAATCTCCTTTTCGAAGCGGTTTTTAACCAATCAAACCTATCAGGCCCTCATCGCTTCCATATTCTTTTCAATAACCACCATTATCTTGTTTTTGATTTTGATCTATTTTTTGACCAATTCACTACTTGGAGTTAGAATCACCAAGATTTTAGGAGCATTTGAAATTTTATCCCGGGGCAATTTGGACGTTCGGCTTACCGCATTGCCTAAAAACCAGTCGAAAGCTCATTCTCATTCCTGCAGAGGCCGGGATGAACTGGATTTTTTAATGGAATCCTTTGATAAAATGGCTGATCGTCTGGAAAGCATCAATGAGAAACGGAAAAAACAGGAGCAGCAATTAAATTATTTGGCGACTCATGACCCCCTGACCGGGCTTTCCAACCGCCGCTTGCTGGAACATACATTACGCAAAGCGGTGCTTCATGCCAAAAGAGGCCGGAAGAGTTCTTTTGTTTTAATGGATCTGGATAACTTTAAATTTGTAAACGATACACTCGGACATTCCGTTGGCGACAAAGTTTTGATGAATCTAACCGAAATTTTGAAAAATCAGTTGCGGGGCACCGATTTGTTGGCCAGACTGGGCGGGGATGAATTTGCATTGATACTGGATAACACTGAAGATGTGGAAGAAGCAAAGGTGGTTACCGCTAGGATGTGTCAAGCGGTTGAAGATTACCGTTTTACATATGGAAGCCACAGTTTTCAGCTGGGATTGAGCATCGGAATCGTTATGATTGATGGTACGGTTGATCCGGGAATGGTATTGTCCCAGGCGGATTCGGCCATGTATTCAGCCAAAAAACAGGGGCGGAACCGGGTGGTAGTTTATAGCGCCACTGATGATATTTTAAATCAGTTGTCTGAAATTGGAGAATGGGCTATCCGGATTAAGGATGCCTTGGCGGATAATCATTTCCGGCTATATTTTCAACCCATTGTACGGTTGAATGACTCAAAAATAAGTCATTATGAGGCACTGCTTCGTTTAGTGGATCGCAAAGGGGAAATTGTACCCCCCGGAAAGTTTATTCCGGCGGCGGAACAGTTCGGTTTAATGCCGCAATTGGACCGGTGGGTTGTTAAACACACCATTCAAACTTTGATTGAGTATCCGGAAGTCCGAATCTACGCAAATATATCCAGTTATAGTCTTGCCGATACATCCTTTATCAGCTTTATTGAAGAAAATATGTTGCAATACGGTATCGGACCGGGACGACTTGGATTTGAAATCACTGAAACAGCGGTTGTTCAAGATCTAAACCTGGCAAAAATGTGGATAGAACGTCTAAAAAATTTTGGATGCAAATTTGCCCTTGATGATTTCGGAACGGGCTTTAATTCATTTCTGTATTTGCAGCATCTGCCGGTGGATCAACTCAAACTGGACGGGTTGTTCATCACCAATTTGGCCGGTGACAACGCACAACGGCCGCTAGTCCAAGCCATGCATCAGTTGGCCCGGGCGCTGGGAATTGAAATCGTTGCCGAGTGTGTCGAGAATAGCGAAATCGTAGATATTCTGAAAGGAATCGGAGTTCATTACGGGCAGGGGTTCCATTTGGGCAGGCCGGCGGCAATCATCAGCGGCCATCAAGGGTCTTCCCGAACTCAATATAAAATGTAATACGATGAAACCAACAGGTGATAACTTGAATTCAGCCGTTGAAAGCACATCCAAAGAAACTGCAGTCTCCAAAGCAGACATCCGTACTCATAGTGTTTTCTATCTAACCGGCTGCTTCCGCGCCGGCAAATGGGTTTCAATCTTCGGAGATTGGATCTATTGGTTCATCGTTAGCTGGTATGTATTAAGTGCAACCCAGTCCGGTATCCAGTTGGGGATTTTATTGATGATTTGGGCGCTTCCGCCAGTACTCATCATTCCGTTTCAAAGTATCATCGCCCTTACAGGTGGCCGGAAATCCGTTGTGGTTCTCATCGGTCTGACCCGGGCGGTGGTGGTCTTCGGTTTCACCGGATTATTGGCAAACAATGCCTTTCAGATATGGATACCATATGCCGCGACTGCGATAATGGCTTTCTGTGGGGCAATATCCCATTCAATCAGTTGTAACGTCTTCACTGCTACCAAACCGGATGAACCGGTCCAGGCAACCGCCAATAAGGAGCAAACCCTCTTTGACTGCTGCGCCATGTTTGGGATTATCGCAGGAGGGGTTCTATATGACTGGTTGGGTATTGTCTCTGGTTTGAGAACCTGCGCAGTTATTTACATAGTAGCGGCAGGACTAAAAATTATCATTGCGCTGGTTTCGGATCGGGGGGCAACTGCTCAACCACGGACCGAACCGGATAAATTTTTCACCGAACTCAAAACAGGGTGGAATTATTACCGCACTCACCGCTGGCTATTCCATATTTTGTTCTTTTTTGCGTTAAGTATTATATTACTGTGGCCTTATATGACAATCTTTCTGCCATTTGTATTCAAAATACTATTGAATTCCGGCTCGTTTACTCCGGCGCTAATCCAAGGGTCTTTTTGGGCCGGTGTGATTATCGGCTATACGGTAATATCCCAGCTGGGCATAAAAGGCCGCATCCGCAGCTCAATTTCTAATAGTTATCTTTGTATCGTCCTGATTTTATTTTTAGCAACAGTCCCATTATCCCGTATTTTTAAACCGGATCTTACCACATGGTCCATTAGTGTCATTTATATTATGTTAGCCATTTTCTTCGGAATAACGATGGCTTCGCTAAATATTCAGATAAATACGCTCATTGGGATAAAACTCCCTTATAATATCAGGAAATTTGCGTTGGCCGTATGGAGAACGGTTGTATTGGCATCTATTCCTATCGGTTTTTTGATAGGCGGTTATTTAACCGCGGTTATCCCCATGTACTGGTTGTTTATGTTGGCGGCTTTAGGTGTTTTACTCATCTCCATCCGTTTGGGGCGGATGATGGAGATACGAGAGATTCAACCTGTTGAAGGAGAAGCGGCGCTTTTAGATCAAAAATAAAAAACAGTTCATATATGTTAAAAAATACAGGTAAATTCCAAGCTTTTAAAGGCCGATAAATATAAAGAAGGGTATTGTTTATAGTTATCCTTCTTAAAACAAACTTTGGGGACAATTTTGAATTGTAGCCGCGCTACAACTTGGAGTATAATTCATGGGAAAAGTATTGATTGGCTTGGCAATCTGTTTATTTATTTTGGTTTGCGGCATAATTATTATTTTGGTAATGGGCGATAATCCGGATTTTATCGATTTTGCAACCAGCATCTCCATGAATCGCCGCTCTGATGGACTGACTCCATTTCAGGATCCGGTACTGGAAGGGGAGATCAGATATGTCTTAAACAAACCGGAGGGAAAGATTTATCCGGAAGATGCCGCCAAAATTAAACGATTAATCTTAAATAATAAAGGTATTCATGATATTGAAGGGTTGAAACAGTTTACCAATCTGGAATACCTGGATTTGGGAAATGTGGAGGAGGAAGGCGTTTATAACCAAATCGCCGATATCAGCGCCCTGCAGGAGTTAATCAATCTTAAATTCTTAGCACTGAATGGCAATCAAATCGAAGATATCAGCCCTTTAAAGTATTTGACCAATTTGGAATTTCTGGAGCTGGGAAATAATAAAATCAGTGATGTTACAGCCCTGCAAGGTATTAATAGCTTGAAGGATTTGCGGTTAACAAACAATAATATAACTGATATAAGCAGTTTGAAGGATTTAACCAATTTAACCTTATTGGCATTGGGTAGTAACCGGATTTCCAATATCGATGAACTACGAAACTTGACAAACCTTAAAGAGCTATATCTCGATAATAATAGAGTTAAGAGTATCAATATTTTAAGGGATTTTACAAAAATTAAGGTTTTAGTCCTGAGCTTTAATGACATCGAGAGAATTGCCGTTCTAAAAGAACTCAAAGAGTTGGACTCTTTATATCTGGATCATAATCATATTAAAGATATCAGCGTACTAACAGGATTAAAAAACCTGAGAACCCTTTATCTCAGTGAAAATCCGGTTCGCAACTACCGCCCGGTAAGAGGGTATTACCAGCGGCTTATTAATACGGATTTTGATATATAGTTGTAGCAATGCTACGATATGGACTAGGGAGAGTTTTAGTATGACTTATCATACATATAGTTATATCATTGCTAAATGGAGGTCCATTTGAAGATTAAACGGGTTTTTCTGATTGTTTTGGACGGGGTCGGTATCGGTGAGCTGCCGGATGCCGGTAATTACGGGGATCAAGGCAGCAATACTTTGGGTAATACCGCCAAAATTCTTGGCGGGTTATCGCTTCCTAATTTTGAAAAGGCCGGCTTGGGTAAACTTACAAGTATTCAAGGGGTGTCATCCCAAGTTCCCGGTGGGGTCTTCGGCAGGCTCCATGAACGCTCTCCCGGAAAAGATACCACTACTGGCCATTGGGAAATGGCCGGTTTGATTCTGGAGAAACCATTTCCGGTTTATCCTCACGGTTTTCCCGATGATATTCTCAATGAGTTTTCGAACCGGACCGGACGCGGCGTACTTAGCAACAAAGCCGCTTCAGGGACGGAGATTATAAAGGAGTTAGGACTGGAACAGATTCAAACCGGAAGATTGATCGTATACACTTCCGCCGATAGTGTGCTGCAAATCGCCGCTCATGAACAGGTAATACCGTTGGAAGAACTGTACCGGTATTGCGAAATCGCCCGGGAGATTATGTCCGGTGATCATGCGGTGGGCCGGATCATTGCCCGGCCCTTTCTGGGTGAACCGGACAATTTTTACCGGACTGAGAGGCGCAAGGATTTTTCACTAAAGCCAACTGGTCCCATTGTATTGGATCGATTGAAGGATGCCGGTCTTACCGTTTACGGTGTCGGAAAAATCGAGGATATTTTTTGCCAGCAAGGACTCACTGCTTCCAATCATACCCATAACAACCATGAAACCCTGGCTTACATCACTGAACTGATGCGGAAAGATTTCGAAGGCTTGGTATTTGCCAATTGTGTCGATTTTGATATGAACTATGGCCACCGGAACGATGCCGCCGGATTCGCAAAAGCTTTAACAACCGTCGATGATTGGCTGGGTTTGAATTTGTCCAACTTACGCTTGGGGGATGTTATCATTTTTACGGGTGATCATGGCTGCGACCCCACGACAGCCAGCACTGATCATTCCCGGGAATATACTCCGCTGTTGCTCCTGGGCCCCGGATTTCCCCAAGGCGTCAATCTTGGAACCCGTAAAACATTCGCTGATATCGCCGCCACACTCTGCTATTGGTTTGGCTTGGAACCATGGCCGGTAGGAACGGAGTTTGGATCAAACATAGAATAATTAATGGAGTGATCAACCGGTGCGTGTCTATGACCTTATCTGGAAAAAACGTGAGGGCGGGGAGTTAACTCAAGCGGAGATTGCTTTTTTAATGAAAGGATTCGTAAGCGGCCAAATTCCCGATTATCAAATGAGCGCATTATGTATGGCCATATTTTTTCAAGGCATGTCCTTTGATGAATGCGCCGCCTTAACCGTGGCAATGGCTGAATCAGGCGGAACCGTTGATTTATCACCAATTCCCGGCATAAAAGTTGATAAACACAGCACCGGCGGAGTGGGCGATAAAACTTCACTGGTTTTACTGCCGTTGGTTGCCGCCGCCGGGATTCCGGTGGCCAAAATGTCCGGCAGGGGTTTGGGGCATACCGGTGGAACCATTGATAAACTGGAGGCGATCCCTGGGTTTAAAACCAATATTCCCCGCCAAGAGTTTCTGGCTCAAGTATCCAAGATAGGAATCGCTCTCGTAGGCCAAACCGGGGATCTGGTTCCGGCCGATAAAAAGTTATATGCCCTGCGGGATTTGACCGCCACCGTCGAAAGCATCCCGTTGATTGCCAGCAGTATCGTATCGAAAAAATTAGCCGCCGGGGCTGATGCGGTATTGCTCGATGTGAAATACGGCGACGGGGCTTTTATGCGGGATTATGATCAGGCATTGCGCCTGGCCACGACCATGGTTGAAATCGGCAACCGGGCCGGCCGCCGTTTTAAGGCAATTTTGACCGGTATGAACCAGCCTTTGGGAATTGCCGTCGGTAATAGTCTGGAGGTTCAGGAAGCCATTGAAACTTTGCAAGGTACGGGGCCTTCCGATTTAACGGAGCTGTGCCTGGCCTTCGGCGGGTATATGCTGTGGCTGGCCGGCCAGGCTGCATCACCGGAAGAAGGAGAAGCTATTGTTACCCGGATCTTAAAATCCGGCGCAGGGTTGGCCAAACTAGGCCAACTTATTCATAGCCAGGGCGGAGATCCAAAAGTAATTGACGATCCTGCTTTATTACCCGTTGCCCCGGTTGTCCATTCCGTCGTTGCGGAAGCGGAAGGGTGGATAGCCCAAATATCCTGCCGTGAAATCGGTTTAGTTACCATGAAACTGGGAGCCGGCCGGGAGCAGCTGCATGACCCGATTAAGCCCGATGTGGGTATTAAATTTTACAGCAAACTTGGCGATTGCGTAAAACCCGGCGACCGCATCGCGGAAGTTTACGCCGGTACCAGGGAAGAAGCATTAATAGCCGCCGCGGAATTGCGGAAATGTTACCGGATAGCGGATAAACCTATCCATAAGGAACCGTTGATCAAAACTGTTATTTAACTTCGTTTTCTTGATTGTCGGCGCAATCCGGCTTGGGCAAAAATTAAATTAAAATGAAATATCAACTTATATATTATTAAATGTTTTAAAAAAGACTCTGTCAGAGACAAAGATTGATTTAAACTTACAATAGATTGGGCATAATCAATGTTGCCAACCCTCCTGCTTGCTTTCTCCCGCAAGATAGAATGAGGAGGGTTGACCCTAGATATTATATTAATAGTCTTTGGCATAGCTTTTTTATTCCGATTCGCTGGATCAGCCCTTAACCAGGCAAAAAATCAGGGGCTAAAGGGTAAATTTATATAAAGGCTGCCCAATTCCGTCAACTGCCCCGGAGTACTGGTAAAGATACTGCAATAATGGAGATCCGGACTCATCCGGCCGATGAACCAGGCATACCGGAAGACATCAGCGCGGCTTTCGCAAACATTCACCATATCTGTCATTTGAGCTTTTTGCTTTTCCAGAGTATCAATTTGTGCGGAGCCATCACCTTTATGCCAGTTGGCGAATTCCGTAACCCAAAACTGTTTGCCGTATTTGGTTAGTCTGTCGAGCTGGCCACTCAAGCCATAATCATACCAGTGAAAAGCAAGATAATCAATGAGAGGATCGCGGCCATCGTTGGCATTTTGGTAGGCCGCATAGAAGGCATCCAACCATACGACAGGATCCCAGTAATTCGTCATAGTACCCCAAGTTATGGCCGGGCCAACTAACTTAATCGTCCGGCCTTTGTTGGCGAGTTCGGATATTACTTCTTCATATTTCGGCCAGTTAAGGGCGGCTTGGCTGGGAGTTATATTGGCCTGATCCGTTAGATTGGGTTCGTTTAGCACCAATAAGTATTTGATTTCAGGATGGGCCAGGATGAAATTTACAATACTCGACTTATTGAAATCAAAGTTCCACAACATAGGAATATATTCCATTCCATATCTTTGATAATAATCGGCCGGAACACCGGCAGCCGGCGAGCTGCCCCAATTGTACCACCAGCTGACGCCTTGGCAGATGGCGGACATATCGGCGGTATCAGGAAGATTATAAGCTATGCCGCGTTTCGAACTTTTTGCCGTGCCGTCGTAACTTGGATAATCATCAGGATTGATACTGCTACTCGGACCGCTCATACATCCTCCCAGGAATATACTGAAACACGCAAACACTGCCATTCCGACCAAAACCAGCTTTTTTCCGCAATGCATCATATTACCTCCCCTAAGTATGATAGTATCTTTATTTTTGAACCAGGATTTGATGCCATTTGAAATCGAATTTGGTTTTTTTTCGGAAAAGAAGAATCAGGAATTTGTAAAAACGAATTCCAGAATATTGTGTAATTCGGGTGTAAATGTTAGGTTGAGGTTAATGATTGTAAAAAATGATTATGCTTTAAGTATATCATATAACAAATCGGAGTTGAAACGATATTTCAAAACCGTAAAACTCGAAACCAAAATAGAAATCAACAATACAATATATATTCTCTGGGAGGAAAACCCGATTGACTGCCGAAATCTCTTTTATATAAAAAATATAAAAGAAAAAAAGCCTTACCGGCTTTTTTCATTTCGTGAATAGACTTAAATGGTCGGGGTGAGAGGATTTGAACCTCCGGCCTTTCGGTCCCGAACCGAACGCTCTACCAAGCTGAGCCACACCCCGGAAAGTCACATTTAATAGTATAGCAAAGAGTTGCCATTTTGTCAAAATGAAAAAATCAGGAGGTGCAAAAATGCAGCTAACTTTTTGCGGAGCCGCCGGAACGGTTACCGGTTCGTGTTATCTGGTGGAAACCGGAAAGTATCGCTTTTTAGTAGATTGTGGAATGTTCCAGGGAGTCAAGGAGATTCGCGAACTCAACCGCCGGGAATTTCTTTTTAACCCGGCCGCATTGGATTTTATGTTGTTAACCCACGCCCATGTCGATCATGTGGGATTGGTCCCTAAATTGTGGAAAGAGGGATTTAAAAACAGCATTTACGCCACCAAGGCTACGGTGGAGTTAAGCGCCGTAGTTCTTCCGGATTCCGGCCATATTCAAGAGATTGAAGCCGAATGGCGGAATCGCAAACGGGTCCGCACCGGTGAACCGCTTCAAGAACCGCTATATACCGCTAATGAAGCGTTAAGCAGCTTGCCTTTGTTTAAGGCCCGTGATTACAACCAGGAGTTTGAACCGGTACCGGGGATCCGAGTCAGGTTTTTGGATGCCGGACATATTATGGGTTCGGCAATTATTGAAGTATGGGTTGAAGCAGAAGGCCAATCAACCAAAATTGTGTTTTCCGGAGATTTGGGTCAGAAGAATCAACCCATAATTCAGGACCCCATTATTGTTCAAACCGCTGATTACCTATTGATTGAATCCACTTACGGTAACCGGTTGCATGAAACTGGGGAGGAAAAAATCCAACAACTCCAGGAGATCATTACGGATTGCGTCCGAAACGGCGGAAATTTAATTATGCCGGCGTTTACCATCGGCAGGACCCAGGATTTGTTGTATCATATCCGGACTCTTTTGATTAGTGGGGCAATTCCCAGAACTCCCGTATATATCGATAGCCCCATGGCCGTTTCCGTAACGGAGATATATCGGAACAACCCCGATTATTATGATGAACCGACCCGGAAGATGCTTCAAGCCCGTGAAAGCCCCTTTGAATTTCCCAGTCTGAATTTTGTCCGTACTACGGAGGGGTCAAAACAGCTGAATGAAACGGCCAAAGGCGCGATCATCATTTCAGCCAGCGGAATGTGTGAAGCGGGGCGGATATTGCATCATTTAAAGCATAACCTTTGGCGGCCCGAATCGCATATTCTCTTTGTAGGGTACCAGGCGGAAGGAACCCTTGGCCGCAGATTGCTGGAAGGGGCCAAAGTGGTCAAGATTATGGGTGAAGAAGTAAATGTCCAAGCAAAAATTGATTGTATTCCGGGATTTTCAGCCCATGCGGATCAAAACGGATTGCTGGAATGGATTGGTGGTTTTAGCGGTAAACCCAATATCTTTATTGTTCACGGGGAACCGGGTGCCCAAGCTGAGTTTGCGGGTGTGATTCGGCAAAGATTTGATTTGCATACGGTCATTCCGGAATTGGGGCAGCGCCTGACATTAAAGGATGGTGCCATCATACAAGAAGAAAGACTGGAAATCCCATCATCCAATTATACTGTCGATCGGGTCCTTACTGATCTGGAGCATTCCATCATGAATTTACATCAACAGCTCCGCCAAGCCAGGTTAAATCAATCGGAAAATCAACTGGATGGGATCAAGAAGCTCTTTGAGAGGCTGGAGAAGCTTTTAAAAAATTCAGCGTAATTTTTAAGTTTTTTACCGGGAAACCTTATCCGAAGCCGCTGGTAATTCATATGATATTTAGTATAAGAAACGGTTATTCATTATGAGTGATTAGTTATCTAGTTATCAAAGGAACTGACGAACTGGAAAACTAATTAACTAGTTGGCGAGTTAACTAACGAACTAAAAGTGCGGGTAAAGGGGCGGTTTCCTGGGATGAAGAACGGTTTTGGAAGGCATTTCATTGCTGACTTATATTTTTGTCAAAATGAGCTCTGGAAAAGCGATTATCAATTCTTGGATGAAATGAGCCGTCTCACTAGTTCCCTGAAAATCTCCGGCGATAAGTGGAGTATCACCGAGGCCGTTTCCAACCGGATTCTCATCTATGGTGAATCTGATATTTTTGTAGTTTTAATTCAGGTTTTTACGGAAAAAAAGTTTTTGGCGGTGGATATTTATTGCTGGCAGCCTCAGATTAGCATCCAGCATTTTAGTGAAAGCCTGGTAGATCTTTTTGCGCCTCAAGTTATTGCCGTCGAAACAAGATTGCGCGCCGAGCATTTGAACCTCGATTCGTAACGTCCTTGAGGACCTAAATACTTGCCGAATTCAAGTTGAATCGACGTTTAGATATTTGGGTGACGTCAGCCCCGGTCATGTAACTGCTGAATCAAGGAGCAAATTTACGGAGATATTAAAAGATGTACTATTATGGCGTAATTTTGCGCCGTTGCGCGAGTATATATTTTTAATGACTTTGACGGCGGAACCCTAATGCCAGGGCAGATATTGATAGGAACTTCAAAGCGAGGTGTATTTTTTGAGAGTTGATCATTATGATCCGGTTGTTGATTTCTTTAAAAAATCAAAGAACCCGGGAACGGGACAAACAGTGTACTATATATCCCGGCTTCAGAACCGGAAAGATTTGACGGTTCATATCAATAACGGCAAGACCGAAGAGATCAGTACCGGAACCTTGGAAGGGATGGGAGTCCAAGTTATTGATTCCAAAGGGTATATGGGGTTTGCCGCCTCCGATCGGATTTCGCCCGGGATTGCAGCTGAATTATTGGAAAAAGCGGTTTTTTTAGCGGAACAGAGCCGGTTTTATAATAGCGAGACCAATTTGGAGGCCCTAAAATTAACTCCGGCGCACCAACAAGTTGAAATTCCCCAAAAATATCCCTATGGCGCATTGAGCTTAAGCGAGATCGAAGCCAAGTTGAAAGATTTGAATTCCGAGATCGCCTCGTTGGACTCCAGGCTATCCGTCCGGACTTTATTGCGCTTGACAGACGAGGAATGGCGAATTGTAAGGGCCGACGGTACTGATGTGAAATTTAATACGCCCCGTTCTTTTGTCTACTATAGCATAACGGCTAAATCAGGGCCGGAATCATCTCCCAAGCAGGATTCCCCG
The DNA here is from genome assembly GCA_029974635.1 of Bacillota bacterium. Taxonomy (GTDB): domain Bacteria; phylum Bacillota; class UBA4882; order UBA8346; family UBA8346; genus JAEZJQ01. The sequence continues at coordinate 10,395 of JARKQY010000037.1, read as the reverse complement.
CCACAAACGGCAACCACTTACGCCAATTTACCCGGCATCGACCTGGGCGTCATTATCGAATCAAGCAACCTCAACCGGTTGCGCAACCGGGCCAAAAAGGCGGCGTTGCTTAGCCTGAATCTATTAAAGGCCAAAACAATCCCCAGCGGCCATTATAAGTTGGTCATTGATTATGCTTTGGCAAAGGGCTTAGCCCATGAAGCCTTTGGACATGCCGCCGAAACCGACTCCCTGGAAAGCTCCATTCTCGGCGAAAATGGGCGTTTTAAAAAAGGCATGATAGTTGCCAATCCCAGACTCTCCATTATTGACGGCCCTATGGCTGGCGATTATGCTTATCAACCCATTAGTGCGGTAGGTACTGAAAGAAAAACCGTAACCATTGTCGATCACGGCCGTCTGAATGCGGGTCTTGCCGATATTTTCTCAGCGGCCAGGGCGGGGGTTCCGCCAAGCGGCGCCGAGCGGGTGGAGAACTGTTTCCATCTGCCCATCGCCCGGATGAGCAATATCCGGATTCAGTTCGATGACCCCATTCCATTGGAACAAGAATTTGAATCCGTGACCCCTGAAGATTTATACCGGATTTTAAAAACCAATCATTTAATTGAACCAGGAGAAAAGGTTCTTTATTTGACAGGTTTTCAAGGAGGTCAAGTAAATCCGGCTTTTGGAGATTTCGTGTTTCATTGTTCCGGAATTTACAGTTTAGAGGAAGAACCGGTTTTATATAAACCCGCCATTTTCAGCGGCAAAGTCTTATCGGTTCTGCAATCTGTATCAAATGCCATTGGAACGCTGCAGTTGGACGCCATGGGAACCTGTGGCAAAATGGGGCAGGGGGTACCAAGTTGTGGAGGATCCCATTATTTTCTGATTATTGAACCTAACCCCGAAGTATTAATTGGAGGAGAGTAAAGTGGAACTGGCCGATAAATTAACCGAATTATTGAATCAGGCGCGGCGCCGGGAGCCGGAGTTGAAAGCCTGGCGGTTTAATATCCATGATGCAAACGGAATCGAAGTGGGTTTAAAAAATAATCGCATTGGCGGGCCTTACTCTGCCCCGAGTTATAAACGCAGCATCAGTGGTGACATTTATCTGATCTGGACAGACCACCGTTTTACTGCTGCGAAACTTGATTCACAGGTGACGGATGCCTTTGAGGAATATTTTAATCTCTGGAAAGCCACTGCCTATTACGATATTGACGGGGTGGATCTCTATGATCCCAGGCAAATACCCAATGTCAACCTGGTTGATCCGAAAGCTCAGGAGATTGTCGGACGGAATTTTGAATTTCCTTTTGAAATTCTGAATCAAGGTTTGCAGCGTTTGACAGAATATGGGATGGATAAGGTGGATGGCAAGATCCGATGCTATCAGGACCACCGTATCTTACGAAATTCCAATGGCTTAAATGTGGACTATCTTCAGACTCCAGTGGAATTTTATTTTGAAGTGAACGATTCATACGGCGAATCATTTCAGGAAAAAAGACTACCCCTGGAGACTGAGGTGAACCGGATTATTGAGAATACCGGCACCATCGCCCGGAAACTGCAAAATCCTGCCGCCGCCCGATTGGCGGGACCGGTGCGGCTTATTTTGGCACCGCCGGTTTTTGAATCTTTCTTTAATCACTTTTTGATAACCAATTTATTCGGCAGTCTGGTGGTGAATCGCCAAAGCAGTTTTTCGCTGGAGGATTTCCGGAACCAAAGACCGGTTTTGCGGGAAGATTTGGATTTGGAAGTAAATACCCTGATTCCGCTAAAATCGTCGTCGTATCCGTGCACCGGCGAAGCGGTACCTGGCGGTTCACTAACATTAATCCGTGCCGGTCGGCTGCAAACCCCCATTGTGAATTTGAAATACGCCAGAAAATCAGGGTTTGACCCCACTCCCGCCCCGGCGGGGGGACGCGGATTTTTTCTTACCTCCAGATTGGCGATGAAGTCTTGGGATGAATTAATTAACGACACTGAATACGGTGTAATCGTATATTCCGTTTTAGGTCTTCATACTCAGGACTCCAGTTCGGGTCAGTTTTCGCTCACGGCGGACCAATGCCTGCTTGTAGAGAATGGTAAAATTGCCGGGAAAGTTAAAGCAGTAATCAACGGCGACTTTATTGGCTCATTACAGAAGGACTCGAGTGAATTCGCCGTTGCCCCGGGAGAGGATAATCCCGGTTATTCATTTACGGCGAATGCTTCATCATAAAATCAAAAATTGTAATGCAACTTTGATATAAAGGGCATTGATTTTTATATTAAATCTGTTAAAATTAGAATGTCGTTCATGACGAAACATACGACAAAATTGTGATCATTAAGGAGTGGAGCGAATGCCGTTAGTTACATCAAAAGAAATGTTTAAAAAGGCTTATGAAGGCGGCTATGCAATTGGTGCATTCAATGTTAACAATATGGAGATCGTTCAGGGTATCACCGAAGCCGCCAAAGAAGAGCGCGCCCCTTTGATTCTCCAGGTTTCAGCCGGGGCTCGCAAATATGCAAAACATGTTTACTTAATGAAATTGATTGAAGCCGCCATTGAAGATACGGGCTTATCCATTTGCGTCCATCTGGACCACGGCGAAGATTTTGAAATCTGTAAGCAGTGTATCGATGGCGGTTTTACATCGGTTATGATTGATGGCTCAAAACATCCCTTTGCGGAAAATATTAAACTTACCAAGCAAGTGGTTGATTACGCCCATTCCAAGGGAGTTGTTGTTGAAGGTGAACTGGGCAAGCTGGCCGGTATTGAGGATGATGTAAATGTCTCCGAAAAGGATGCCGCTTTTACGGATCCCGATCAAGTTGAAGAGTTTGTCAAGACAACCGGTGTCGATTCTTTGGCTATTGCCATCGGAACCAGTCATGGCGCGTTTAAGTTTAAGGGTGAACCCAGATTGCGTTTCGATATTTTGGAGGAAGTGCAAAAACGGTTACCGGGTTTCCCCATCGTATTGCACGGAGCTTCTTCAGTAATGCCGGAATACGTGGAAATCATTAATAAATACGGCGGTCAAATGCCGGGAGCCAAAGGAGTTCCCGAAGAGATGCTGCGCAAGGCCGCTTCAATGGCTGTTTGTAAAATTAATATTGACTCTGATTTGCGGCTGGCGTTAACCGCATCCATCCGGAAACATTTTGCCGAAAAACCCGGGGATTTTGATCCCAGGCAGTATTTGAGCCCTGCAAGACAAGCTATTAAAGAGGTTGTGCGGCACAAACTTGTTCATGTACTGGGTTGTAACGGTAAAGATTGAGCCGAGGCTTGACTTAAAAGCGGAAATATTCGAATAATAATTGGTACAGAAGGTCTTATGGCCTTCTTTTTTTAAGGTCGATTTATTTCAAAGTCGTGCGTTATTTGCTATTAAAATTCCTCCAAGATTGTATACATCTTGACAAGGACAACCCGCTAATTTATTCTGTAGGGTAGATTATGATTTAAGAAGGAATATCCATGTGGGTCGTAGTTTATGTAGCCCCCAACCGTAAAGTGGCATTGATCTTAAAAGAGTTATTGGAAACTGAAGGAATTTTGGTAAAACTCAAAGGATTAAATGTTGCAAGTGAAGAGCAGAACGTGGAAGTTATGGTCTCAGGCCTGGAAATTGAGGAGGCTAATGAGGTAATTAATAATGCCTTGCGGAGTTTTTAGCGACTTAAAACAGGTATACATGGATTTTGGCAGGAATTTTTAGCTAAAGCGAGAATTTGTACAGGGTTGTTTTTGATTATCCCGCTATTAATCAGAGATTTTGAGGCAGGTGTCGGAATGGCGATCAAAGATCTATTTAAAACGAAACCGAAATACATTACGGTAAAACCCTCCGGTGAGTTCCCGGGGAAGATTCCTTCCATCGAAAAAAAAGAAATACCCGACGGTCTCTGGGTGAAATGCGACCGTTGTTCCCAAATCACTTATCATAAAGACCTTGAGAAAAACCTCAAAGTATGTCCGAAGTGTAGTTTTCATTTCAGAATCAATGCCAAAGAACGTCTGGAGTTATTGGTGGATAACGGCGGTTTTCAAGAAACCGATGCTAATATGAGAACGGTTAATATTCTCGGTTTTCCGGATTATGAGAACAAATTGAAAAAATCTCAAAAAAATACGGAATTGATTGAAGGCGTTATTACCGGCAGGGCATTAATCAATGAGATCCCAACATCTTTGGCTATTATTGATTTCGGCTTCATTGGCGGTTCAATGGGATCGGTTGTTGGCGAAAAGTTAACCCGGGCTGCTGAATTGGCAATCAAGGAAAAGATCCCATTAATTATCATATCCGGCGGCGGTGGTGGTGCCCGAATGCATGAAGGAATTTTTTCCTTAATGCAGATGGCAAAGACCAGCCAGGTATTGAATAAATTATCGGATGCGGGATGTTTATATATTTCGGTTCTCACTGATCCGACCATGGGAGGAGTTCTCGCCAGTTTTGCTTCGCTGGGAGACGTCATTATCGCCGAACCGGATGCCTTAATTGGGTTTACCGGCCCCAGGGTAATTCAGCAAACGATTCGTCAAATATTGCCGGCTGGTTTTCAGACATCGCAATTTCAATTGGAACATGGTTTTGTCGATTTAATTGTCCAACGTAAAGACCTGAAGGCGACCTTGACTCAATTGCTGAAGTTCCATCTAAAGGGAGGTAAAGTCAATGGCAATTAATCAAGGACCGGTTCTTGAATTTGAGAAGCCGATCTTGGAATTAGAGAAGCAAATTGAAGAATTGCGTGTTTTTTCACGCGATAAAAATATTCCTATGGAAGAACAAATTCACGTCCTCGAACAAAAGGCGCGTTCGCTGCAAACGGAGATCTATAAAAATTTAACGCCGTTGCAGCGGATTCAAATTGTCAGGCATCCGAAACGGCCCACATTTTTGGATTACGTGGGAATAATCTTCACTAATTTTATTGAATTACACGGTGATCGCAATTTCAAGGACGACCCGGCAATGGTCGGAGGTATTGCTTATTTGGATGATATTCCGGTTACCGTCATTGGTCAACAAAAGGGACGGGACACCAAAGAGAATATTTACCGGAATTTTGGCTTGCCGCATCCGGAAGGATACCGGAAAGCATTGCGATTGATGCATCAAGCAGATAAATTTGGCAGGCCGATTATTTGTTTGGTGGATGTTGTCGGTGCGTATCCAGGTATTGAGGCTGAAGAACGGGGTCAAGGAGAGGCCATTGCCCGTAATATTCAGGAAATGGCTGGTCTATCAGTTCCCGTTGTGGTATTGATAACCGGTGAAGGCGGCAGCGGCGGCGCGTTAGCCATCGGAATCGGGAACAGGGTTCTAATGATGGAGAATGCCTGGTATTCGGTTATCTCACCGGAGGGCTGCGCTTCCATTTTATACCGTGATGCATCGAAAGCCGGTGAAGCAGTCCAAGCATTAAAAATAAGCGCCCCCAATCTTTTGGAAATGGACATTGTGGATGAGATAATTTCCGAACCGCTGGGAGGTGCTCACAAAAATCCCCAGGAAACCGCAAATAACATGAAAACCGGCATCATTAAACATTTAACCCCGCTTCTCAAATTGACCCCGGAAGAATTGCTTGCGGATCGTTATCAACGATTCCGGCAATACGGTAAGTTTATTGAAAATTAAACCAGTTTTAACCAAAGTATGATATTCTTCTGATATTATAGATATAAATCAACTTTATACTGCGAATATGCTTTGGAGGTTCAGCTATGAAAATTGGAATCCTCACCAGTGGCGGCGATGCCCCGGGAATGAATGCGGCTATTCGCGCCGTAGTTCGAACCGCTCTCTATCGGGGCGCTGAAGTTTTCGGGATCAAACGTGGCTTTAGCGGATTGCTATCCGGTGATATAGTACCGTTGGGTTCAATGTCGGTAGCGGATATCCTACATCGCGGCGGTACTATTTTACAATCGGCCCGTTGTTTGGAGTTCAAAACACCGGAAGGCCAGGCTAAGGCCAAGCAGCAATTGGAAAACCTCGGCCTTAACGGCTTGGTAATTATCGGGGGGGACGGTTCCTTCCGGGGAGCCCAGATTTTAAATAAAATGGGTTTTCAAACCGTAGGTATCCCGGGTACCATTGATAACGATATTGGTTGCACCGATTACTCAATCGGATTTGATACAGCCGTAAACACTGTTTTGGATGCCATGAACAAAATCAGGGATACGGCTTCGTCTCATAATCGAATTTATGTAATTGAAGTTATGGGTAAAAATGCCGGTTTTATAGCAGTTGCCGCCGGTTTAACCGGCGGAGCGGAGGCGGTGTTGATTCCCGAGGTTCATTATGATTTAGAGGCTATTGCTACGCAAATAATAAAAAATATTGAACGGGGCAAGTCCCATAGTATTTTATTGGTTGCCGAGGGCCTCTTTGGGGATCCCAACAGTTTTGAGCATTCAAGCGCTTTTAAGGTGGGAAACTATATTTCGCTCCGGACCGGGACGGATACTCGGATAACGATTCTGGGACATTTGCAACGAGGCGGCACTCCTACCTTTTTTGATCGCAAAATTGCTACTTTGATGGGAGCCAAGGCAGTGGAACTGCTATTAAACGGAGAAACCGAAAAAATGGTCGGTTTTACCCAAAATCAGATTCAAGTATATGATCTTGATGATGCCATCGGTTCTAAAAAGACTGTTAGTGCGCACGAATTAGAGTTGGTCAGCATTATGGCCAATATTTAATAACCGGGTGGTAATATGAAAAAAACCAAGATTATCTGTACATTGGGTCCGGCCAGTTCTACGCCGGAAGTACTGGAAAAGATGATAGAGTCCGGGATGAATATTGTCCGGTTAAACTTTTCTCATGGAACCTCGGAAGAGCACGCGGCACGTATAACAAGTATTCGTGAAGCCGCCGCTAGAACCGGGAAATGGGTGGGAATCATGGCGGATATCTGCGGACCCAAAATCCGGATTGGAGTGCTGCCGGAAGAACCCTTGATGCTCCAAGAAAATCAGCTGGTTCATCTTACAATAGATCCCGGCAAGGAAAAAATACCGGGTTATATCTATATTGATTATCCAACTCTGGTTAGAGATATTCCAGTGGGGGGAGCGATTTTATTAGCCGACGGAATGATCCGGTTATCGGTGACAGAGGTTGGCCGGGATCAATTAATATGTAAAGTTATTTTGGGCGGGGAGTTGGTATCCCGCAAAGGAGCAACCTTCCCGCGGGTTTCGGTTAACTTGCCCGCATTAACCGATAAAGATCGTTTGGATATTGAGTTTGCAGTAAAACAGCGGGTTGATTTTCTAGCGATTTCCTTCGCCCGCAAGGCGGAACATATGATTGAAATTCGGGAATTCGTATCCAAACTGGGCGGCTCCCAATTATTAATTGCCAAGATCGAAAACGAGGAAGGGCTTCAAAATAGTGCCGAAGTCATCAGAGTATGTGACGGGATGATGGTTGCCCGCGGAGATTTAGGAATCGAAGTACCGCCTGAAGAAGTTCCCCTGATTCAAAAATCATTAATCGAAATCTGCAATAATGCCGGGAAACCGGTTATTACCGCTACTGAAATGCTGGAGTCGATGGTTCGTAATCCCAGACCTACCCGGGCGGAAGTTACCGATATTTCCCAGGCGATATTTGATGGTACCGATGCAATTATGCTTTCCGCCGAGACCGCAGTCGGCAAATATCCGGTGGCAGCTGTCGAGATTATGGCCCGGGTGGCGGAACGGATTGAAGCATCGTTACAATACGATGAAATCCTTGCCCAAAAAAAGGTCGACGCTTCGCCAACCGTAGCTGACGCTATCAGTCACGCTACTTGCCAATCGGTTCTGGATCTAAAAGCCGTCGCCATCATCAGTGCGACCCAAACCGGCAGTACGGCCCGGATGGTTTCAAAATATCGGCCGCAAGCCCCGATCATTGCCGCCACTCCATCGGAAAAAGTGGCCCGACAGCTTTCCCTTTCCTGGGGAGTATACCCCGAAGTCATTCCAATTGCCGCTAATATTGACGAAACCATCGATGTCAGTGTAAATGCCGCCAAAAAGACCGGTTTCATCAAACCGGGGGACCTAGTTGCCATTACAGCCGGAGTAAAGACCGGAGCCCCAGGTGCCACCAACTTATTAAAAATCCATTTAGTGGAATAATAATTTAACAATCAGATTAATCTTGATGTTAATTTTGTCTTGTAAATTCTGATTAAAAGGAGGGGTTATGGTGATTGAGTTTGATCAAAATATATTTGCCCAGGAAATATCAAATACAGACATGCCGGTGCTGGTAGATTTTTGGGCTCCCTGGTGCGGTCCCTGCAAAATGATCGCGCCGGTCATTGAAGAAATTGCTGCCGAATACGAAGGGAAAATCCGGGTCGGCAAGGTAAATGTCGATGAAAATGAACCTTTGGCGAGTCAATATGGGGTTATGAGTATCCCGACACTATGTTTTTTTCATAAAGGAAAACTCATAACCAAGCTCATTGGTTTCCGTCCGAAAAAAGAAATCGTGGCTGAGTTGACTAAACTATTGTCCGTATAAGACCGTGAAATTGTTTGACAGAGTGGCTTAGTTATTATATAATGACGTTACGTGCTACAAGTTAATACTCATCCAGAGAGGTGGAGGGATGGGCCCGATGAAACCCGGCAACCCAGGTCTGTGCGAACAGTCCGATGGGTGCCAATTCCCCCAGAGAATTCTGGAAGATGAGCTAATCTTTCCCTTCCTCTGTGGAAGGAATTTTTATTTTATCAAGGGAGATGAATACGATGTCAGAAAGACGTTTATTTACTTCGGAGTCGGTTACCGAAGGGCATCCGGATAAGATTTGCGATCAAATATCGGATGCGGTATTAGATGCCATTATGTCCCAGGATCCCAATGGCAGAGTTGCCTGTGAAACGGCAGTAACCACCGGACTTGTGTTGGTGATGGGGGAAATAACCACCAATTGTTATGTTGATATTCCGAAAGTGGCCCGGGAGGCAATCCGTGAAATCGGTTATACCAGGGCTAAATATGGATTTGATTGTGATACTTGCGCGGTAATCACATCCATTGACGAGCAGTCTCAAGATATTGCGCTGGGAGTCGATAAAGCGCTGGAAGCCAAAACCGGTGAGATGTCCGATAAGGACATTGAAGCCATCGGAGCCGGGGATCAAGGAATGGTCTTCGGGTACGCTTGTGATGAGACCCCGGAATATATGCCGACTCCAATTGCTTTTGCACATCAACTGACCAGACGGTTGTCCGAAGTCCGGAAAGCCAATCTGCTGGAATATTTGCGGCCTGATGGCAAAAGCCAGGTAACCGTAGAATATGAAGACCGGAAACCGGTAAGAGTCGATACGGTTATCATCTCTTCCCAACATGATCCGGCCGTCAGCCATGAGCAAATCGAAAAGGATATTATCGAAAAGGTCATCAAACCCATCGTTCCGGCAAATCTAATTGATGCCAAAACCCGGTTCCTGATCAACCCGACCGGACGTTTTGTAGTAGGAGGTCCTCAAGGCGACTCCGGTTTGACCGGACGCAAAATTATCGTAGATACTTATGGAGGCATGGCGCGTCATGGCGGAGGAGCTTTCTCCGGGAAAGATCCGACGAAGGTTGACCGATCCGCAGCCTACTATGCCAGATATGTGGCGAAGAATCTGGTTGCCGCCGGATTGGCTGAGCAATGCGAGATTCAAATCGCATATGCAATTGGAGTTGCAAAGCCTGTTTCTGTTTTGCTAGATACCTTCGGTACCGGTAAATATCCGAATTCGAAGATTATTGAGTTAATCCGTGAACATTTTGATTTTCGACCGGCTGCAATTATTCGCGATCTGCAATTACGAAGGCCGATATATAAACAAGTAGCGGCTTACGGTCATTTCGGCCGGAACGACCTGGATCTGCCATGGGAAAGGTTGGATAAAGTGTCGTTATTGAAGTGAGTTTTTTCAGGGTTGTTACATAATTCCGGTTCTATCAGTGTATTGTTACATACACTGATTAAAAAGTGCTTTAAATATCAAAAGATATATAGTATATAGCATTTCGATACAAGCGAAACTTAAAGCTATATATTGTATATCTTTATTTTTAACGATAGCTATATAAATTTACATAATTACAATAATATTTTTCTTACTGAAACTAAGCGCGAGGGAGTGATTCGATAAAGGGGTATAAAGTTCATTATGGACAATGCCGAAATGATATGTAGCTATAATAAATTTGGATGATATAATTATCCTCAAAAAGTTTGCTTTTTTAGTAAACTTTTGCGGATAATTTTTAAATTGTAGCTACGCTACAATCGTGATAACTGGGAAAACAATTTCAGTATTTGTAATACCAATGAATGAAGTTTTAAATCGAGGTGCAA
>JARKQY010000025.1 GCA_029974635.1 Bacillota bacterium | reverse complement strand
TTCCCTGAACGATACAACGTTACTATGTTTCTTTTAAACTCTTCGCTATATTGCGGCACTTTTCCCATTTCGTGGCTCCCTTCTTCTGTTTTCATTTTAAGGTTTCCACGATCTGGTGTCTACTTTTTTATTCTAATATCATATCCATCCAATTTGCTCCTTTCATTAAGACACCCTTTCCGCTCCAAATATGGACGGAAAAGAGTCTATCATATGCTATCCCTCCTCGCCACAAACCTACATTTTTTTATCACCGTTTTTATACATTTTATCACCGGCTCGGACAGTTGTTTTGTAGCTGCTCGGCTACCGGCTCACTGTAGCCTGATCCATCATTATTCAATGAATCAAGGTCTTGGTTGGAAGAAAGAGCCTCATCTTGTGACTCGGTAAATAAAGGGGTCAAATTGTGACTGGGAATAAGATCTTGATCTTTAGCATTTGATAGATCTAGATCTTTAGTATCATTAAGAAGTCTTATTAATTCAGTATCGTTCGTAGTCACTGGGTGACTTCCTAGGTAGTCAGCAGGTGACTTCCTCATAGTCATTTGTTGACTACCTTCCGTTTGTTCTTTGACTTCCTCATAGTCAATTTTTGACTTCCTATCTTCAGAGGTAGTCACCAGATGACTTCCTTGTTTTGAGGAAGTCATCTGGTGACTTACTTCATTCAAGTTTGTTATATAGTAACGGTTTGAGACACCGCGAAGCCTTGAAACGTTTATATATCCTTTATTTTCCAACTCATCAATAGCTTTTTTCGTGGTATTGTGACTTTTTACCCTAATCATTTTGGTTAGCTCGTCCAGGTCATAATTACACCAAACATTTCCGTTCGCGTCAGTGTGTCTTTCAATGTTTTCTGGACGATAAGACAGACACAGTCTATCAAGTAAAATCGTGTGAATCGCCACAGCTTCAAGTGACAATGTTGTATCGTCCCAAACCGGCTTCATTCCTCTGTAAAATGCAAGGCTCTTTTCTTCATCATGGTAATCTTGCGAATTTCGTCATTTTTTGCGTATAATGTCATTGTTGTGATGCCTCCACGTTATTTTTTTAGGCTCTCCTAAAAGCCATTTGCCACGTTTTAAAGCAAAGAGGGAAGGGTGGAACGTGGATACCACCCGTATCAATCAAGGTGATCGGCCCTGATGCATATTTCGGAGCAAACTGGACAGTGATTCCGGCGGAAAGTGGACAGTGATTCCGGGTTAAACTGGACACCCGTTCCGGTTGAAAGTGGACACCTGTTCCGGTATAAACTGGACAGTCCTTCTTGGACATGTTCGGAGCAAGCGAAAGAGATTTCCAAGTCTTTCTCGAAGATTCAAGGAGAATCTTTGAGGAGGCTGCATCCGAACATGAACAGGAGGCTCACCATGATCAATATCCGTGAAATATTACGTTTAATCCATGAAGGTAAATTAAGCAACCGTCAAATCGCCCAAAGCTGTCATTGCTCACCAACAACCGTTGGAGCAATAGTTGATCGATACAAAGAAAAGAACCTGAGTTGGCCGGAAGTTTTACGGATGGATGATACAGAACTTGAATCCAAGCTGTATCCTCAAGAAATCAACTTAAGTAAGAAACTTCTGCCTGACTATGAATTCATTCATAAAGAATTGATGCGTAAAGGTGTCACATTACAGCTCCTTTGGCAAGAGTATAAGGAACAGTATCCCGATGGTCTTCAGTACACTCAGTTCTGCGACCATTACGCGACCTGGCGCAAGCTTCGTAACATCTCCATGCATCAGATCCATCGTGCCGGAGAGAAAATGTTCGTCGATTGGGCTGGACTCACGATACCGGTCATCGATCAAAAAACCGGTGAAGTCTTAAATACATATTTCTTTGTTGCTGTTCTTGGCGCCAGTAACATGTTCTACACTGAACCGTTCCTCTCACAAGATCTTTTCTCATGGATTCAGGCGCACGTCCATACTTTCGAATACTTTGGGGGAGTCACGGAAATCATCGTCCCAGACAACCTGAAAAGTGGCGTAAAAAAGCCCTGCTATTACGAGCCGGAGATTAATCCCACTTATCTTGAAATGGCCCAACATTACGGTTCGGCCATCATTCCGGCCAGAGTTCGAAAACCGAAAGACAAAGCACCTGCGGAAAAAGAAGTTCAGGACGTTGAACGATGGATCATTGCCAAACTTCGCAACCAAACTTTTTTCAGCCTTTATGAACTCAAGGACATCGTTCAAAAGCTTATGGAAGAAGCCAATAACCGGCCTTTTCAAAAGCGGGAAGGCTCCAGAAGAACATTGTTCGAAACAATTGAAAGACCCGCATTAAAGGTTCTTCCTGCTGAACCTTACGAGTTTGCGGTCTGGAAACGGGCCAAGGTAAACGTGGATTATCACATTGAACTCGAAAAGAATTTCTACAGCGTCCCGTATCAACTGGCAAAACAAGAAGTCGATTTACGGGTTACCGCCAAAGTAGTGGAAGTCTTCCACCGAAACCGGCGGATTGCATCCCATCCACGGCAAACCACGAGAAAATATCACTATACAACCTTACCTGACCATATGCCGTCAAACCATCGAAAACTCGGCGAATGGACACCGGAACGGATTGTCCATTGGTCGACGACCATCGGTCCCCATACCGCTAATTTGGTCCGGGAGATCATGGCCCGAAAGGAGCATCCGGAACAGGCATATCGCTCATGTATGGGCATTATCCGTCTGGCTGGAAATTATACTCCCCAGCGGGTCGAGAACGCCGCCAAACGGGCACTGGCTTTTGGAGCGATCTCCTATCGAAGCGTTTTATCTATTCTGGAAAAAAACTTAGATTTAACAGCCCTTTCGGAGCAAGTTTCCCTTCAACCTGTAGTCCATGACAATCTGCGTGGTGCAGCCTACTACAGCAGGGGGGTGAACTGACAATGCTGGAAAACCAGCTTACGGAACGCCTCAACCAGATGCGACTCAGAGGATTGCTGCATGCGTACATAACTCAACGGGATGACCCTTCCGTGAAGGAGCTCTCGTTTGAAGAACGCTTCGGTCTATTAATTGATTTTGAATGGACATATCGCCAAAATCGGCGTCTTTCCCGATTATTGAAAGAATCCGGAATGCGCGGTAATGCCTGCATTGAAGATATTGATTTCAGTGCCCGGCGCAACCTGGATCGCCGGTTTATCAATAGTCTAACCAGTTGTGAATGGCTGACCCAGCATCAAAACATTATCATTTCCGGGCCAACCGGCGTGGGAAAAACTTATCTTTCTTGCGCTCGGCCATGCCGTCTGCCGATTGAATTACTCGACCCGATACTATCGCGTATCAAAACTTTTGGAAAAGCTGCTCATGGCTAGAGGAGACGGTACATACTTCAAATTGTTCAACTCCATTAAGCGGGTGGATCTGCTCATTATTGATGACTGGGGCTTGAAACCCCTGGCCTCTCATGAATGTGGCGAACTCTTAGAATTATTTGAGGAACGGTTCAACACCGGGTCAATCATTATTGCCAGTCAGCTTCCGTTGGAGCATTGGATGAATGCGCTTACCGAACCGACTTTGGCTGATGCGATCTTGGACCGGATTGTCCATAATGCCCATAAAATATTATTGAAAGGAGAATCGATGCGAAAGGTGAAATTTAATATACAATCTGATATTTCAATAAGTTAAATTCCATTCGTCGCTTCGCTCCGATCCTGTCCAGTTTGAACCGGAATCACTGTCCACTTTGGACCGGAATGTCTGTCCAGTTTAAACCGGAATCGGTGTCCAGTTTGACCGAAATATGCACCTGATTTATCCCTATACTATTAGTTTATTCGTCTAAAATAAAACACGTTGCAAAAAGTATCATTTTTTTCAGGTGTTGATTTACCTCTTCTTAGATATAAGTACGGCAAAAAAAGCCGCAATTGCACGGTTGATCTCAAAAAAGTTTCAAAGAAAACAAAAAAAGAAAACCAAAAGTAAAATACTTGATTTTCTTTAGTTAACAGTTATAGCTGGGCTCGCACCAGTTTTGCTCTAAATATCCATTGTTACCGGCCTTCCACCGGCTCGGGCGGCGTTGCACATTATCCTTTGATAACATTACATATATTGACAGCCACCTAATTCAATGGTACCATGATTTTGTTCTCATGTCAAGACAGATACCTCCAAATTATCGTGGCTTTTTAAGGGGTGTAATTTTTCTTTTCTTTGTGACAAGTGGGTTTATGTATATAATGAAATCTTTTTTTAGATATTTTAAGATGATCACCCCTTGGTGTGTCTAGACAAACGGATTCGTATTATCCCGGGTGCTAAGCTTATGTTGTTATCCGTTTTATTTTGGAACACCACGGTAATTTGATTCGCTGCAGATATATATCCGAACAAGTTAACACCTTGCAAATCTTTATCAAAACTAACTTGAACAAGATCCCCTAGTTGAGCACCTGTGACCGTATAGGTTTGCGTTTTCTGTGTATTTGACGAGATTAAACCGGGATTGTATGCACCTAAACTACCAACGATTGAAAAATCCGAACAAAGTTCAGGTGATGGCGTTGGAGTCTCAGTATATGGCATAAGACTACCTGAACTATCTATATCAATAGCATCTATTGCAAGGCCACCAACTAAATGTCCTTCTGGATGATCAATTAATACAGTCATTTTTATAGAATGTATACCATTAACTAAATTTGTTCTCTCGTATATCACCATTTGACCATCGGCTCGCCAATCTCTAACTGGTGTTATATTCGTAAAAACATTTTCGGTATCAGTTCCATCAAGACTAATATCAACAGAAGGAGCACAATTTTGATGAGCACCAACTAATATTCGTATTTTTGTGCCCGTAAATGAAAATTGTACTATTCCTCCACTACCTATTACTCTTGTAAAATCCCCAAGATGAAAAGTGCTATATCCACCCTCTACACTTATAGTCCCACTGTATGATATTGAAGAATCTGTATTATTAAAACGTTGCCATCCTGATTCAGGTTCTTCCAAGAAATATGCAGTAATTGCGAACACAGATGTCACTGAAAATACCATAGCTAGCATTAAAATCATTGAACTACTTCCTAAGATTTATTAGAAAACATAAAATGTTTCCAAAATAATAATTCTAGGAAATATTAGCATTTCCTTTTTCTTGAAGCTAAATTGGATTTTATATCTGACTTCTTGTCTACTTCAGTTTTTCATCAATTAGCGAAATTCAAAATGCAGTCTGCACCCGGAGAAGGTGATCAAAAGTTGTATCAAATAAAAATAGCTGATCTAAAAGACCAGCTAGATGACTTTTGGTATGATGGACTGGTTGATCAATTCAATTATTTGACCTGTTTTAACACTGACCTCGATTCCGGATTAATCTTGATTATCTCACCCTCAATATTGTCCAGTCGGTTATTAATCTTGATGAGAGACGGCTTTACAATGTCCATATCCTGAATTAGGCCATCGGTCTTTGTTTCTAACCCATCCACTTTTTTCTCAAGACCATCCACCTTCTTTTCAATGACATCTACCTTGGTTTCTAACGAAGTAAGCCGATTATCCATACTTTTTAGAGTCGGTTTCACGATATCCATATCATCGATTAAACCCTCAACCTTTTGATTTACCTCGGAAATTTGCCTTTGGACGTTTTCCAATCCTTCTCCGAAGGTGTTAAATTTTGTCATTAAGTCCTCAAGTAATACCGCTACTTTATTGTCATCCATAGTTATTGCTCCCTTCACATGATCAATTCTATATAAAAATGATTAATCCTTTAGCGATAGTTCTTTGGCTAGAATTCGTATACCTGTGACGGCGCGAAAGAAAGGTGATTCTCCCCGGCTTCTTTAGCTGTTGCCCGAACATACTTTGAAATGGATCGGTTGTCGATATGACCCACAATTTCGCGAAGAGCATTAACAGATCCGCCACCAAGTAAGAACAACTTACAGAAGGTGTGCTTCAGGGTATAAGGCGAACACCTCACGCCTTCCTTGTCGATTCCTGCCAATTGACAATACTCAAGGAAGTTCTTTTGAACCGTTCTGATATTGATAGGCTTCAGTTCCAATCCAATATGTAACATATCAATTTCATTACTGACTCCAAAATTATGGCGCTTATTAAGCCAGTACAAATAAGCTTCAGCCAATTTAGGCGTAACTGATACTTCTCTAGGCTTATGATTCTTAGTTTCCTTGAATAACAGTCGGATAGGTATTCCATTACTGAAGATGGTATCCCTAATACCAATATTCAACGCTTCATCAACTCTGCAGCCGGTTTCTACGATCATTCTATAAATACTGTTATCTCTTGCTCCCCTCCAGGTATCGGGAATAATCCCGAAGATCTTTTTCAACTGTTCTGGCGTAAATGAGTAAATTGGAGGCTCATCATTCTTGAACTTCTTAATACCGTCAGTTGGGTTATGCTCCATTAACTTCTTTTCAACCATGAATGTATAGAAAATCTTCAACGCTACCAATTTTGAGTTGGCGGTCCCTTTGGAATTCCCTCTTGCGCTTATGCAGTAATTCAGGTATTCTTCTATCACTGAATCAGACATTAAACCGGGGGTAATATCCAATAATTCCATCTCTTTTAACCAGTCGGTAAAAGTCTTAAGCAGTACCAAATAACCATCAAGAGTTTTCTTTTCAAGGTAGTTCTTTCGTCCTTCTGTGAATGCCTTGACGGCTTTATCCCAATTATTAACTGCTTCAATTAAGGTAATTTTTCTCCTATAGTTGAATTGGGCCTCTTGTGATACTAAACTATTTAAATCTTGCTTTTTGGCAATCTCTGCAGCCAATGGAATCTTACTTGCTATCGGCGTTGTCAATGCTACGGCTTTCTTCAGATTTAACTTATCCATGTTTTACCTCCATAATCGGTTTTGGGCTTGTAGCTCAGTTGGGACGCTTGAATCTAAACAACAAAAAAGGGTTTTGGAATCAAGTGGAACTGATTCTCAAAACCCTGTCTTTATTGAATTTGGTGGACCTGAAGCGCGTCGAACGTTATCCACTTCAATTTCCCGGAAAGAGCTTTATCAAATTTACTGGAGAGAATCAGTTTTTGAATTAGGAACTCAATAAAAAAACATTTGGTCTATCAGACTTCCCTTTGAAAAGTATATTTTTACCAATTCTTTCCCAATATATTTAAACATTGATTTAATAGATTTTCATTATTAATAATTATTATACTGAGTTTTTTCCTAGTTCTTGTTACTATCTGAAAAAGCATTTTTGTTGGATGATAATACGGAGTATTAGAATAACCTCGGGTTGATAGTTGTCCATTTTCTTTATAATAAAAAAATCTATCCAAAACTGCTACAACATTATCATATTCTTGCCCAATGACTTTATGGGCATTCTCTTCCATGTCGTTTTGAAATTTATCATATGGATAATTTTTATAACTGGACGGCGTGTAATTTATAACTTTCCAACCCTGATCTTTTAGCATACTTAAATATTCTTTAGCGTCGTCTACACTTGTAAAATATTGAACATAAACATTAGAATATACTTGGTTCGGACTTTTTTTTGATAAATCGAACAAATTTTTAATGAATGCCGCTATTTCTTTGTTTGTTCTGATTTTCTCAGTTAACTTAAAAACCTTAGGGGAAACCTGATCTAAAATATATTGTGGAATATTATTCTTTATTTCATAACTGGAAAGACATTGTTGAGAATCATAAGAAAAAATACATTTAGCGTTTGTAGCCATTATTTTACTTATAAAAACTTCTAACTGATGTTTATACATTCGCTGAGTTTCATCGATGATAATAAGATCATACTTGCTGAAATCGTAGGAATCAAAATTTTTGATAGGTGATATTTTCCACGAGTAATCTTGACGAAGTTTTTCGTGACCGCTATTAAGGAATCCGCAGTGAAAAATGAGAACTTTCTTTAATTTTTGTATATACTCTTTTGCAATATCATATGTTAGAAGAGTTTTACCTGTTCCTGCGTTTCCTTGAATTGAAATAAAGTAAGGACCAGTTTCCGTACTTAAACTTATTATTTGGTTTTTAAAAGTTTCTTGATGGTCGGTTAAAAAATATCGACCTTCCATAAAAGCTACTGTTGAATTAAAAGGTGAAACCAAGTAGTTTGAAGGATCGAACAAACTATCTATATTTTCAATATTTTGTACTTCCTGTTCCTTTAATTGAGAAATTAAAAAAGAAATATCAGTTTCTATTAGAATTTCACTATCATCAAGAAAAAATAACTTTTTATCTTTAGCAATATAAGTAAAGCTCAATACTTTTTTCCCTAAAAAGCTAAGGTAATATTTATTTTTAATAAGCTGTTTCTGTATTTTTTCTCCGGTGTTTTCCCTTTTAAGTTCAATATTAATAATACTATCTTCACCAAATCTTAATAGGTCGAATTCCTTACCTATCTGATTAATGATATACCCAATATAGAATTCATTAAGAATATTTAATTCCCGGGAATTAGATTGAAGCTCATTTACTAAAGATCCTAAATCTAGTAATTCATTATCTTTTATCTTGATTTCAAAATTGCTTTTATATAACTCAAAGACTGAGGATGATAAATCGTTTTTTGCATTGACTAAAGATAATATATTTATAGGTTTCATCTTAGTCTACCTTTCTAGTAACTTTACTTATCGTATGGATCACCCTTTTAGATAAATATATCATATAACAAAGATACCATATCTCCCAATTAATGAGGAGGGATTAATAATGGCATGAGTGGAAAGTTAAAGAAGTCCGAAAGAAGAACAAATCCCGGAAGAAACTGAAAGAATGGAATACTTTAAAAACACTTGCTACTTCCATCAAAAATAAAAATCAATAAACTTCAAAAAAAGAAAGCCCGGCGTTTGGACTTTCTTTAATCTCTTAAAAGTTGGATTGTAAGGTATTAATGTTTTACAACCTTCTTTGTTTTTGATGTTAAAAGGATTTCAATCTTGGAACTCTTGTATAATAATGATTTTATAGTCTTGGGAAGCTTTACTTTTAAAACTTTCAATCATATCAACTCCTTTGTTTTCTTACCACAATAAGAAGATCCAAAACTGTATCAATTCATAGACTAATGGTAAAAAAACCGAGAACAGAACATTATTCTTTCGTACCTTCTTACTTTATCCGTACACCTAAATTATCGGCATTTCCCGATTGGAGCCTGAAGCAAATGACTTTATTTAATAAATTTTTCATTCTTCTAATATCAACCCCTTTCAAAATATGAACTTATAAACCTCCTTTCGTATAAATGTTATATCCGGAACAATCACACCCCGGAACTCTAATCAAATAAGGCTGATATTGATAATGGTGTAACGGTAAATGATACCTTTCACACCGATGATGAACAATTTCTTGATGATTAAAACTATGATCCGGGTCGTTTTCTTTCGGTTGGAGATATTCGCAGTCCGGATCACAAAATCGGATTTCATTTTTCATTTTCATACATTAAATCGCGGGGCTTGATGGCGTTCGCGCTTTTAACCGGGATTGATGGTTTTGCCTAGCGGCCAAAATGCCCCGCGAATTCGATCAGATTGGTTGCGGAGGCCGGATTCGAACCGGCGTGAATCAGGGTATGAACCTGACGTGTAACCGCTACACTACTCCGCGATAAAAAATTTGTCTTACAATTGCTTGCAAGCTATATTCTGCAAGCACACTTGCAAATATATCATATCACGTCATCCGACCTTCATCAATAGTAGATTAACAAATTTATGTATATCAAGTAAATTCTGTTAATTTAATACATTTTCGATGATAAAACTATAAATTCCGGCATTATCCGCCAATTTTACTTTACAGCTAATTTCCCCGCCAAACGCTGTCCCGCTTCATCAACATACTCCTGTAATTTTTCAGCGGTAATATCCTGAATGGTTTTCGCCGGACTTTCCAAAGCGGAGAAGGCTTTAACCTGGGCGTGAAGATCCTCCGGAACCAATACTGTTTTCATTCCCTCATGTTGCGCCATTTTTCAAAACCCCTTTCACAGATTAGAGACCGGAACTTGCGCCCCGGTCCCCGTGAAACTCTCTAGGCTACTTCGGCCAGTTTGTGCCAGTTTTGCGGCTCCAGGGTAATCACTTCGCCGCCGATCCGCTCCAACTCCGTCGCCCGTTCATAATCCTTCTCGGTATTGGCCAGCCAGGTGATGGCGTTGGCCAAACCCCACTGGGTCAAACCGTCGCCGCCCTCAACCAACTGCATCAACAACCCAGAGCGCTCCCGCTCCCGGATATCGAACTTTTCCACCACCCGATCCAGAACCGTATCCAGTGGAGCGCTAATCCGGCGGGTGACGGCGTCCACCATCACCCCGCGCAACTTGGCGAACTGAACCTCATCAAAAGCCGCCTTGACAGTATCCTGCAGCTTCATCATAAAGGCTGCGTCATCCATCCGGCGGGTGGAATCCCGGTAAATCTCGGTGTACTCATCCAGATCCCGGGTATACCGTCCCACATGATAACGCTTCATCGCCAAATCGTTGACAATCGCCCCGTTTTTACAGACTAGCCGGAATAATAACGGCTCCACCTTGACCGAACCCAGCCCCACTTCACTATTGGAAATCACGATCCCAGCCTGAACATGATCACCGGGTTTGACCTCATAAGTTAACCGCTGGGTAACCGCCTTGATATATAAATGGCCGTCGGTGACCTGGGAGGAAACCACCGTGACCTGACCGTCAGCCTTTAACACCGGCAGCGCGGCCATGGCGATATCATAATTATCAATGGTCCGGTAACGGTTGGATAAAAACGCCCTGGCCTCACCATCCAGACAGCGGACCAATCGAGGCTGATCCTTGGTCCGCAGCCAGTGGTTAACATTGGCCGATAATAACTCCGGCGCTCTCTGGCGCATCAAATGATAATACTTGGAAGGGATCTCCGCCCACTCCCGCAGTTGATCCTCGGCCAGCGGTTTCACCGGCAATTGAGCGACCCCCTGACTGCCCCGGTCCACATGCATAATCAACCGGTTATTTTCTGTTGGTTCCACTTCCAGCAGCCGGGAAGGCGCCAGAAAATCCTGCTTGGCTAAATTTTGCCGCTCCAGTTCCTGGGCTAACTCCATCAATGATAAACCTTGATTCATTCAAAACACGCTCCTTTGCAATATAATTTAATGAGAATCTGCACGCTTGCAGATGTTTAGACATGAAAAAATAAACCCTCAGCGCCTCCCTTCCTCAACCTTCTTTAAAAGCTTCAAACTGGCCTAGCCCGGCCGGAACTCCCGCAAACTGCCATCATCAAACCGGACGTAAATATAAAACGGATGGGAGCCTCGCGGGCCGTATGTCACCGAACCATAAAACCGCCCCAACGGAAAATCAAGATAAACCCGGATTCCCGGCAAAAACCCTTGCATCATCCCGCGCACCTCCTTGAAATCTGATTCTAGTATATCATAAAATCATAATATTTGCAAGCGTGCAGGCCAAATTTTGCTTGTATAAATGCCGGTTCGGGTATACAATTAAATTACAAACGAGTTGCTTTTTTCCCGCCGTTGGGGTTTTGTCTTGCGGTCTTTTTTTTAAACAAAAAATCTGCGCGCGCGCATACAGACGAGATACCCCCTGGCGTACCCCCCAGGCCCGATAATTGTCACCCCGAAAGGTGAGTGAGGACTGTCCACTGACATGGCCCGCGAAGGCATAGCGCATACCGGACAGCCCGCAGCGAACCAAGTACCCTGTTGTAACGGGGCTGGGGGGTATCGGCCCGAAAATTTAACCCGCAAAGTGTAATCTTTGACAAGACGGCGAAGAAAAGGCATCTTCCTTATCGGCACTTAGATCAGGGTTTTATGGTGAGCTATCCAAAAAAGAAAGAAATGAGGCGAGGAACCATGGGCAAATTCAAGCTGTATCTCTCGGCTTCCACTCAGGAAAAGAATATCACCGCCGATGGCCGGAACGAGGAGTATTATATGCAGAAAATGGCGGCGCAGGTGGCCTTGGACTTACGGAACGACTGCGAAATCAAACTGAACCAGCCGGAATGGACCTTGCGGCAGGTCATTAACGACTCCAACGCCTGGAAACCGGACTTCCATCTGGCGCTGCATACCAACGCCATGCCGCAACCCGGCAGCGCCTCGGGAACCGAATGCTGGATACATAACAATTCCATCGGCGGGAACCGGATGGCCGACATCCTGATTAAAAAAGTTACCGCCGTACTGGGAACCAGCATTCGCGGCGGCAAGGAAGACCCGGACACCATGGAAACCGGTGTTGACGGCGGAAAACTGGCCGAACTCGATGATACACATGCCCCGGCCTGTTTGATTGAGATTGTCTTTCATGATAACCCTAAAGACCTGGAGAAATTAAAGACCCGGTGGAATGAAACCCGGCGGGCTATCGCCGAATCCGTCCGGGAATATATCCGGCTTTATGGAGCGAAGCCATGAGCTGGATTGAACAGATTACCAACGGCACTATCGGGAAGATCGCCGATGTGGTGGATAAACATCTGCCGCTCAGCCCGGAGACCCGCGCCGCTTTGGAAAAAGATTTGCAATTGGCTTTATACGACTTTCTGAAATCGTTTTATGATAATTCGAAGTCCGTCATTGTCGCCGAAGCGCAGGGAAACTGGCTGCAGAGAAGCTGGCGGCCTTTGCTGATGCTGACGATTATTAGTATCTTGTTTAACAATCATGTCCTTTCGCCCTACTTGTGCGATTTCTTTCCGGAATTGTTTCACCCCCACGAACTTCCGGAACGGCTTTATACCCTGATGGAGATTGGTGTCGGCGGCTATATGCTCTTGCGGACTTCGGAGAAAACCGGGAGCAATCTGGTGGATATGGCCAAAAAAGCGGTTAGCCCTAAAAAACAGCCATAGGACGTGAGCCCATGGGAAAGCGGAAATATGATTGGGACAAGCTGGAGGTTGAATATATCTCCGGGGATTGGCTGGATCAGCATTCCTTCGCCGATCATGTCGGGGTGGATTATAGTTACCTGCGGAACATCAGTTGCAAGCGCAAATGGGAGGAGAAGAAACGGCAATACCTGGCCCAGCGGGCGGAGGAGATCCAGAAAAAGACCCTGGAGAAACAGGTGAAGATCGAGGCCGACCGGAACGCCGCCCATTTGCGCACCTGGGATAATTTCTTGAAGAACGTCATTGAAGTTCTGGAGGATTGCAAGATCCGCATGGGCGACGGCCAGCTTACCATCTTTACCCTGGAGCGGCTGGCGAATGTGATGGACAAATTGCAGCGCGGCCAGCGGCTGGCCTTGGGACTGGATAAGGAACATGCCAGCGATGTGAACTCATTGGCCGAACTGGTACGGGCGATTAAAGAGTCGGCCTTGCCTGCCACCGCTCTACCGGAAGCAAACACTGAGCCTGAAAAAACTGCGCCGGAGAATCCCAACGGGGAACCGCCCGGCGGATGACCTGGGGCTTATTTTCGGCGAAACAGTTGGCGGCGATCTCCCAGACCAATGCCCGGCTGAATTTTTTGTGCGGCGCAGTCCGCTCCGGGAAAACCGTGGCGGCCAATGTCCGGCTGCTGGATATGATCGCCACCCAGCCGCCGGGCAACGCGGTCATCACCGGTTATACCGAGCGGACCATCGACCATAACGTCTTGCAGCCTTTGGAGAAGATTGTCGGGCAACGGAATTACTTTTATAACCGGGGCTTGGGCGAAGTGACGGTTTGCGGCCGGAAATTGTTCGTGGTCGGGGCGTCGGACTCCCGGGCCAAGGACCGGATACGGGGCGATACCCTCTCCTTCGCTTATGTGGATGAAGGGACGCTGATTCCGGAAGATTTTTTCAAGATGCTGCTTTCCCGGCTGAGCCTGCCCGGCGCGAAACTGATTTCGACCACCAACCCGGACAGCCCGTATCATTACCTGCACCGGAATTATATCAGCAACCCGGCGCTGAACAAGACGGTCTTCAACTTTACGCTGGAAGACAACCTGAACCTGGACCCGGCCTATGTGAGAGAACTAAAACTGGAATACGGACCGCCCGGTTCGCTGTGGTATAAACGGTTTATCGACGGCCTGTGGGTATTGGCCAGCGGCGTGATTTACGACCAGTTTGATGAAGCGATGATCGTGGACTGTCTCCCGGAACTGGTCTGCCATTGGGTGGGCATCGATTACGGGACTTCCAACGCCACCACCTTTTTACACACGGCTTTGGGCGCGGATAACCGGCTTTATATCTGCGACGAGTATTATCATTCCGGGATGCCGACGGACCAGAACCAGCTTGCCAAGCAGAAAAGCCCGTCCCAATACAGCGCCGAGTTCCGCCAGTGGTATCACGCCCTGAACTGCTATATCCGGAAGATTTACTGCGACCCGGCGGCGGCGGCCTTTATCACCCAGCTCTGGCAGGATGGCGTCCATGGCGTGGCCAAGGCCAAAAACGATGTGTTGGAAGGTATCGGATTGGTTTCAAGCCTAATGGGGGCGGATATGATCCGGGTTCACCGGAGTTGCGCCAATACCATCAATGAATTTGGAACCTACTCCTGGGACCCGAAAGCCCAATTGCTGGGTATCGACAAACCGGCTAAAATCAACGACCATTGCCTGGATAACTTGCGGTATCAGATTTACAGCAACAAGATGATGTGGCTGACTCTATTAAAACAAAAAGCTGCGGCCTAAGATGAGGTGAAATAATGTTTCCTGAATACTCCGCCAATCAAATCTGGCCTCCGGAGGAATGGCAAGCGGTTTATGAACACTACCTGGAATGGGCGGCCTGGTATTCCGGCGACCCGTTGCAAATCTCCGACGCCCTGGCCTCAAAAGTGAACATTCCCACCCGGCAAGGCCAATTCTGGGCGCAGGAGATTAAGAACGAACGCCGGATCATGCTGCATGTTCCGATTGCCGGAGAACTGGCCACCACCAGTTCCAATTTTCTATTCTCGGAAGTGCCTACCGTGACCTTGCCCGGTGTGAAGATCGGCGACGCCAAAGTTAAAAAGATGCGGCAGCTTTTGGACCGGAACGGTTTTTATAATTCCATCCTGGAAGCCGCCGAGATCGCCTCGGCCATGGGCGGGATCTTCCTGAAGATTAACTGGGACAAGAAATTGTTTCCCTTCCCGGTGCTTAATATCGCCCAGCCGGATAACGCCTTGCCGGAATTCAAGTTTGGAATTTTGACCGCCGTCACCTTCTGGAAAGTCATCTCCGACGATGTCAAAACAATCTACCGGCTGCTGGAGCGGCATGAGCGGGGCAAGATTTACACCAAATTGTTTCAGGGCAACGCGAACACCTTGGGGAAGGAAATCCCGCTGGATACTTTCGAGGAAACCAGGGATTATCCGCCGGAGAAAGAGACGCCCATCAAAGACGATATCATGGTCCGTTACATTCCCAATATGAAACCCAACAAGATATTCCGGGGTTCGGCGCTGGGGCAGTCGGACTTTGGCGGGGCGGAAGGCCTGATGGACTCTTTGGACGAGACTTATACCTGCTGGATTCGGGATATCCGGCTGGGCAAAGGGCGGATTATCGCCCCTCAACAATACCTGCGCGATATTCAGACCGGCAACCCCCGGTTCGATTTCGAGGAAGAAGTCTTCGAGGAATTGGACTACGACCCCAACGACTTGCAGGGAGCCGGTTCGATTAAGAACGTCCAGTTTGAAATCCGGCATGAGGCCTTTCAAAAAACCTGCCTGGACTTGATTGCCCGGATTATATCCAACGCCGGATACGCGCCCCAATCCTTCGGTCTGGGTGTCGGAATGGCCGCCAATGAATCCGGTTACGCCCTGAATATCAAGGAAAAGAAATCGGTGATCACCAGCGCCAAGAAAGCCCGGTACTGGAAGACGGCGCTGGAAGATTTGTTGCAAATGATGCTGGCCATTGAATCCGGCGGCGGCCATGAGCGGCCTTGTATTGAGATTAATGATTGCGTTACCTCGGATTTAACAACCATCGCCTCCACCTTGAACATGCTGAACGCGGCGGTGGCCGTCAGTGTCTATACCAAGGTTAAAATGGTCAACCGGGATTGGACGGAGGAACAGATTCAAGAAGAGGTCAACCGGATCCTTGAGGAATCCAAGATTGTCGGGCTGAAACCACCCGCCCCAAATAACGGCCAAATACCGCCGAAAGGATAAGGACCATGCTTTACGGGAGTTTTCTTTATCAGGCGAATTTATATGAACGCGGCTGGCTCAGCGGCGAACGGATTATTACCCTCCCGGTGGAGTTTGAAACCGGCTATGGGGCCATGGTGACGGTTGCCTGGACGGGAACCGCGCCCACCGGGACCCGGATTTCGGCTTACGTCAGTATTGACGGAAAACTTTCCTGGACGGAACAAGTGAACGGCGCCGCCCGGTTTTTCCTGGTGGACACCCGGCAGGCCGGCCTGAAAAATTTCGATATCAAACTGGTTTTGGAATCTACGGTATTGAATGCGGTTCCTTCGGTTTCGGTGCTGGCGGTGACTATCGGCCAGATTGCCACCGCCTACCGGCTGGCTTATGATGTTTTAACCGACGCCGGTCTGACAGCCTCCGAATATCTGATTGACGCCGAACTTCTGGAATTCTATATTCCTTACGCCTGGCTTTATAAGTCCAGCCATAAACAGGCGTTGAAACAGGTTATCAAATTTGTGCTCGGCAATTGTTATACCGACCGGTCCAACCGGATCCATGTGGACGGTCCCAGTCATGCCCAAACAGCGGCGGCAGTCCAAACGATTACCGCCCGCAGCTATTTTCCGGGCCGGAAGCTGATCCCGTTTACCGGCCAAATGCCGACTCAGGTGGAGGTTTACGGCAATCCGCTGGTTCCCACCTCCCAATCCGAAGAAGTTTACCGGCTGAACGCCCAAAGCCTGCAAGCCGGGGAGGCCAAAACCTATACCTGTTTTTACACCACCTTTTACACCCAAAACCCGGTCTATAACTGTTCCGCCAGTTTGGAACTGGCCCCCGCCGGGACCATCATCACCGCTCAGGAATACTTCGCCTGGGGCGCGAAGATTACCGTCAATACCAATATTGACTGTACCTTTAACCTGGCGATCAGCGGCTATCCCCTGAAAGTGAAAGGCCGCTTTAATGAACTGGTCTACCTGGGAAATACCACCACCGTCGATACCGGCGAAAACCGGTTTTATGGCAGAAATCTTTACGGGTCCGGGCTTTATGCGCCTACTAAAAATTTAAGCCTGGCGAACTCGGTTTCTTATGCTCATCCGTCGAGTCCCTTAATACAAAATCGTGAAATCGCCCGGAAAATGGCCAATGTTTTACTGCGGAAATTCAGCGGCTTGAAACCCCGGATGGAACTATCCTATGTCGGCAATCCGGCCCTGGAATTTGACGACCGGATTCGCTTGAAAAATTTACGGGACACCGGTTTGCAAGACTATATCATCAAGACCCATGAAGTTAAATATGAAAATCACTCTTTGAAAGGAAGGATGGTCTTAAACCATGTTACGGACTGATGAAATGCTGAACCGGGCCGGTTCTTTTCCCACGAAGAATCTATCCAATCTATCGGAATTATGCGTCTTTTGGCAAAAAGTATTGCGGCTGCAGGACTGGGATGTGAAGCTCGCCGTGGTCCGCTTTCATGAGTTGGAGGACGGCAATCTCTTTGGGCAATCTTCCTGGATAATTTCCAAAAAATACGCCGCCATCAAAATCCTGGACTGCCGGGATTATCACCTGGGGCATTGGTGGGACCGGGACCAGGAAGGAACTTTGATTCACGAATTGCTTCACTTGCATTTGGCTCCCTTGAAAGCTACTAGCAATTGGCGGGACGGTTCCTTGGAGATGTACGCCTTGGAAAACGTCATTGAAACCATCGCCAGCGCCCTGCTTTTCTTGAAACGGGCCGGGAGATTGGACGAACTGGAATTAAGTTCGTTCTGGCCCCCGGTTGAAGTGACCGTCAACGTGAGCGGTAAATAAAATCACGGAATACGCGATCGCGGAGGTTATGACCATGTTGAAACAGTATTTATTCGGTTTTTCTAACTATCCCCTGATGGACAAAGACACCGGCGGAGGCGGGGCGAATGATAATAACAATAATGAAAATCCTCCTGCCGGTGGGGACGGCCAAAACAAAGAACAAATTATTTTCCCCAACCAGGCTTCCTTCATGGAGCGGGTGAAACGGGAAGGCCGTTCGCAATTTAACGAGTTTATCAAAGAACTCGGCTTTGAGAAACCGGAAGATTTGAAAACCTTGGCCGCCAAAGCCAAGGAAACCGAGGAGAAGAACAAGACCGACCTGCAAAAAGCCCAGGAGGATAACACCAACCTGAAACGGGAAAACGAGCAGGTCAAAAAGGACGCTGAGAAAACATTGATTGACGCGGCTTTACTGGTCCAGGCCGCCCAGGCCAATGTGAAGCCCGACCGGATTAAAGCCTTTCTCAAACTGGTGAATTCCAGCGGGATTACCGTGGCGGACGGCGTTCCCGATGAAACCGCCGTCAAGACAGCCATCGGCGACACTTTAAAAGAATTTCCCGAATTCCTGAGCAAGCCGGGCAATGACAATGGCGGGGAGGATTTCGGAAGCGGCGGCGGCGGGCAGAAAGAGCTTGGCGGCATGTCGATGGCGGATTACATCAAGGCGCGATCCGGCGGCCAGGGCAAATAAACTTAAAATAGGAGGTAGATTGCAATGGCAAATACGTTTATCACCCCTTCAATTGTGGCCCGCGAGGCCTTGATGGTTTTGCGGAACAATTGCGTGATGGCCAACCTGATTCACCGGGATTACAAAGAGGAGTTCGTGGAAGGCAAAGGAACCACCATCACCATCCGGAAACCGGCCAACTTCGTGGCCAATGAATTCGACCGAACGGTGGGGATTGTCATTCAGGATGTGGTCGAAGGCAGCACCAGCGTGACTTTGGATACGATTCTGGATACTTCCTTTGAAGTCACTTCCGAACAACTGACCTTATCCATCAATGATTTCTCACAGCAATTAATCATCCCGGCGATGCAGGCTTTCGCCCAAAAAATCGATACCAAGATTCTCGGTCTTTACAGAGATGTTCCCTATTATACCGGAGCGGCCAACGCCGAATTGGACAGCGTGGCCAAAATTATCGACAACCGGAAAGCGATGAACGATAAAGCGGTCCCTCCCACTGACCGCCGGTTTATCCTGGGAACCATGGCGGAAAGCAAATTATTGCAGCTTGAACTTTTCACTTCCGCCGAGAAAGTCGGCGATAACGGCACCGCGCTCCGGGAAGCGTCCATTGGCCGGAAACTGGGATTTGATTTCTTCATGGACCAGAACACCCCGAAACATACCGCCGGGGTTCCGGGCGGAACGTCCACCGCCACCGGTACTCTCGGAACCACTCAACTAACCATTGCCAGCGGCGGCGCGGCCGGGACTTATAAGAAAGGGGATTTAATCTCAATTGCCACTTTAACCAGTAATCTCTTTGTGGTCACCGCCGATTGTACTTTGAACGGCTCCGGGGCGGGAACTTTAAACATTTATCCGGCGTTGCCAAGCGCCGTCACTACTCAAGCGATTACGCTGATTGGCAGCCATGTCAATAACATGGTCTTTCATAAAAACGCCTTCGCCTTCGTGAACCGGCCTTTGGCCTTGCCGCAAGGCGTCGCCAAGGAACAGAAGGCCATCGTCAGTTTTGAGGGTTTTGGCCTCCGGGTGGTATTCGGATATGACATTTCGAAGAAGAAAGATATTTGCTCGATTGATACGATCTGCGGTTTTAAAACTCTTTACCCGGAATTGGCGGTACGGGCGATTTCACAGAACTAACCGGAACCGGCGGGGCACAACCTCCCGCCCTTTTCATCCATGGTGAGAAAAAGTGAGCATGGGTGAGAAAATCGGATTGCGATTTGAAGCGGCTTTTGATATATATTTCTCACGATTCTCACTTTCTCACTAAAATATCTTCTTTAGATGAGGACACCTACCCACATTGAAAATCAATCCAGGGTAGGAAGGTTATCTTTATTACATGGTATCTTCAAAAAAAGTGAGAAAGTGAGAACGGGTCCTTTGCAACGAAAAATGATCAGGTTTTGCCCGTTCTCACCATCCAAAATGAAATTGAGAAAGTGAGCCAAAAAGTGAGAAAGGAAATTAGCAATGAATCTCCCGTTTGCGACGGTTGACGATTTAATCGATTACCTGGGGCTAGCGGACGCCAGTTCACTCCCTGCCGATATTATCCGGATGATCCACCGCGCCAGTGAATTAATTTACCGGAAGACCCGGCACTTGACGAATACCACGGACAGGGAGTCTGAAGTCATTCAGGCAACTTGCGCCCAGATTGAATACTGGCTGCAAATCGATGAGACCAGCGATATCACCGGGCCGCTCGGACCCATGAAAATCGAGGACTTCTCCTTTAACTCCAAATTCGGGAAGCTGGGACCGCGTTGCAAGGAGATCCTGATTGACGCCGGGCTGATGTATAAAGGTGTTAGCGGCTCCGGTTGCTATAATCTTGAAGGGAAAGATGCGACATGAAAATCCCCGCCTATGCTTTAAAGGTACGGGAAAGATTCTATACTTCCAATACAATGCTCGGCCAATTCAAACTGGGCTTACCCGGCGCTGAAACACTGATTGCCTCACCCAGTAAATTCATCATCGAACCGGAGAATATCGGCAATGAGGAACGTTCCGCCGATGGGACGTTAAACACGGATAGCATTGTCACGAAGAACAAATATATCTTGAAATACAAGATGCTGACCGAAGCCCAGCGGCTAATTATTCAGGCCGAACTTGACCGGGGTGTCACTCTTTCATTTCAATTCTTAAATGAAACCAAACCGGTAAAGTGTTTATCTTTTCCCCGCGAACTTTCGAACACCCTGCCCGTAGCGGTCTGGAAGAACGTAACCGTCATCTTGAAGGAGGAGTGACCATGATTCCGGCCAGTGACGCTTTTTGGCAAGCAATCCTTGGTACGAACCGGAAGATATACGTTAAAGTGACAGTTTACTGGACAGATAACTTGCAGGTCACTTATTCTGGAAAAGACCTGTTTGCCTTGACACTGCTTGCGCAGAAGGATATTTACTCCGGATTGTTATCCGCCGGGAATTTATCCGCCAATTCGCTGGAAATTGTCTTTAACAACATCAGCCGGATTTTCGACCCGGCGAATCAAATCTCTCCATTACAAGGGTTGTTGAAGCCCAACCGGAAACTGGAACCCTTCATTGGAATAGACCTTGGCGGAGGAAATATCGAATGGATTTCGTTAGGCATTTTTTGGTCGGGTGAATGGACTTCCCCGGAGGAAAAAATCCGGACTTTTGTCAGTGGTGTCGATAGATTGGAGATGCTTGACCGGTCGTTGTTCGAACGCGGGAGAGTTTTGATTCCCCCCGCAGCAACTATCCGGACAGATGACGATACCCTGGACTGGTCGCAAGGTGAACTGAACCGGGTACGGGCCACCAATGACGGAAGGCTGGTACTCGACCTGGCGGGAGTGTCGTAAATGGGAAGCCCCTGGGGGCTGCATGGGTGACACGGCTAACAGTAAGGGCGAATCGTGATTCGCCCCAACATCGGGCGGGCGGGGAGAGCAAACAGAACGGGCTTGCACATTCGGCGGCTGGCCGTGATTACTGCTTTGACATGTGGAAGCCGGTCGGCTCCCTGAACCACTAGGTGGCTGGCAAGAGAGCAGACCTGATATATTCGACGGGCGGAAGTCTGCGTTTGACAGCCGCCGTAGGTGATTGGCTGCGGAGGCGGCTTCGAAGGGACCGCTTAAAAGTTTTTCAGCGGCTGGCCGTGTTTTCTCCTTGACCTGTGGAAGCCGGTTGGCCTGCGGAGCCGACTTGCGAAGCCGACATCCGGGACCGGGCAGGCCGCCACGGACGGCGGCCAGGCACGATGCCGGTGCCCGGTCCCCTGAATCAAGCGAACCAGCGGACTCCCAGACTATCCACTCTCCCGCTGGCGACATAACGCTTTTTATACGATGGCCGAAGACCTCTTTGGCAGAACCCGACCGGCGTTGTATAAAAAACGTTATGTCGGCGGCCCGGGATGTAGGCCTCCAGTTCCGCTTTCAGATAGACGGCGGAGGAATCAGTGGCAACACCTTATGGGTTCCCACCGGAGGATCAGGGGAGTCGGGCCTTGTCCCGGACGGTACGCTACCTATTGGACACCAGGGACAAGGCCGGCCCCCGGCAGCGGCGGCTTCCTTGAGTTGGATGGGCGGCGCCGAGTGGACAAGGCTTACAGAATTACTTTCATAGGGTTTAGGCTGCGGAGGATAGCTTGCTGGTCAATGGAAGTGGTCTGCTTCGATTGACCAGTCGGCCTGGAGAATGGACCAGGATTCGGCTTTTCGCGAACAGTCCGGACGGAATTGGCGGACAGAATTGCTTCAGGTCTGGTCTGTTCGTCGGCCTCGACGGTCAATGGAAGCGATCTGCTTCGATTGACCGGAGCATGGCCTGGAATGGTTTTTTGATTTTCGCGAATTGTCCGGGTCCGGGCGGAATCGGCCAACAGAAATGCTTCCGGCCCGGTCTATTCGTCGGCCCGGATTTGTGGCCTTCATTCCGTGGGGTTTAGGCTCGCGGTGGAAGACCCGGATCACCGGCCAAGTAAAGAACTACTCCGGTTGGCTGGGGATTCCGGCCAGCGTTCCGGAATTTTTTTAGGCTTATGAAACGGACCAAAAGGAATTTGCCGGTCAAGGGAAGTGATTTGCTTCGCTTGGACGGTCGCCCCAAGGATACGCTTGGATTGGATTTTTCGCGAATTGTCCGGGCGGATTCCGCCAACAGAATTTCTTCCGGCCCGGTCTATTCGTCGGCCCGGATTCGTGGCAAACATTCATTGGCTCCCCCGCTCCACCCAGCATGGAGAAATCCGCAAGGCGTGTTTCGGAATGCGGCCAATGTTTTGGGTGGGACTCTAAAGGGAAAGGTTTTTTAAACGCGAATGAGCCGGGTTGACAGGACTAACAGTAAATCTTCCGCCCCGGTTGATTCGTCGGCGGAATTCGGCCTTCATTCCGGATGTTTTAGGCTCTGGTGAACGGCTGGAAGCGGCGGACAAGTTAAGAAATACTCCACTTGGACGATCGGCGGGAATTTCCGGCTAGTGTTCCGGTTTTAGGCTAAAGAGACAGACCCGGAGGTTTTTGCCGGTCAAGTAAAGTGATTTTCTTTTCTTGGACGGTCGCCTGGGGAATAAGCCCGGATTCGGCTTTTTACGCGAATTGTCCGGGACGGAATTGACAGGAGAAACAGAATTTACATCAGGTCCGGCCCGGTCTGTTCGTCGGCCCGGATTTCCGGCCTTCATTCCGGAGTGTTTTAGGCATCCAGAAACGGCTTGAATTCGCCGGTCAAGTAAAGTGGTTTTCTTTTCTTGGACGGTCGGCCTGCAGAATATACCCTGATTCAGCTTTTTCCGCGAATTGTCCGGGCGGATTTGTCAAACGGAAATGGCTTCAAGCCCGGTCGGTTCGTCGGCCTGAGAAAAAAGCGATAACGGGCAGTTAGACCGGGGTTTTATGGTGAGCTATCCGATAGAAAAGAGGTTTTAGGAATGGACAAGGAGACTTTGGAACTGATTCAATCGATTTTGCAGGAGCAAAACGCCCAGAGCAGGCAATTGGGGATTCTGATCGGGCAGAACCAGGAGATTTTGAACCATGTGAACCGGATTAACGGCTCCATCGCCGGGCTAAACCAACGGCTGATTCCGCTGGAAGTCGCTCAAAACGAGAAAATCGGGGCTTCCAGAATAAAATCCTCCCTCGGCCAGCGGTGCTGGCGGGTTGTGGAACTGATTATCGCGGCGGTTCTTGGGGTCTATCTCGGAGAATGGGCGCAGAAACTTGGATTTAAACCAAAAAATCGTCCTTGAAAGGAGCGAAACTTTGAAATGAACGCCAAATTTTCGAAAAACCTGGCCGGAACGCCGGTTACGGATGAACTTCATTCCAATGTGGGGTCCGGCTCCAATGTGTTGGACCATGACACCTTCTTTGGCGGAGTGGATTTCACCATTCGGACGCTTCCGGGGGGTGGAGGAACCGCTTTAATCCTGAATACCGACTATATCCTGGAGAATCAAGATCTTTCCCTGTCCAATGAGGCGGGAAAAGCGGTTTATTTGTCCTACCGGATTACCAATGCGACTTATCAGCTTGGCGCCCTTTATTTTACTTATAAAACCATCGGCGATTTTGCGGAGGCCCAGGACATTAATGATTTGCTGGGGTTAATCAATACCCATAATCATGATACCACCTACGCGGCCTTGAACCATACCCACGACTCTTTGACCAACTTTCTGGCGTATATACCCCTTTATAGCCAGCATAATCAGATCATTTTGGCCAATGTGATTGACCCTTTCTGGCAGACTTTTGGAACAGCGACTCTTTTGGCGGTGGAATATCATGAAAAATGGCATAACGGTGCCTGTTTACGGCGGCAGACCAGCGCGGCCAGTTCGGGGCTGGCTTATGTCCGTAACCTGGACCTGTCGAAATTCGGTGACGGCAGCGCCAGTTCCAATGGGGATTTCATCCAGATTCATACTTTCATGGACGGGGCCAGTTTTAACAACCGGAGCGGTTCCATGCGGCTGAATTTCTATTGCGACACCTATCCCGGAACCACCAATTATTATGAGGGAGTTCTGGATGAGGAGCATTGGGCGGATGCTGATATGATGTACTTGGTGAAAATTCAGAAAAGCGATTTTGTGGCGCACGGAACACCGAACTGGAACGCGGTGAAATGGATTGGGTTTATCACCAGCCCCAGCGGACAGGCGGGGCCGGTGGATATTTACGGCGGTTCCATCTTGATGACCCGGAAAGATCCGGAGGGCAATTACCCCAATGTCTTTCAACGGTTGGTGAATGGTGTTCATGTGGCGGATTTCCTGGATAACCATTCTTCCGGGTATTATCAGGGGATTTATTTTTGCGGCAAGGAATATAACGGCGTGGTATTTAGGGACTTAATGCCGAGCGATTATTTTGACGATAACAAAGGGGCCAGGGCGGCGACCTTACGGTCGAATCAGAGCTTTAAAAACTTCGAACTGGGTATCAATTTAATGGCTATGTCTACCCGGCTGAATCATATCGGCTGGGAGATCGATTCCACCAACCGGGTGTTCTTCACGCAGGACGGAACCAGTTTGGTTCTGGGCTACACGATTAACGGGACGAATAATCTGACCAACACCCGAAGCTTAAAATTGGTATTCGGGGATCTGCTTTCGGTGAACTTCAAGAAGGAAGGCCGGACCTTCTCACTCCAGGTGATAAAGAACAACAATCCGAACGACACTTATTTCTTGACGGCGGACATTTCCAATTTTGAGAATTCATCCGGGCGGATCGCTTTCGGTAATCGGGCCGGTTATCTTCACCCGGCCATCATCTCCATCGGCTCATCCATTCTGCCCTATGCTACCAGAGCCAAGGAAGCTGAATCGGTGGCCGGGATCAATCCGAAACTTTGGGATTTCGGATATAATGGCATCCGCTACAGCCTGATCCCGGATATTGACACCTGCTTTCAAAAGACGGTGGTCGGTACGGGAACCGCGACTTATGACGCGGCCAACGGCTATTTCAAATTGACTACCAGCGCGGCGAATAACGATTCGGTGGAGACGCAGCGGATTATCGCCCTGCCGCTGGCGGCCAATACTTTTGACCGGAACCGGCATTTCCGGGTGGCGGTTATGCTGCCCAATACCACCAACAATACGGTTTATGTGATCTGCGGACAATTATCGGGTAATAATTTCTTTGGTTTTAAGATTATCAACGGGGCGGTTTACGGGGTGAGCTACAAGGCGGGACAGTCGGAACAGACGGTGAATTTGGGGTTTACGATGAGCAATAGCGTCCAGACTATTTTGGAGGCGCGGCTTTACGCGGGGAGTAAGATTGAGTTTTATATCAATAATTTTTTGTATGGGACTTTCACGACCACGGCGCAAATACCGGCGGGAACCACCGGGGCGAATACTTTG
Organism: Bacillota bacterium; assembly: GCA_029974635.1. GTDB lineage: Bacteria > Bacillota > UBA4882 > UBA8346 > UBA8346 > JAEZJQ01. Next base: position 34,209 of record JARKQY010000025.1, on the reverse strand, counting down.
ATGGGGGCGAAGATTCAAATTACGGCGGCTGCGGCGCGGACTTTGGCGGTGGGGCAGTGGGATTTTGTGCAGGAGCCAATATACTAAAATCATTAGTCCGGAATGATTCTTTTCTTGCAAACAATAATTAAATTATTTGCTTCTTCTTTAGCCTTTTTGCCAATTAGATTTTTAATTATAGTGGTTTTTTCACATACTAAGCATATTAATGGAACAAAGGGCATATCATGGAACCTATTTGGGAACAGAACCCTCACGGCCAACTGGCTTTCAACGAAGACCTGGAAGATAACCTGGCACTAATCAGGCGAATATTTAAGAGCAAGGAACTGATTATTGAAATGTTGACACTTGGGGCAAACACCCAAACCGGGGTTGCCGTTTGTTATCTCGGCAATTTGGCAAGCCCGGAGCTTATCCGGGAAATCCGGCAGCGTTTAAACTCGTTTGAAATCGGCGGCATAATTAACAGCAGTGATCTGGAGCAATTAATCACCGACAATCCCCGGTCGTTTTTGCCGTTAATCCAAAATACCGGAAGCACGGGCAAACTCATCGGGGGGCTTCTTACCGGTAAGGCCGCCATTTTGATGGATAACTGCCCCCGGGCGATTTTAGCGCCGATGACCATGCATGATCTCTACCAAAGTCCCGAGAATTGCCACTCCGGATTTTGGTCCAGCCCAATTCTATACTTTTTCCGCATTTTAGGCAGTATCATCGCGGTAGCTTTACCCGGTTTCTATATCGCGCTTACGGGAGTAAATCCCGGATTGTTGCCGATCCATATCGCCCTTTCTGTCGCTGCCAGCCGGACGGGAGAAGTATTACCATTTATCACCGGATTATTAGTCATGGAGCTTTTCCGGGGAGCCAGCCTTAAATTGCTGAGACCGGCCGGGCAAATTGTAGGAATTACTTCCGGGGCTGCTCTTGCCACTGTTTTAATGGCAGCCGGTTTTATCTCCAATCCCACCATGGTCATCTTGATAATTACGATAATCGCCTCCTTTTCCGGAGCGGAATACCCTATCGGCCTATCCTGGGGGATTTTAAAATTTATTCTGATTCTGGCCGCCGCTTTTTTTGGTCTGTACGGATTTACCATAGCGGGAATGATGCTTCTGACACACGCGGCGCTTCAAAACTCCTTTGGTACTCCTTACCTGGCTCCCTGGAGTCTGTTGGATTTTCGGGGAATTATTGATACGGTAATCCGCCGTCCGCTCCGGCGGTATAAACGGTTGAAACGTTAAATGGCTAATATCTGATTAATCGGTTCTTTCGGCTTAGGTTAACTCCAGCCCTTCCAGCCTCCGGTAAGCCCAGGCGGTTATGACGTATTAACTTCTTTCATTCTTAAGAAACCACCCCGGAAAGAACCGGTTATGAGAGAATGAGAATCAAACAATAAGTAAATCGACTTAAGCGTAATGAAAAAATTTCTCCACCAGCTAAACCCCACCCCTTAAAACGCCGGAGAAAAGTTCCGGAATTTAAACCTCACCTTTACTTCCACCGGAAACCCCGGATAAACCTCATTCCAATTCATAATCCCGGCATTTTCCATGACTTTTCGAAAACCCACCGGATCGGTATTTAAGGCCTGAAGTTTTTTGACAAAAGATAAAACCTGCTCCTGTAATTGTTTTTCCATCTCTTTCTGAAACAGTTTATAAGTCGCGGCCCGATCCGGAAAGCCCTTGGGAATTTGGAGCAACGTCCCCGCCGCCTTGATCTCAACCCGAAGTCGCTTTTGATTCCGGTGTTTGGCAATCCGGATTTTGGATTTATATTGCACCTTACTAAAGCCGATCTCTTGGTTCTTAACGGTAATTTCCTTATACCCCTCTTCCACCTTACCGATAAGCACGCCAAAAAGATAACTATCATCAGCGCTAAGAGTCGCTATTATTTTATCACCCCGAAACAGCTTCAATCCTTCCAGTACATAACACTTATTCTCCCGGTCCAGATTAATGATTGGAAGATAGGGATCAGTAATCCCATTATCAATCCGGGCAATCAGGTCCCAAAGCCGCATTGGAAAGGAATGGATCAATTTCAAAGCCGACATTTCCTGTTTCCCAATCATCAATCCCGGCTGGATATCGAAAGGCGCTTCAAACTGCACGATTTCCTCGGCGCTGTTTTCGGCGCATATGACCAGGGTTTGATAAGATACGGTAGGCTGCCGCAAAAAAATAGTCAGGATATTCAAAAGATCATCTGCCGCCACCTCGGGGGAGAGAATGATCAGTTTAACATTTCCGACGGCCATTGATTGGAATAGCCGATCCTCCAGGCTTTGAATACACTTCAGGAATGATTTACCCTCCACCACCAACGGTTTAAAGATCGGTTTTTGCCGGTCGGTAAAATTCGAAACGGTTTGAATCAAGTTTTTAATGGCCGGGATTTGGGCGCTTAACCGGACCTGGTTTCCGTTATCGGGCGTGCGCGCGCTGTCCACCCCAATTACCAGTACCTGCGCCCGGTTTTCAATCGGAATAATATCCCAGCAACCCGCCAAACACATCATTGCCAAAATCAACAATAGCCCTAATTTGCCATAGGCCAATCGTCTCATTTTCGCTCTCTCCTTTGAAACAAGGAACCCACCCAGAGCAGCACAACATAGCCGAAAGTATAAAGACTGCCTGTTTTTAAAAGAAAATTCGCCGTTTCTTTATAATGAATCTGGGTACTCACGATTGATAAAACAATTAAAGCGGCAATAATTATAAAGAGCATTAATTTTGACCGGGAATTTTTTAACCCCAAAAATTCAGTAAACCCCTTCGATAATATAATCAAAAAACCGGCCACGGTAACTGCCGCAAATGATATGAAAATTATAAAATAAAAGGTGGTGATGAAGTTCTGAAAGAAATAACTGGGCGCGAATTCGGTAATATTCATCAAACTCATCACCGGCCATTGAAAGCGCGCGATTCCTTTGGCCCCGAAAGCCCCGGCCACCGCGAGCGAAGCCGCTCCCAAAATGATGGTTCCGCAGGCCAAAGTTAGAATTACTGCTTTAAAGTGGCCGCGAATACTTTCACCTCCGTTAAACGAACCTAGAATCCATACCGGTGAAAAGACCAACAGCCAAAGGTCCCATTGTTTCAAATATCCTAAATCCCGGTAGATATTCACCGGATGAATATTCGCCGGGTTTACCTGCCGGAAACTTAAAACCAGCATCATCAACAATAATGGAAGCATGAACATCATGACCGACGACAATCTTCCCAAAGCTTCCTCGCCAAGCAAAGCCATATACCCCGCGATCAACAAAAAGGCCAGCGTGGATACATATCCCGGCGTCCGGAAGAGAATGATCGCGGAGACTTCATCGGTAACCCTTCTGGCAAGCAGCGCCGCCAGGCTGAAAATTACCACTAACCACACGGCCGTTCCGATTCCGCCAATCGCTCCCAAAAGCTTATTCCCCAAACGGATGATAGACTGGTCCGGATATTTGCAGGCCAGGGACTTGATCATCAATAAACCGGCGACGGTAAACAGGAATCCGATGAAGATGACCAGATAAGTATTGACACCCACGCTGGGAGTCACAACATTCCGGTCGAAGGAAAAACCAAAGGTTAATAGAGACAACAGTAAGATCGGAATAAAAAGTTTACTGGTAAGAGTGCGCGTTGGCGCGAGATTTTTTGGCATGTCCGCTCCTATCACCTACTCCTTGGGATATTTGGCGCCCCGGTTGGGCTGATTGGGTTTAGCCGCCTGGGGACGTTTCAGGCGCAGCCAGTGGGGCGCGCGGATTATCGAATCAAGTATGCCGGTTGTTTGCCATGGCCCCCAGGGCACGGTGTAGGGAGAACCAAAAGAGGAGAGACCGGCAATATGGGCCGCAATCAAAATCGCGCCTAAAATAAAACCGTAAAGGCCCAGGAATGAGGCGCTGACAATCAAAATGTACTTTAAAATCCGCCAGGTTAATCCGATGGGATATTGCGGACTGGAGAAAGAGGCGATGGCCGAAATACCCACTACAATCAGGGTCGGGGTTGAAATATAGCCCGTTTGGATCAAGGCAAACCCGATAATGAGGCCGACGGTGGCCCCCAAGGTCTGGTTGGTGCCGCGCGGGAGCCTGAGTCCCGCTTCCCGCAACAATTCCACCATCATTTCCGCGATTAAAACTTCCACATATAACGGAAAAGGCATGCCGATCCTGAGTCCGGCGACGGTTAATCCAAAACTGATCGGCAGAAGTTGAGGGCTGCTGCCAATCAGAGCGATATACAGACCCGGCAATCCGATGGCTAAAAGATTCCCGATGAATCTGACAATCCGGATTAGACTCCCGGCCCAATAATCGAAATAATAATCGTCCGGCGCTTGATAAAGATCGTTTAGGGTAATCGGGACGATAATCACTTGAGGAGCATAATCCACCATAATGGCCACCCGGCCTTCCAGGATCGCTCCGGCGATTTTATCGGGCCGTTCCGAGGTCAGAGACAGCGGCAGGGTGGTCAGCTTATTATCTTTAATGAATTCTTCCAGGATGCCCGGTTCCAAAACGCCGTCGATATCAATTTTGGTCAAGCGTTTTTTTACTTCCGCCACCAGATCGGGATTGGCCACATCCTCCAGATAGACAACCGCCACTTTGGTTTGGGTACGGCGGCCAATGGTTAACTCATCGGCCTGAAGGTGGGGATCGGGCAGCCGGCGCCGAATCAAGCTTAAATTATCATAGATATCTTCAACAAAACCATCCCGTGGGCCGCGAATCGACGATTCATTGACCGGCTCGGAAGGGACTCTTTTGGCCATGGACTTGGTGATTACCGCAAACGGTTCCCGGCTGGGCGCATAAATGATCGTCGCGCCGCTATATAAATAGAATTTGACGGGAATATCCCGGTTGCCGCGCAATACCTTACCGGCGGCGGTGAACGCAGTTTCGGTTAGGGAATTAAGATTATTTTGGGTTACAACATTGATTACCGGCGTAGGATCAGCCAGGCCGCGTAAAAAAGTGATTTGAACCGGTAAATTATCTTTTGATTCAATGGTCCGAATCTCCAAATCAATTGGAGATCCGAGGGATTCTTGCAGTTCAAGGATTGGAATTTTTGGATTTTCACTCATATCCCTATTATTTCTTGATTTAGAATTAAAAATACATCCGGAGAACCACTCCGATTTAACAAAACGCTTGCTTATTGAAAATAATAGTGTATAATTTAGAATGAACATTCGTTCTATGCTTCAAGGAGTAATCGAAAATGTCATACCGGACTCCAAAGGCGATCCAGGAAAAGAAAGACGCCAAGCGGCGCCATATTTTAGACACCGCCGCCAAAGTTTTCGCGAAACGCGGGTATTATAACACCAAAGTCAGGGATATTCTTGAGGAAGCGGGAATTTCCACCGGATCTTTCTATTTTTATTTCAACAATAAAGAAGAGGTATTTGAAATTCTTTATGATGAAATGATTAACGCCTATGTGAGTGTTTTACAGGAGGCGGTGGCAACGATGACCGATAATGCGGAGCATATCGGAAAAAGTTTGATTAAGGCGATTACCCTTTCTTTGCGGGCTTTTCAAAAGAATAAGGAACTGGCCCGGATTATGCTGATCGGCTCGGTCGGGATCAGCCCCCAATTTGAAAAGAAACGAACCGCCGATTATCAAAAAATTTCCCTGGTTTTCGAGGAAATCTTTCGAAAGCTACTTCAAAAAAAGGCAATTCGCATACCCGATCCGAAAGTGGCGGCCATTCTCTTCACCGGATCGATTTATTCGCTGATCACCAATTGGCTCCAGGAAGACGATTCGGTGGAATTGGTGAAGTATACTAAGCCGTTGATTGCCTATAATCTTCAAGCGCTGGGAGTCCAATACGACGATCTTGATCTTGAAAACATTTATTAACAAAGACGGAGGATGTATGATAATGCAAACATTACCGGAACAGACTCTTCATAACAAAATGCTGATCACCCAGGCCATTAATTACCGGAAAATGGGTTATAGTGAGGTTAAAATAAACCATGAAAGTTATATCCAGGGGCGGCCGGCCAAGGTTGGCAGTTTCACCCCCGATTTATCAGCGGTATATGATGATCAAACCACATTATGCGAGGTCGTAACCCACGATTTATTGAATGATACTCAGAGGATCGAAAGATGGCGTACTTTTGGCCGGAGCGGTTATGAATTCCACATGATCATTCCCAAGTCGACTTTAAATGAAGTCAAGGAATTCACCAAGACGAACGGGATTAATGTGAGTAAATTCTGGTATAGTAGAAACTGTTAGTAACTCCCGGTTTTCATTTCCGGAAAATATTTGCGGACTATTAAAATTTGAAAGGAGAAATATGATATTTCCACCATTGGACGACCTTTTACAGCATGCAGAAAATCGCTTTATGCTGGCAACCCTTGCAGCGAAACGGGCGCGCCAAATTATTGAAACAGATCGATCAAATGATGACCAGTCGAAAGCCGTTACCATTGCCCTGGAAGAAATCGTCTCCGGACAAACAAGGTATGACAGAACCAAAACCAAAGCCGGGATCAAGTAACGGACTCGCCCGGATTCGCCAATTCCCGTTCAAGGTCTCCATCATCGGGCCAGGAAAAACGTATAAATCATCCTTTCCTAGGGAAAAATTAATTATTAAAAGTAATTATTTTTTTTTTTGTTAAATAAAGGAGAATCATCCAAGTGCCGTCCATTCCGCTTCTTGCCGCTGAATTCAAACAATCAATCGGCGCTACTTTAAACAACCCCATCGACCTGGGATTCGAGGCGCCGGGCGTGGGAAAAATAACCATTGCCTTCCTGGCCTCCTTTACCAATAAAAACGATATGCAAACCCACTTTCTGGCCCCCATCGGGCGCCTTCTGCAAGAAAAACCGGATTGTAACTGGGAAACGCTCCTGCCGGTTATCTCTCAGGAAGGACGAATCGAACGGGAATCGATGGAAGATGCCGCCGACGACTTGCTGAACGGCTTTGCGGTGATTCACCTGGAAGGCAGCGCCCGGACATATTCCTTTGACGCCCATCAGATCGTAAAACAACCCCCTTCGGCGCCGCTAGTCGAGCGGACCATCCGCGGCCCCAAAATCTCCTTACTGGAAGATATCAATCAAAATATTTTAATGATCCGGAAGCAGATTAGGAATCGCGAATTAAAGGTGGAAGGAATCAGAATCGGGAGCCGGAGCCAGACTAAAATCGCTGTCCTTTATCTTCAGGATGTGGCCAATCCCCAAATCGTCGCTGAGGTCCACCGGCGTCTAAACCGGATTGAAATTGACGGGATTGCCGACAGCGGTTATATCGAACAAATGATTTCGGATAACCACTGGGCGCTCTTTCCGTTGACCCAAAGCACCGAACGCCCGGATAAACTGGTGGCGGCGATCCTGGAAGGCCGGGTGGTAATCATTGTCGATAGCAGCTCCAGCGCGATTATTGTGCCGGTTACGGTCAATGAACTTTATCAAAGCCCCGAGGATTATTATTTCCCTTTTTGGTTCGGAGTCTTTTTAAGGATCTTCCGGATCCTGGGGAATAACATCGCCGTAACCTTGCCGGGACTATATATCGCCATGCTCGGAGTTAATCCCGCGCTATTGCCGATTAAATTCACCCTCGCCACCGCCGGGGGCCGGATTGGTGTAGCTCTCCCCCTGGTCGTCGAAATTTTATTCATGGAATTTGTAGTGGAGATTTTCCGGGAGGGTAGCCTGCGCTTGCCCACGCCGGTAAGCCAAACGCTGGGGGTGGCCTCTGGGATTATCCTCGGTTACGCGGCGGTGAATGCCGGGATCGTTTCCAATATTACGCTAATTGTCTCCATTATCGCCGCGATTGCTTCTTACTCCGGCCCGAATTATGAAATCGGCCTTTCCTGGCGAATCCTGCGGTTTGGATTAATTATGGCCGGGGCTACCTTCGGACTTTACGGATTAACCATCGGCGGATTAATCATCCTGGCCCACGCCGCCATCCAAAACTCCTTCGGAGTTTCCTATCTCTCGCCCTGGGCGCCGCTTTTACCCATGGGGCTGATCGATACGGTGTTCCGGCGGCCGTTGTGGCTGAAACGCCGGTTCCAAATTTATCAGCCCATTGATCAAAACCGTTTACCCAAAAAAGGAGGTAGAGGCAACCCATGAAGGACGCGCGCACGCCGGAACTTCTTTCACCGGTGATCTCCCCGGTGAACTTTTTCGCCTTGCTGCTGGTGATCTTATTAGGTCTGGACTTTCTGGATTTTCCGTATGAAGCGGCTAAAACCTGCGGACCCAACGGTTATTGGCCGCTTTTGGCCGCCTTTTGCCTTGCGGCTTTACCCCTGATTCTACTGCTTGTCTTAATGCGGCGCCGTTTCCCCAATCAGAATCTAACGGAGGCCGCTCCTCAAGTTCTTGGCAAACCGCTAGGACTCGCCGGAAACTTAATGTTTTTAGGCTGTTTCGTTCTTTGGCTGATCCTGGCGATTAAAGATAGCAGCGAATTGGTAGTGGCCTATTTCTTAAACCGGACTCCGGTCTGGGCGGTGAGCGCTTTCTTTTTAATCGGGGTTGGATATGTAGCCGTTAACGGTTTGGCCCCGGCGCTCCGGCTGGCGGCCTTTGTACTCATACCAACCGTTCTTTTCCGTTTTACGATGCAAATATTCGCTCTGCAAGGACTCAAAAGCGCTTATCTTTTGCCGCTGTTCGCCCGGCCCCCCTTAGATTATCTAACCGGGGGAGCCTTCATGGCCAATGTTTTTCTGCCCATCACCGCCATCTTTCTAATTCTTCCCCTGGTTAAAAAAAATCCGGGCAACGGGCGCGCCAGCGAACTCGCCATACCCGCGCTATCCGCGGCCTTCATCGCCGCTTTGAGTTTTTTATTGGGCATTCTCGGCGCCATCGGGTCTTTCGGCGCTGAATTGACCCCCCGTTTTGCCTGGTCCGAATTTGCCACCATTCAACAGATAAATATCCCCTTTCTGGTGTTGGAACAAGTGGGATTGATATTTTTAGTCATCTGGATCACCATGTTCTTTGTGGCGGTTTCATTCTACTTTTCCGTAGTGGCCCGCAGCCTCGGGCGCCAATTTCCGGGTTTCAATTACCGCTGGACTGTCGCCGTCTTGGTTCTCCTGGTCCTGGTCGGGACATTGCTCTTTCCCGACGCGATTACCGCCCATGCCATGTTTACCTTATTCCGCCGCTGGCTGATGCTGCCGGTATTCGTATACCCGTGGATTGTTTATCTGGTAGCTTTGCTGCGGGGAGTGAAGGGCAAGTTTGAGGGGTGAAGGGTAAAATCCAAAGTGCGAAGTTCAAGGGATAAGGGTCAAACTTCAATAGGTAAAATTAAACTCAAGTGTCATAAGCCATTTGCAATACATTATACGCTGATTTCAAAGCCAGACGCTCATATAAAGGGAAAGTAAATGGGGTATATAAAAGTGAACAGGGAAAAGAGTCAAGGGAAAAAGGTAAAAAAAGAATTTCGTTTCAAACTTCATACTTCATCCTTCACACTTCCAATCATTCTCGCCTGCCTTTTCACTTTATCCGGTTGCTGGGACTTGACGGAGGTGGACCGGCGCACTTTTGTGACTACCATCGGGATTGACGCCATAGCCCCAGGAGAAACGTCGGTAATGGTGCAGATACCTTTACCGCAACAGATGCTGCCTTCTTCGGCGATGGGCCGCGGCAACGCCCCAGGCAAACAATTCAGCGCCACCAAAGTTACCGCCCGTACCGTCAATGACGCCTTGAATATTTTACAGACGAAAACCTATTATGAATTGGTCATTGAACAAAACAAATCGATTATCATCGGCGCAGCCGCCGCCCGCCAAGGGATAGAATCACTGCTTGAATATTTTATCCGCAATCCGAAAGCGCCGCCCCAAGCCTTAATTTTTGTCGCCCCCCGGCACACCGCCGGTGAAGTTCTGACATTTGAGCCGGTCCAAGAAACCTTGCCCGGTTTAGAATTTACCGGCGCCGCTCAGTCGGCGGCGAAATACGACCGCACCTATTTTACTTCCGTCGGACAATTTATGTCCCGGGCGTTCCATACCTCGACCGATGCTTTTGCTCCGTTGATTGATCTGGATGAAAAGGAAGGAATGTATATCATAGCGGGATTGGCAGCGTTCAACGGATTTCAACTGGCCGGTGAACTGGATATGGAAGAGACCCAAATGTATGGTTTACTCAGCGGATTGATGAAAGCGGGCAATCTGTCACTTACACTGCCGGATAATCAAATATTATCGCTGCGGAATGTAAAGGGCCGGACCAAGATTCAAGTAACTGCGCCTTCTGTAGAAGGCGAGTCTTCTGTAGAAGGTACGCCGTTTTTCACCGTGAAAGTGAATCTCAGTGGCTCGCTGAGTGAACTGGCGGGGGAACATAAGGAGATTAAACCCGCTGACAGGCGGCGGTTGGAGTTGTCCATGCAAAAAGTATTGGCGCCGAAAATAGGCCGGGTCATCAAAAAGTTGCAGTCGTTCAATTCGGATATCATTAACTTTGGCGAGGAATTCCGGATCAAGCATTTTAATCAGTGGAAGAAACACCAGTGGAAAGATATTTTCCCGAAAGTACCGTTCAAAGTAATCGTGACAACAAAGATAGAAAGGGATGGGACGCTGCGGTGAATGCATACATATTCAAGAACAGCCGTTGAATGGCAATATAAACCCGAGGTACTGAATGCTTGAAGACCGATTAACCCGAGGTTTCATCGCCGGTTTGGCCGGTGGGACCGCAATGAATATATTAAATCTGATCTATGTTCATTTTAACAACCATTGTGAAGATTGCCGGTATTTCGACTGGTCGGCGGTACTGCTTTACGGAAATAAAGCCACCAGTATGGCGGAAATCATCATCGCCTTAATCGCCCAGGTGGTTTTCACAGGGTTCCTAAGTATTTTATTCGCTTTTTTAGTAACTTTGATTAACAGTAAACATCTTTGGTTTAAAGGCTGGCTTTACGGCATTTTATGCTGGTTTTTCATTTATGCGGTCTTTATTATTTTTAAAATCCCGGAGTTCGGACATCGTTCCGTTCCGACAGTGATTTCGTTTTTTGTGACTTCATCGGCTTATGGGATTATTCAGGCGGAAGTAATCAGAAGATTGGACCAAAAGGCTTCCATGTCAAATAAACCTTGAAAATATGGTATAAATCAAGTAGATAGTAAGCTGCTAGCCTTGTTTTGTCCAGGGAAATAAAAAATCCAGCATATTTCCAGTTTATCAAACCCCGGCAGCGCAGAAATATTCATCCATTAACGAATTGATCAAATTCCTTACCGAAACAATTCCCGTAGTGCGATAGCCATTGGCTCCCGAAAAAACAAATCCCTGTTTTAACTTTCCCCGGCAGGCGTTGATTAAGGCCAGCGCGATACAGTAGGGACTGTTTTTATAATCGCAAGAGGTGATGCAGTGATAAGGGCAGTGAAACGGTTTCTTTTTACCGGCGGCGACATCGGCGATAAATTGGTTTTTAATGGCTCTTCCCAATAAGCCGACCGGACTTTTTATAATTACCAGGTCTTCTTGTTTTATACCGAGAAAAGCCCTCTTGAACTCAATAGCCGCATCACATTCATCCGTAGTAACGAAACGGGTCGCCATCTGCACTCCGGCGGCGCCCAGTTGTAAAAATTTATTAATATCCGCGCCGGTATAGATACCTCCGGCGGCAATCACCGGGATCGGCCTTTGATATTGAGCTTCATACGTACCTACTTCGGTTACCACTTGGGGGATCAAATTTTCCAGCGAATAATCGGGGCTGCCAATCTGGTCCGCTTTAAATCCCAAATGCCCGCCTGCCAACGGTCCTTCGACCACAACGGCATCCGGAACATAGTTATACTTTTCAATCCACTTTTTAAAAATAATCCCGGCCGCCCGCGCCGAGGATACAATCGGAACCAGTTTGGTCTTTTTAGTCCCCTCCAGAAACTGCGGCAGATTAAGCGGAAGTCCGGCGCCGGAAAAAATGACATCGGCGCCTTCCTCAATTGCAGTCCGCGCCATATCGGCAAAGTTTGACAAAGCGGTCATGATATTGACGCCTATGATTCCATTGGTCAGTTCACGGGCTTTTTTAATCTCTTTTTTCAGTGTTCTAATGTTGGCCGCTAAAAAATCTCCGGCAAAGTCAGGGTCCAGCAACCCGATACCGGCTGTAGCGATGACACCGATCCCACCTTCGTTAGCCACGGCAGAAGCCAAACCGGAAAGAGAAACTCCGACCCCCATTCCTCCCTGGATTATCGGCAGCTTGGCGGTTAAATCTCCAATATTAAAACTTTTGATAGGATTAAATTGCATCGTTATTTCCTCCATTTTTACTATTATGACATTTAAACCACTTAATACCGGGAACCCTGGAAGACGAATTTTTCACACTTCTTCAAGAGCCCGGCTGGTTAATAAATAAGAAATTCGCTCATTGGCAGTATCTTAACTATTTTTACTGTACCAATATTTATCAACATTAATACCATTATTCTTCGTAAATTCTTTAACCTCATTTAAACACTCTCTGAAAGTTATGATGTGGAAGTTATAACCGCTTCTACTTAACACCCTCCACTTTTCAACCTTCTGTGTTTCATTCATCGAATCATCGTTACTACCTCACATAATGTTATTGCATCCTCTAAAACAGCCGATAAATCAGGGGTGAAACCGCCAACTTTACTGGGATGCCCATGAATATAATTGCTGCGGTTTACCTTGATATCGGTATAACCCAGTTTTTGGTAGTTGATCGCCTGTGTAACAAGCAGTTTATTATAAAAATTTTGTTCTTCTTTAGTTCTAGCCATCGCCATATCCTCCATGGTATATTTGACTTTCTTAGGAACCATTGAATGATGACAGATTTGTTCCGATAAAAATAAAACAAACCGGTAGAAATACCGGTTTCATCACGGATATCCCTTGCATCGTATTAATATGTCGCCTTTTCTTAAGTTTAATTATACACTACTATCTTTGACATTCAAGTTTTTTGTTAATTTTAATAGAGTTGAAAAATTAAAGAAATTTTATTCAAACTGGCATTGCACCTCGACCAATGGGCCGATTACCGCCGCGAACGCCGCTCCGGAGTTCAATCCGAACACCGCCATCGCCACTGCAATCGCCAGTTCAAAGTTATTACTGGCGGCGGTAAAGGATAGAGTCGTGGTCTGCCGGTAATTGGCTCCGATTTTCTTACTCATCCAGAAGCTTACCAAAAATATTACGGTGAAGTAAATCAAGAGAGGCACCGCGATCCGGACAACATCCATAGGAATCCGGACAATCAAATCGCCTTTCAAACTAAACATCACCACAATGGTAAATAGTAACGCGATTAACGTAACCGGGCTGATTCTGGGGATAAATTTGGTTTGATACCATTCTTTTCCCATGGCTTTGATCAGGATATTTTCAGTCACGATTCTTTCAGTTGGCCCTGCAAGCAACTGGAGGAGTTCTTGAAAGCAACTCGAATTAATAATTCAAAACCTCTTAATGAAAGAAGGTATAAAAATGTGTGCTGCCAAAATATTACGGTTGAAGAGTGATCCCATTGTACTTAAATCATTCGGTTCTGCAGTTGCTATGAATTTTCAAGATAATTCCGGCAGTGTAGAAGTTATTATGACTTTTCCGGAGATTACAAGGATTCTTAAAGCACTCCGGGAATACGAAACCACTAAACCCGAACCAAATACCGGGGTAACTGCCGCAATTGATAAAGTTATAGAGGCATTCTTTCCATGCGACATCCAAATGTTAATTGATGTCCCGATTGCACAAAATAGGGTTCTCCTTCGCCCGGCAGTAATGGAGGAAATGGAAGCTGATAATTGAACCTATTTACTAATCTATTTCAGCCAAATTTGTTACATTCCCATCCAGGCTTTTAACCTCAACCCATCTTTTAATATTTGTTTATATGTAAGCCTGGGAAGTAACATTTCCAGTGTCCCGATAATAACCGATAATCTTTCATTAATAATTTCTTTTTGGGCCAGCTCCGGCAATACCTTGAGCAGTTCTTGAAAACAACTCTTAATCTGTGCTTGGAGATCTTGATATTCGGCATTGTTACTGATAATCTTATAATAGATTTCATTACAGCGTTCAATGATCAGATAATTAATATACTCGTCCAAATCAACCATCTCATCGGATTCAGTAATCTCAAATTCAAAGTCGGCCATAGGGAAGAACCTCCTTTTTAGACGATGATCTTTTCCAAACCCAGGCTCACCCGGGCGACCCAGTAGCCAAAGAGCATTCCATCCATTAGCGCCTGGCTATAAATAACTTCATCCTGGCGGTTCATCTGGCTCATCCGGCCACAGTCATATTCATCCAGCAATTGGCTATCTTCCGGGGGGAGCTTGGCGCAGAGCCGCTTCAAAATTTCGCCCGGTTTCTCTCCAAGTTCCCGGAATTCCGGGTCATGGATCAGGATTTCATCATGAATTGTGACCAACCGGTCAAGAATGAATTTTTGAATACCTCGACTGTCAGTATTGAGCATGATAAGACCTCCTAAAGTTAAACCTAAAATTTACCGATTTCTCTTAGACTGATATATTTCTCATTCCCGGTGATCATATGGTCGATTAATGGGATACCGAGTATGTTCCCGGCTTCTTTCAATCTTTGGGTAAGCTGAATATCATCATTTGACGGGGACGGATCGCCACTGGGGTGGTTGTGGAACGCGATGATCGCGCTGGCGTTATTCATCATCGCCGCCATGAAAACTTCCCTGGGTTGTATAATGGTATGATTGAGAGAACCGATACAGATAATATGGACTCCGTTAATATCCCTTTTGGTATTCAGGGCGATAATTCCGAATTTCTCCACCGGTTCGGATTTGAGGTCGAGGATGAATTGGAGGGTCGTATAGCAGGCTAAAGGGCAAGTTATCCGGCAGCCTTCGAGGTCATAGCGACGGCGCTTAGCGCGGACTTGTTTCAGGGTGTAAATGTTGATACTGTTTATCGGCATTGTGATCACCTTTATTCTAATGTCTTATATCGTATATTATACTACTTCTATAGTATATTTTCAATACGATAAATGTAATTGTTTTATTAATTACTTCAGAAAAATTACTTTAAGTGTTATAATACTGTTGGAGGGATGTTTATGGCAATCAAAATAAAGGTTTCGGATTTACTCGGAAAGCATAAAATGACCCAAAAAGAATTATCCGAAAAAACCGGAATCCGGCCTGGGACAGTATCCGCATTATACCATGAAACAACCAGGCGATTGGAGATTGAGCATTTAGATAAACTCTGTGATGTTTTTGATTGTCAACCGGGTGAGCTTTTAGCTCATATTCCGGAGAATAAGAATAAAAAATAGGATGGGGAGATTAAGAAACTTTTTATAGTCAAACCGTCTAAAGTTCGCCGATTTCTATCTAATTTCCCTATCTTAGGGTATAATATAAATGAAATAAGGCTTTAAAGGGGGATATTTCATGGACCGTATTACCGCTGATCCTCAGATCTGCAACGGCAAACCTGTAATTACCGGCACCCGGATCATGGTGCGGAATATTTTAGGCATGATGGCCGGAGGTTATTCCATGACCAAGATTCTTGAATCTTACCAGGAGCTGACCTCGGAAGATGTTCAGGCTGCTTTGGAATATGCCGCTAAAGTAATCGACGAAGAGCAGGTTGTCAGCTTTGGATAAACAGCCTCTTAAAATATTGCTCGACCAAAACGTGCCCCTAGCGGTGGCCGCCTGGCTACGTACCGTCCGAACCGATTGGCAAATATGGCATGTCTCGGAAATCGGATTCGCCACGAAAACCGACGCCGAAATTTTTGCTTGGGCTAATACGCAAGAAGCCATTGTAATTACCTTTGATGAAGATTTTGCCGATCTGCGCTTTTGTCCGACAGGCAAATTTCATGGCGTGATTCGTCTGCGAATCTGGCCGACCACTATCGAAGAGACTAAAAAAGCTTTAAACCGGCTTTTGGATTGCACTCCTGATTCTGAAATCAGCGGAGCGCTTATTATAATTGATAATAACCGGATTCGGATGCGAAAACGTTAAATCCTTTATTATTCAGGAGTGATGAAGGTGTCTCAATACAATTGTATGATCTGTGGCCGAACTAATAATAAATCTGTTCCTCACTCCGAAGAAGAAGTGGAAGCGATTTGTCCAAAATGTGTTCGCAATGGTTGGTATGGTGGCCGCTTCAATAATTCCGGAAAGTTAAATTTAATCGGTCAAGATGATCTAAATAGCATGATTGATGAAGAAACATGGAAGAAAATAAATAAAAAACTCTCAAAATGAGGGTTTGTTTTTTAAGTCAAACCCGTCTTCAATCATTATCTTTCTCACATCCTCTTTCGAATAAACCACATAAACCCTTACCCCAACAGCTTTCCATTCCTCCTGCGCCACAACCTGGGCCGGAGTAGATTCTTCCCCTGGTTTTTTCACCTCAAATTTATAGGCAATCGCAATCTCCATATCAAAGCTATCAGCAATATTTCCGCCAACCAAAACCTGCTTATCCGTCATATACCCCGGAACCAAAACCCTGGCGCACATGTCAATATCCGGTTGGTTCCGCTGGTATTTATTCTGATGCCGTTTTTTGGCCTTCACCCCCGGCAAACTGTTGAGATATTCCAGAATACTGGGAACCACACTTGACTCTTTCGGTCGGTGCTTTTTCTTTTTCGGATTCGGATTTTTAAGCAACTCAATTTGGACTGGCTCGCCATCCGGCCCGGCCACCGTGATCTGCTTCGCCTTAGCCATTTTGCAGCTCCTGCACTTTCTGAAACTGCTCCGGGTTCCCCAGGATATCCAACATCTGCCGGATGATCGAACTATAGGGCTTTAAATGCTTATCCCGGAATGCCTCATATTGCTCCTTGCTCTCCCAACCCACCAAACCCCTTTCGTCAATCACCGGGCGAATCACTAAAATCCGTTTCAGTTCAAGCTGGCCGGTGGCTTCATTTTTCACTTTGAACTGCTCATATTTAATCTGCGCACCGATAGCCCGGATAAACAACAACCCGGCGGCCAACTCCGGATCTTTTTTATGCGCCGCCCGCAACACCGGCTCCCAATAGCGGGAATCATCGGCGATATCATCCCATCTGGGATCGAAATGCCGGACATAAGTCTTGGTACGTTCACACCGGAAGTCATCAATCGTCATAGTTTCCGGCTGTTTGCCGGACTCTTTGGCAATCTGTCTTTCAATGGAATCCTTGATATTCATCATTCTCCCTCCTTATCATTTTTGCCATCCGGGATATCCACCCGGTTGACCACCACGAAATAAATATAAACATTGGTCTTCGGGTCTTTTCTTTTGACCTTCAGCCGTTTTTTCCGCTCCTTTCCCCAGGTCTCGGTCTCGATCCATCCCTGCTCCGCCCAGTCCTTTAAAACCCGCTGGGGATTGAACCCGGCCTCGGCCATGAACTTTTCAAAGATATGCGGATACACGAAGATCGCCCCGGCCTGTTGAAACCCGAACCGCTCGACGGTGTAATCATAATCCGCGAAATGTTCGTAATTGGAAGCGAACCAGGACATGAAGAACTGATAGGACCGGGTAGCGTCGTCAATCTCTTTCACCGACTCCAGGGATTTTAAAATCTCATCACCCAATTGAAACGCCTGCTCCGTGGCCAACTCCTCACCGACCCCAAAAATCCATTCGCTCGAAAGGATATCCGCCAAAATGACGATGGACACGGCGGAAATGTAGCTAGAAATCCGATCCGGCCATTTCTTGGTGAAATATTTAAAGATGGTGTCATAGCTCTCCGAAAAAGTTTCCGGCTCCTTTTCCCGGACCTCAATCACTTTTTTCACGAAGATCGGGCCGAGGATGCCGTAATGGTCCCGGATGGTCTGGTGAACCTCCACCGCCAGTTCCTCATCTTCAATCGGCTTGCCGTAAATCTCCAGGGCGCGGGTCCGGATACCAGCGGAGGAGGAAGAATCGGAGAGCGGCATTTCACCATTGGTCAGCACGATGGAGCGCCAGTAATTGAAATCCTGCAAACCACCGGACTTCGCGCCCCGCGTTTTGCCTTTGCCCAGCCCCAAAAGATAAATCAGCGAATCGATAAAACCTTGCTTATCTCCGACAACCTGCCGTTCGTCCAGCCCCAAGGGCAGATCGCAATAAAAAGCAATTAGCCGCTCCAGGCCGGTTTTGGTGGCGTTGAAATTGGCCAGGGTTACATCCGGATCACCCCAGACCGAAAGGGCGAATTTGAGAACGGCCGACTTCCCGGTACGGGTCGGCCCCCAGGTGTGGATGATATAAACCCGCTGGCTTAACAGTTTTAACAACGGGGCGGCGAAACTGGCGGAAAGAATGAACCGGGCTAACGGATATTGCCGCAACCGCGCCGCCAGCTTCAGCCACTTGCTTAAATCTCCGGAAGGATGATACCCGGCGCAAGTGAAATTATCATCACTATCCACCTGAATATCACCGGCCACGCCGGGAATGAAGTTTCTATCTACCCAGCCCAAATGGGAGGTTGATTTAATCACCGGAATGACCTCCAGGTTTTCCCGCTGAAACTCTTCCAGATACCGGACCAGATGCTTGGAACTGTTGGAACTTACCGGTAGATCCTTGTTGGCCAGCATGATAATGGCCCGGCTATCATAAATCGTCGCATTATTGGCGACTATCTTTTTCCACTCCCGATCCCGGTAAAATTGAATCTCCGTCTTGTAATCCGCCCGTTCGAAATTATGGAGCCGGGCGGTGATGATCACCGGGACCGGACAGGCGCAGACCGGACCATACTTCGTTTCCTGCCAGATCCCATTCTCGGTGATATTCCAGGAATGGGGCTTCCGCAATTCTTTTAAAGGCAGATTTTTTAATACTTGCTCAAGCATCGGGGGAGGCTCCCCGGATTCCACAATCCGCAGTTTATTGTTTTCGGCGATTTGTTTGCTGACCGCTTTTTCAAGTTCATTCAGGTTTAGTTCATTCCCGAACTTCTTCTTTAAGGCTTGCTTGATGAGCGGATACCGGCTTGGTTCGTTGGTCCGGAGCAGGGCAAGGTGATTCATCCCTTCCGGAGAATAAACCCCTTCCAGGGTCTTTACGGCCTCTAGAAAGGCGATGGCTTTATCAAGCTGGGTGGCCGGATCTTCCACATTGCCCGGCTCAAACTTCCAGGCTTGTTCCAGCTTGATTAACGCCTGGCTTTCCGGGAATGGCGGAGCGCAATTGGCGGCCATGGTTAACACCAGTTGCCTGGCTTCGGCGTATTCAATCTTCCGGGAACGCAGGCTGCAAGCGTATTGAAAAATCGAAACGTCGCGTTGCCCTTGATTGACACCGGACAACGAACTTTCAGCGTCAACCTTCTTGGGATGGGTTCCTTTCTTGGCGCTGGCGGACGGTAACAGGACATTCCGTTCCAGGCAGAGTTTTAATAAAAAGCGGGGCATGGGCGCCAGGACGATTTCACCCGGCGATACTTCCCAGGAATAAACATGGCCGGTTTCATGAATGCTGGGCGGCGCGACGATATAGCCCCCGTCACCCCGGAAATGCATGTCTTTAAGGTCTTTGCGGACAAAATTCCGCACTTCCAGACCGGGATGTTTGAAAAGAAAATGATAGCCGTTCCGGGTGATTGATTTGACCGTTTCCGGCAATGGCTCATCAGCGGCAAAGGGAGCTAACGTTTTAGCCCCTTCGCCGTCAATATCCAACACCACGATTCCGCTGATCTTCCCGGTCACAATCCCGATATTCGCCTCCGGCCACCTGGACCACCACTCGCGGATCTCTTCCTCGGTGGCCAGCCGGTTTTCATACTCGCTCCAACTGGTGGGCCAATTGCCTTGAACCTTCTTTTCCGGATTCGGCGGCACCAGCAAGGGCAGCTTGTTTTTGGGCTTCAGCGGAATGACGCTCCACTGGAGAGTGTTCCGGTAATAAAGGGCGTATTTTAAAAATTGGTTTTCCATCGGATCACCCTCGACTTTTAATCGTGATGGTGCAAGGCCGGTCTTCCGGCGGCGCTAAATAGCAGCGGGAAAAGTATATTTTCCGGGCGGGACAGTTATTAAAATCGCAGCCCTGGATATCCATATCCGACTTTTTAATTTTTGGGGATTTCGAGTCAGATAACGACTTGGCCATGTCTTTTCCTTTCGTCTTGGATTTTTAAGGGCAGGAAATCCCTGCCCCGTAAAAACTCTGGCTCACATCGTTTCGGGCGGTGTTTCACCCGGTTCGAACTGCATATGTCCTACCGGGTTTTCGTCTTTCGGAACTTCCCGCGCCTCACCGGTGACATTGACCGGGCCGGAACCACTTTCAATATTGTAATCATCATTCAGGATCATGGCGTTCCGGGTGAGCGGCATGAATTCTTCCCGTAACTTTTGAACGGTGGCGAAGGTTTCGGCGTCCAAAACTTCAAGCTTTTTAAAAGTCGCTTTCCGGTAATCGGTGCCGCCCTTATTCTGGGCCGGTTGGGTCCCGATCTCGGTGACAACCTCCTCCGGCAGCAATCCTTTCATCAACACCCGCTGTGACAGAAAATCACCGGCGTTTTTTAGCGACCCCGGCGGAATGGTAAGCTGATACGGAATTTCCTCGCTCTCGAAAAGCAGAAACATCGGATGCAATTCCTTACAGGCTTTACCATCGGTGGGCTTGCCGTTCTGGTCGGAATCGCTGCCCCATTGGTTATTCGGGCAGTTCTCGCATTTATGACAGGTATTTTCGCCATTCCCCACCGGATCGCCATGGCCGTTAATCAGGTCGTCGGAACTGCAATCCGGGGGAACGCCTTTCCCGGAATATTTCTCCCGCCAAAACGCCCGGACCGGATACTGGTCGATAACCACGGCTTTTAAAATCTCGGCGGATCTGGTCTGGCCTTCCTCGCCGGGAATGGTGAAGGTGGTTCCCTTTCCGGAGGGAAAGATAATCCGGGGCAGATTGATTTTAAAACCTTTCATCCGCTCGACGAAAGTCCGGGCGTCGATCTTCCGCTGGGCCGGGGCCGGTAATTGGAATGTGGATTTTTGAATCGCGGTGGATTCATTCTTCTGGCTTTGCGCAGTCATGAATTGAACCTCCTGTTTTATTTTTAAAAATTACCTTTGGGTCACATCCTGGGCGCCGCCGCTAAAATCAAGCTTGCCGTTGGCGTCAAATTCCTCCAGGCCGAGTCTGACAGTTTTACAATTGATTTCGCGCATGAATTCATCCGAAGGAAACTTGTCCACTTTGAACTCAAAAGTAATAATCGCGCCCACGGCGGCGGGTTTTATATTTTTCACATTGAGAAAACCGATCATCTCCTTGGCCATTGGTTATTCCTCCTTTCCTGAAGATTGCTTGCTGATGACTTTATCCACCCGGCGGGCTTTGGCGGAATTCTTCTTGGCCTTGGTCATACTGACGACTACCGGTTCATAGATGGTGATGAGCTTGGCCAAATCCTCCGGCAGTTCATCATTGTTCTGCTCCCGGATCTCTTTCACCAGACTCTTGAAGCTGGAAGCGTTATAATCCTCCGTCAATAAATCCGTATGGCCGTTATTCCTCAGCCAATCCTGGACATGGGGTTTATTGGCCTTCAAGACGTTGACATGAAACTCCGTGTCCAATTCAAAGTTAAAACCCCGGTAGATGAATTGGGGGAGCCGGTTGGCGACCATCTGCTTGGTCAGTGCCTCATTGACAATATCAAACTTGGCGTTGGCCGTTTTCTTTTTGGCCTCGGCCTCGTCGGCTTCGCAGGATAACCGAAATAGGGTTTCCGCCATGGACAGCGCCTCCAGCGGGAGCGGCGGCAGTTCATCATCATGTTTTTCATCGAGTTCATCCCGGACGGGATGAACCGCCTGGGCGGTGATGATGGATTTAAGACCCGCGATCTCTTTGTTCCTTTCTTCAAGCAGATTTTGAGCCACCCGCAATTCATAATGAAGTTGCCTGACCACGGAATCGCCTTCGGTGATATAGCGAAGCGCGTTTTTAATCCGGTTGAACATCCTTTGAGTCTCCTTCCTGAATTAAAAGCGGTGTGAAAAACCCTAATTTTTAGCGGAACACACCGCTTTTTTCAAAGAGTTGCGATATACATTTAGGCGTAAAATAGGGTTTATCACAACTCTACTGATTGGCCCGGATTTTTTTCTTGGGATTTTAAAAGCAAGTCATATCCTAGAAATCTGCAGACCCATTCGAAAGAAAAAAGTTCGGGCTGTTCGTCTTCCACAT
Organism: Bacillota bacterium; assembly: GCA_029974635.1. Lineage (GTDB taxonomy): Bacteria > Bacillota > UBA4882 > UBA8346 > UBA8346 > JAEZJQ01. Next base: position 11,868 of record JARKQY010000025.1, on the reverse strand, counting down.
TGGGAATTCTAATCTGTCCGCGCGGTCGAAAGGGAATTACCTTGCCTTTAACCGGCGTCTTCGAAGTATTGCCGCCAATCGTCAACCACCTCCTTTGCGATCTCGCGTTTGTTCTGCAAAGCCCGGACGATTTTCACGTCAATCGTGCGCTGCGCCACCAGATGAATATAGGTGCAGAGATCGCGCTGGCCGATCCGGTGGAGCCGGTCTTTGGCTTGTTCATAATCAATCAGGGAATATCCGAAACTGTAAAAAATGGCGTAATGGGCGGCGTGAAGCGTGATTCCCAGTCCGGCGCAGCGGATATTGGCCACCATCACCATCGTTTTCAGATCTTTTTGAAACTGGTCCACATTCGCTTTTTTCAGTAAAGCCGGGGTACTGCCGTTCATGGACACGGACTTAATCTGATTTTTGGCCAACAGATCAGAGATCGCTAAAAACTCGGGAGTGAACCGGGTAAAAACAACTACCTTGTGATTTTGGTCGAGTAAATCGGTTAAGGTTTCATCCAGTAATTTCAGCTTGGCCTTGCTGACTTGCTTAATCAGTTTGGGATTACTCCCGTCATCATCCGCCCCGGCCAGTTTGTTGGCGTTGAAGAATCCCCCGGTCAACTGGGAGAGCCGGAGCATTTTGGCCAGAATATTATTGGCGGTAATCGTTTCATAACCGGCAATCTCGGCGATGCTTTCCGCTTCCATCTGGTCGTAGATTTTCCGGGCTTCCTTTTCCAGTTCGAAATAGAGAATCTGATCGACTTTTTCCGGCATATCGGGAAGGGCGTCTTTTTTCGTAACTCGGAAGGCGATTTGATGGACTTTCCGGGTCAGCTCGTCCAGGTTTTTATAACCGACGATGATGTCATGCTCACCGGCCACATGGGCGTAACGGTTCCGGAAGGTGGTGAAATAATAGCCCAGGATATTGGGATCTAAAAAACGGTATTGGCCGAAATAATCCACTGGTTTTTCGATGGGCGTCCCGGAACAGATCGCCCGGTGCCTGGCGTTGGCGCTGATTTTATAGATGGCTTTGGCCTGCTCCGAAGAACCGTTTTTAATCCGTTGCGACTCGTCACAAATCACCATATCCGGCTTGAAACCGGTCAGGGCGTCTTGCATCCGCCAGGATACTTCGTAATTGGTCACCACCGCGGTGACTATATTTTTTTCGAGAATCCCGGACTTTTGTAGCGAATAAAGAAAATTCTCCCGTTCCACCACTGTTTCCGTAAGTGCGAACACATTCACCGGGTACTTGGCGAAATCTCCAAATTCACTGGGCCAGACCGGGATCACCGCAGAGGGGCAAAATATCAAAACCCGTTTCACTTCACCCAACCGGAACCAGTGGCCGATTAACGCCACCATCACCAAGGATTTTCCGCAGCCTTGTTCCATCAGGCAGGCGAAATGGGGCAAAGTGATCGCCACATTAAAAGCCAGGATTTGATGATTGTATGGTTTATGGCAATGAAGCTTTTCAGTTTTTAAAAGCATGGGCGCGTTGGGTACGGCGTTCTCCCAGCCGGCCAGTTTCATTTCGTTCACCCGGTCATACGTCGTGGCAATCTCCCGGATGCGGTTTTTCAAATGAATATCAAGCAGCGTTTGCGGAAATTTCATCAGAATATCAGCGTAAATCTGGGGATTAATCGGGAATTCCCAGCATTTCAAATGCTTATTATAAATCCGCCCGTAAATGGAGCGGACCAGATTCACATTCCGTTCGGAGTATGGAAAGAAAAATTGCATGGTCTGGCCGTCTTTGGACAGCCCCAGAATATAGCCGTCTCGGAAATTCATTGTTTTTCTCCCAAAATCCGCATGATGATCATCCGGAAATAAATTTTGGCGTCGATTAAGGCGTCTGCATAGCCTGCTTGGTAGGCGGCGTCGTTAATAGCAGGTATTTCTGACGGTAATCGTTCGGAGGTCACATGAAAGGTGATGGATTCGGTTTCTTCAAAAATCCGGGTCCGCAGTTCATTGGCTGACTGTATCATTTGAGTAAGCCCTCCATTTCCGCGATAAAGAGAAAATATTCCGCTGCCGCTCTGTGATAGTTGTTGTTATGGACGGAACCGGTTTCGACATTGATCACTTCAACCGTGGTGATAACTCCCTTGACCCGTTTGGCCTTGACAATGGTTTGCCGGGAACTGGTAGGATTCGCATTTGCTTGCACGCTTGCAGATTTCATTGCACAAAAAAGTAGTCTTCAAATTTCTTATCCGGATTGGCGGAAAGAATCCGGGCGATGAAATCAGCGCCGACTTTGCTTTTCCCGCTGGCAATCCGGTACAATTGCGACGTACTGACCCCGATTAATACTACCAATCCGGTTTTATTAGTATTGTTCTCGGCCATTAAACGATCCAAAGTCCCATCTTTCAATCGCACCTGTGGCATTCTCATAAAATGACCTCCTTTGGTATGCGTGCTTGCAAATTAATTATATCGTGATTTTTCGTTGGTTTCAATGAAAAAATGTTTGCATACATGCAAAGCATATAGTATAATGATACTAGAAAAAATATTGATAATACTAAGGGGGCGCATAAATGGACGCTAAAGAATTTGGAAATTACATCGAGAATTTACGCCTGCAAGCAGGCTATAAAACTGTGGAATCGCTTGCCCAGGACAGTGGAGTTTGGGGAACTACAATTTCCAGGATTGAAGAAGGCCGCACAAAATCACCCAGTATTGAAACCCTCAAAAAACTTGCACTTTATTTGAAAAAACCTTATGAAGAATTATTAAAAGCCGCCGGTTACTTGGAAGATGATGGGACACTTCAAATCGAAATGACCGATGGCCGTATTTACACCGAACTCCAAAAAGCCTTGAAAGATTTAAACGAGGAAGAACAAAAAGCCGTTTTACAGTTTATTAAATTTACGAAAGCCCAAAGGGATGAGAAGATATGAAAACCGCTGTCGCCTATTATCGTTATTCATCCTCCAATCAAAAAGGTGAATCGATTGAGGCCCAACAATTAGCCGTCCGGAATTGGTGTGAACAAAACAATGTCACCATCATTAAAGAATATATCGACCGGGCCGAATCAGCGACTACCGATGACCGGACCGAATTTCAAGTAATGATGAACGAACTTTTATCGGGCATTATCCGGGTAGATTTATGCCTTACCGATAAAACCGACCGTTTCGCCCGTAACCGCCGCGACGCCGTTGTTCATAAATACGACTTGAACGAAAAAGGAATCCTTTATGATGCCGTATTAATGCCTACTCACGGCAATATATTTCTGCAGGCGATTTATGAGGCCAAAGACGAAGATTACAGCCGGAATTTAAGCGAAGAAGTCAAGCGAAAAATGCGGGTACATGCGCTTAAATCAAAACATCTGGGCGGAATCCCTCCTCTTGGATTGGATACTAAAGAAGCAGTTATTGAAATTCCCGGAGGGAAAACAGAAAAATATAAGTACTATGAAATCAATACCCGCGAGCAAGAAGCGGCGAATATTATGGCGAATATGACTTTGGAGGACGCAGGTTATTCGGAGATAATGAGAGTTTTAAATGAAAAAGGCTACCGCACGAAAAAGGGCAAGCATTTTGGCAAGAATTCTATTTATGAAGTATTACGCAATCCTAAAATAGCGGGTATTTATACTTATGGCTTAACCACCGGGGGGAAGAAAATGAAAGGTAGAAATCATCATAAAAAGAATGTGACCGATGAGGTGATCCGAATCCCAGGCGCGCTTCCGGAAGTGATACCCTTTGAAAAATGGGTTATGGTACAAAAGAAACTTGATGAAAGAAAAAGGGTTACTCCGCGCCGGAAAGGGGAGGTGGATTATTTACTGACGGGAAAATTGGTTTGCGGGGTCTGCGGTGGCGCCTGCGTGGGGGATTCTAGATGGAACCGGCATAAAACCGTACATCAATACTCCTATATCTGCAATAACAGGAAACGGACGAAACAATGCGACAATCCACCCATTCGCAAGGAACCCATTGAATACTACGTGATTACTGAGATTGAAAATAGATTTTTCGTGGAAACCGAAAAGACTGCCGAGGAATTCGAAAAGTTATATGAAGGCAAGTATACATATACGCAGGAAGAAATTAAACGAAATAACCGGGAAATCGTTGAAGTCAATCAGCAAATCGACCGGTTTTATGCGGCCATCGGCAAAGGTCTGGATAATGAAGATACCTATCGAAGAATCAAAAATTTACAATCGGAGCGGGAAGCGTTAGAGGTCTCCATTAAGCTTTTAAAACAGCAATCCCTTTGGACCAAGGAAAAAATCATCAAGTTTATCCTGGCAAATAAAACAGCCGCCTCCGAAACTTCGAAAACGGCTTACGCTAGGTTCTTAATCAACAAGTTTGTTGACCAAGTTATTTTAACTCCCGATGATATTATTTTAAAATATCATTTTGAAGTGGATAATGCTGGTGGACCTGAGGGGAATCGAACCCCTGACCTCTTGAATGCCATTCGAGAGTAATTTAAAATCTGTTACCGGTTGTCCGTCGCTTACTGCTCCCTTTTCCTTTGATACCTTCACCCGGCACAATTATATCTCCCGAAAAATTACAGAGTAACATTCACCACACTAAACCCCCGCGGACCGTTACCTCCCGCTTCCCACGCCCCGTCGACATAATCGGTATATATCGAATATATTATCAAAATTACCGGCACTATCAGATGTCTCAATAATTAAGACAAATTCCTCCCCCTCAGTAGTGGCGCTAGCACCAGAACGGCGATCCATTAAAGGCGCCAGACCAGAATAGCTCCAGGACCAGCACTAGAAGCTTTTTGTACATAAATCAAATCCGGGCCGCCAAGCGGGGCGGAGACATCTTTGCCTTGCAAATTATATCTACCGTCGGAGCCGATCGTTAAATCGCCCGCCTTGATTTCCCATACTTGAATTGGGGTCATTTTCCGTAGACCAGGTTCTGATGGCAAAGTAGCGACTATTGAATTGAGGATACAGAAGACACCCTTACCGTAACCAGCCCAGGCAAAACCGGTATTAGATCCGTCCTGATTAAACTGATCCGGATAGTAAAAAGGGTCTTTCGTAACTATACGCTTTGCCGTTTGATGCGCACGCTGTAACCCCCGGACAAAGACAGCGGTCACAGTCTTGTCCCGATCGACCGGGATCGTGATTGCGGATTTGGAGCATCACTTGCCGCAACATCGCCTTGCCAACAGTAAAAACTCCAGCCGAAATTGGGACTGGCGGTTAACTCCACCAGATCCCCCTCGGTGTGAACGGACGATGCCGCTACTTTAACCGCCTGGTCCACATTGCCTTTTCACAGGGTATTTACGGTTAGATTATAAGACAGCTTCGGGGGTTCACCGCCGTTGCCGCCACTGTTACCTCCGCTGCAGCCGGTGAGGGCCAGGACCAGGATTAAGATTAAAATAAGAACAACTTGGCTCAGCTTTTTCATTGATTATACCTCATTATACCTTTGTTCTTAGGGCGCGTATTTCATGACCGTGGCTTTATAACTATTATCAACATCCTCAAAAACCACATAAGGCACACCGCTGCCATCAATGGCTATTACAGTATAGTAAACTTCACCCGTCGAAAATCCGGCCCTGCCGACCGTAGTCCAAGCTCCTCCGCTGTATTTCATGACCGTGGCTTTTTCGCTATTACCCCCATCCTGATAAACCACATAAGGCACACCGCTGCCATCAATGGCTATTGAAGTACAATCCGCTCCTCCCGCCGAGAATCCAGCGCTGCCGACCGTAACCCAATTCGTGCCGTCAAACATCATTACCGTGGCTTTACTATTATTGGCATAATCCCGATAAACTACATAAGGCACGTTGCTGCCATCAATGGCTATTGAAGTACGATCCGCTCCTCCCGCCGAGAATCCGGCGCTACCGACCGTAAGCCAATTGGTGCCGTCGAACTTCATGACCGTAGCTTTGGTACTGTCAATATCTCGATAAACTACATAAGGCACGTCGCTGCTATCAATGGCAATTGAAGTATAAGCCGTTGAGCCCGTTGAAAATCCGACGCTGCCGACCGTAACCCAATTCGTGCCGTCGAACTTCATGACCGTGGCTTTATTGCTCTGGGTATCATCCCGATAAACCACATAAGGCACATTGCTGCTATCAATGGCTATTGCAGTATAATCCGCCATTCCCGCCGAGAATCCGACGCTGCCGACCGTAACCCAATTCGTGCCGTCGAACTTCATAACCGTGGCTTTAAAACTCTGTGAATTATCCCGATAAACTACATAAGGCACACCGCTGCCATCAATGGCTATTGAAGTACAATCCGCTCCTCCCGCCGAGAATCCGGCGCTACCGACCGTAATCCAAGCTCCGCCGCTGTATTTCTTGACCGTAGCTCCCAAAAAAACATCACTATTATCCTTGTAAACCACATAAGGCACGCCGCTGTCATCAATGGCCATTGAAATATAAGCCGCTCCTCCCGCCGAGAATCCGGCGCTGCCAACCACTTTCCATGACGGGCTAGGGCCTCCGCTATTACCTCCGCCGCAACCGGAGAGGGCCGAGACCAAGATAAAAATTAAAACAAGAACAATCTGACCATATTTTTTCATCTTGAACAACTCCTTTTATTTTTTATAATTATTTGGGTTTACTAAAATCACGGTTTATTTTAGACTGATTTTAAAAAATTGAATACTGTACCTTGGCAAAAAAAAGTACAGGGTCCCTTGAAGAACTCCGGTACTTTTTGACAGAAAGGCTGGTAGGAAAATTATCGACTGAAAATGATAAGAAAATCCGACGCCTACGGTTGCCGTTGCAACTTCGGTAACTGGCGCCCTCGTTGATTATTTCTCTTTCCTCAATTGATCCATAATGATCGCCTGCAAATCCTCACTGGTGGCGACGGTCCGCAACTCTCGGGAGAGCAGGAGCACCTTGTTTCCGGTCAGGCTGAGGCCGATCAGCGCCGGCCCCGCGTTTTCCGTCAGATAATTTAGCAACAGCCCCGCCTCGATCCGGTCCAAATCAAACAGTACGATTGCCGGAGGATTCATTTCCTCTGGCGGGGGCCGGTCGCTTGTTTTCCCGATCCGCCGCACTTCCAACCCGCCGTCCGCTTGCAAAAGCGCGGCGAGACCGTCCATTAATAACGACTCTCCTTCCAGCAGCACGGCTGGTTTGTTCATTTCGTCCTCACGGGACGGAAACCGATGTCTATGTCGCCGGGGTTCGGGGGATAGGCGAAACCTGCCCCGCAGCCCACGCTGCCCACCTTCAGGCCGCTCGCTTCATTTTTCCAGCTCCCGTCGCGCACCACCCGGAAGGGACCAAATATAAAGGGACCATTTATATCAGATATATCAAAGCACCATTCACTGACGTTCCCACTCATGTCATAAAGGCCGAGAGCGTTGCCGTTGGCAGGTTTTTGACCCACCGGGTGGGTGGATAAGATAATAGGATCGGAAGAAACTTGGCTGTTATAATAATACCAGGCAACTGCTTTAGTGGCATCTTCATCGGTATATGCCCCGGTTGCCCCGCTGGCGGAATTTCCTGTGGTAAAGTAAGGGTTGGAATAACCGCTTACCGTATTGGTAGAATCGCCCCCCCGATACCGCGCCGCCAATTCCCATTCCATGCTGGTCGGTAGGCGGAAACCTTTAGCGGAGCGATCAAAGTCATTCATGGTAAATACTAAGTAAGTTAAAACTGTATCATCCGTGATATTTCTTATTACATTATTTTCGTGATCTTTATAAACACACTCTAGACTCTTCTTGTTCTTTTCATTATAATATTCCGTCAACGCATTGCACCAGACAACGGCGTTATACCAACTGATTCCAGTTACCGGGTCGGACTCATTGCCGGTGTCAGTTATATTCTCTACGGAAGTCCAATTAAAACCTCCGCCGCAGTTACCCGGATTGGTGAAAACATACCCATTGGACTGTGCCCAGTCATAAACTTCTTTCCATAATGAATAAGTCACCTCGCATTTTGCCATGTAATACGGATAATTCACCGTGGTGCAAGCTTCTCCTGAATCGTCGATACCCGTGGGGAAGCTGGCTGCGCCCGGCACAAGACTCTCGGCGATGGAAAAGGATAAAGGCGGAGTTCCACCGCTGTTTCCCCCGCCGCAACCGGAGAGGGCCAGGACCAGGATTAGGATTAAAATAAGAACAACATGACTCAATTTTTTCATCTTGAACAACTCCTTTTTTGGTTAGGCATAAGGCACGGGGCGTGAGGCATGAGTAAAAGAACTTAAGTTTAGGGAACGACAACAGGTTTCCGGTTCGATCAGGAGGACCAAACACAAAACCAATGCTCGCTTTTTAGTCCACTCTCGCCTCATGCCTGACTTAAAACTACGGCTTATTTTAGACTGATTTATAAAAATTGAATACTGTACCTTGGCAAAAAAAAGTACAGGGTCCTTTGAAGAACTCCTGTACTTTTTAACAAAAAGGCTGGTAGGAGAATTATTGACTGAAACTTTCGCGAACTCATCCGCCTGTTCTTCGCAAAGAACTCATCCTTGCCTTCTCTTGCCCGCAAGAGAAGGTAACCCGAACTCTCCGTAGGCCAAAATTCTTCTGTTTTTTAGCTTTCCTTCGCGCTCTTCGTACTCTTGGCGGCGAAGGAAGCAAAATAATGTTGTAATTTTAAGCACGCCACTACCGGCTCTAAAGCATGAAAGGCTCGCAGTGAATCAAACTCTTATCCCGCTGTCTAAAATAAAAAACTCACATTAAAATTTTCAAACTTCAAACTTCTCCCTTCACTTCGTCCTCACGGGACGAAAGCCATAAACATTGCCGTAACTGAACGGGCTGCCTTCAGAGCCAAAAAACCAGGAGGCGCGCAGGTTGGCGGCGCTAGACTGCCAGCTCCCGCCATAAGCATGCCGGCGACCACCACCAGTATCATTAAAGCATATTTCCCAGACGTTCCCGCTCATATCGTAAAGCCCTAGTTTATTGGGTGATTTGCTTTTAACCGGCCAGGTGGAGCTCCGGAGTTAGCGGAATATCTCGCGACATCGCTGGTTAGTCTGTAATCGCCATCGCCATCTATATCAGTAGGAGCTTCTGTGGCATCATAAGCGGCGTCCGCCCCGCTGGCGTAATTATCGAGATAAACAGCCGAACCGTATTATAAACTGATTTTAAAAATTGAATACTGTACTTTGGCGAAAAAAAAGTACAGGGTCCCTTGAAGAACTCCTGTACTTTTTGATAAAAAGGCCGGTAAGAAAATTATTGCAAGCTCAGATTATTTCTCTTTCCTCAATTGCTCCACGATGATCGCCTGTAGCTCCTCACGGGTGGCGACGGTCCGTAACTCCCGGGAGAGCAGGAGCACCTTGTTTCCGGTCAGGCTGAGGCCGATCAGCGCCGGCCCCGGGTTTTCCGTCAGAAATTCCAGCAACAGCCCCGCCTCGATCCGGTCCAAATCAAAGAGTACGATTGCCGGCGGATTAATCTCCTGCGGCTGGAGCCGGTCGCTTGTTTTCCCGATCCGCCGCACTTCCAGCCCGCCGTCGGATTGCAAAAGGGCGGCGATACTGTCCATCAATAATGAGTCTCCTTCCAACAGCACGGTTGGTTTGCTCATCGCCCGGCCTCCGTTATTGGGATAATTGTTAATGCCATTTTAAAAACCCTTTCAACAATAGCCATCCGTAGGACTTTGCAACGAACTTATCCTCGCCTTTTCGGCAGTACCCCATCCATGGGCTGCCGGATCTTGGATCATCCTGGTCTCTTGCCCGCAAGAGAAGGTAACCCGAACGCTCCGCAGGCCAAAATTCTTCGCTGCCACAACCTTTTCCCCTTTCTTACGCTCTCGGAAGAGAAGGGGACCAAGGGGATGAGTTCCCTAAAGTTTTAAAATTTCACACTTCAAACTTCACTCTTCACACTTCAATTCGTCCTCGCGAGCCGGAAACCGCGGTAGGCGCGAGGGTACGGGCTGCCCGCTTCCAACCAAACTGGGTCCTCCGCGTTAAGCCGCATACTGATGTTGCTATAATTCCAGCTTCCGCCGCGGCAATACCGGGTGCTACCAGAAAATATATCAGTGCACCACTCCCAGACGTTCCCGCTCATGTCATAAAGACCCAGTTTATTGGGTGATTTGCTTTTAACCGACCAGGTGGAGCCCCCGGAATTAGCGGAATATCTCGCGACATCGCTGGTTAGTCTGTAATCGCCATCGCCATCTATATCAGTAGGAGCTTCTGTGGCATCATAAGCGGCGTCCGCCCCGCTGGCGTAATCATCGGGATAGCAGTTAGTTCCGTCGATATACCGGGCCGCTTGATACCATTCATCGATGGTCGGCAAGCGGAAGCCGTTGGCGGTACAAGCGGCCATATCTTGATTGCCGGTGGCACTCGCGTAAATATACGGATTATCAAGGGAAGAATCGCCGGCGCTCCGTATCGGAGTCTGATAATTTTTATCCTGATAATAGACACATCTGTAGCCGGTCCCGCCTTTGGCGGCATAATACTCCGTCAGGGCATTGCACCAGACTGCGGCGGAGTACCAACTAACCCAGGTTACGGGATGCTGTTTCTTGGCGGTAGGAGCATCGCTGTTCGTGCTGCTGCCTTCCCTTCCGACAACATTATCTTTTACGAAAAGATCGGTGTCGAATTGGTAACCGTTGGCGACAGCCCAAGTTGTGACCTCATACCATAACTCATAGGTCACCTCGGTCTCGGCGATCTCATAACTCTGTGACGGGACGGGAACCATCGTGAAAGCGACGCCGGTATAACCGCTGCTGCCGCCAGAGTCTCCGCCGGGATTTCCATCCCCATCATTCCCTCCGCCGGGATTTCCACTACCACCGCTTCCCCCGCCGCAGCCGGTGAGGGCCAGGACCAGGATTAGGATTAAAATAAGAACAACACGACTCAATTTTTTCATCTTGAGCAACTCCTTTTTTTGTTAGGCATAAGGCACGGGGCGTGAGGCATGAGTAAAAACTCCAGTTTAAGGAACGGGTTTCCACTGTTGCCTGTTGCCTAATCTCAAACTACAGCCCATTTTAAACTGATTTTAAAAAATTGAATACTGTACTTTGACGAAAAAAAGTACAGGGTCCCTTGAAGAACTCCTGTACTTTTTGATAAAAAGGCCGGTAAGAAAATTATTGCAAGCTCAGATTATTTCTCTTTCCTCAATTGCTCCATGATGATCGCCTGTAACTCCTCACCGGTGGCGACGGTCCGCAACTCCCGGGAGAGCAGGAGCACCTTGTTTCCGGTCAGGCTGAGGCCGATCAGCGCCGGCCCCGGGTTTCCCGTCAGAAATTCCAGCAACAGCCCCGCCTCGATCCGGTCCAAATCAAAGAGTACGATTGCCGGCGGATCTATTGCCAGCAACTGTAGCCGGTCGCTTGCTTTCCCGATCCGCCGCACTTCCAACCCGCCGTCGGATTGCAAAAGCGCGGCGATACCGTCCATTAATAATGAGTCTCCTTCCAGCAGCACGGCTGGTTTGTTCATCACCCGGCCTCCGTTATTTGGGATTTAAGAAATCTCAGCTTATTTTAGACTGATTAGAGGTGATCACTAAATACCATAGTATGGTGCCATGTGAGAAATATTTTCAGAAAAGGGGCTTTAGCCCCCTTGTAACCCTCTTTTTAATTGTTAAATAATTAAATGGTTAGAAATCCCGTACATCCCGAACCCTTGAAGTTATGGACTTAACGATGTTATAACATTGACCTTTGCCAATGCTGCCTAAACTCTGGTACCACACATCGTAAGGCTCGTCCGCCTCAGACGAACTCGCTTACTGGCATTCATAGCCATCTGCGAAACCGCCAATCT
>JARKQY010000046.1 GCA_029974635.1 Bacillota bacterium | reverse complement strand
ACAATTACTAAATAGATTACCATAATCTTTCCTTATTCCATGTCGAATTTTAACGGATTTTGCCGGAAATGAACTTCGATGAAAAATCCCTCTAGCTGCCCGGAAAGAAAACTTCTCTGTTTTGTAATCAAATTGTAATCTATACCTCTCTTACAAAGCCACATTTATTTTTACAAGGATGGTCCCTTTTTTAGTCATAGGCTTAACCGGTGGTTTTCGTTTTACACAAATAAACGGCCTTAACGGCCGTTGCAACTTTCATTTTCATCCCGGAGTATCCAATCCAAATTTATTTAACCGTTTTTACGGCCTTCATAGCAAAGGAAGTATCGGCAATTTTTTTATAAGGAACGAATTGTTTCAACTCTCCTGCTCCTTTCATGATGTTTTGCATCAACTCAAAGGATTTTTCTTTTAACACCGGGTCTGTATTCCATGTACCCTGGCTTTTGTATCGCGCCGCAACTACTGCCAAAATTTCTTCATCGGCGTCCGGAAACGACGGTTTGATGGCTTTGGCGATCTCTTGCGGAGTGTGCTTCGCTATCCAGAGCTGGCCTTTATACAGCGCATTGGTGAATTTTTGGACGATCCGGGCGTTCCTTTTCAAATAACTTTTTTTGGCAAAATACGTAGTATAGGATACCGCGCCGCTGTCTTTGCCGATGGACGCCACTATGTATCCCCTGCCTTCTTTTTCAAGCACGGACGCCGTCGGTTCAAATAAGGCAACATAATCTCCCTGGCCGTTTAAAAAAGCCGGGGCCATCAGCGCAAATTGAATACTGGTGTTTACATCGACATCTTTCCCGGGCTGCAGGCCTTTTTGCTTCAGCACGTATTCCAAGGTCATCTCGGGCATGCCGCCTTTCCGCCCGCCGATAATGGTTTTGCCCTTTACGTTTTCCCACTTGAAGTCCGGTTCCGGTTTCCGTCCGACTAAAAATGACCCGTCCCTGTCGGTTACCTGAGCAAAGACAACCGGATAATCAATTTTCCCCTCATTATACACATACAATGTGGCTTCCGGACCTCCGAAACCGATATCCGCCTGACCGGATAACAATGCCGTCATTACTTTATCCGTACCCTGGCCATTGGTTAATTCGACGTTCAGGCCTTCCGCCCTAAAAAAGCCCAAATTAAGCGCCGCATACTGAGGGGCATAAAACACCGAATGGGTTACTTCATTGAGCCGGACTCTGGCCAACTTCTCTTTGCCCGTGGCCGGTATGATGATGCCGAGGCAAAGAATCAATACCATTAATGGAACATATCGTTTCATTTCCATCCTCCTTTATAATTTTATTACCACTTCACCAAAAACTTCTCCAGATAGACCACCGCCTTGTACATGGCTGCAGCAGCAACAGCAAGTATCAGGACACTGGCCATGACCAGATCAAGCTGAAAAACCTGGCCTCCATACACAATAAGATAGCCGATCCCCGCTTTGGAAACCAAAAACTCGCCGACAATCACCCCGACCCAGGATAAACCGACATTTATCTTCAGCGCGTTAATAATGGTCGGAAACGAAGAAGGCAAAATTACCTTTATAAAAGTCTGCCATCTGTTGGCGCCAAAGGTTTGCACCAGTTTTACCTTATCCGGGTCAACCGCAATGAAACCGTTCAAGACTTCCATAATTGTTACGATGAGAGAAATGGCCAATGCCATGACAATTATCGAACTTGGACCGGCGCCTATCCATACGATAAAAATCGGCGCCAGCGCAATTTTGGGAAGACTGTTTAAAACCACCAAATACGGTTCAAATACCTTCGCTAAAAAATCAGACCACCACAAAAGCATGGCAATGATGGTACCGAGTATTGTTCCCAGCAAAAAACCCAGAATCGTCTCGAGACAAGTAATGCCGATATGCGCAAAAAGGACCCCTTCTTGATATAAATTCATGATGGTCCGATAAATTCGCGAAGGTTGGCTGGTTAAAAAAGCATCGATGATTCCCCATCCGGCCAACAGTTCCCATAAGATAAAAAAGACAACGATAATGGAACCTTGGGTTAACAAAATAACTGATCGCTTCAGCCTAATCTTGGCCAGATACGCTTTTTGTTCCGCAGATACCTCCTCTGTGACATTTTTGGGGCTAGAGGCGCTAAACATGGACATCCAACTCCTTCCAGATTTGGTTGAAGTAAAGCTTAAATTCGGCTGCATTACGGGAAGAAATGGGTGTCCGCTTCTCACAAGTCAACTGGATCTCATAAATGTTTTTAACTACCGCCGGCCGCCGTGATAAAACAATCACCCGGTCCGCCATGCTGATGCTTTCCGCAATATCATGGGTGACGAGGATGGCCGTCTTGTTTTCCTGTTTGATGATGCCGTAGATATCCTCACTAACCACAAGACGGGTCTGATAATCCAAAGCGGAAAACGCTTCATCCAAAAGCAGAATTTCCGGCTGAACCGCCAGGGTCCGGATGAGCGCCGCCCGTTGGCGCATTCCTCCGGAGAGTTGCTGCGGGTATTTATCCTCGAAGTCATATAACCCATAAGTCCGCAACAATTCTATGGCGTACGTCCTGGATTTTGATGATAACGTCTTGCGGATCTCCAATCCCAGCAGTATATTCTCCAAGATGGTACGCCATTCAAAAAGATAGTCTTTTTGCAGCATATAACCGACTTTTGAAGAAGCGCCGGTTACAGGTATGCCTTCAATCAAAATTTGACCGCTAGTTGGCGGTAATAACCCCGCAATCATTGAAAGCAGCGTTGATTTTCCACAGCCGCTAGGCCCCACAACACAGACGAATTCGCCCTTTTTTACCGCAAAGTCAATGTGTTGCAGGGCAGTTATCTCCCCGTTCAGCGAGTGGTACTTCATACCCAGATGATTCACTTCGATGATGTTTTCCAGTAATAACACCTCTAGCCTTCCTGGACGTTATGACTTATTACCAATAGGATATTCGCCCGGCGGCACCAGGGTAACCATTTTTTGTGTTAACACGAGTTCCATAAATAAAAAAACGCAGTTTTTTTTCGAGATTGACTGCGTTTCTTCCAGATATGTTTGCCCCTGCCTGATTCAATTAAATGCAGACGTATAATCCCAAAGATAAGCTGTAAAAGCATTCATCCAGAGCTTATACTTGGCAATACCGGGCGCCGGCTAGAAATTTTATGAACTGATCCTGCCATTCCATACTTGTTAGAATTTTACAGGATATGCTTTTTGACAAATCTATGGGTCCGTTCCTCATTTCATCGGAAAATACGACCTCGGCCAGAAGCGCCAATTCCGGATCGCTTAATTGTGAGAACAGGTAGAAGTATTCTGATCCAAAGAGACAACTACCCTCCAAAATATCGATGAAATCTTCCAAGGAATGAACCTCTGATTTAATCAGAGAGGCTTTGGCAGTGATATCAAGCTCCTTGATAAGTCTCCCGATCAGTTTTTGGAAGTTTACATCGCTCATTCGCTCTCCATCCGTAAAAATAGTTTTTATTTTGCCGAATAACGGTTCATCTTCCATCAAAACAAAGTTTTTTAAGCTATCTGTTGCCAAAGCCGATGCCAATCTTGTTTTAAGCGTATCTTTATACTTTCGGATATAATCGGAAAGCTCCTTCTCATTGATTCCCATAGCATGCATCACCATATTTAGACCTTCATCAATGATCATATCAAGTTGGACAGAACTTAAGCTGTTTAATTTCGTGGCCAAAACCCGATACTTCATATCCGACATTACCAGAGTCACCGGATTCTCTTCGGAAAGCACCGCAAAAAATACAGCACTTAAAACAAGTTCAAAGATATTGATTAAAATTTTGGTGTAATCCATTTGATGAATCCTGCCGTGAGCCATTAATACTTTCTTAATCTCTTCCTCCGGGACCATTTTACAAAACCGATTCTCCATGGATAAGGTTTCAATATATCTTTTAAAATAAAATACACCCTGGATACTCATATCATCAAACAACAGTGGATAATCTATAGATGCCATTGTATGATGAGCTTCAAAAACCGGACCGTATTTGTCAAAGAATATGGCTAATCCCTCATCAATAGTTAAATCATAAGCCTCAAGCCCTACCCTCAACCTGCTTTTCCGTAAGTTACGATAAAGTGTTTTACTCTCTTCAAAACAGGCTTTCACCAAAGCAAGCCCCTTATCATATACCTGCCACACAGCGCCGTTTTTGATAATCTGAAAAGCTGCATCCGGATCATTTATACTTTGCAGTCCGGCGTCTATCGAGTAAATAATTGAATTTAAAATGTCCGCCGCTGTATCAACTTTGACGGAAGTACTCTCGCCCTTAGTGTATCGCAGAATTAAATCCTTTAAAATATCCATGATTTGCAACTGAAAGTATTCGACTTCTTCTTTGCTGACACGCCCGGCGCGCAATCCTGCTTTAATAAGAGCCAAAGTAAATGGTTCGCCTTTTGATTCCTTGGTATTTTTATGAATTTTCTTACTCATTCGGTTTGTTTCCGGATTTTTTGAAATCTCCATTCTGGTCCTCCTTTAGCAAAGTATGCACGACAGTCGTTTTTCTGAATTCCTCGCTATAGGAAGCGAGCATGCTCTTCAGGAGTTCCAAGGAACCGCCGCAGGAATTCTCAAAATAATCCTTCATGACTCGTATCAGTTCGTTATCCCCGATCTTATCATCCGTCTCGTTTTTTATATGATAAAAGATTTCATGCAGCTCAATCAAAGTAGCTACATAATCCTCGGGCGTTATAAAGGATGAATTACAAAAATTTCGGATAAGTGATTTTGATACATCAATACTCATCTCAATCCGGGCAAGCTGCTGCAGAAACTCGTTTCTTGCCTCAAGTATACTGGCTGCATCCCGGGGAGTAAGTACCAGGTTGAATTCTCGTGACTCCTTATTCATTTCCAAAATCTCATTGATCAGCCGGGTTTGGCCAATATTATTCATGGAATTAAAGTCCGTGGGTAATAGCATGGATTGACTCCTTTCCGAACTGAAAGAACTTTAAGAATCCGCACAAACTTGTAAAACATTCTCAAGTAACGTAACAATTACAATTAAGAACATTTGCCAAGGAAATAAAAACCGGGTTTCAAAAATGAATCCCAGTTTTTTTGCATACGTATAGTTTTTTGCACAGAATTATATAAATTATTCCACAGGTAAGGATCAATACCTTCAATTTTTTAAATTATTCTTTCATATCTTCGTTTCGTATATGTAATATATATTCAACCACCAAGATATACCAATAGGCCCCTTCCCAATTTTATGGTATACTTTTTATGTAAAGGAGGGATACGTATGCTTACTTTAATTCGAAGTCATAAAACAAGTAAATGGGTTTCCGGTATTATGCTTGCGGGACTAACTTTATCGCTTCCCATCAGTTGTTTTACGTTAACAACCGCTACGCAGAAAACGGCAGCGTTACCTCCCCGTCCGATAAAGAAAATCGTAGCAACGAAACCGGCTATCGCAAAAACAAAACCAGCGGAGACAACTTTGGCCGCTGATTTTGAAAACAAAAATATCAAAACTATCAGTGAGAATGTGCAAGCCAAACAACCGGCTCCAGAAATCAACCTGAATGCTCAAACTGGAATAGATACCTATCTTTTAGCACGAGTCATTCATGCTGAAGCAAGGGGGGAGCCGCTGGAAGGACAGGTAGCGGTCGGGGCGGTCTTGCTCAACCGGCTACATGATGCGCGTTTTCCCAAAACACTATCGCAAATCATTTTCAAACGGGGAGAATTCTGTACGGTACGGGACGGCCAAATCTGGATGACACCGAACCAGCAGGCAATCAAGGCCGCGCAACTGGCTGTATCCGGATGGGATCCTACCAATGGAGCGGTATATTTTTATAATCCTGGAAAAACAACATCCCGCTGGATTTGGTCCCGCCCGGTTGTCCAAAAAATCGGCCGTCATTACTTTGCAGTATGAAAAATCCCTTGATAAATCAAGGGATTTTTCATATCTTTATTATTCCGTCATAAAGATTTCTAACTTCATCAACGGAACAAGCCCGTTTTTGTTGAATCGCCAACTGGCGTAGTTGTTCCAGGAGTATTTTGATCTGTGACGCATCAGCCGGCAGCCTCAGTTTGGCCAAAAGATATTGCAGCGATGAAGTGCCTGAATGTTTTCCAAACACTAATTCCGGTACAGTCCGGCCGATTTCGGCCGCCGGGAAAGGTTCATAGGTAGACCGGTCCACCAGGAGACTCTGGCAATGAATTCCCGATTCATGTTGAAAAACTGCGCTGCCGGTCACTGGCTTGTTCACCGGAATCGGCCGTCCGGAAGCCAGGGCCACCGTTTCACTGAGTTCGGCCAGGCTCTTCGTATCCATCCCATTAAGTTGCCGCTTTACAACTTTTAAAGCCATGATGACTTCTTCCAAGGCTGCGTTTCCAGCCCGCTCACCAATACCGTTCACCGTTACACTTGCGCTCCGGGCGCCGGCATCAATGGCCGTAACCGTATTGGCGGTAGCCATTCCCAAATCATTATGCCCGTGAAACTCAAAGTCAACCGCTGGTAATGCGGTACAAAGATGTTGAAATATAAAAGTGATTTGCCGGGGAGTTAGAACTCCTACGGTATCTGCAATACGAACCCGCTCAGCCCCATATTCGGTGGCTAGGGCTGCGAAACGGACTAAAAAACGAAGATCGGTTCTGGAAGCGTCTTGAGCGCCCACCGAAAGAAACTGGCAACGCGGCCGGGCATAAGCCAATATCTCCTGTAAACTCTCGAGAACCCATACGGTATTTTTATTCATCGCCTTCAAGAGAACGGGAGAAACCGGAAAAGCGATATGGACCCCGGTGGCGCCGCACTTCAAGGCCATATCGATATCTTTGATTTTAGCCCGGCACCAGCAGGTCAAACGGCAGTCCAAATTCAACGCGGCAATAGCGCGAATCTCCTCCATGGCCGCAGTCCCCATCGCCGGGATTCCGGCCTCAAGCTCAGGAACTCCCAATCCGGCAAGGAGTTTGGCAATGGCAATCTTTTCATCCAAGGCAAAAACAACTCCCGGAGCTTGCTCTCCTTCTCGAAGAGTGCTATCTATCAACCAAACCGGATTCGTATTATACCCAAGGGACATGGCTTCACCTCCAAACCGCCCAAAGCGCATATCGCATGCCAGTAGTTTTCAAGTTCCATAGTTCTTTTGATAACTAGACAACTAGAAAACTAATCACTAATAACCTTATTTTAAAAGATATTCCTCCGCCGGTTTTCCTGATTCCAAAGCATCCAGAATCTCATCAATGACATCTTCATTCAAACCGCCGTACCAATACCCTTCCGGATAAATAACCATTACCGGACCGCGATCGCACGCTTTCAGACATCCGGTATTGGTGACCACGACATTCTCCAGATCCCGGTCATTAAGCTCCGATTGCAGATATTGAATGAGGCCGGCGGCGTTTTTGTTACAGAAACCCTTTGGTTCTCCGCTTACCCGGGAACTGGAACAAACAAAAATGTGATGTTTCGGCTTTTCCATGATGCTTCCCCCTTAACCTTTTATAATATTAACCGCAACCCAAACCACCTCCGGAACACCCACCACACCCGGGTTTCCGGCGAATGATCCTTTGCGGGTTCCTGCCCTCAAAAATCGATCGTAATTCTTCGGCGATTAATCCCTGGGTTACAAAAATGGTGATTCCTTCATACTCCAGAACCTCCCGGGGACTCGTTCCGATACCGTTTACCAAAAGGATGCAACAATCCTTAATAATTCCCGCCAGCTGGATCCAACGCTGTTTCCCGGTCCCCGGCTCCGGGGTTTTCCGTGTTTCCACCAACCGGATTCCGGTATCGGTCTTTGCAAAGATCAACAAACGGGAAGCTTCGCCCAAATGCTGGTTAACCAAAACCCCCTCCTGACTTGCAACCGCCACATACGGGCGGTCATTATCAGGATTTGTGGTCAACCGGGAACTTTGGTGCAACATACGCCGGAACTCCTCAACCGGAGCCTCTCCCAGCAATCCCACCGCATCCGCCCGGCAACGGTTGCAATGCTCCATCTGCGGCAAGTATTTTTTGATCCGCTGCCTAATTTCCCTAATTGTCTCCGGCGATGGTTCGGGAACATCATGAAATACCGTATCCGCAGTAGGAAGCAACGGGATACAATTAAACAAGTCCGCACCCAGTTCGGCTGCTTTTTGTGCTATACTTGCAAAATGTTCGTCATTAATACCCGGAATGATGATGGAATTTATTTTGACGATGATTCCGGCTTGTTTTAATAAGGAGACCGCTTGCAACTGTCTTTCCAACAACAACTCTGCCGCCGCCCGGCCCCGATAAATCAGTTTCCCGTCACGGACCCAGGCATAAATTTGCATACCCAGATCCGGATTAACAGCATTGATGGTAATGGTGACATGACTGACCTTTAAATCCGCCAGCGCATTGATATATGGCGCGATATTCAGTCCGTTGGTGGAAACGCATAATAACATTTCCGGAAACCGTTCCCTAACCAGCTCCAAGGTTTTCACGGTCTCCAGCGGATTGGCGAAAGGGTCTCCCGGTCCGGCAATGCCGGCTACCGTGATTCGCGGATCTTTATTTACAACTTCTTCCAGGTATGATAACGCCTGCTGGGGACTTAAGGTGGCTACGGTGACGCCAGGCCGGTTCTCATTGGCGCAATTGTATTTACGGTTGCAATAATTGCATTGAATATTGCACTTTGGCGCCACCGGCAGATGGACCCGTCCAAACTGGTGCCGGACGTCCTTATGAAAGCAGGGGTGATTGAATATATTCAAGGTCATCACAATCATCCTCATTATAATAGGCTTAGTATAATTTACAAATAGCTGTAACCAACCGGCGAAGCTTCCTGGCGATGAGCCAATATGGCATTGACAATCCGGTCAAACAATTCTCCGGTCCCGCGATAACCCAAATGCAACAGTCGCTGCCCGCCAAAACGGTCATGGATGGGAAAACCAACCCGTATTAAAGGAATTTTTAAGCTGCGGGCAATCTGATACCCTTTACTATTGCCGATTAAAAGATCCGCACCCAGCCGCTCCGTCTCTTCCGCAATCTCCATAAAGTCAATTCCTTCCTGGACCATGACTTGATCCGCTATTTCCGGAGCTGCTTCCCGGATGGCCTGGGAGAGCCGTCCACTCTTGCCGCCGGAAGCGCATAGCACCGGAATGATTCCAACCTCCGCCAAAAACCCGGCCAACCCGGCTACCAGATCTTCCTCGCCATAAACCACGGCTTTTTTCTCAAAAACGTACTTGTGTCCGTCAATATACGCATCAATTAACCGTCCCCGCTCGTAGCGGTATTTATTGGGCATATCCTGCCGGGTAATGGTTTTCAATACTTCAAAAAACTGATCTGTTCCCCGGACTCCAATGGGCATGCCTAACAGGTAATTAGGTACTTTAAATCGTTCCTGCAGCAAACCGCCGGCGGTTTGCCCGGAGTCCAGGGTCCGTCCGAACTCTAAAGTTCCAACCGCAGAACCCATACTTTGGATGGCTGCAATCGGTGTACCTCCGGCGGGAATTGACTGGTATTCATCCCAGGTGGGCCCGTCGAGTGTTTCTGAATAATCGGGAAGGAGCGCATATTTCAGACCGTATTCGGCCAGTATTTCTTTTATATAATAAATATCTGCGGGCGAAACCAGTCCCGGCAGAATATTCAGTTGTTTTTGCGGTAAATCCTCTTTGGCTAATCCTGCAACTACCGCCCGTACCGCAGTCTGAAACCCGTTGATATGAGTACCCCGGTAGCTGGGCGTTGATATCGGAATGATGAACGGTTGTTTCTGGGCCTCCGTTTCCGTTTGATATTGCTTGATCAGGGACGGAAGATCCTCCCCGATGGTTTCACTTAAACAAGTTGTCGCTACGCCAATCAGATCGGGGTTATATTGGGCTATGACATTATTTAATCCGGTAGCGAGATTTCCCTTGCCGCCAAAAATGGTGGTGTTTTCGGTGAAGTTAGAAGAAGCAATGTCGATCGGTTCCCTGAAATGGCTGATAACATAACGCCGCATATACGTGGCGCAACCTTGTGAACCGTGCAGCATGGGCATAGCCCCTTCGATACCCCTTATGGCAATGCAAGCCCCTAAAGGCGTACACAGCTTGCAAGCGTTAGTGGTTACTACCGATGCATTTTTTAAGGCTTCATCACAATTGGCCATCTGAACACCTCCCCAGGTAAAGCCGGTAAAATAAATGTCTAAAAGAGTTGCCATGTTTTGGCTCTATCGTAAAAGATTGTTGATAGTGTTTTATCTCCGCCGCAACGCGCCCCTGGGGACACGACACGGTTAGGCATTTTTATAAACCCGGCTAAAGCCGGTTGGGCTGTCAAAAACACAAGCCTTTGAATCCTGGAAATCCGTTTTATCCGCTGCATCCTGGTTTGATTTTTGACGATAAGGCGACAGTCTCCAGACCGGGCTATGGACCGAAGAGTATATCTCTGCCGCGAAATTCAGCATTCCGGCAAATCCGGCCAATGGTTTTTTCCGTTCGTGGTTATGGTCGCAGAACCCAATTCCTAATTTGTAGGCCAATGGCCGTTCCTTGACCCCGCCGATAAAGAGATCCACTTCTTGTTCCCGTAAAAACGCGGATAATTCCAATGGATTGGAGTCGTCAACAATAATCGTTCCTTCATCACATATGTTACGTAACTGTTGATAGTCATCTTTATTCCCGGTCTGCGAACCAACCATCACAACCTTCATTCCCAAAAGCCTTAATGCTCTGACGAGAGCAAATGCTTTAAACGCTCCCCCCACATACACGGCGGCCCTTTTTCCGGTTAATTTTTGCTGATATTCCAGCAGCTTCGGATAGATCACTTCTACTTCTTCCCGGACCAATTCCCGGGCTCGCCTCATAATCTCAGGATCT
Organism: Bacillota bacterium; assembly: GCA_029974635.1. Lineage (GTDB taxonomy): Bacteria > Bacillota > UBA4882 > UBA8346 > UBA8346 > JAEZJQ01. The sequence continues at coordinate 36,032 of JARKQY010000046.1, read as the reverse complement.
TTAAAAAATTTGGCCACACTGTACAGGGCTTCGGACATATCTTCGATCCCGAAATAGGCGACCCTAAGATAAGGTGTACCGTAATGTTCCTCAAACATTTTGGCCAAATACACCATGGAACCGGAACATTGCACCACATTTAAAGCAGCTCCATGAGAACGCTGTATGTCATCAATCCGGGTATCCCCCGTTAAACAAGACACTACTTGAATGCCCATATTCTCATAATAGGAACGAATCAGCCATGTTTCACCGGCGATATTAAACTCGCCCATAATGTTCATACTGTATTGGGACATATTATCAACCGGGATTTGCCCGGTAAGTTTAAATAAGGCGCTACAGGCTGCCCGGTAGCCATCCTTTTTGGTCCCTTTAAAACCCTCGGAATCTACCGGCAACACCGGAATCCCTTTTTCCAAACTCACTTTTTTACAGACAGCGGCCACGTCATCGCCGATGACTCCAATGATGCAAGTAGAATACACAAATGCGGCATTGGGATGATAACGGTCGATGAGTTCCGATAAGGCGCAGTATAACTTCTGTTCACCGCCGTTGATCACATCCAGCTCTTGTAAATCCGTGGAAAAACTCAAACGATGGAGCTCCGGACCGGATGAAAGGGCTCCCCGGATATCCCAAGTATAAGCGGCGCACCCAATGGGTCCATGAACCAGATGTACTGCGTCGGCTATCGGGTACAAAACAACCCGGGAACCACAAAAGACGCAAGCCCGTTGGCTGACTGAACCCGCTAAACTCGGTTTGTTGCATTCCATTTCAAACACAGACTGACCTTTTGTATAGACCTGTTTTTGCCTTTGTTCCAATATAGCCAACGAACTCACTCCTTTGCAATAAAAATGGCTGATTACATCACCAGTTCGATATTGGTATCGCCGGCATCCCGATCCTGACGTTCCAGCACAGCATCTAAAATCTTCTCCAAAAGTCTTATTCCGCCCTGATATCCAACCGTCGGAAAATATGAATGCCCTACCCGGTCCAGAATGGGGAATCCAAAGCGGATAAACGGTATATCATCATCTTTGGAGATATATTTGCCATAAGTATTTCCAATCAACAGGTCCACCGGTTCATTTTTGATCCATTGATGCAGTAGAAACATATCGCCGGACTGCCGCACATTGGCGTTGGGAACCTTGCTTTTCAGGATTTTCCTGATCCGCTCCTCGAAACGCTTACCTTGAGTTCCCGTCACAATATGAACCGGCTGCATATCCAAGGTGACCAGAAACTCGGTCAGGGCAATCAATTGATCCGGATCCCCAAACAGGGCTACTTTTTTATTATAGAAATACTGTTCCATATCGGTAATGACATCCACCAACCGCCCCCGTTCCTCCGTGATGGAATCCGGGACATTCACACCGGCCACTGTACGCAGCGTATCGATGAACCGGTCGGTAGCCTCCAGGCCAATGGGCAAATCCAAGATTTCGCACGGAACTTTGCATTTCGCATCCAGGGCTTCCGCTGCCGAAGTAGAAGCAAACCGGCCGAGGGCAATGGTTGCCAGACTATCCCCGGTGCTTATTAATTCCGGAATGGTCACGCCCCCCTTGGGATAAAATTGATGCCGGCCGGTTTGGGGAGCATCCAGAACATCCGAGGTATCCGGGAATAAAACGATCTTTACGCCCAACTCCTTGGCTAACCTTTTAATTTCACGCATATCCGAAGGTTCTACCCATCCGGGTATAACATTAACTTGATTCTTTTTCACTCCGGTGTTTGCGGAAAAATACTCCACCATACTGCGGGTCATGTTGGCGAAGCCTGTCACATGAGAACCAACGTAACTTGGCGTATTCGTATGAATGACGTATTTTCCGGCGGGAATTTTTCCATCTTCTTTCGCCTTGGAAACTATCTGCGGTATATCATCCCCGATGGTTTCCGACAAACAAGTCGTGTGAACCGCAATTACATCCGGATGATAGATGCTGAAAATATTACCAATGGCCTCCAACAGATTGGCCTGCCCCCCGAAAACCGAGGAGCCTTCCGTGAACGAACTGGTTCCGGCCATGACCGGTTCTTTGTAATGCCGGGTCAAGGTACTCCGGTGATAGGAACAACAGCCTTGCGATCCATGGCTGTGTGGTAAGCAGCCATGGATCCCTAGTGCGGCATACATTGCCCCGATTGGTTGGCAAGTCTTGGCTGGATTCACCGTTAAAGCCTCTCGTTCCTTAATCTCTTTCGTTGTATGGCGTAACAACATGGTTCTCACTCCTTAGCCAATAACTAGTAGTTACTAACATACATAGCAATCAATTCAGGGTTCTTTTGCCACGGCGCTTCAATGAGTTGCCAGATTTTAGTGTTCACCATCCGGTCAATATCCTTATAAAAGTTGATGGCCCCTTTAAATCCGGCGTAAGGCCCGCCATAATCATAACTATGAAGTTGTTTACAGGGGATTCCCAGCTTTTGAATGGCGAATTTCTCTTTGATTCCAGCACAAAATACCGCCGGTTTATAGATTTCAATCAGTTTTTCCGTTTCATAATGGGTGATATCATCAATGACCAAAACTTTTGACTCCATCTCCGGCATCATTCCGTCATAATCTTTAAAACGATAGCCCTTTTCCTGGAGGGATTTGAGTTCACTCTCATTCTTGCGCGGCCGGAAACGGGTAGTATCCGGCTCAACCTCGAGTTCCTCAATATTGCGGCTGTCGGCATCCACTTTAATCGTGGGCATAACCCGGCGGCCTTCATAGTCATCCCGGTGAGCAAACTCATAACCAGCCGCAACTGTCGTCATGCCGATCTCCCGAAACAAATCCTGGTAATGATGGGCACGGGAACCGCCCACGAATAACATTGCCGTTTTACCCTGGCAACGGGAACGGACATCATCCTGTACTTTTTTTACTTCCGCCATTTCCGCGGCAATAATCTCCTCTACTTTGGCCATCAAATCCGGGTCCTCAAAATAGGCGGCAATTTTCCGCAGGGACTTGGCTGAGCTTTCGGCGCCGATAAAGTTCACTTTGATCCATGGGATCCCATATTTAGTCTCCATCATTTCCGCAACGTAGTTAATGGAGCGGTGGCACATGACCGCATTCAAATCGGCGGTATGCGAGTTGGCAAATTTGCCATAAGTGGAATTGCCGCTAAAAGTGGCGACAAGTTTGATGCCGGCGCGTTCCAAAAGACTTTCCAGTTCAAACGCATCGCCGCCGATATTGTATTCACCCAGGAGATTAATTTTATATTTCTCCGAATGCTGGGTATCATCCAGTCCTACTACATGCTTAAAAAGCTGGTTGTTGGCAATATGATGGCCGGCTGACTGGCTGACCCCTTTATACCCCTCACAACTGAAACCGAAGACGTTAATTCCAAGTTCTTCTTTCATTTCCCGAGCCACCGCATGGACATCATCACCAATCAATCCCACGGGACACGTCGCAAAGATACCGATGGCTTTTGGTTTAAAAATTTCATAAGCTTCCCGGACGGCCTGTTTTAACTTTTTCTCGCCGCCGAATACGATATTTTCATCTTGCATATCGGTAGAAAAACAATAAGTCATCAAATTGGCTTCTGCGTCACTTTCAGGCTTGGTTTGATTGCGGCGGGTCAGCCAACTATAAAAACCGCACCCAATGGGTCCGTGGGTGATATTTAAAATATCCCGGGTAGGACCTAAAACCACTCCCTTACAGCCCGCATAAGTACAACCGCGCTGCGTTATAATTCCCGGAATGGTTCTTACATTGGCTTCAACCTGCGGCATGACCTCAGGATCCGGATCATTCAAAACGATATGTTTGGCCCTCTTCCGGGCAACTTTAGGCGGATAGTTCTGTAATAGTTCATCCTTAACTTCCTGAGGCTCGGGCTTTTTTCTCAACATCTTGCTCACCTCCGTTATTCATCCAATACCTGATCGCCGGTTTCTCCGGTACGGACCCTGGTCGCTTCCAGCAAGGGACTGACAAATATCTTGCCATCACCTGATTGACCGGTTTGATTTGTTTCGATAATTGTTTGAACCACTGTTTGAACTAATTTATCAGGTACAGCCACTATTAAAAGCCGCTTTGGTACTAGCCGGGGTCCTATCCCGAGTTGCGAAATCGCTTCTTCGTAACCCGCCTCGGCCCCCTGAAGTATCTTAAAATCCACCTTCCCTTTGCCGCGTCCTGCCACGTTCCCGGTGGCGGTGAATGATGGAATACCGGCGTCAGCTAGAGCTTTTTTCGTTTTATTCATCATGTTGATACGGATTATGGCCATTATTTCTTTCATATGGTTTATCTCCTTCCGTATTCCTGATTACACTTCTTTAACGCCGGAGCTAATCGTATAGACCTCTTCCACCGGGGTAACAAATATCTTGCCGTCTCCGAAGGAACCTTTTTCCCCGGTGCGGGCGGTTTCCAGTATCGTATTGATCACAAACTCCTTGTCTTGATCCGGGATAACCATTATCAATAACTCTTTGGGCAATTCATCGTAATGAATCTCACCGACCTTTAAACCCCTTTGTTTGCCCCGTCCGAATACCGCTATTTTGGTTACTGCGGGAAAACCGGCATCCATTAAAGCGGATAATACGTTATCGCACTTCTCCGGCCGGACAATCGCTTTAACCATCAGCATCTTAATCCCCCCCCGTCCATTTTTGGATTAATTCGCAATTCCGTATTCAATAAGTAACTTTTCCAACGCATCAATGGATAATGGTTTTGGAATCACAAACATATCATTTTCATCGATCCGCTTCGCTAAATTCCGGTAATGATCAGCCTGCGGATGAGCCGGTTCAAAGTCAATCACTGTTTTGCGATTGATCTCCGCTTTTTGAACCATATTATCGCGCGGTACGAAATAGATCATTTGAGTTCCCAATCTACCGGCCAAAGCCTTAATCATTTCCTCTTCATTATCCACCCGGCGGCTGTTGCAGATTAAGCCGCCCAACCGAACCCCGCCGGCTTCGGCGAACTTCACAATACCCTTACAAATGTTGTTCGCGGCATACATGGCCATCATTTCCCCGGAGACTACAATATAAATTTCCTGGGCTTTCCCTTCACGAATGGGCATTGCAAATCCGCCGCAAACAACATCTCCCAAAACATCATAAAATACGTAATCCAGATTTTTCTCTTCCTCATAAGCGCCCAGTTGCTCCAGCAGATTAATGGAGGTGATAATCCCGCGGCCCGCGCAGCCCACACCCGGTTCGGGTCCTCCGGATTCTACGCATCGGGTCTGGGCGAATCCTTCCCGGAGCACATCGTCCAGATCCACATCCTCTCCTTCCTCCCGTAAAGTATCAAGAACCGACTTTTGAGCCAAACCACCAAGCAATAATCGAGTTGAATCCGCTTTCGGATCGCACCCTACCACCATTACCTTTTTCCCGGCTTCAGCCAATCCGGCTACCGTATTTTGAGTCGTAGTGGATTTTCCAATACCGCCTTTGCCATAAATTGCAATTTTTCGCATAAGTCCCAGCTCCTTTTTTGTAAACTATACGTAATATTAATGTGAGCTTTTTTATAATATAACTTAAATTACGTCATCAGTCAAGACATAAATATAACATATAACTTACATCAAAGATTAACAATTTGTTTCTGGCTAACACATTGTTAACATTGAATTGGTTTTTAAGCTCCTGGAAAAGAAAAAACCTTGGGACTTTGAAAGCTTCCCAAGGCTTAGCGGCATGATATTATGGATTACAGATTGTTTGACTTATTTGATCTTATTTTTTATGAAAACATACCAGTTGCGTTTGGTGCCAATTATTTTTCCGGTAAAATTCCAAAGCCGGGGTATTGGCACGATCCGCCAGCAGCTCCAATCTCTTGACATCCTGGTTGTTAGCCCATTCTTCAATTGCCGACATAAGTTCTTGCCCTATGCCATTATCCCGAAAACGTTCTGTAACGACAACATCCTCGATCAATGCCGCCTTTCCGCCCTCCGCCGTGGAAATCAAAAGCTGGGCGGTACACATTCCGATGATCTCCCCCTGATATTCAGCCACCAGCGCACAGCGCTGCTCCGGATCCGCCAGCATCAATTCCAAACCCCGGCGTTGTTTGCTCTCATCCGGGGAAAAATCGGCCTCTATGGAAAACAAAATGTTTAGTAAACCGGTGAGCTGGCCGATATCTTCGGGCAAAGCCTTTCGAATCACCACTTGGCTTACCATAGCTATCCTCCTTGAAAAGCGGCTATTGGTTATCAGTTATCAAGTTAACTGAGTTATTATGGCTTGATAATTTTTACTTTGGCTATCCTGCGCTCCTCTACCGCTTCCACTTGAAAGACGATATTGTCATATTCCACCACAGGCCTTTCGTCTTCCCCGGGAATCCGGTCCAATTGGGCAATGACAAAACCGCCCAAGGTATCATAGTCCCCTTCCGGCAGTTCTATTTCCAGCAATTCATTGACAACCCCCAGTCCGACGATTCCTTCCACGATGAAAGTGCGGTTGTCGATCCGTTCGATTTCCTTAATTTCTTCATCGTGTTCATCAAGGATATTGCCGACGATCTCCTCAAGCAAGTCCTCAATGGTGACGATTCCGGCGGTTCCACCGTATTCATCAATTACCACCGCCATATGGGTCTTGTTTTTCTGCAACTCCTTCAAGAGTTCGTCGGTTTTTTTGGACGAAGGGACAATATAAGCATTCCGGATGATTTTTTTTAGCGAAAAATTGGTTTTACCGTTATCTCTCAATACCGGGATCATATCCTGAACATGGAGAATGCCGACGATATGATCGATGGTCTCGTCATATACCGGTATCCGCGAAAACTTTTCGGTGATCAATATTTTACTGACCTCATCCAAACCGGCATCCAGCGGTAACGCGATTACATCGGTCCGGTGGGTCATCACTTCCGAAATCGTGGTATTATCGAACTCAAAGATATTGTTGATCATTTCTTTCTCAGCGGTCTGAATAACCCCTTTTTCCTGACCCACCTCAACCATCAAACGGATCTCTTCTTCGGAGATTCTTTCTTCGTGTAAAGCGGGATTCCCGCCGAAAAGCTTAATTACCAAATTGGTGGAAAAACTTAAAAACCTAACGAATGGAGCGGAGATTTTGGCGAGAAAGCAGATGGGCGCAACGGCAAAGCGGGATATTTGTTCGGGTTTCTGCATGGCAAGGCGTTTGGGCACCAATTCTCCCAGCACCAATTGAAAATATGAAAGAACCAAAGTGATGATGATTACTGCAATCAATGTGACTACAGTTTCATCAAGGGCCAGACCGAAGGACTGAAGCCAACGGGAAAAATTATCGGCAAAGCTTTTCGCAGCTATGGCTGAAGCCAATAATCCGGCCAAAGTGACCCCAACCTGGATCGTGGCTAGAAATTTACTGGGTTCACTGACCAGGCTCTGTAATAATCGCGCTTTCTTATCCCCCTCCTCCGCCTGTTTCTTTATTTTCTGAGTATTAATCGATATTATCGCGATTTCGGAAGCGGCAAAAAACGCATTAATGCCAATCAAAACCAGTAAAAATAGCAGTTGCGACAATAGACTACCATCCGGATCCATGAGATACTTGCTCCCCTTTCATAAAAAAAGACCTTGCACAGCCCGGAGGCCACGAAAGTCTTTTAGCTTGGCATTACCCTTTATCCATAACCATATACACCAGCAAAAGAGTGGTGTAATGCCTTATCCGTAAATTACTAGAGTTTTCTTCCATTATTCCTTCCTCAAATTCTAACATCCATCCTATTAGTCACATAAAATGATATAATAAAAGGATATTAAAGTCAAGTTGAAGTCTAAAAGTATAGCGCGTTTCTATTTGATATATTATTTTGAAGCGCTATAGTAGTACTTTGTCAACACTAAAACTTTGAGAAATTGTAATGACAAAGTACGGAAGTAGAGCGCATTTTAAAATCTTAGTACTATAGATTAAGAATTGACACTCTACTAGAGATAATTCAATGGATTCTGGGTCCGGCCGTTTTTAATCACTTCAAAATGAAGGTGGGGACCGGTACTGCTGCCTGAAGAGCCGACTGCTCCGATTTTAGCCGCGGTACTAACCTTTTGTCCAACACTTACGTAGATCTTCGATAAGTGGGCGTATCGGGTTTGTAAACCATTGCCGTGATCAATTAAAACACATAAGCCATACCCTCCATTCCACCCGCTTGCAACAACTCTGCCGTCAGTGTATGCATATACTCCGTTACCATACGCCGCCGCTATATCCAGTCCATCATGAAAACGTCTCCGCCCCGTAATTGGATGAATCCGGTAACCGTACAAACTTGATATCCTTTTGCCGCTAACTACTCCGTAATTCACTCTCCCGCCCTTGAATACCGTCTTTCGAGTCCCGATTTGAACGATGGCGTTGACCGCCTCTTTTATCATTCTTTCATTCTTTACTTTCAGTGACCTTTGATAGCCATTAAGAAGAGTTATGTTATAACTAACCTCCTTTTGGCCTTCGATACCTTCTTTCAGAATCTTTTTCTGATTTTTATAGAGGGTATTATCGTTGCGGTATTCGACCTTAAAAGGCACTGATTCTACAACCGTATTTTCCAGTTCAATGACGACATCCAAAACGGGGTTAAACGGCTTAACCACCAGTTTATCCCCGGGAAATATTTTATCCGGATCCATATCAGGATTAAATATTTCCAGATCTTTTACTGTAATATCGTTAGCTTTGGCAAGATTCCAAAAATTATCGCCTTGTTTGACTTCGATCGCTACTGCTTCATCTTCAACAGCATAAATCTTTTCTTTGGCCGCTTCCAAAGTGCCTATTTCGTCCCGATCAACTACCACTTCGGTAATCTTAACCCTTTGTGAAAAGGAAATCCTCTTAATCCGGGCATTTTTGTCAATATTCGCGAGGTATTGCTTTTGATACTCATCCAGCATATTCTCCAGGGAGTCTTTCCGGGCGACAGTAAACCACTTCCGGCCGTTTACCGTTAATTGGTAGGCCTTTTCTTTCCTTAACGCGTCGGCAATGGTTTTCACGCCAAATAAAGCGGCCAGGAATAAAACAACCACCATCATTACAAATAATGGCCTTTTTTGCGCCAAATATTGTCACCTGCTCTTCTATAGAATAATTTCCATTAGTAAAACGTTTGTGCTGCTTATATTGCTATTTCGAAAACGTCTTACTCGAAGTCTATTTTATCACAGAAGCTGTATCATGTTGATTGGAAAAATATTTCAGAATGCGGGTTAACTCTGCGCTGCTTCTAGAATCTTCTGAATAGGCAATAATATGACTGTGATGAATAAAATCACCGGGATAAATGAAGATTTTACCACTTATTGTTTCAAATTCGGTAACATTTAGAAAGAAATTAACCCGCTACCGGACGGAGGATGGCCCATAAGCTAGAAAACTCCCGGTCCGGCTTCGGTGATGGAATGGCGCGACCGCTGGACTTTAGACGCCATTTGCAGATTAGCGGCCTATGGAATAATCGATTAATAAAAATCATCAAAAAAAGTGACACAACATTTTGGAATACGCTGTGTCAAATTCTGAAATTGAAATTGATTCAATTTTTTTATATACTATTCTTTTATAAGGCTTTAATCTATAGTATGGTTCGGATCATAAGTATCAATCTTATAAAACATTCTTAATTTACTTCCACAACTTTAAGCGCGTAGCTCCCGGTCGAGTTTGAAGAATATCCTTCGACTTTAATATAAACCATTGTTTCCTGGGCTGTAATGGTCTTCGGTGTCGTATAACCGGAGTCAATACTGCTAAAGTATGCGGTGGAAAAATTCAATCGATAAGCGGATACCTTAATGTCACACGAATAGGTGCTTGATCCTTGATAACTATCGTCCCAATATATCATGTAACTTTTCCCGGGGATGGTGCTGAAGCAATAAACTTTTACATCCCCGGAGGCGTCAATATTACCTTGAGTCCAGGTATTAAGAGCTAATGTCTCGGCTACGATGTTGGCTCCGGTTCCTATCACTGTAAAAGTATAAGGGTTTTTATCAGGGTCATCACTGGCTATGCTTATCGTAGCAATTTTTGTTCCAGTACCGATTGGACTGAATTTTACGACAAAAGTCGCACTGCCATTCAACGCCACCGGCGAGGATGGTTGAGCATAAATACTGAAAACAGCAGCATCCACTCCATTAATTTGTACTTTCGGTGTCCCGGTAAGATTTAAACTCCGGTTGCCGTTGTTTTGAACGGTAAAAGTAGCATTACTGCTGGCACCAAATGAAACATTTCCAAAGTTAAAACTTCCGCTACCATTGGGTATATCGTTTGCTCCTTGTTTCACATTCATTTCGGGTTTACTAATAGCAGCTTTTAGAGCAAAGCCCCCGGTTGAAGAAACGCTATATCCGGCTACTTTGATATAAACAATGTTATCCTGGGCAACAATCGTCCGGGGAGCGGTATAACCGGAATCAGCATTACTAAAATACGCGGTAGTTTGATTTTGGAGGTAAGCGGATACTTTAATATCGCAAGAATAAGCACCCGAACCTTGATAACTGTCATCCCAAGCAATTGCATACGAGACTCCCGGGGTAGTATTAAAACTATAAGTCTTAACTTCGCCGGCGGTGGAGATGGCGCCTTGGGTCCAGTTCCCGAGAGTTAATGTATTTCCGGACGTTGAACCGGTTCCGGTAATGGTAAACGTATATGGATTTTTATCTTGATCATTGTTAGGAATACTTATTGTAGCGGTCTTCGTCCCCGCTTCAACCGGGTTAAACCTTGCCTTAAAGGTTGTACTGCCGTCCGGGGCGACACTTGAAGCCGGCTGAGTTATTATATTGAAACAACCGGAATCAGGTCCATTCAAACCTACCAGTGGCGTTCCAGTCAGATTTAACCTACTCCCTCCGGTGTTTTCAATTGTAAAGACAATATCATTACTGCTAGAACCCGGCGCAACATGTCCAAAGTCATAACTCCCGGTACCGTTGGAGATATTGGTTGTTCCCTGTTTCACATTGATGGTTGGATCAATCTCGGTAACCCTGATGGCAAAAGTCTCTCCCCAACTGGAATTATCCTCCACTTTCAAATATACCATACCATCCATGGCCGTGATTATCACGGGATAATTATACCCGGAATCATAATCCTTAAAATAAACTGAAGCCATATTCCAGCCCCAATAAGCGGATACCTTGATATCAGCAGTATAACTCCCGGACGGATTATCCCTATCGTCCCATGAGATTGCATATTTATTCCAGGGAAAGCTTTGAAAACAATAAGTCCTGATATCATCATGATAGGGTAAACTTCCCGGGGTCCAGACCCCGAAGTTTAACATTTCAGCATATCCGGTTGCGGTAACGGTAAATGTATAGGGATTCTGATCGCTGTCATTATTCTTGATTCTGATCGTCGCTGAACGTTCTCCAATTTCATATGCCGTTACAATCACTTGAAAAGTGGTACTTTGATTTGGCTCCAGTACTGTTACGGCGGGCTGGATTATGGCGGCAAACAGATCTCCGATCTTCTCTACTACCGGACTTCCCGATAGAATTAACTTATTGATTCCGGTATTTTGGATCGTGAAGAAAACTTTTTGGCTATCGAAAACTGAGACATTTCCCAGATCATAAATTCCGGTTCCACTTTGAATGACGGTGTCTCCTTGTTTCACCACCATCACTGGTTCCGGAATGATCTCGGAAACCTTCAAGGCAAAACTTCCGGTTGAAGCGGAGTTCAAAGCATCAATCTTAAGATAGACCTTGTTTTGCACCGCTTTGATAACCATTGGAGTTAAGTATCCGGAGTCCCGGTCACCAATGTAAGACCATTCCAGATCCTCATGACAAGCATCTACTATAATATTGGCGGTATAGTTTCCGGTGCCTTGAAAACTATCATCCCAGGATATGGCATATGTCTTTCCTGAAGTCGCGCTAAAGCAATAAACTTTTGTATCAGCACTGTTACCTATATTCCCCTCGATCCAGGTATCCAGAGCCAATGTCTCTACCGTCCCTGTTCCGGTAATTGTAAACGTATAAGGATTATTAGCGGGGTCATCATTACTTATACTTATCACAGCTGTTTTTATACCGATACTGGTTGGATAAAATTTGATCTTAAAGCTGCCGGATTTATTGACCGCCAGTTGTGAAGGAGGCTGGGATACAATATAAAAACTCGCAGCATCCGGTCCGCCAATTGATAATCTAGGGGAACCAGTCAGGTTCAAATTACAGGTTCCGGTATTTGCGACTGTAAAAGATGCAATATTACCGGTTTCATAGGTGAGGAGCGGAATATTTCCAAAGTCAAAACTCCCCGAACCATTGGGTATATTTGTTGTTCCTTGCTTAACAGTCATCACTGGTTGATTTAAAGCCGCCTTAAGCGCGAAGGTTCCGCTGGAAAAAGAATAACAGCCGGCTACCTTGATAAAGACGATATTATCCTGGGCGGTAATCACTTTGGGATACGAATATCCTGCACTCAGCTGATTGAAATAAGTTGTAGTCAAATCCAGACGGTAAGCCGAAACAACAATATCACAACTATAAGTCCTTGAACCGTCATATAGAGCATCCCAGGTGATGGCATACGTGTTTCCAGGAACCGTGGCAAAACAATAAATCTTTGTTTCACCGGCGGCAATACTACTTGGATTCCAAGTACCCAAATCCAATGTTTCTGCTGTTCCGGTTCCGGTAATGATAAAGGTATAGGGGTTGTTATCATGATCATCATTGGTAATGCTTACAGTAGCCACTTTATTTCCGCAGCCGCCGGGGGTAAAAGACACTGTAAAAGTAGTACTGCCACTGGGAGCAACCGGTGAGGAAGGTTGGATCGTTACATTGAAACAGGCGGCATCCGCCCCGCCGATTGTAACCATCGGATCAGTTAGACTCAAATCCCCGGTCCCAATGTTTTCAATGGTAAAAATGACATCTTTGCTTGACAATACCGGGACATTACCATAATTAAAACTTCCGGTTCCGTTCGGAATATTGGACATATCTTGCTTGACGTTAATTCCCGGGACTACAATGGTTGTCGCAAAATAACCGCTGTTTGACCAATTGCCGGCTTGATCTCCGGCTTGAACATATAAGGTATAAGTACTGCCGGACGTTAAGTTTTCATCAGGAGTGAAATTTGTCGCCGTGGTCTCAACCCAGTTGGTACCTTCGGAAAAACTATAGCGGTATTTCACGGCATCAGAAACCGTATTCCAGGACCAAACCGGTATTAAAACGGTGGTCGTTTCCGAACCGCTTACCAACGGTATTTCCGGTTCTTGGGTATCCGTATATGCTGCGTTGGAAACTCCATTTGAGGGAGCAATACCTTGAACGGCGATTTGTTCCCTGGTAACTCCGATGGCCGCATCATCGGCTACAATCGTCCTTTCGATCATAAAGACTCTGGGATTCATCATCAAGGTTAACCCATTCGGAAGATCATTATTGGAACCTTCGGCATCAATTTGTAAAGCCGGGTTATAGTTCAGATCTTGATTGGCGGTAATCTTTAAATAGTAGGCGCCTGCTTTTAAGTAAGGATCTCTCCCCAACGAATGAATTAAGCAGGCATCTTTATAATACTCCACATCAAAAGAAAGTACTGTGTTATCATATAACACTGAGACAGATGCGTGCTGGGTCTGAATATTGCCTGCCCGGTCCTGGAATTCAATCCATATTGTTTTTGCTCCGTTACCGCCGCCGGAAATATTCAACTCGTCATATTGATCCGTAAATTTTATCCAATGGGCGGCGGCTAAACCGGATTCACTCAAGGCCAACCGCATGAAGTCCGCACCAGTAGAATTGATCACCAATTCCGGTGTTGGATCGTGAGTGCTGGTAGCTCCTCCGGCAACTGCTATATTTCCCGACGCCGGTGGTTGGGTATCAAGATAGGCGGCCTTGACGGCAGAGTTAATGGGGATCAAATCTTGGATGTGATTCCCTTGGTTATCGGTACCGTAAATTTTAATAACTTCCTGGGTATCACCGACAGCCGCAGCGTCGTCTACCACGACCCTGGTATACTGATAAACACAATCACTTACCGGAACTAAATTTACATTATTCGCATCATTATTGGTACCCGGTGCATCAATATCGATGAACGGTCCGCTGGAGAATTTACGATCACTAATAATTTTTAAATAGTAAGTTCCAGCCTTCAGATATGCCGGATCGGGCAAAGGACGGCTAAAAGTTTGATCTTCATAATATTGAATCCGAAAACCCGGGGGATTGTGGTGATTTATTTTTATGTCTATACTTGATACTTCCGAGTATTGATTGTTCTTGCTTTTAGTTACCGCTTTAATTACGGTATTTTGATCAACATAAATCGCTCCGGTATAACTTATTCCATTGATTTTAGGGTCGGTTCCATCGATGGTATAGTAGGCGGTAACTTCCGAAGCTGCTTTTAAGACTACATTTATCGGTTCACTATATATTCCGGAACAAATATCGGAATACGGTTTTTCAGGTATAACCGTAATATTAATGACTTTTTCAGCCACTACAGCATCATTGTCCTCAAATGCCCTTACCACGATGCTTAAATCACCGTAATAGGGACCATATTCGGGGGTTTCAACCAATTGTCCTGAAGCAGGGTCGACCACACTCTCATAACCCACCACGAGATGCCGGGTATCCACCGTATAACTCCAATGCTCTATTCCGTAAACTGTTTCCCATGGTCCCAGACCGACTTTGACCGCTACTTTATTGATCCGGCCATTATCAAGAACAACCCCATCGAGTTCAAAAACACCGGCTCTTACTTCTCCGTTTGTTACATTACGAATACCAATTATTTCAGCGTTCGAAGCATGAATTACAAACACTCCCCAAATAACGGCCAGTAATAAAAGCATTGAGAAAAACCGTTTTACCATCTTCATCATCTCTCTTCTTGTTAAGGTTGCAATCGTCACATGACATTTACAGGATACTTCTGAAAAGCATTTTTTGTCATTAACATAGGTTAAGAAGATAGTATTTTGGTCCGAATCCTGCTTAAAGCCACCGGAGTGATTCCCAAGTATGATGCAATATGATATTGTTTTAATCTTTGTTCCAAGCCCGGATATTCTTTTAAGAAAGCTAAATATCGAGTTTCGGCGCTATCCAGCAACAGTTCCTTTTCTCTTTTTTCATGGAGTAAATAAACTTTCTCCAGCATTTTAATGGTGAGAATACGCCAGCAAAGGTGTTGTTCAAACAACTTCTTCCATGACAAATGATCGGTTATCAATACATTTGAGTCTTCCAATGCTTGAATGTAAAAATTTGATTCGCGTCCCGACAGCATAGCGCTGTATGGAATGATAAAATGGTTTTCGGGACAAAATTGTTTGGTATATTGCTTTCCCTTGTTATTAATGTAATAGTAATGAAATAATCCGGTTACAATAAAACCTATTTTTCCAGGTATTTCACCAACCTTAATAAAAAACTGATTTTTTCGTATTTTTTCAGCGATCAAATTTTTTTCAAAATTTTTCCATTGTTCATCCGGAATATCCGCCATGGAATTGATTACATGATAAAGAGTCTCATTCATTTGGAACTGATTCCTCATCCAGACAAATAATTTATTCTTGATTCCGATGAAAAAATTTTTTCAAAACACTGCTATAACTCCAAACAACTTATTTGATGCCAATATTTTAAAACCATTATTATTAGCCACATTATACCAAATGTTATCACAAATTGGTATTAATTCTATCTGTTTGAATAAATACTTTTTTACACTGGAACCGAAAATTATGACAAAATAAAATTTTGGCGGCGCGACATCGAAAATAGAACGCCCCAATAATTTTATTCGATTTTTCTTGATCTTCGGAGAAAGCTTTGATACAGTAGTTGATAGTATGGCTAAAATATACTTTTACCCGGTTATAACAAATGAAAAATTTGGAATAATGACCATGAGGGGGGTTCATTCATGAATTCTGAAATAACGGCCTGGATTGGGATTGCCTTATTAGCCTTTATTGCTGTTCTGCTTTTGGTTTTAATCGGAAAGGCAAGACAATTCATCGACTTATTCCAGGAGCAGAAAACCGTTCAGCCGGCAATTGAAACAAACCTGGCCGCTGCCGCCGGAATACCCGAAGAAGACTTGGCCGTAATTATGGCGGTGATGACTCAGATACTCCCGGAGATTGATTTTGCAAATGTTCAGGTCAAACCGGCAGCAAGATGAATAAGCCATTATAAATAGGAGGAATACATAAATGCCTAACTATCGAGTAACTGTTAACGGAAGAGTCTATGATGTAAGCGTTGAGGCGCAGGATCAAAGCAAAACTCAAACTGCCCCGCCCCAACTTCAATTTGCCGCAGTCGCCGAACCAACTGTAAGCCAACAGCCGGCGCCTTCGGTGACTTTACCGTCGCCAGCCGCAGTGGATGCCGGGGACAAGCCGGTGAAGGCTCCCCTGTCGGGAATCATCACCAGCCTGAAAGTAAGCCTTGGGGACAAGGTAAATCAAGGACAGGTCTTGCTAACTTTGGACGCGCTTAAAATGGAAAATGAGATTGTGGCGCCCGAAGCCGGCACGGTAAAAGCAATCTTTGTCCAAACCGGAACCACGGTTAATGTGGGGGATATCCTGCTAAGCTTGGCATAAAAAAGAGGCTGTCTAAAAAGGAATGGTAATCCTAACGGTAAAAAAACTTTTGGGACAGTCCCATATAGAAGAGGTGAAATCATTGGATCGTTCGTTAAAAATAACCGAGACTGTTTTTCGGGACGCTCATCAATCATTGTGGGCAACCCGGATGAAAACCGAAGATATGATGGCTGTCGCCGAAGCCATTGACGAAGTAGGGTTCCACTCTCTGGAAGCTTGGGGCGGAGCTACTTTTGACAGTTGTTTGCGTTTTTTAAAAGAAGACCCTTGGGTCCGGTTGCGGAAGCTGAAGGCTGTCATCCGGAAAACTCCTTTACAGATGTTATTGCGGGGGCAAAACATTCTTGGATACCGGCATTATCCGGATGATGTGGTTCGTGAGTTCTGCCGCCGGGCGGTTGATAACGGAATTGGCATTATCAGGGTCTTTGACGCTTTAAATGACATCCGGAACATGGAGGTTGCCCTTAAAGCTTCCAAGAGTGCCGGCGCTCATGTTCAGGGGACCGTTGTCTATACTATCAGTCCGGTACATAATATTGATGCTTATGTTAAGCTAGCCAAAGAACTGGTCCAACTGGGGTCTGATTCAATTTGCATCAAGGATATGGCAGGATTGCTCAAGCCTTATCTGGCTGCCGAATTGATTACCGCTTTAAAAAAGGCGGTCCCGGTTCCAATCCAGCTGCACGCCCACTATACCAGCGGACTTGCTTCAATGACATACCTCAAAGCCATCGAGGCCGGTGTTGATGTAGTTGATACCGCTCTTTCCGCTTTAGCCATGGGCACTTCCCAGCCGGCAACCGAGTCCATCATTGCCGCTCTTCAAGATACTCAATACGATACCGGTCTGGATCTGGAAAAGCTTGCCCCTATCAATCAGCATTTTAAAGAAGTAAAGAAGAATTACCAGAATGTAGCCGGCCCCATGGAAGTTGATACCGCGGTGCTTTCTTACCAGATCCCCGGCGGGATGATCTCCAATCTGCGCAACCAGTTGGCAGGACAAAATGCCGCCCATCGTTATAATGAAGTGTTGCTGGAACTGCCGCATGTCCGGGCCGAACTGGGATATCCGCCGCTGGTTACCCCTACCAGCCAAATGCTGGGGACCCAGGCAGTTCTTAATGTGCTGACTGAAAAAAGATACAGCGTGGTGCCGAAAGAAATTCGCGATTACGTAAAAGGATTATACGGACGCCCACCGGCGTCCATTGACCCGGAAATAAAAAAACTGATTATTGGCGACGAAGAGCCCGTTACCCACCGTCCGGCCGACGATCTTGAACCCATGCTCGATAAGGCCCGAAAAGAAATCATCCAGTATTATCAACAGGAAGAAGATGTACTTACTTATGTACTCTTTCCCGAAGTCGCTCTGGAATTCTTTAAAACCCGGGCGAAATAAAACTTTCAGTCTTTTGGAGGAGATATGCTACAACTATTTCAGTCACAGGGAATCCAAGAATTGTTTCAGGGAATCATCGGGCTCCATTGGGGTCAAATCGTGATGTTTTGCATCGCCGGAGTTTTGATTTACCTGGCAATCGCCAAGGATTACGAGCCCATGTTGTTATTGCCGATAGGATTCGGAGCGATTTTAGCAAATATCCCGTTTTCATCCGCTATTGGCCATGACGGCTTTTTAAAAATTCTATATGATGCCGGAATTATCACTGAGTTATTTCCGGTCTTAATCTTCGTAGCCGTGGGAGCCATGATCGATTTTGGGCCCTTGTTACAAAATCCCTTCATGCTTTTTTTCGGAGCAGCCGCCCAATTTGGGATCTTTGCTACCATGTTGGTGTCCTTAGCTTTAGGTTTTGATCTGAAACAGGCCGCATCCATCGGTATTATCGGCGCTGCCGACGGTCCCACTTCGATTTATGTCGCCAGTAAATTTGCACGGGATCTCCTGGCGCCGATTTCTGTGGCAGCTTATTCTTATATGTCGCTGGTTCCAATCATTCAACCTCCGGTTATCAAACTGTTGACCAGTAAAGACGAACGGTTGATCAGAATGGAATCCCGGCCGGTAAAGATTCCGAAGATTGTAAGAATTCTTTTCCCCATTGTAGTTACGGTTATTGCCGGTCTTATCGCACCCATCAGCGTAGCCCTTGTGGGTTCACTGATGTTTGGTAATCTAATCCGTGAATGCGGCGTACTTGAACGTTTATCAAAAGCGGCTCAAAACGAACTGGCTAATTTGATTACTTTATTATTGGGAATCACCATCGGTTCCACCATGGTGGCTGATAAATTTCTCAATCAAGCAACTCTGTTGATTATGGTTATGGGCATTTTGGCCTTTATCTTTGATACTGCAGGAGGCGTGTTATTCGCCAAATTTATTAACGTTTTTCTGAAACACAAAATCAATCCCATGGTAGGGGCGGCTGGAATATCGGCGTTTCCCATGTCAGCCCGGGTGATACACCGGATGGCGCAAAAGGAAGACCCGACCAATTTTATATTGATGCAGTCAGTTAGCGCCAATGTGGCAGGTCAACTGGGTTCCATCATAGCCGGCGGTTTATTGCTGGCGATTGTTCCGATACTCTTAAGATAGGAGATATTAAAATGGATATGGAGCTCTTCAATAAAGGTCTTATTGCGGCCGGATTCGGCCTGGCCGGTGTTTTCCTGGTATTGATCCTGTTTTATCTGGTAACGAAGCTGATGTTGTTCGTTTTTCGAAAGTTTCCGGAGAAATAGTGATTGGTCACTGCTTTGTTAGTTCGCTAGTTATCGAATTCACTTCGCACCGCGGATTGGGGAGCAAATCAGGCGGGAGAAAAAAAGAGTTTTTTATGCGACGGAATTAACCGGATTACAGGATTGCGTGGTTCCTAGAAAGCAACGCCAGTACAGTCTCAATAACAGACTGTACTTTTATTTTATCTCAGCCCCGGATAAATAGTGCTGAATTTAGATGAAATGATTGACGACTATTATATCATATGTTACTATTAACATATGATAACTATCAAAGGAGTACGATAATGTCCATCCATTATGCAATTTTAGGAATCTTGAGCTGGCAACCTTTAACCGGATACGATGTAAAAAAAATCATTCAGGATTCACCGTTCATGCACTGGTCCGGGAATAATAATCAAATATATAAAGCGTTGCTGGAACTGCTTAATGAAGGCCTTGTCACCAATGAGGTTCAGCATCAGAAAAGCGCTCCTTCAAAAAAAATTTATACAATCACCCCAGAAGGTTTGGCTGAGTTGAAGGACTGGATGCTTACCCCTCCCGAACCTCCTGAATTTAAAAAAACCTTTTTGATTCAGCTTGCTTGGGCGGATCAACTGGATACCGGTGAATTAAATACCCTTTTGACGGGATATGAAAACCAGGTCCGAATGCAACTGCTAATTCAAAAGGAATATCAGCGCAGGGGCGGCTTTTCTCCGGATAGAACCTCCCGGGAAGCATCTTTATGGGATTTAATTCATGATAATCTTATCTCTTCATATGAAAATGAATTAAACTGGCTTCAAAAAGTACGCAACGAGCTTTGTGGCAATCCTAAAATGGAGGAAAAAAGAATGAATTACCGGGTTATCGAAAAAACTGGCGGAAAATATATAGAATGCCTTTCCGCTGAAAGAACCCTTGATACGGAGCAGGACGCACTGGATCTGCTTTCAATATGCATGGAAAATGATACCAATCTCTTGGTAATTCACGCCGCAGCCCTTGCCGATGATTTCTTCAAACTCAAAACCGGTGTAGCTGGAATGATGCTGCAAAAATTTGTAAATTATCGTATAAAAACCGCGGTTATTCTAACGGGTGAAATGGTATTTAAGGGTAAATTCAAGGATATGCTCGCCGAATCCAGCAGAGGAAACAATTTCAGGATATTTGACAGTATCACCGAAGCTGAAACTTGGCTGTTCGGTTGATAATGAACGGAGGTTTTTTGGACGGGAATTAACAGGATTAAAGGGATTTTTCATAAACGCAGACCCAAAAAAACAAAGGTAACAAAACGTTTTAATCCAATAAATCCTGTAAATCCCGTCTAATAAAAACTTTTTTAACCTACTTGAGTGGTCAGGAAAATGGGCAGCGTCATATGGGAGATTTGATCCTGGAGTTCTTCAATCCCGTCAATATGACGGTCCTCATCATTTAAAATCTCTTCAAGCACTTCACGGGTGGCAAAATCATTAACTTCACCGGCTAACTTGATGGCGGCATTATATGCTGCGATGGCACCTTCTTCGGCATGGTGATCGTTAGCTAACTGCGCGGGTACTTCGCTGCCAATATTAATCGCTTTTAATTCACTGACTACGGGGAGTCCTTCCAAAAACAATATCCGCCCAATGAGTTTCTCAGCGTGTTTCATCTCATCGATAGCCCGTTTTTCAAATCCTTTATGCAGTTTTTCATACCCCCAGTTGGCGCACATTTCGGAATGGACCATGTACTGGTTGATGGCGCTTAACTCATCGGCCAATAGCGAATTTAAACTTTTGATCAATTCTTGATTCCCTTTCATTTCTAAAACTCCTTTCAGTTTTTCATTTTGTTTAACAACATTACTAACGTTACTTGGGTAATTATTATTAAATATTAAAATTACTACATCTTGGCCCCTGGTTCCTGCTTTTTATTTTTCAAGAGTAGTAATTGTTATAAAGACCGGTCCGCCTCTGGACTCTCTTTAGAAATTATGTTTCTTGGCGTAAGCGGCGGATATTCCTGATTTTTTCCAACCAGACCTTATCCAACAGTCTTGGAAAAAGACGGTTAATACGCCAAGCCCATTTCACGTTGGTTGGGAAGATGATAATATCTTTATTTTTAAGCACGCTATCCAGGATAATGGCGGTGGCTTCCGCCGTATTCATTGCTTTAACCGGCAGGCTGGCAACTACTTTATCATTGGGTACTTTGACCACTTTCATGTTTTTGTAGATGTCGGTCTGGACATGACCCGGACAAACCACGCTCACTTTGATACCTAAATCCATGCCCTCATAGCGCAATGACAGGGAAAGACCCACCACCGCATGTTTACTCGCACAATAAGGGATATTTCCAGGCTGCGGCATCAGCCCTGTCCCCGATGCCGTATTGATGATATGCCCGAAACCTTGGCCGGCCATGATCTGATATGCATAGACCGAACCATAAAGAACACCGTAAAAATTGATATCTATGACTTGATGCCATTGTTCCAGGGTGAGATCCCGGACATCGCCGCCGATGGCGATTCCGGCATTATTAAACATATAGTCCAGCCGGCCATATTTGGCGGCAGTACCTTCAATGAGCTGCTTTACCGCCTGTTCATCGGAAACATCCACACCTACAGCACGGGATTTGCCACCGTTTTGCAGAATCTCCTCCGCCACCTTGCCAGCATTGACCGCATTGATGTCAGCCACGATTACGGTTGATCCTTGGTTGGCAAGCTCCCGGCAGAGTGACTTGCCGATACCGGCTCCACCGCCAGTAACGATGGCAATTCGGTCTTGAAATGGTTTCATGTTATACTCCTTCCTTTTTGGTTGACCGTTCGGTCTATTTTTTTTAAAAAAATTACTCCTCCAGTAACTTGGCCAAATTTTCCGCTAATACCTCCTTCTGTGCTTCAA
Organism: Bacillota bacterium; assembly: GCA_029974635.1. GTDB lineage: Bacteria > Bacillota > UBA4882 > UBA8346 > UBA8346 > JAEZJQ01. Next base: position 13,703 of record JARKQY010000046.1, on the reverse strand, counting down.
AAAAATCCCTCTTTACCCCGGTAATATCATTGGCGAATACAGCGGTCCCCAGCGTTAGAAATTGGTTGGCAAAACTGATTTTGTCTAATTGATTGTTTTGAAGCCACGTTTCGCCAAAAAGCATATAAGTGATAACCGGGGCTAGCCCAAAGAAAAAAAGGTAGGCTGCCAATTCAGACGAATTATCCCCTTCTGCCGCACAAAATTGCAGATTAGCGATTGAAGCCGGGATCATCGATGCAATGATACTGCATAACGGCTCTTTTTTTACGTTACCTTTGAGCATTTCAGCAATTAAAATACGGATAATTTTTTTGTGATTGGCCAGTAGAGAAAAACCTTCCAGCATGGACCGCTTGACTGCCTCCGCCTCCGATAATCCGCTGGAAAGTATCTTTTTCTTTTCTTCCTTTACCGCCAACAAATAATTGGAAAATAACTCCGCGAGAATTTGTTCTTTACTCTCAAAATAATAGTAAAATAAGGATTTAGTTATTTCAGATTTCTCGGCAATCTGAGCTATGCCGGTGGCATCGTATCCGTTCAGTGCAAACAATTCCTCTGCTATATGCAGAATTCTTTTTTTTACGGCGATGCTTTTTGTATATTTGGCCATGACTCAACTCCAAAATTTAACTGACCGTTCAGTCAAAATTATAGTATTGTTTTTGGTATCTGTCAATAGAAATATCTCCCTATTCCGTATAGTCAATCGCAATCAGAATATACCTGAGGTATTTTTACAATATCAAAAACTTATTGGCGAAAATTTCAATTATCGCCGCGAAATAATCCCATTATATTCTGATAGTGAATTAAAACAATTAACTATGCCAACTATATTGTTTGTGGGTGAAAAAGATGTTATTTTTCATTCGGCAAAAACTGCCAAACGATTGGGAAATATACTTCCTCATGCAAATATTAACATTATACCGGAGGCCGGACATGCCCTTATTAATCTTGCGGATAGGATAAGTGTTTTATTGTCATCAAATACCTGAGGGTACGAAGGGCGATATATGACAAACTGGATAATTTTATTAATTTCGCCAAATAATAAATCCGGTTTTTGCGATAGGGGATTACCGGAGGCTGCTTGATGCCGTTTAAAAAAGACTTTGAAGAACGATCGCTACCTGCATTACAATCCCTATGGGATCTAGTGGAAAAAGATATAATACTCAACCAAATAGAACTTAAACTCTTATATATCAAAGGACTGGTTAAGGGAGCCGATTTAACGGAATTCGTCCTTTCCCCTCTAGAACGGTATTTCCAGACTCATACAGGATTGCCGCAGAATTCGGATTGGTTGAAGCTGATCCCATCAGCTTCCGAGACAAAAGTCTTTACTGCCCCGGAGGAAGCCACCAGCGCCATCTTGGCCGGATGGAGCATTTTAATGGCCGAGAGTTTCGACTTTGCGCTCGGTTTTTTTATCCCGGATTGGAGCGTCAGACAATTAACGGAACCTGATTCCGAACGAATGGTCCGTGGCCCCCGGGAGGGGTTTACGGAGGATCTGCAAGGGAACATTGTGCTGGTGCGGCGCTGGATTAAAGATCCGCAGCTCCGGGTCACCGGAATGACTATTGGTCTGCGGACCAAAACTCCGGTAGTCACCATGTACCTTGAGGACTTGGCCTCCAGGCAATTGGTAACGGAAGTACGCCGGAGACTGGAAGCCATTGAAATTGACGGGGTACTGGAAAGCGGTTACTTGGAAGAATTAATCACCGATAGACGGTTAACCATTTTTCCGCTCATTCAATCCACCGAAAGACCGGATAAAGTAAGCGCGGCCTTGTTGGAAGGACGGGTGGCTATTTTAGTCGATAAATCGCCTTTCGCCCTAATCGCGCCGGTCACTGTCAATGAATTATATCAAACCCCGGAAGATTATTATCTGGGTTATTGGTTAGGAACGTTATTGCGAGGTATCCGCTTGTTGGGCAACAACCTGGCGGTGACGTTACCCGGACTATACGTGGCATTGATCGGAGTCAATCAGGAACTTTTACCCACACGGTTGTTGCTGACCGTGGCCGGTTTACGGGCCGGAATTCCTTTTCCAATTGTGATTGAGGTTTTATTGACATCCTTCGCTGTAGAAATCTTCAACGAGACGGGTTTACGGTTACCAGGCCCGTTGGGTGGCTCCATCGGAGTAGTGGTGGGGGTAGTTCTAGGATTCACCGCGGTCCAGGCCGGATTTATCTCCAGTCCGACGCTGGTAATCGCGGTTTCCAGCACTATTGCCCTTTACTCCGGCCCTAATTTCTCCGTCAGCATCGCCTGGCGAATCCTAAAGTATTTCCTGATCATCGGCGCAGCTCTCTTTGGCATTTACGGGCTGGTCATCTTCGGAGTATTGATTCTCGCCCATGCCGCCACCTTACAGTCCTTCGGCACTTCCTATCTGGCGCCGTGGGCTCCGCTACAGTTGGATGCATTGAGTGACGGTCCGGTTCGCAAGCCTTTATGGCTCCGGAAAAAGCGGCCGGTCACCTACCGGCCAGAGGACTTGAGCCGGCAAGGAACTACCAAACAAGAGGGGAGAAATAAGAAAAATGAATGAAGAGCATCCCCAAGTCTCACCCAGTCTGTATTTCTTCTTAATCTTCACGCCGCTGATGAGTTTCACTTTATTATGTTACCCCATTACTTTCGCCCAAAGCATCGGGACCGATAGCTATTTAGGCATTCCGGCGGCTTTGCTTTTTGCATTGCCGGCCATATTATTGGGGCGTTATTTTGAGCGCCGGTTCTCCGGCAAAACTGTGATTGAATATGCGCCGCTCATTTTAGGAAAGTTCTTCGGGTTGATTTACAATCTGGTCTACCTGATCTTTCTTTTTATCATCTTGTTTGTATTATTTCGAGAATTAACCGGACTGGTCAATCATTTTCTATTGCTGCATACCCCGCTCTGGGCAGTTACCATATTAATTGCCGGATCGGTTGCTTACTTAAGTTTTTATGGTCTGAGCTCCACCGCCCGGCTGGCGACATTTCTGCTTCCGGCGGGGATTTTTATTTTTTTCATGATCGGGCTGGGTTTTCAAAATTGGAGCATTCAAAACGCGGTCCCGCTCCTGAAACAGCCGGTCTCAACCTACCTGTTTGGCGGTTTCAAATCGCTATATATCTTTTTTCCCCTGATCCTAATTTACCAGGCTCCGGCTTTCAGCGCTGAAAAACGGAAAAATACTCCGCTCACCCTGGCCGCTCTGGTTTTGACCGGAGCCATCTACTTTTTCAATCTATTGGGAATCATGGGGGTTTTCGGTCCGGAGAATTGTATCCGTTATAACTGGCCGACTCTGGAATATGTCAGAACGATTAATTTCCCTTATCTGTTACTGGACCAGATCGGCCTTACCCTCATCATCGCCTGGCTAGTTCTGGCCTATGCCACGGGAGCCATTTTGACTTTCTTTCTCTCCAGCGGAATTTCACAGCTATGGCAGAAGCTTTCATTCAAAAAAGTTATCTTATTGTTAGTCCCAGTCTATTTTTTCAGCTTGATTAGCTTCCCAAGCTATGATCTCTTACGGGATCTCTTTGGTTACTTCCAATATGCGGGATTGACTGTCTTGCTGGGATTACCGGCTTTGCTTTGGCTGGTGAGCTTGATCACCGGAAGGAGGGGTGGGAGTATATGAGCCCCCCAAAAGTGTTATTTCCGTTTATTTTAGCCGGGCTGCTTTTTCTGGGAGGGTGCTGGGATGTGGAGGAAGTGGAGAAAAAGTCCCTGATAACCGCAATTGGAATCGATGCGGTTCTCAATAATCAGCTTTTACTCACTTTACAACTTCCGAACCCCGGCGCCATCATTCACTCGGGAAGCCAAGCCTCCCAAAAAAAGTTGTTTTATACGATCTCCACTACCGCCAGTACTACTTTGGGAGCATGTACCGATCTGGAGGCCAAAACTTCGGATACTTTGGATACCGCTCAAACCAAAGTGATTATTTTCGGCCGTAAACTGGCTGAAACAGGGCTTGCGCCTCACTTGGATTGTTTTGGCCGTTTCCCGAAGATTAACCCGCAGGCTATTTTGGCCATGGCCGAACCGGATGCCGGATCGTTATTGAAAATGGAAGTAGCACAAGAGATGTTACCGGGTTTGTATATAATGGATTATTTTACCAAGGACTCGAAAAAGGGTGCGTCCCACCCCATCACTTTATGGCAGTTTCTGCAAAAAATGGACAGCCCCACTATTGATCCCTTTCTTCCCATCATCCGCTATGACCGGGATGAGCGAACCTTCAATATCTCGGGAATCGCCGCTTTCCGCCATGACCGGCTCGCCTTCACATTATCCCCGGAAGAAACCAAACTTTTCGGTTTATTAAACAGTGGCCTTGAAAATGCCGCTTTCATTTTCCCTTGGGATGAAAATCGCAAAATCGGATTCCATTTTACCAGATCAAAGGTAAAATCCTCCTGGGAGCCGCCCAACACCATCCGGCTCAAAGTAAAAGTCGAAGGATACTTTTTGGAGGATACCGGCAATATAAAACCCCTCACTGATAAAGCCCTTAGCCGGTATGAAAAAATGGTCGCGAAAAATCTGGCGCAACAGTCGCAAACTTTGCTCCAGAAACTGCAGCAGGCCAAGACCGATCTGCTTGGCATGGGTAAAGTAGTCAGAGCTAAGACACCGGGTAAATGGTCCGCGGCTTGGTGGCGCAAAAAATATCCCCAGATTCGGATAAAAGTTCAATTTGAATTTGAAATGTCCCGTTCGGGGCGGATGACGTAACCCCCCCATATCCTGGCATTAACTCCACAACAGCATATCCAACCAGCGTACCGTTCTTATTTCTTTAGCTCCGCAAGCAGTTTAAAAAGTAGAATACGTTATCGAATATAATATTAAAATTGCATGACAACAAACACCTCTTTGGATTCATTAAGTGCGAATAGCGAAATATGACATGATGTTGTCATATTTGTTGTAATATAATCGAAGTGTTGTATGAAAATTCCTGCGGAGGGCTGGAGATGAAACGGGTGATTATTATTGTAGCGACGGTTGTTTTGGTTTTGGTAGCAGGGTTGCTTATTTTTATTATGAACTACGGTCCGGATGTTAAAAGTTTCGCCCATCTGAAACAACCGCAAATTAGGGAGATGAAAAATCAACCGATGATTGAGGTCCGGTTGCAAGGCGATCCCTATGCCACCGGCGGGAAGGCTATCGGGCAGTTATTCAAAGTTTTCTATCAACTAAAGAACAACCAAATCAAGCAAGCGGCGCCAAGAGCGCGCTGGCCGGTTTCCCTGGAAAGTGATAAACGGGATTGGATTGGAATCTACGGTTTACCGGTCTCGGAAACGGTGACGGAAGTACCGGCTCACAAAGCCGGACCCCAAGTGCGGCTAACCTCCTGGGAATACGGAACCGTGGCGGAAATCCTCCATATCGGCCCCTATACCGCCGAACAGCCTACTATTGAGAAGCTAAAACGATTTATCACGGCAAATGGATACGAAATCGTGGGGGATCATGAAGAGGAGTATTTCAAAGGCCCCGGCTTTTTACTGGTGAATCCGAAGGATTATCTGACGATTATCCGGTACCGGGTCAGGAAGTAGGAGCCCGCTTATTCGCTTAAGAAGTATTGCCTGCCCTGTTCAACTCAAATATGTATTATTTTTACCCATTACCCTTTTCACTTTACAGTTCCAAACCAAACAAAAAACTCGCCTTTGAGCGAGTTTTTTGTTTGGTAATGTAGCATTACACTTCTAGGGCTATTTATCCCAAAATATAAATCCTTAATCGGCATTGGAAGTTTGCAATTCGCCGACGAAACCCTTTCCGGGAAGGGTTTTGAGATTTCCTTACTATCCACGTCAGTGACCTTCATTTCCATCACAAGTTTGCCTAACTGGGAAACGTTGCCTAGGGCTAATTCCCAGAGGAAATGAAGGAAGTAAAAATCAAAATATACAGTATTTATTTTTACTTGAAATTTAGCCAAGGCGGTTATGCATGAAGCAAAAAAAATCCTTTAAACTAGTTATTTTCTTGACGATGCTCATCGTATTAGCAGGAACGGGAGTAGTTCACGCCGGCCTTTTTCAACCGCTCCCCTACGAAGACGGGGTTAGGGGGCGGAACAGTTATGCCTACAATCCGGCAATCGGGCATCCAACATATAACGAAAAGGTCAATTTTATTAACAACATCAAAAATGCAGCCATTTCAGCCAGTTCAATTTACGGGATTCCTGCCAGCGCCATTATTGGTATGGCCTGCGTCGAAGGAGGTTATGGCTTTACTCGTTCCGCTTACTACGCCAATAATATTTTCGGGATTAAAGTCTGGGCCCAAAATCCGGCCCACGGCTGGCAGCTAAAAGGACAGCCGGATGAGGACGGAGGCCGTGTTCCCCTTATCGTAAATCATGGGAGGGATCGCAGTATTTTTAACGAGGCTACCCGGTATGACAATTGGTATCGCCGCTTCGCTTCCCGGCGGGAAGCAATCAATTATTTGTGTGGCTTGATAATTCGAAAATATCAGCTGGCCCAGGCCAACTACCAAAAACGAATTGTAGCCGGCTGGTCTTACCAAAAAGCCTCAAAACGGTTTTGCCGGGAAATTGCCGATTCAGGCTACAATCATTTAGGTGGAGACTATTATGAAGGTAAGATCGGGGCGATTATGGATCAGTGGAATCTATATCAATATGACAGGGAAGCTGTAAAAGGTGATCCTCAACCCCGGCACCGCCGATCCGGCCGGATCAATATTTCGGCGGACAGGCCCGGTAATAAATCTGTTTTCGGCAATGTCACAATTTCCATAAAAGTTGATAATTAAGAAACCATCCTCTTTGTTCATATAAAAGAGGTGAAATCCCCGCCAAACCGTTGAATATACCCCCGCCCGCCCTCAGGTATGAGTTCAATGTAATCAAAAACTGCCGGACCGCTTCGCGGCCCTTCTTCCTTTTGATTTTCAAGGTAAGATTTTAATACTCTAACACCTTGACCGGATGTCAATAATTTAAGTACTGGCGCCTTTTCACTGGGCCGTTCCAACAGTTTAGCCTCCGCTCTTACCAATACTCCATAAGCTTTACTATGCTTGGTCCGCCGTAATTGGAATCCTTTGATTGCTAGCCGGGCAACATCTTTATTAAAATTTTTAGTTGTCCAACCGGCAAATTTCATCAAAATTTGCAGAGAACGATTGGAATCGATATGAGCCAGAGCCCAAATCACGTTAAACGGGTATGCGCTGGTGGCTGAGAAGGGTTCTTTTTGATATTTTTGTTCTTGATAAAGCATCGCCTCCAAAATTGGAACTATTGCTTCTCCCTGCCCGGCAGCCCAGTATGATGCGTGCAGAGTATCAAGATAGCCTCCATTCGCCATTCTCCCTTCAACTTCTTTCTGGCTCAAGTCAAAACCCAAAACTGAAAAAGCGATTAATAAAGTCAATAGAAAACCAACTAAAAATTTCAAGCCCAAATCCTCCTAAACCGGTTCTTCATTCTAGAATATTAGAGGAATTTGTAAAAGATACCATATGAGCTATTAGAACACAGTAGCAGACCCGCAGCAGTTAATTCCCATATCCGATCTGCCACACGATCAAAAGATATCTGTTATGCGATATGATTAACACGGATTGTTTGATTTGCTTAAGTGTCTTTTCCAGTGATGCAGCACTTTCGATATCCAAATGATTTGTAGGCTCATCAAGAATCAACAAGTCAAAATCTCTGGTAAGAACTTTACAGAGCATGAGTTTGGTTTTTTCTCCGCCGCTTAAGCTTGTTGCTAGCCGTCCCCACAAAGATTCGTGGATTTCCATTTGATGCAACATTTTTTTCACAATCGTATCAATTGGTTGATATGCATCGGAATTTTTGCTGACTGTTTGAGATAATTCTTCGTATACCGAAACGCCTGGTTGAAAATCCGGGTATTGTTGCAAATATATTATTTGCGCATTACGGGGCGTATACTCGACACTGCCCATATCAGGGGTTTCCACACCAGCTAAGATTCTGGATAGTGTCGTTTTCCCTATACCGTTACTGCCAATAAAGCCAATTTTTTCACCATTGCTAATTCCACCACTAATGTTTGCCAATACCGTCTTGCCATGGTAACTCTTGGATAATCCCTCAATAGTACACTCATTTTACCCTATCTCCCTTTCTGATGATTATTTAGGAGAAGGGCACAAAAAAAGACGAAAGAGACCATCTTCGCCTTTGTTTCTTAATTTTACACTATCAAAAAAACAGTCAGCAATAAAGATGTGCCTTCTCCTGAATTTCTAAATTTAGTTTGTGACTATTCAATATCAATTCAGATTTGCACATCTTCTTGTACCTCCTGTTCTTAATGATAAATTGATCATACTATATTGGACTTTAAATATCAAATCGAAAAATATATATCTTAAAATAACCTCGGTCAATTTTCGTCCATCATCTCGACTTGAGGTTCCAGTTATATGGTTATATGGGTGAATGGAATTTAAAATTCATAATCAAAAAGTTCATTTGGTGGAGGAGTATATAAACAGTTTCTTTATTTGACACCAACGGAAGCAAGCTGTCATTCCCCAGTAACGGTGTAATAATTTAAAGAAATATGCCGATAAAAACAAAGTAAAGATAGAGATTTTATTTTAGGTTAAATTGATACTTCCAATGCAGTCAAGCAAATCTATATGACGAAGCGTATTCTTATTTTATCATAAAGAGGAGAAAACGATATGACGAGATATATCGCGGTAGCAACATTGTTTTTGCTGATAATACTTGTTCTATCCCGAGCTTTCCAATTAAAAAAGCTGGGAATAAAAGCCATTCAATTTGGCGAGATGGATAAGAAGGATTTTTTTATCCCGCCATTTGCCTTGCTATTATTCTACATTGTATGCGCAAGCGCGTTTGGTCTACCTAAAATCGGAGTTGAATTGTTCAACAATGAATTTGTCGGCTGGATAGGCGCGGCTTTATGCGTAATGGGTATTTTATTGTTTATATACGCTCTGATTTCATTTGGAAAAAGCTTTCGTGTCGGTTTGGATGAAGACCGCCCCGGAGAGCTTGTGACCACTGGCGCATTTTCAATTAGCCGTAATCCAATCTATACGGCATTCGGGTTAGTTCTGACAGGAGTATTTTTGCTTATTCCGAATTGGATAATATTGATTTATGTTTTTGCCGGAATATGGCTTTTCAACCGGCAAATCCTGCTTGAGGAACAATCGCTAAAAAAGATATACGGCGAAAAATATACCGAATACTGTAAAAGAGTCAGGCGGTTCCTATAATTCGGGAGTCAACCATCTTCCAGTGAGGTATGCCTTTTAGTAGCCAAAATCTTGTATTTTAGAATTATACCTAATTTACCGGGAAGAACCCCCCTTTATCTGGGAATTAGTGATAGAAAAGCCTAATTTAATCAAGTGGACTTGCTTATTATTTTGAGACACCACCTTGCAATTGCTAAGAACCACAAAGAGTAACTGACCATCATAAATCTATTTGGCCATCCTATCAACATATCCGGACCAAATCCCCCTTTAACCCGGACGGCAATGATAATCGACACTATAAACGCAAGAAAACCGGACCAGACCAGCGCGGTCATCCATGGCAGCCTGTGCCTCATGGAAACCCAGGATTGATTTTGAGACAAGCTTCCTCCTATAAGCGTGATAGCAATTGGAAACCCAGGAATAACAACAATAGCACACAAATTATGAAGATTGCCAAAGGTTTCTTTTGAAAAGATAGCAGCACCAATAAGCGCAATCCCAATAGCAGCAAGTAATATTAAGCCAATACGGCCGCTAATGGTCCGCACATATGGCCGAATTACTGCCAACATGGCAAGAGAGGCGAGCGACAGGCAAGAAAATGCGAGTATCATAATCCAGCCATAACGGCCAAGCTCGTATTGACTAATCCAACTCCTGGAGGGGTCTAATTCTGGCTCCAGGATATGCAATAAAGCAAGCAAAACAAGGAATGTGCCGGCTCCTAAAAACACCAAATGCAAGACATTTAGCAACTTTGATGCTCCCGATGTGGCTTCACTTTTGATCATCGTATTCATCCTCCAAAATAATCGGCTACAGCCTTAAAGGATTCTTTAGGCTCCCATGGCATATCCGGATATCTTACACCATTTTTGCCAGTATAGCTCTTAACCAGGCTATAACTTGCCATATCAAGGTCACACCTGGGGTGGTCATTATAGGGTAAAGCGGGTGAAACAAAAGTATAAACAAATACACCCTCGACTCCCTCACGCCGGACTATTTCAAGCATATCGGCCAGTTCTCGTGCCTGTAGGCTTTCATCACGGATATAATCCCCTTTAATTTGTTTTTGATTTTGCGGATCTACAATCGTAAAACCCCATGCCCCTTTATCTTGGGCTCCCTGATACGTGCAGCAGCCAACTTCTGTGATTATCACCGGTTTACCATGTGCAAAGTGGCGTCTGAGGCGTTCCCCGTATGAATCCCTGTTGCGGTCTGCACGGTAGTAATCAAGACATACAAAGTCAAACAGACTCCAATCAACTGCCTCAATGGGAGCTGAAGCATAGGTTACTTGTCCATAAAAAACTTCTCTAACAGCCTTGCTTGCACCGGTTAAGAAATCATTCAACGGTTTATGATGTGATCCTAGCACCTTGAGCTTCAACATTGACAATGGATTACCGATCCTGCTGATAAAGTCGTCGCCTTTTAATATACCCTGCATAAAAATAGTCAGTCCACATCCCAGTATAAATATGAGCTGTGGCCATTGCATACGCAGGCTTTCGGCTCTTGCAGCACATTCAACGGTATATTCCAGAGTTTCTTTCGGACTCTTGTTATGAAGATGTGGTGAAAGCCATACCTCTAGCCCCTGTTTGAGAGCCTCCTCCGCTGCCGCCATTAATCGGTCAATATCGGTGCCTGATATTCTCACTGCATTACAATGAAGATCATTTTTTATTATTTCCAGTTCCCGGTGTACTATCTCAGCATCAAACACGGGACGCGAAATATAATCCTTATGAAATTCTATACCCACATCATAGTTGACTCCTCTACGCTTCATATACATTCCTCCAGTTGTATTAAATAAATTAATGGATTCAGGTACTTCAACTATTAAACTATTCTTAAGTCCTCTCCTGTTTTAAAGTATCCAGTTGTTTTAGTGGCTGCAGCCTTCATTTGGTATTATATTTCAATTACTTTAACTGAATTTAAATTGAAAAAAAACAGCCCCACATTCCATGAGACTGTTCATCCAAATTAACTGTTTTTAAAGGCCGGCAGGCAGCCGAACAATAAATGTGCTCCCTTTGTCCAATTCGCTTTGTACGCTGATGCTGCCGTGGTGCAATTCGACAATCTTTTTCGCAATCGAAAGCCCCAATCCACTTCCTTTAACTGAACGGTTTCTCGATTTATCTGTTTTATAAAAGCGTTCGAAAATGCGGAGCTGATCATCTTTTGAAATGCCTATTCCGGTGTCACTGATCCTAAATTCTATCATATTATCTTGGCGGCGCATCTGAATACGCACGCTTCCCATATTCGGCGTAAATTTAATACTGTTATGAATCAGATTCATCCACACCTGGCTCATTAAATCCTCATCGGCTTTGATGCTTTCTTCATCAAGAGAGATATCCATATAAATATCTTTACCCGACCATTGAGGTTCACAGGATAGCACAAGTTTTTTTATCTGTCTATCCAGACGATACATTTTGGGCTCAAATTTGACAACCTCGGAATCCAGTGAAGCGAGTTTGATAAGATTGTCGCTGAGCCTTGAGAGGCGCATGCTTTCAGCTTCGATTATGTTAAGATAATGCAGTCTTTCCTCTGGTGAGAGTTTCTCATTTTTTAGCGCTTGAGTAAATCCATTGATCGACATAAGTGGTGACTGTATTTCATGCGAAACGTTTGTAACGAATTCCTGTCGCATAGTTTCTGCCTGATTTAGTCCGACGGCCATATTGTTCACGCTCTGTACCAGTTCAATGGCCGGTCTTCTCAATTGGTCATCTTCCTTAATATTGTGTTCAAGATGTACGTCAAAGTCTCCCTGGGATATTTTTTCAGTAGTCGTTATAATTGATTTTAATAGTGATGTATTCAGTATAACAGGACCATTCTTCTTTTCAAAGCCGCCCCTGATTCTGGCTATGATAAGAAAAAAGATTATTCCTGTCATCAAGCCAAGAATTGAGCTTGCAATGTAATAGGGAACCAGTGAAAGCTCAATTCTTGATTGAGGAAAAACTAATCCGACAAGCAGGAAAGATACATACAAGCAAGCTACAAATAGAATCATAAAGAACAATACAGCTGTAATAAAATTTAGAATATGCTTTACTTTATTGGATTTCATGTGAGCACCTCCAGACGGTATCCTAATCCACGGATCGTTTTAATTCTGAAGCAATGCTTTTTTTCCGGGAAACGTTCACGTAGACGATGTACATGGACATCTAAGGTTCTTTCATCCCCATCAAAATCATACCCCCAGATATCTTCAATTAATTGCTCACGTAAAATTGTTTTTCCGGGGTAACTGGCAAGCCCAAACAAGAGTTCAAACTCTTTTAGGGGAAGCGTTAAAGCATTACTTCCTATAATCACCTCATAAGTCTTACGGTTCAGATACAAATCTCCGATATGAATAGTCTGTGATGCAGCTATTTGGCAGCGTTTTAAAAGGGCTTTCACTCTGGCTACCAATTCCAGTGGTTCAAAAGGTTTGACTAAGTAATCATCAGCGCCTAATTCAAACCCTTTGATCTTTTGGCTTGTTTCTCCTTCCACAGTAATCATAATTATGGGGAGATCATAATGTTCTTTAAACTCGCGGCAAAGCTGCCAACCATCCATGTTAGGCATCATAATATCAAGAACGACCAGGTCAACCTTGACTGTTTCAATTTCCCGAAAAGATCTATACCAGATTTACTGGGGAGATTCAAACCTTGAAATTTGAATCAAATAAAAGAAAGTCCATCGGTTGGACTTTCTTTCAAACTATCTTTATATTAAGATTCTGGTTTTCTAATAAAATGCTAATTTCTAATGTGGGGATTTTAAAAGTATAAAGTCAAAATTCCAAACTAATCCTAAACCAATTGAGGCATGGCTCGCCGTTTTATGCTTGTAATTCGAAAATAAAGTTCTAGATTGCAGCTTCCTTCTTTAACTATTTCACACCCGCTTTTTATACGCCCTCATCGCAAAGATGCAAACCACAAGCGTAATTCCGACACACCACGTGTCTATAAGCAATCCCGGTTTTTATTGGCTATTGGTAAATGAAACACCGCGCTGAAGTTTGATCTCATGACTCCAAGGCAAAAGGGCTAAAGGATAGGCTCCTTAAAATAGTTGCACTGCTATGGGCCGATGGTCAGGGCCGATCAGACCCATACGGTACCATTTTTCCGCCAAAGCACGTTGGACCGCCTTGGAGCGGGAACGACTGCGTACCGGGGGATAGGTTGTGTTGGCCGATTTATTTCCATGATGAATGTAACGGTCCGAGTAGACCCAGTAGTTTTGATAACCGGCACCAATCGCCCGGACACAGTAGTCGTCATCCTCATGCCAGTATAAGCCGCAGATCTCCGCGTCATAGCCTCCTACCTTCCTGACCAACTCCCCGGTG
>JARKQY010000024.1 GCA_029974635.1 Bacillota bacterium | reverse complement strand
GAACTGTTCAGTTTTCACCTGAAACTGTTCAGGCAATTGAAAAAGTTATGGAAGCAAAGTTGGGTTTTCAACATGTAAATAGTGTATTTGGAGAAGGTCCAAGTCCAAAGTTTCGAAAATTAACAACCGGATTAGAAGCATTAGGGTTTCCACAGGATCTTATGCGGCATAATCAACATAGATTGATTTATTCAATACCTTTATGCAAGGAAGCTAATAGCTACTTGCTGGATGAATCCACTGATTTACCAGATTATATACGTAACCCAGAAAAGTTTTGTAATGCAACGGAAAAAATAGCTTATTACTGGCGAGAACGTTGGTTAAAAAGTCGAATTAACCACGAGCCATCATTGTTAACACTTTCAAATACAAAGAAGTGGGCTTTATCTGAAGAACTTCCAGTTGATAGAGGGGATACTTTTGAAGAACAAGAAACTCATTCTTCTGAAGTCACATTGACTGATTCATCTGATTTCAATACAAATAATCAGGATTTGAATTTTTGGCGTTCCTTTGCTTATGCTAGTCAAAACGTATGTTCCGATGAGTTAAAGTATGATGATCTTGAAAGATTACATATTAAAAGTGCATTAGATGATTTCGTACTGGAAAAAGTACAAAAAGGTTATAGCATAATTCTCACAGGAAATGCCGGAGATGGAAAAACTCACTTATTTAATCGCCTTAAGAGCGATTTATCAAAGTATGGGACAATTATTCAAACAGATGCAACTGCTGCTATGCGCCGAGGAGATATAACACCAATATTAAATGAATGGCGTAAAGCACAATCAAAAAAAGTACCTTATTGCTTAGCAGCTAATGAATATCCTCTTTATCAGTTACGTTCAAACGGTCAACAAGATTTGCCTATCCTTAAAGAAGTTGATAGACAATGTCGATATAGACTTGCTTATGGACCGGAGATTGATGAAGAAAATCCAAGGGATAAGATTATTGTTATTGATTTAAGTCTTAGGAATCCATTGAATCCAAAATTCGCCGGCGCTGTTATTGATAAAATAATTCATAATAATGCTATTGAAAACTATGCACAAAGCACTCAAGACCCAATTTTCACCCGTAATTATATTCATTTAAGTCATCCTATTGTTAAAGAAAGATTATTAAAACTTTTTGACCGTTTAAGAATGCGAGGTTATCGAGCGCCTATTAGAGAATTATGGATTATAATATCAAGATTGTTTTTTGGATCTAGTTCTCATATAGTTGAAACAGAATGGTCTCCTACTTCTTGGTTTTCCGAAAGATTATTTGAACTAGATGATAGATTTTCACTTTCAACTCTCCTCCGTCAATGGAGTGATCCGGTTCGTTGCAGTCATCCTCATTGGGATGCGATATTAGAACAACCCGGATCATCAAATAGTGGTGATTGGCTTATTGAAGGTCAAGAACCCCTCTACAGTTTAAGACGAAACTTAGCTGATAGATTTAGAGCAATGAAACGCATTTTTTATTTCGAACATAAAAATGGAATAGAATCCTTTGATTTAGAAGATGATTCCACTAAAGAGTTTTTCGATTTTCTTAAAGGTATTAAACAATCTGATAGTTTAATGATTAAAAAAATTATTAAAGCAATTAATTTATGCTATTGTCCTTCTTACTTTAATGGTATACAAGATGCTCTTTATTTATGGATTGGTCATCGTTTTCATGAAAAACCTAGTTGTTCCTTTATCGCCAATCAATATATAGCTATCAATCAATTTGAAGCTTTACTTCCTCGATTACCAAAACGAATGGAAAATGCCATTGAATACTTACCGGATCATTTTCTCCTACGTTGTAATATAAATGAAAAACAATATAACCTTCGAATTGATTATTCTTTATATAACACGTTAAATAAACTTGAAAATGGAATACCAAGGCATCTTGTTCCGGAGCGCGATATAAACCGTCTAGATATTTTTATTGAACAATTATTATCCGCTAATGTTAATCAGGAACGTATTTTTATCGCTTTTAATGCTGAATTACGTTGTATAAATAGAATTCGTATTTCAAATGACTGGCGGAAGTTTGAGGAGGTTTCGAAGCATGAGTAAACAAAAGGTTCATTTTTCGGCGTTTGGCTATGAACCGTCACGTATGAAACCTGTTCATTTTGCCACTGGGTTTTTTCTTTCATTAATAGAAAAGCATTATAAATTAGAATTACTTAATAAAACAGCAGTTATCAAGCATAAAGATGGCCTTAAAGATGATTATTCCCATGATAATTTATTAAATAAATTTGTTGACTTAAATATAATTTACAATACGTTTTCTCAAGAAAGTTTAAAAATGCTTAGAGTACAGTTTAATGGTATTTTTGATAATGATAATGCCATGTTTCCTATTTATCCTCCATATTCGTCATTTGGTAATGATTATACAATAATTTCAGATAGATTTTTAACTTCTCAAAGACGTAAAGATGGTTATGCAGGGTATTTAGTTCACCAGATTCTAAAACGTTCGATTCCAGGAAATCAAGTTTTATCATTTGCCCTTAAATGTATCACCAATCACGATACTCCTTTAGAGAAGTTAGCTACCCCTATATTAGATGATGTTAATGATGTTGTAGATTGGGATAATCAATATCCTCGTATTTTCGGCGATTTATCCGATGAACGATTAGATTTTATTTCACAATTAATGGAAGAACAAACAAATGCTTTAGCTCTAATGTGCGATAATCTCGAACAAGGATTTTCTCATCATACCAAGCTTCGTTATTTAATTATTGCATTATGTTCTTGGTTATTCCTTTATATTCAAAAATATGGAGGAGATCAAAAACCATTACTTTTTATGGATTTTACTGGTGGTGATAATCGTCGGTTACGCACGGCAAGCCGGAACAGTTTTTCTAGACAACGTGAGTATTTTTATGAATCATACCGTTCTCTTAATCATAATGGAAAACTTGATTGTGATGAAGATGATTATAATTTGATTGAACCTTCTGGTTTTAAGTTTTTAGATGAGCACTTTTCAGATTTGGCTGTTCGTATCGGTTTTGCCCAACCAAGAGCTCCTCAAGTTAAATTTAAACACTTCGAGCTTCAACCTGATACGATTCGGATTTTTCTTATGTCCATAATAAAACCTGGTGATTTACTCGATTTTGAAACAGTATCAATTAAATTAAGAGATATTTGGGGAGTCTGCATGGGTGCTTGTGCTGATGACCAAATCATTTTACGGAATTATGGAATTATGAGTCTAGATATAGATGAGGATCTAGATCCAAATACTAAAGCATTTATTAACATTCTGAAACAAATGAATCTCGCAGTTGAGCCATCAGATGGTTTGGTAATTTGTTCAGCTTATCCGGAGGAATCCTTATGAAACGAGAAGAGATTATTGCTCAAGCAATTGCATCTTGGATTGAAAAGAAAATTAACATTGAAAAAGATATTGCTAGAGACAGTTTGCCAATGCTTGATGTAGAGTATTTTTTACGTGCTTTATCTTGTATTCAAAACTTTCCCGCTAAAGATTTTTCTATTGCATTAGCTGGCTTTGGTTCTGATACGACAACATTACGTTCTATTGCAAATCAAGTTGGCCTCACAAGTATTAATGATATAGCTGATGATTTTAATACTGCCGCAGCTTGGCGCAATTCACGAAAAAATCATCCTCGAATTATTGCTTTAGCTTATGGCCGACAACCTGGAGTCCATACATTAAAGCATTTCGCCCAACCTCAATCAAGAGAGCTTGCACGAACTATTCTTGAATGGGCTAAAAATAACGATTTATTTACTCAAACAGGCGCCCAAAAAGAATTATTGGATAAACTTGCTACCAGTACGCAGCTTGAGCGTTTATGTTCTTTAGAGATAATTGCTGACTTTTTAGCTGCATGGAGTTTATATTGTCAAGATAATCCAATTGATGCTCCGCGCCGTGCTCTTCCACAACTTGGTTTGGTTTCAGATCCGGGTCTTTTTAATAATTTAGATGAGTTAGAGTCAAGATTAATTAAAAATCTTGAAATAACTAGACAAGTTATCGAGGCCGCCCCTAACTTTATTAGACAACGGCGTAATCAAATAGAAAAATATAAAAATATCGCTATCCGTGAAAGCTTATTAAATATTATTGTGAATATTGAACAAATGCGTTTAAATCCTTCTCCAAATCGGCGTTTAGATATTACTTTAGATGATATTCTTAAAATATTTCGACTTCCAGCAGATATTATCGAAGAAACCCCACCAGAGGAAAATGATGATGATTCATCAAATGATAATGATGAAGATATTGAGGATTCAGATCGATTAGATGTTTCCGGTATTGCAAGTCATAGTGCGAATTCCTTATTAGATAATCGCCAAGAAGAACTTGAAAATATTGTAAATGAATTAGAACGTGGATGGAATGATGCAATAGAACAAGACAAGGATCAAGTTGAGGGTGAACTGGCTTCATCCGGAAAGGTTTACCAGTACGAGTATAAGGTTGATCGAGAACTATTAGATTGGCTTCATACTTTTTGTACTGAAGATGTTTGGGGAGGTCTAATCGAATCAAAAGAGCCTTCTCTAGAGCTTGCTCTTAAACACTTTAATAGTGCTTTACAAGATCCAATAAAGTTGATACCTCAAGCTATTACTCCTGATGACGATGGTCAAATGTTATCTTTAGAAAGAATTTTTGCCTTGTTTGACCAAGAATTCCAAACTCAAGGACAAGAACTAAATTTAGCTCCACGCTGGTCACGATTTTATAAGCTCCGAGCTTCTATGATTCCAAGTCTGGATTTTTTAGTATTTTATACGATCACTTGGCTAGCTGGTAGACCCCAATTAGCTTCGATAGTGGAGGAGTATTTACAACTAAGTACTGAAATATATCGAATAGTTCAAGAGAATTACCAAACAATGTCAAATCTTAGCGATGGTTTGGCGAAAACAGTTTTAGAAGGATTACTTTCTTTAGATATACTCCAGGTACATATTAAATTGGAAGATAATAGAGTAGCCCATAAAGCTGTACTTTTACCAACTCATCCGCTTCACTTATGGCGATATCAAAGAATGACCAGTCTCCTTCGCGGATTAGGTAGTCAAATTGAAGCCATTGATCGGGAAGCTATATTAAAAGAGGTACGCCGTCCTGATCAGTTTTTAAGTGTAATATGGCTCGGGAGTTTACCTAATGGGCGTGGTGCAGAGCAAATTTTACCTATCTCTAACGAAATTCACGGTTTAGCAACTTTCGAAAATTTACGCAATGCAATATCGAGTCAAGACGGGGCGGAAGAATTAGCAAATACCGTAGATCGTTTTGCAATTCTTTCTCCATACCATGCTCAACCTCTCCGTTTGGCAATAATTAATCCTCCAGAACCTGGGAAACTTTTAGCTGGTTTAGTTAAGATTTTACGTGATCGTCGTGAATCAACTTTACCATGCTTAAGGATTGAATTGTATTGTACAAATAATCATAAACATAGAATGGAGTCGGCTTTACGATTATCTGATATTCGTGATTTGCTAGAAGATAGAATCGCAAGTGGTCGGTTGATTTTAAAATATCATGTTAATCCATATGAACTTCCTGATCTTTTTGATGAAATGAAGAAAAAGCCCCATCATATTATTGCAATTTTCGATGAGGCATCAATTTATATTCGCAGGCGTAGTAATGGTCAACCATTACCAATGAGTCCGTTTTGTGTGCGAAAACAAATTCATCATGATCGTTTAAGAAATCTAATTAAACTGGAACCAACTGTTGATGACCCACCTTTTTCAGAGTTTATACAATTAATTAATGAAGCTGAGCGGGGTCAACGTGATAGTTCACCACATGCTTGGGCAGATGCGGAAAGTTTACGAAAGTCTATCGATCAATTATTACAGGGTAATCAACCTAGTGCTCATTGGGTATTTCTCGCTGATAGAGCTTTGCCAAGTGAGGGCGGAATGAAATCAGTTTCTCTTTTCAAACGTCGTGCTGGTCAAAGACAAGTTTTGTTGACAGCAGCAAATTATCAACGTTTAGCAGATCCCCTTAAGCCTGTATTCGATAGATGCAATTTATCATTAAGCTCACAAAATTTACAACTTTTGCTAGAGCAAGGAATCAATCTAGTTAGTACCGGTTTTTTAGATATGATCCGCGCAAAGGATGGTAAACCGGATTCCAATCGTGTCCGAGGATTAGCAGGTATGCTTCTTGCGGCGCGTGATTATCATAATAGATATCCGGATGCTTTATTAATCTCTGTTGATAGTGAGATAGCCAGATTATGGTTAAGATTAGGTCGTAAAAGTAATGAACGATGTGATTTGTTAGGATTACGTAAAACAGAAAATAGTTTTATTTTAGATTGTATTGAAGTTAAAACTACTGAAGGAAACAATATTCCAAATGAAAGCAATACTATTACTCATGCCCGTTCTCAAATTGAAGCAACATTAGAGGCTTGTTCCCAAGCTATTTCTGATAATAATGGGCCAGATCCTTTAGCATCACCCCGTTGCGAAATGCTTAAAGAAGTGTTCGTTCAAGCTTGTCAATCACGAAATGTGAATCAAGATTCGAGGAAAAGATGGAGTATTTGGTTAATGCAATTTTTTAAACAAGAAGGTCCATCTATTCCAATATTATTTAGCGGAGAAATAATTCGTGTGCTTTTACGAAGTAATGACCAAGTAAGTGAAGCAGTTTTAGCTGAACAACCATTTCGAATTATTTTACGAAATTTAACTGAAAGCCATCTTCAAAACCTACTAGAAGAAGACAATATTTCATCTTCAAACCGACAAGAGGAAGAAATAAATGATTTAGCAAATGAGACACTACCAGTATCCGAAGAAATTATAGTTAATACTATGGATGAGCAAGATCAGAATAATTCTGTGAAAAATAGGAATAAAGAAGAGTCAACACAAACGGTTTCTTTATCATCTCTTAGTATTTATAATACTGATATTCAGCCTGATTCTAATATTAGCACCAATATTCAATCTCATTCAGATTCTTGGCCACCACCAATCAATCAACTAGGGATGATTGGGCAATATGAAGCAGTTAGTCAATTAATAAATCAAGTAAATTTTAGTCGTGCGTCAGGTCGTCGTTTTTCTGATAAATTATTGGTAGGTTCTGCTGGAGTTGGAAAAAGTAGCTTAGCCCGTGCCATTGCCCGACAACTACTAAATGAAGAAGAAATTATGTTCAATGGTGCTGATTTAAGATCACCATCAATGATAATAACGAAACTTCGCGAAAGAGCTAAATTACCAAACAACAATAGATCAACAGGAGGACTAGTTCATATCCAAAAATGTTTGATTTTTATTGATGAGGTTCATGCTATACATAACAGTGTAGCCACAGCATTGTTAAGTGCGATGGATGATCAACGGAATACTACAGTAGATGGTATTAATTATGATTTTAATGAAGTAATTTTTATTCTTGCTACAACTGATTCAGGAAAACGTTCAGAGGCATTTACTAGTCGTCCAGTTAAAATGCATCTTCGCTCTTATACACTTCATGAATTAGCTGGGATAGTATGGTTACACGGTAAAAAAGAACTCGAGGAGCATGAATTATCAAAAGACGTGTGTTATGAAATTGCTGCAAGAGTTCGCTGTCAGCCACGAAGAGCTGTTCGGATGTTAACTCAGACTCTTATCCCTTATTTTCATAGCATTACACATGAGGCAAATCAACCAGTTGAATATAAGCGAATCGCTTTAGCAATTACTCCTCAAGCTGTTTCAGATTGGTTTGAGTCTCAAGGAATCGATTATAACGGTTTGGACTCAATAGCAAAAAATTATTTATTATACTTGAAAAGAAATGGTGCTACTTCAGAAAGAAGACTCGCACAAGCTTTAGGAATAAGTAATCAAAGTGACTTTGATGAGGTTGATGAATACCTTGTTAGATTAGGGTTAGTTTCAGTTTCGTCTGCTGGACGTTCTTTATCTTCCGATGGGAACAAATATATTAAAAATCCTTTAGATTTACGTGATAAAATCTCTAGACAAATCAATAGTCAGTCTTGATAAGTTAAACAATAAAAAAGAACGGGTAGGATTTAAATTCCTACCCGTTTTTCCCATTCCTCACATCCGCCCAGGCTCTACCGCCAAACCAAAACCCGAAAATCACAAGAAAAATGGCCCAAACCTGCGCCGGAATCTTATTAATATTTTCCCAGTCAATCTTCCCGCCAAAAATGATAATATAGTTCAGTAAAATCGCCGCTTCATAGGTAATCACTGGCCTGACGCTGGCCCGGAAATTCAGCATCCATTTCGACAATCCCGCCGGATTCTCGTAAACGTTCACCGAATCCCGGAAGGCCGCCTCCTGTTCCTGCAAAGCTTTCATCGTCTCCAGTTCGAAATCATTCAAAAGCTTTGTCTTTTCTATCTCGAATTTTTGCCGCTCGGTTTCCGATTGCAGAAACCGGCCGGCTAATACGTCCACCAATTTACCCACCGTATTCTTGGCAATTTCACCGGCAATGTTTGCAGGGTCCCATCCCATCACCAGATCACCCCCGGTTTCCAAGCTCCCGGATTCGGGTTCGGAATCCCGGTATAAGGCCGGTATAGCATCGGACATAAATCCACATGGACGAATTTGTAATCATAGATGACATACCCAGTCCGCGCTTCCGGGAATTCCAACTCCCGGCTGACTCTCCGGATAAAGGCCGCGAATTCCTTGGCTCCAAATCCCTTGGGCAACCCTAAATCCATCGCCGCGCCAGTCTCATGGGGGGAATGCCCAGGCCTGGCAACCTTGCCGCTGGGTTTTCCGCCATTCGCCCGTAAATCCGCCTCATAAAGCGCCCGTTGATACTCCGGCGACCGGTAGCCGGAATTGACCATAATCGGGGTATCAGCGTCCCGCATTAGAGAAATCCCGGCCCGTACCGTTTCAAATAACGTAATTAAGGGTTGATAAATCACCACCGCCCCGGTATCATGCTGCGCGAACCCCAGCGTATGTGCCCTGTTCTCAAACTGCGGCAGATGTTCCGAGATATAATATTTACCCTTCTCAAACAAAAAAGGGACTTCGCATTTAGTCCCGTCTCGTTTAATCAATGTATAAGTACTCATGTTAACCTCCCGCTCATTTTTTCAACAACAACACAATCAGGTTCACAATCACCCCGCCCAGCGTAACCATCAATGTGTTCTGAAAAACATCCAGCTTCTTAATGAGTCCATCCTGTGTTTTTTCCATGTTATCCATCCTTTCTTTTAATACTCCCACATCCACTTCCAACTCACCCATCACCATCACCCCCTTTAAAATCAATTTCTCATTGGATAACTCACCATCAAACCCTAGCCTAAAATCCCATAAGGAAGCAGCCAAACTGTTTGCCATTTCAACGATTTAAATCTGTCGGAATAAATCCGGGCCGATCAGGAGACCGCGCTTTAATGTAAGATGAAAGTGGGGCAGCGCGGACACCTGCCGAAAACCAAACCAAATGAAAGTAAAAGTACCGGGCCGATTTACGGCTCAAATTCTTCAGCCGAAAACGAAAATCAAAAACCACCTCCGCCCGTCAAGTATGTCAATCCATAACCCCAAAACTAATTCCTGGTCCTCTCATCGGCCTGGCAAACCCCGCCACGCCGGAAGCCTAACTGCAATATCTCCGCCTTCCGAATCGTGCTGAAAACCGCACCTTTCTTCAGGCTGGGCCAAATCTGTTTCAGCCTCCGATCCCGATCAGGCAGACCAAGCTCTATCTCCGTAAAATTCACTGGGCTGAAATTTAGGGCTGCTTGGACAGCCTGCCGTAATCCAAACCCCTTATCGCCAATCAAGTCCGCCGACCATCCGAGACAGTCGGAAACTGTGAGCCAACAAACCAGCCCGGCTCTCTCGTATGTCGAAAATCATTCCCGGTAAATCCTCCGCCCCCGATCAGGCAGACCAAGCATTTATCTCCGCAAACTGCGCTGGGCCGAATATTGTGCTGCTTGGACAGCCTGCCGGGAAAACCTTGCAGGTCGTCGGTCGTCACTTCACTGAAAGCCGGGAATCCGGGTAGTGACCACCGCCTGCTCCTTCGCCGCCTATTGTCCGGGTCGTTCTGTCCGCGGCCGCGCCCTCAAAGCCAGCCTGGGCGTCGTATAAATCGGCATTATGTCAAGAACGAAGCCAATCCTTCGCAGCCGTGTCATTGACATAATAGATTTATACGACGCCCGAAAGCAGTGTCAAGGGAGAGGCTGGCCTTGGGGCACTGGCCGCTGAGTCGCCTTCGGGGTCTAAAAGATTTCTGGGATGGTTCAGGGGGTCTATTTGTCTGGGTGGCAATCTCCGGCGCGGCGCCACACAGACTTCTGTAAGCGAATATATCAGGTCTGTTCCCACCGCCGCGCCTGGGCCAACCCCCCGCCCGATGTCATTTCTGATTGCCATGTCACCCGCCGCCCCTCAAGGGGCTCCAAAATCAAGTGAAAGCCGATAGGGTATCCTTAACGAAAACCTTCAGCGGGTTCGTATTGGTCCGCCCCCAAACATAAGTCCCGTCAAAAGTCATACTGCAAATTCCGCTCACTCCAGCCGCCATGGTAAGGGTGTTATGTACCTTCGCCGGAGTAGTATTGAACTTCAACAGTTTCAACGGGCTGGTATCACAGGCCGCCCAAACATACAAACCATCGAAGGTCAAGGCCCGGCAATTGTTCTCACCGGTGGCGAAGGTCAAAGTAGTTCCCGCCTGGGTCATGGTGGCCGGATTTATGGCGCAAATCTTCGAAGGAGAGCTATATAACGCCGCCATTAAAACCGGGGCTTGTCCGGGTAACGCGACAAAAAGCAAATCCTCACAACGGTTATCGCCGGAGGCCAGAGTCAAGGTAGATCCCTGCTTGGTCCCGTTCATGTTCCATTTGGTAAATTTGGCCGGGCTGTTGATATGTCCGAAATAAATATAGTTGCCGTCAAAGGCCATCCCTCCGACTCCGTATTCGTCAACCCCAAAAGCCGTGCTGTAAGTAGGGGCGGTCATGGTATCCTTCGGAATCCGGCAAAAACTCTGCTGGCTAAGATTCCGGCCAGCCACGAAGATATAGTCCGGGGTCAAACACATAGTGGCCTCATCCAGCATTTCAATCATCCCCCCGGAATCCGTGGGCATATTGCCGGTATGGGCGATATGGTTGAAGCTTAAATCATATTTGTAGACGTAGATTAGTGAACCACTCACATGCAACACGTAAAAATTCAGCCCATCACAGGCAATATCCAAAAAACTGCCGCTGGTGGGGGTGTCGGGCGTAATTGTATCTTCCAGCGTAAAGTTCCGGGCGTTGAATTTCAAAATGTCCCGGTAGCCGTCAATGGTATAAACATAATTGTTATAATAACAAATCCCAAGGTTTTCGTCGTTATTGGCAGTCCCGCAATCAATGGTGATATTCTTCAGCTTCGATTGCAGAAACGGCCAAACCCCCAGCATATTATTCATCAAGCCCGATTTACCGTTCACCAGTTCCACCACAGACTCTATCTGCTCTTGAACCGTACTACCACTAATCCCATTTACCGGCGTAGCCCCAATCCGATCCGCTCCGGCAGCCCCGTCCTCTGAGGAACCAAGTTCCGCCTCCGTGAAATAACGGGTATCGTGATTATGGTTTAAGGCGGCATAAACCCCGGAGTAATCATGGCCGTGGGTATTAATCAGGTTAATCAATTCATTAATATCCGCCGCTTCCGCAAAATCCCCGATAGTCTGGTAACTCACATAAAGGTTGATATTTTGATAATTGCTATCCGTAACGCGCCAGGAGATATAGACCGGTTTCCCGGCCTCGGAGGTCAGCCGGGCGTTTTGGTTCTCCAGGACATAATGGGTGTTTTGAGTCAGCAGCGTCCCGCCTCCGCCAGGAGCCGTCCGGACGGTAAATTCCGTCCCGCCGAAAAAGGTGTCGTGTTTCAGAGTGCGAATCCCGGAGCCGAATTGATCGTTTAGTTCGTCGGTTATCGCCACACCGTCAAGGTTTTTCGAGATTTTCTCGTCCATCAGCTTTCACCTCCCAAGTCCAGGGTTAATTTTCCATCCAAGGTAACTTTTACATTCCAGAGCGAACCTTGCAACCACTCCTCAAAATTGTCATCTATACGTAGTATAACTGCGGGGGTGGGGATCACTTTTCCGGTCTCATAGGTGGTCCGGTCGAGGAGTTCCAATCTATCGACACATAAGGTTTTACACTGGATACTATGTTCAACTGATTCCCATTCTCCCGACCAAAAAACCCCCAAAGTGACCCACTCGATCTCCCCATTTTCCAGTTCCAACCCAAGGTAAGGTTCGACACGTTTCCCCGGCTGTAAAAATCCATATAATTCGCTGGTTTCATTGTCCGTATCGAACATCCGGCTGGAGTTATTCAAAATAATTTCCAGTTGGTTCGAGCCAATATTCCCCGCAGATAGATGACCGTCGAAAAATTCTTTCCGTTCCAATAGCCGTATGGAAAAAAGGTCTTTTTCGGTAAAGGTCCGGCGCAGGGAATTTGTAAAGAAAATTGTCACCCTGCCATGAATCTTCCGCCCGGTTTTAAAAATGTTTTGTTTGAATTCCTCGGATACGTTAATCATGTCATTTCTCCCGTAATATCAGCGTGATTTTCTCCCAAAGTACCGGAGAGGTGGAGGTCAATTCACAAGGGAATGAGAGTCCGATGACAGTCCGGGTCTGGTCGAGATATTGGAAAGATAAGTCCGTTTTCCGGTTTAACTCGATCCGAATGGTTTGGGCCTGAGCGTCGGTCAGCATTTCATAATAAAGAAGATAATGATCCTTGATAGCGATACTATCCACGTTTAATGTGCCGTCCGCCGCCCGTTCCTCGCTCCCAATCTCCTTGGGTTCAATCCGAAACCGGGTTGGGGAGGGGAGGAGTGTTTCCATACCGGGCAAACCGAGTTTGAAAGTTCCGAGTTGGGTATTTTCCGTATAAAACTTCGCCCGAATCCGTAAAGCATAAGCCGGTATCTTCATTTCACATCCATCCCCCTATAGCTATTCCTGCCAATATCGACCCCTTTATAGAGCAATCCGGCATCCAGCAGCAGATCCCTGGCCCGGGGCGCTAACACTGTAAACCGGGAGTTAAAGCTGAAATCCTTAATTTTCATCGGTCCCAGCGGCCCGGTAATATCGCTGGCCTCATCAATCTGGAGCCAGTATTCAACCTGGGCGCAGGTGGCATTCTTTACATCCTCCACCCGATCCGTGTCATCCGTCCGGTGATAGGTCTTGCGCCGGATTAATTCACTGGCCCGGAGTATCAGCCGGTCAATATCAGTAGGCAGGGTAATTAAATTCCCAACCCAGGTTTGAACCTCGTTCACCGTTACAAATGGAATATCCATCATGATTCACATCCCTTGTAGGGGCGTATCGCGATACGCCCCTAATTTTGCGATATGGCCCGGCAGGCCAATTCCGGGGTCAGGGTCTTAAAGCCGCAGATCGTATCAATGGAACAAATGTCTTTCTTCTTAGTGATGTCATACCCGAAGACCACCCGGAGACCGAACCCTTCAAAATCAACAATCGCTTTCTGGCCGGAGCCGACTCCTTGTGGTAACGCTAAAGGCCGGTTCACGAAGGCGAAGGCGTTTTTATGAAAAGCCAGATTATTGACGTGGCTATCAATCAGGGTAACAACTTGCGCCGAGATTCCACCCGCCGGAGCCGCCGGATAAAAGTTGATCGTACCGTTGCCGGAACCGTCCAGTGTGGCCTCAGCGGTAATCACGAAGGTTTTGTCGGTGATAGTGGCTACGGTAAAGAGATCGCCTTTCTTGAAGTTCCCGGCTGCACCACCGGAGGCAATCGTTCCTGTAGTGGCCCCAGCGGTCGCCGTCAATTCGGCGGTCCCTGCCGCCGTGCCTTTGGTATGTTTCGGGGTATTCTGATCCATGAAGAAGTCAAAACCCAACTTCCGGCCCAGCGAGGCTTCCCTTAAAGCCGTGCCGTTATCGCCCACCTTATCGGCGGCAATGAAGAGTTCCAATTGCAATAATTTGCTTTCCGCCATGGTCCCGATGGTAAAACGCCGATTGATGAGGGGTACGGCTTGATCATTCAGCCGTTTCCGGGCGTCGGTAATCTCACTCACGCCATCAAGTTCGGCGTTGGCCGCGCCGGAGTAGTAGGGGATATCTTTATACAGATTTAAAATAAGTGTATCAATCTTCTGGGCGAAGGCTTGCATTGCCGGGATGATTAATTGTTTAGAAAAGTCATCGATGGAAAGGGTCAATTGTTCGGTAGTAATCTCGAATGATACATCCAGAATGGTATCCATGGTTACATTGGTACTGCTTTCGGATACGTCTTGAATGGTAATTCCGGCGGTCCGATCAAATTCGTTGGCGGTGAAAGTCGCCGGTTTCCGGATGGTGATGGTGGTCCCCCGGCCTTCAACGAATTCCCGTTTATAATCCCGGTGAACCAGGTTTGCCATCACGCAGTTATTCCGCAAGACCATCAAGGCCTCACGGGCCACAATGGAAGGAGTAATAAAGGTATTCGGCATGATCTTAACCTCCTAAAAATAAAAGGCCGGAGCCGTTTTTGGTCCGTCCTTTTGTCATTTCTGCCCTTGCCGGGCTTTGATATAATCGGCCATGGAGAGGTTCCCCAGGTCTTTGCCGCCGCCTCCACCGCTGAAGTCCTCGCCGCCGGTGGGTTCGCTTTCGGCTTTCCCCAGGAATTCCGGGAATTCCTTCAAGACATTCTCCACGGCAGTTTTGGCGGAAACTTCATCAACAACGCCATCCGATACCGTGATGTTTGAGATATCAATCAGCTTCAAAAAAGCTTTCATCCGATCCGGTTTGATATTGGCTTGATTGGCTTGCATCATTAACGCGGCTTGTTTCAAAACAGCTTCGGCATCGTTTTTAATCCGTTGATTTTCCGTTTGTAAATTCCGGTTCTGCTCTCTGGCTTTCTCCAAATCGGTTTTACTGGCATCCTCGGTCTCTTTTTGCTGCTTGACCAGATTTTTCAGGTCATCAATTTTCTCGAAACCCAGTTCTTTGATTAATTCATTAACTTGCGCCCGTCCCTCCCGTTTCAGCCGTTCCATGAAGCTGCCTTCGGAAGGAAACGTAATAAAAGGCTGGTTCTTGGCTTTCTCCCCGGCGTTGGGTTCCTGGTCATTTCCGCCGTCAAATCCTCCGGTTCCGCCGCCTGTATCTTTATCGAATACGGGCAGGCCATACCGTCTCTGTAATAAGTTCAACATGATTTTCAACCTCCGCATTTCGCGTATTCCGTGATAAAAGCTTTTCAAGAGCTATTAACCGGATCACGTCACCGGTAAAGCTCATATTACGGTTATTTCACCTCCATTCGTCCGGTATTTTTACCGGGAGGCTATATCGCTTCAACACATCCGCATTATCGCGTATTTCCGTGATTCAAGTTTTAAAAAGCTTTCAGCCGTATCACGTTTCCGGCAAAAGCTCAAGTATTAGTTGTTTTATTTCGATTTGTCCCTGTAAAGCGCCGTTAAATACAAGTTCATGAGTTTTGATAGTATAATTTTTGAGCCCCGGTTGCCGGAGTCCGGCCAGGGCAATGGCATCATCCACAGTTAAAGCCGGATTTCCCCGGTATTTCAATTCCAGTTTGTTCGCCGCTTCCGGGAATTTGTTTAGGAGAATTCCGGCGATCTTCCGGGCTATCTCCCTGGTTTGAATCAACTGATACGATGGAAGGGTATATCCAATCACCGCGCCGGTATGGGTAGGTGATTGATGTTCGTAAGTCCTTTCCCCATACAAATATTCGCCGTATAAAATTCCGTCCGTGTTCATCAGGATGGTTTCGGGGCCGCTGAATACTTCCGTTAATCTGCCTTTGACTTTCAACGGATAGCCGTTAATTACCAGCGTAAATTGGGCGTTCACAGTACTGGAGACAATAATCTTCCCGCCCCAGGCGTAGTAAGTTTGACTAATAATCTCGACACCGGCGGGCGTTCCCTCCAGGGTCGCCGTACAATTCACCACCGGGTTTTGAGTGTAAAAGGTAGTGAAGTAGGCGGTTAGCTCTATCATTTCCCCGGCCTTGATGGATGTAACGGCATTGTTCCGGTATACTTCTTCGTACTGCTCGGTTGGAACCAGGGGGTTGGCGTATACCGTGACCTCATTTGCCGGGCTGATTTTCTGGTTAATCGGTTTCTTTTCCCTGTAGTCAGCAGTGGTCAAGGTCGCTACCGGGTTAATATTCACCGGATAACCTGGACCTTCCAGGCGGATAACGTTTTGCCGGTCGCAATAACAATTACCGAGGATAAATTTGATAACCTGTTTCAATCCGGCGGCGTGGCTGCCCCGGCGCAGCCAGGCGAAAGGAATATAAAACTCCAGCAGTTCCGGGTCAATCCAGTATTCCTCCGGGGATAGTCCGGCATCATAGAAGACCTCATAAGCCAGCCGGTAGGCGGTGGCGATTTGTTCTACAATCACCGTTAACCGGTCAATTTCCGGTGAAAGATTCCGGTCGGTAGTCTCCAGCCGGAGCCGGATATATAACAATTTACTTCCGGCAGCCGTCGTATCAAAGACGGTATAATAGAATTCTCCCGGCCAAAGGCGGTTCCAGGTAGTTTGATTATCCGGGCTATACTCAACGATTACCCTGGTCCCGATAGGGGTAGTTGCCGATATGGTGGCGGCAATAAACGCTCCCATTCCGATCTCAAAGTCAATGGGAATAGAAATAATCCGGCTGCCTTGGAGCGGGTCCCGGTCGTAAAGTTCTTCCTGGTAAAGCAATTCCCCATATATCATGGTTCTCCGTCCTTACTTCGCCGGTGTCGTGTTTGTTGATACCGGCGGCTTGATGATTTTTTGTTCTTCCATAATCCGTTTGACTTCTTCCTCGATCTGTTCCTCTGTCCAGTCCCGGTTGACCATTTTTACCTTGGTCCGAATACTGACGGCCTGGGCCGAGTTTAACATATTTAAAGTAGTGGCGATCTGTCCCAGGTCGGAGGAGACACAATCATTAATCTCCACTGATGGCCGCTTGGCCTCGGTTTTGGTGTGAATGCTCAGCATCATTTGCAGCAGGTCTTCCAGGGCCGTCTTCCAATAACGCGCTTTTTTGGCCGAAGTGATTATCGATTTCTTCTCCTTGATCTGGAGCGCGTAACCGGAGTCATTCACGCTGGAGCCAACCCCAAGCCCGAATGACTGGGGGCTATACCCGGCATTGGAGACGATCCTGCAGATAAGGTCTAAAGTGGTCTTTTGATGGGCTTCGTGCCGGATGTCGAATTGAATGTTTTTGATGGAGTTGGTCCCGTTGACGTCATTGGGGTCGAAGTCCAGTTGTTCGTAAACTTCTTGATCCAGATCAAACCGTGGTTTCCCAGTTTCAATGTCCTGCAGGTAATCGCGGGGGGTAATAATCCGGCCTACGCCAATCCGGATATCCCGTATCCAGGAGGTATAGGCTTCATCTAGGGCATCCATTAATCCCTCCGCGCCGCCGAAGTCCGATTGGCCGATTGCTGATCCGCGAAACATTTTGTTAGGAAGCATGTTTGGAATGTATCTTACCAGTATATCCTCTTTAAACCCGGTATTGCGTACCG
Source organism: Bacillota bacterium (assembly GCA_029974635.1). GTDB lineage: Bacteria > Bacillota > UBA4882 > UBA8346 > UBA8346 > JAEZJQ01. The sequence continues at coordinate 370,352 of JARKQY010000024.1, read as the reverse complement.
GCTCGGATTCGGTGGTTTCCGATAGTGTTTTTAAATCCACTTCCTCTCCCAAGGTGGTAGTGGTCCCGGCGTAAAGCTTGGTGTAAATTGTTCCCCGTTCGTGGCGTTCCAGAAGCCGGAATATTTTATCTCCATCATCCCGGATTATTTTCCAGAAAGTCACCGCAACCAGTATCCCAAATTTGAACTCCGGCAAGGCGTTATCCGGTTGAGCGATATTTAAAATAGGGTAGGGAAAGAGTTTCTTATCCCAGTTGATTTTAAGAAAGATCCCGCCCAATGCCGAGGCCACTTCCGCCGCTTCCAGGATGGTGTTATAGAACCCGTTGGAGTCAAGCAATTGGCGCAGCTTTTTCGCTTGGTCATCTTCAACTGTCGTTCCGGGAATCGTAATCGCCGGAGTTTCCGAGAATAAAAAATTAGAACTGGTGGTTGCCAGTTCTCCGGCCAGCGGAACGTGAATCATGACTTTCCGCTCGTCCTTAATCTCCTTCGCCCAAAACCGGCCTTGTTCAGTGGGAGTATAAACCTTCCCGGAAAGGGCTTCTGAAATTTGAAGCGGGTCGCCGGAGTACCAGGCCGACCATTCCCGGTAACGTTCGTAAACCGCGCCCCATTCTTCGGGTGGCCAGGTTTGCTGGGGGTTATAGCTTGGAATCATAACATCATCCCCTTAAGCGGCTGATTTAATCTTTGTCAGCCAGAAAGCTTTATTCCCATAGACTTGATAACGGATATTGTCCATGCAATGGTCATTCATTTTCAGCGGTTGGTCTTTCCCCAGGATTTGCGCCTTCGGGTCCCAGGAGTAGGTAGAGAGTTCTTCGATGGTGTTAACACAACTCCGGTGGACCCGGACCAGATCGTTTCCGATTAAGCTGTTGAGCAAACCGATTCCTTCCAGCACGTCATTCCTAGCTTTGACGATGTTCTTCACTCCATCATGCCAGAGCTGGGTGATGAACCCGGCGGCGGAGGGGTCGATATAGACTTTCCGGGCGTCAATTTTTAGGTTATTATACCAGTCCCGGTATTCCCGGCTATACTGGGAAGGGCTTTTCTGGGTCGCCAGTTGGTTGTCGTCCGTTTGCCTCCCGGAGTGATAGTATTCATCCGCGATATATAGGCGGTTGTCAGAACCAACACCGGTATGAATAAAAGTGGTTGCGTTGGATGTACCGTAATCTATTCCAATCCAGTGGGTGAGTAATTCCGGGTTTTCATCGACGATCATCCTGTCGGCGAATTGGCTAAAGATCACCCCGGCGGCCAGTACCCACAAGCCGTCGATATACCGTTTATACCAGAGTGACCCCGGCACATACTCTTTTTTCAACTCCCGGACGTAAACCGGATCGAGGTTGAGGTTATCATCCAGGGTGAAGTTGAAAACTTTTTTATTCAGTTCCGGGTTATTAATATAGTTCTTATATAGATAGTGGTAAGGGCTGTCCGGGTTGGTTGTGAGAATCAATTTCGCACCCGGAATACTCAGTCGGGAGAGTAGCATTTTAAAGAAATCTTCCGGAAGTAAAGTTCCCTCATCCACGTAAGCAAAGGAAAAGGTATCTCCCTGTATCCGATCTTTGGCCCGGACATCGGCGGCCCCCACCACGAAAACTTTCCGGCCGCAGATGGTGACTTCGCCGAGTCCCCGGTTATAGTGAAAATATTTCGTACCGACGATCTCCCGGATGGTCTGGAGGACATTATGATCCGCCGTCCGTTCGCTATGGCCGACGATTACGCCGTTACCCGGCGGTTGATTTTCTAGCATGTCCAGCAGCCGGATGTTGGCGGCAATGGTCTTGCCCGACCGGACCGCCCCGCACAAAAAATTAAGCCGCGCATTGGATTGACTAATGGCGGCCAGTTGTTTCGGCGAGAATTTTCCCCAGATCATGGCGGTTGTTGGTCACTTTCCGTCTGTGTTTCCTGCGGGGTAAAAGTAACCGAGGTGGCGGATTCTTTGATCGCCCGGACCAGATCACCCAGGGAGTTTTTCCCGTCGTCGGTTTCTTTATCAAGTCCCAAAGCGAGACGCTGGCCCCGTTGGAGTTTGTCCATGATATTCGCCAGCCGTTCCAACGCGAAGATGGAGACTCCGGCTTGTCCAATAGTTACGGTATAGTCGGCCAGTATCCGGGTGACTTCTTTTAAAAAGTTATCCCAGGCCATCAGATGCTGGGTATTCCGATCCGCTTCTTTTTCCGCTTGCATTTCCAGGGTTCGGGTTCGGATCTCGGTGGCCCGTTCTTCCAGGTATTCTTTTTTCTCTTCCTCCCAGGACTTGCCGTTATTCTTCGGGTTGGTGGCGCAACTCATGTTCCGCAGGTAGCCGTAATCAATCCCGGCATAGGCCGCGAAAGTCCGCTGGTCCATGAAGTCACCGGTCACGTACTCAATTTTGAGTTTGTTCCAGTCATGTTTCCGCCTGCCCATAAGATCACGTCCTTCTGGTTCAAGGATGCCAAGAACCCCCAGCCTGAGGGTTGATTATGCGGCCTTCAGTCCGTTCCGTCAGGCAGTCTAGTCAGGGAAGCCCCCCCGCTGACGGTCCTCCTTCAGGCCTGGTTTTTCAATTAAGGCTGGGGGTTCTGAAAAACCAAAACAAAAAACCCCGCTGTTACTCCGGGGTTAGATTTAGTCTCGACATAGTATCTTACAATATAATTTTACCACCGAAAAGCCTTCTTGGGCGGCAAAGATTCGGCAAATTCAGATCACCATTCCCAGTTGCTTGGCGATTTCCAAAAGTAAACCATTTTTCCAGTTGCGGAAAGTCCGTTCCGAGATATGCAGGTCAATTGCGATCTGCTGATCGGATTTATCCTGATCAAAGTATTTGGCTTTTAAAAGTTGTAGTTTCAACCGGTCATCCGGTTTTTGGGACCGTTCCAGCCGGATCAGTACCCGGTCAATGGCGTTCAGCCGCCGGACGGTTTCCCGGTATTCGGTGGCGCAGAGAATCCGGGCTCGGTATTCGCTGATTAGCTCGGCGCGGTCCGGGGTTGGGTCGGAGAGGGGCCGGGCCGGGTGGCTTCTCAAGTATTCCGGAAAAATTTCATCGGGCCGGCGGCGGGGTATGGCGTAAATATTCCCCCGGATGTCAGCGGCGGGAGGGGCGGCCAGCTCGTCGATATCCGCCTGGAGTTCCTGGAGTTCCGTTTGCATTGCTTCATAGGTTCGCAAGTCCCATTCGATGGCGGCGAGATAGGCGCGGCGCTTTTGTTCCGGCCAGGGGTTGGTGATTTTCCGGGCGCTATTTTCCGCTTTCATTGACTGGCCTCCTTTCCAAACAATTTTTTAGAATTCCTCACAGCAAGCGGTAATTGTTTTCAATCCCGCTGACGGTAGCGAGATGGCCTTTGCTCCGTTCCAGGATGCGGGAGCCGATCGCCCGGTCAATCATCAGCAGTTCATCGGGCAGGTGTTCGCTGTTGATGGCCGTAGGCATCAGGTTTAAGTATCGGAAGTTCAATACTTCGAAGGCGATCCGGATTTCAAAGCTTTTGGGCTGTTTGCTTTCGCCCCATGGCTTGAAGAGGTCATCCCAGATTAAAAAATCCGCCCGTTTCATCTCTGAAAGTTTCTCCCCGATGCTCTCTTCGTCTTTCTTCAAGATGGTCATCAATTCGCTGATCCCCTCCACATGTTGAAAGTACAGGACGGAGATGAATTCATTGATTAATTGATTGCCAACCGCCAGACTTAAGTGAGTTTTCCCGCTCCCCGGCTCCCCCAGTAGTACCAGCCAGTTATTCACCTTTGTTTTTAGTTCCGCGAAGTTGTCGGCGTAGTTCCGGGCTGCTCTCGCCATGGCCTGGACCGTGGCCGGGCGGTTTTCGGTTTCAAAGTTGTCAAAGTTCTTCATCCGAAACGCGGGACTGATCCGGCTGCATTCGAAGAGTTTTTCGATCCGGCCTTGCTCCCGGCAGCGGCAGAGCCGGACGGTATTGGGGCCGGTTTTGATGTATCCCTGAAAGTCGCATTCCGGGCAGCCGTTACGGCGATCCGTGGTATTCAAATTTTGAAAAGTCGATGGAACTGAATTCATTTTTTGGAGTTCTTGGATTCGATTTAGTAGTTGCTGGAGCCTTTCCATGTTCTTTCACCTCCCGGCGCGCCCAGTTTAAAATGGTCAGATAGTCCGAGGCGGTCTTTTTTCCTTTGGCGCCTTTCCATAGGTTCAGATCCTCGATCCGCTCCCTGGCGCCGTCCATTCCAAACTGGGTCACTAATTTTTGATGTTCTTCTTCGGTTAATGTTACAAATTCCGCATAGTGTTTTTTAGATGGGGGATCTTTTTTATTACTTGTATTTGTATTTATATTTATTAGATCTATATTATTAAGATCAAATAAAGATCCCGTCTGGGGTTTTTGAGGGCTGTTTTTGGGCTTTACGCTGGCCTTTTTGCGTTCGTTATGCGGTCGCATTCCTGGGTTATGCGTTTGCATTCCGTCCGCATGCGTTTGCATTCCTTCCGCATTGCATTCGCTATGCCAGCGCATAAGAGCGGCGTAACGCGCCTTTTCCGACTTTTCCGCGTTAATTTTTGCCTGGGTCAATAGATCGTTGTTCCAAAAATATTCCCCGTCGGAAATGAAAAGCTTGAATTCATCAATACAATCCCGGATGAAACTTTCGATCTTGATCCGTTCGCATTGCGTTTCCAATACAATCGCATTCCAAACGAACTGCTCCCGGAGCGGCAGTTTGTATCCGGGCTGGTTGCGTAGCATCTCCGACAAGATCCAGTACCAGCCGTAACCTTCGGATTTGTATTTGCCGCGCATCGCCAGCAGGCCGGGCTGGGTCCGGCTGTTCGTTTCATGGGGAATGGTCGTTAAACTTTTCGGCATGGTTTCCGCCGCCTTTCCTTTAGGCAATGGCAAGGCCAGCCACCCAAACTCAAAGAGGCGACCGGCGCTTTCTATGATTTTTTCGATTAGCTGATTTTATTTGTAAAAGGCCATGATTTCGATCTTCCGGCTGCTGGTGACTTTAACCCATTGATGGTTTTCGCTTTGCTGGTATTCGGGAGACTGGCGGTACATCAAACCATTGACGATATTTTCCGCGGTTGGTTTGGTGTTATAGTGGCAGCGTATTTCCAGACTGGCATCCACCGCGCCTTGTTTCTTGACTTCATCCAAAAGCTTGTCCGCCAGGATTTCAAACCGGCTGCGTTTAGGCCGTTTAAAGAGTTCCGTAAACATTAACTCACCTCATTTCGATTGGCTTGGGGCAGTTTTTTAAATTCGGTTTCCGGCAGGACAAAGTATCCGCTTTCCTTGCCGTAGGATTCCAAAAGAGCCCCCGTCCCCGGCAGGATGCTTAACCAAAGGGCGATCTCCCCGATGGTCCCGCTGCCGATGGGCTCCAGGTCCGCTTTTTCAGTGCCGTTTTTATTGATGATTCCGAAAACATAAAGGTCATTTTGCAACATTGCCGGAAACCTCACTTTGATGATTTGGATTGAATCCATCTCGCTTCATTTTGTCCAGGAAGATCTCGGCGATTACCCGTTCCAGGTCTTCGCATTGATTCTCCGTTTCCACCAGTTCGTAACTGATGGGGATGATCTTTCCCCGTTGGCGTTTCGCATGAGTTACCAGCACTTTTGACATAGCGCGACTCCTTTTAAAACCTGCGATTTCCGTTAATCTCTGATAAAATGTTACACAAAACAACATAATGTGTCATTTATTCACAACTTCAGGTAAAAAAATTTCCTCGACTTTGTGTTTTAAAACTTTGGCGATCCGCATCGCCGACCGCAGGGAGGGGTGGTTGCCGTGTTCGATATGGATGTAAGTTGAACGGCTGATTCCGGCAAGTTTGGCGAGTTCCTCCTGGGTAAGCCCCTTCGATATTCGGATGGTCCGCAAATCCTTAACCAAAATCCTTCACCTCCTTTGATGTGTAATTTTGTTGTATGTATACTAAGATCATATCATGGGTTTTTCGATCATGTCAATTACTAGAAATGATACATTTTTTAAGCCGTTGTTTGAATTTTAAAACATAGAATTGATAGCGGTTTGTCTTGTTTTAGACGTTGCAATATTACACATTTTATGGTATAATATGCTTAGAATGGAGTGATTTTAATGACCACAGTCGGCAGCCGAATCAAAGAATTACGGCTCAAAAAAGATTTAACCCAGGAGGAGCTGGCCGCCCGGTTGGGTGTTAAACGGTCAACCCTGGCGAACTGGGAGATCGACCGGGCCGCTCCCGGTTATTCCCAACTAACGGAGATGTCCAAGATCTTCGCGGTTTCAGTGGATTATATCATTGGCCCGAATCAAAAAGATCTTTCCTATGTGGTTTTGTCTCCGGAGGATTTGGAGTTGTTGCGGCGGATCAAGGGTTTATCCCTTGAAAACCGGAAGACGGTAGAAACCGTGGTTACCAGTATTGAATGTTATGAGCGGCAATTGGAGCGGGGTGATGTTTCCTCAAAAAAGTAGTCCCGATGGTGTCCAAGGATTTTTTAAGGTTGTTGTATATGCTAGACCCAAAGTTATATAGAAAACTAAGGAAAGGTGGGATTATTTGATGAAAGCAGTGGTTTACGCTCGATTTTCCTCTGACAACCAGCGCGAAGAATCCATTGACGCTCAACTCCGGGCGATTCATGAGTATGCCGATAAACACGGCGCGATCATTGTCAAGGAGTACATCGACGAGGCGCGATCCGCCACCACCGACGACCGGCCCCAGTTTTTGCAGATGATTGAAGATATTACCCAGGGGAAAGTCGAGGCTGATTATTGTTACGTCCATAAGTTGGACAGGTTCGCCCGGAACCGCTATGATTCCGCGATTTACCGGCGGAAACTGATTCTTAAGGGAGTCCGGCTGCTGGCCGTGGCCCAGCCCCTCGATGACTCTCCCGAGTCCATCATCCTGGAGGCCATGTTGGAATCTATGGCCGAATACTTCTCCAAGAACCTCTCCCGCGAAGTTATAAAGGGGATGACAGAGAACGCTTTAAAAGCCATGCATTGCGGAGGAGTTCCGCCGCTAGGGTATGATTTGGACGAAAGCCATCATTACATCATTAACGAGCAGGAGGCCCAGGCGGTCCGGTTGATCTACACCATGAAGGCCAGTGGTTACGGATATTCCAAGATTATCTCCGAGTTAAACACCCAGGGTTTCCGGACCAAACGCGGTAAAACCTTCTGTATCAACTCCATTCATGATATTTTGGTCAATGAGAAATACACCGGGGTCTATATTTACAACCGGTTGGCGAGTAAGCACAGCAGCCGCGAGATTAACCCCGAAGAAAAGATCATCAGGATTCCCGGCGCTCTGCCCCAGATTATTGATTTACACACTTGGAAGGTGGTTCAAAACATGATTCAAGAGAAAAAACTGGTGGCTCCCAGACAGCGCAGTGAAGTTATCTATTTATTAACCGGAAAGATCGAATGCGGGGTCTGCGGGGGCGCTTACGTGGGGAATAGCCGGTATAGCGGGAGATTGAAGAAGAAGTATTATTTGTATGGTTGTAATATCCGCCAGCGGACCAAAGATCGTTGTAATAACCCGGAGATCCGGAAAGAGATCATTGAGCAGTTTATTTTAGACGAGATCCAGGCGACCTTTTTCACCGGAGACCCGGAAGTATGGGCGGACAAGCTTTTGGCGTTATACAACGACCAAAACGCGGGGTTTGGGGAGCAGAAAGCCAACGTCTCCCAACAAATTCACAACCTCAATCAAAAGATCGACCGGCTTTATGTGGCGGTAGAGCAGGGGTTAGCCAATCAGGATACCTACGAGAGAATTAAAAACGCCGTGAAAGAGCGGGATCTGCTGGAGTCCGGTTTGCAGGCTTTGGAGGCTAACTTTCAAGTTCCTTATACCAAGAGGCAGATTTTGACCTATATGGAAGAAAACCGGCTGGCGTTAACCAACCGGTCTGATCTCGAATCTTGTAAACTTGTTATCAATCGTTTTGTTGAAAAAGTTATCATTACACCCGAAGATATTCATCCTAAATATCGCTTCGGTATGGACGTGGATAATGGTGGTAGTCCCAAGGGGATTCGAACCCCTGTCACCGCCGTGAAAGGGCGGTGTCCTAGGCCTCTAGACGATGGGACCAAATTCCATATTTATTATTTAAAATGGTGGGCCATCGGCGACTCGAACGCCGGACACCCTGATTAAAAGTCAGGTGCTCTACCGCCTGAGCTAATGGCCCATAGGAACCATTTACGGCGTGTCAGGCGCAAATGGTATAAATAATCAGCTTTTATATATTACAATATTTTATACTCAGTGTCAACCCTTTTTATATCTTAACTTAATTTTACAATTTTGGCGCGATTTTTACCAAATATCCCGAAGCATAATGGTTTCATCCCGGCGCCAGCCTACCGAAACCATGGCAATAGGCGCTCCGGCCAACTCCGAAATCCGGTTTAGATAATCACGGGCTTTCACCGGCAAGCTCTCCCAAGACTTGGCTTGGGTGGTATCTTCCAGCCAGCCGGGCATTTCCTCATAAACCGGGGAAGACTCCGCCAGCACCTTTAAACTAGCCGGAAATTCTTTGATGATACTGTTCCGGTAACGGTAACCGGTACATATTTTAATGGTCTCCATTTGATCCAGCACATCCAGCTTCATCACCACCAAATTATTCACCCCGTTGATACGGACTGAATATTCGGCGATTACTCCGTCAAACCAGCCGCAACGACGCGGCCTTCCGGTGGTAACCCCATACTCGCGGCCGCGGCCGTCCCGTAATTTTGACACCAATTCCTCCGGAAGCTCCGTTGGGAATGGGCCGGCTCCAACCCGGGTCGAATATGCTTTAATTACCCCTACTACTTGATTGATCTTTACCGGTCCGACCCCGGCCCCGGTGCATGCTCCCCCGGCCGCCGGCGATGATGAACTCACAAAGGGATAAGTGCCTTGATCGATATCCAGCAGTGTACCCTGGGCTCCCTCAAACAGGACTTTCTCATTACGGTTGATTGCCTGATTTACAAATACGGAGGTATCGGTAACCATCGGCCGCAAAGCCTCCGCATATTCTAAATACTCGTCACGGATGACTTTAAGTTCAAATCCCCGGTGACCGTATATCTGGTTCAATACTTTATTCTTTATCCTGATAATCTCCGGGAGCCGCTGGTCAAACTCCTCTTTATCCAATAAATCCACCATCCGGATGGCATCATAACGCTCATACTTATCAATATATGCCGGTCCGATTCCTCTGCCGGTGGTTCCAATCTTCCGAACCACCCGGCTGGATTCCGCCAACTCATCAAGGGCGGGATGATATGGCATAATCACATGGGCCCGGTCACTGATCCGGATTTTGGAGGTATCTATCCCCCGTTTATTCAACTCGTTCAACTCTTTTAATAGCACTCCGGGATTTATTACGACCCCGTTGCCAATAACACAAACGGTTCCAGGATATAATACTCCGGAAGGAACCAGGTGAAGCTTAAACTCTTCCTCCCCCACGACTACTGTATGCCCTGCATTATTCCCCCCCTGATAGCGGACGACGAGATTCGCCTGACTCGATAAAAAATCAGTAATTTTGCCCTTCCCTTCATCGCCCCACTGCAGTCCTACCACCACTACCGTCGGCATATCAGCTTCCCTCCCGCTTTCATATTCCAAATTTTCAATTGCCGATTCCAGATTACCACAAAATGTTGTATAATTCAAATTAATAGTTTTTATAACTTCCATAAAAAATATTTATAGTTTTCCAGTTCCTTAGTTCAATAGTTCGTAGTCTTTTCAATAACTCGATAACCTGATAACTAGAAAGCTAATACCGGAGGCAGTCATGGAACTGAATCAACTGTTAAGCTTTACTTTGGTAGCTTCTTCGGAAAGCTTTTCAAAGGCCGCCGGGATGCTGCACTTGACACAGCCGGCAGTTACCCGGCAGATTAAATGTCTGGAGGAGGAACTCGGCCAACTGCTCATGGAACGCCGGGGCCGTTCCATCGTTCTAACTCCGGCCGGAGCGGTATTTTTGGAATATGCCAAGCAAATCATCAACTTGGTGGAAAGAGCACAGGAAGCAATCCATCAGTTTACCTCAAGCCGGGGGCGAATCATCATTGGCGCCGGAACCACCACCACCATTTTCAGGCTGCCGGATATCCTGAAACACTACCATCAATCATATCCACAAATCGAAGTTCGAATTCGCAACGGCGACTCTGAATTAATATCCAGATTAGTATATGAAAACGCTGTGGATTTGGGATTGGTAACGACCATTAATTCCAGTTTACATCTGGTCACCCGCCCCCTTTTTACAGATCGAATCCTCTTAGTGGCCCCTCCAAGATTCAACCGGCAACAGCTTACCATTGCCGAATTGGAATCGGAATCCTTAATCCAGTTTCGCTCCGGTTCCGGATTTCGCCGTTTCCTGGATGAACACTTTCAACAACACCGGTTTGTCCCAAAAGTCACCATGGAAATGGATAGCATTGAGGCCATTATTCGTCTGGTTATAAGCGGTTTGGGGCTGGCATTTCTGCCGGAGATTGCCATCGCCGAAGATTTAGCAACTGGTCAATTGAATCAGATTAACATAGCGGATTGGTCTCCCATGACACGGCAAACGTTTTTAATCTACCGGCAAGATAAATACTTGACCTGGCCAATAAAAGCTTTTTTCGAACAAACGAAAATCAAATAAAATGACAATTTTTGCTAATTAAATTTTGAATAGCCGCCCGGAAACGGCGTATACTATCTATTGAAGAGGCCGCTAGAAATCGACGGTAAATCATGACCCTATATATCAGGTCTCAGGTTCATCAATGGTGACTGCTTGCTCCGGAGTTCAACTCCGGATAACAAGTGACTTACCGGATGAGACGACCGGCCTCTTCAGTGGGTCAACTAAAAGCTTTACAAATCAAAAGGCCGTTCGCGAGAACGGTCCTTAAACTACGTCCCGGCAAGTTCGCCTACTAGCAATTTTGGTAGAAACTTGTCGGATGCATGTTAAATTTTTTAAGGCAGAAACGGTAACGGATCAATTGGAACACCATTTTTTCTGACTTCAAAATGAAGGTGAGGTCCGGTTGAAAGCCCGGTACTACCCGACAAAGCAATGGTCTGTCCTTTGATAACCTTCTCGCCCACCTTCACCAGCAAGCGGGAATTATGACCGTAACAGGTAGAAATCCCGCCGCCATGATCAATGGCCACAAAATATCCATAACCGCCTTTCCAACCACTGACCAAAACCACTCCGCTATCCGCGGCCAGCACCGGAGTTCCGCTCGGAACTGCGATATCCTGACCGTTATGATACTTCTTTTTCCGTAATACCGGATGAAGCCTCCAACCAAAAGTTGAACTTATCCTGCCGCGTTTGGCTACCGGCCAAATCATCTTTCCGGTTCCCAATTCCAGTCCTTTTTGTTCCCGCATTTGAATGGCAGCTTCAATTTCCCGTGAGGTTTCTTCATATTCTTCAAGAGCTTTCTCAAGCTGAGCGCGATCCCTTTGAATCCTGTTCAATTCCTTTTTAGTTTCAATAACCTTTGAAGAAACTTTCCGTTGTTCGAGAGAAACCTGTTCCTCTAAGGTAGTCATTTTCTTATACTGTTGTTCGTATTCCTTTTTCTTGCTGACCACCATGGTTTGCTTTGACTCCACCATGGATTTGGTGGTTTGGATCTCCTCTAATAACCGCAAATCGCTTTTAATAAAGAAGGATACTGCTTCAACCCGGTTGACAAATTCACTATAATCGCCGGCATTAAAGAGGACTTCCAAATACGATTGAAAACCGTGTTTGTATACAACTACCAGCCTTTGATTCAATAATTGCTCCTGAGCATGCTGGTCGTGGTGCAACCGGTCCAAATTAGTTTCTAAATTTTGTAACTCCCGCTGGGTAATATTAAGCTTGTTTTTGGCAAATCGCAACTCAGCTTTTATCTGACCGTAGTTTTGCTCCAAGTGTGAGAGTTCTTGCTGCTGTTTGACCAAGTTTCCCAGCACCGATTTTTCCTTTTTCTTTTTAGCCAATATATCCTGTTTGGTTTTTTGAATTAACCGGTCGATGGAGTTTTTGCTTTGGTCCTCACCCCAGACGGCAATTGCGCCTAATAGAATAGACACTGAAATCACCAATAATCCGAATATAAGCAGCCGCCGCAACCCAACTCCCCCTTTGCCCAAAACCGGCGAATTTTTTATCTTTAGAACTGCTATACGCCGGTTTAACTTGAATTCGGCAAGCAACTTAAAAACCAATTATATTCATGACTTGCCGAATCGAGGTTTAATCATCGAATCGTGTTAATTAAATACTTTTTAAATGATTTATTGATACGATGTCGAATAAACAAATAATATTTCAGTTAGACCATCACTTTCTAAATCGGCTGAAACCGTAAAAAACTGAAACCTTTTTATGTTTTACAGATTTGGATTCACTTGGGGCGTTCCGCTCTTTGATTATTGAAGGAGTTTAAATTTATGTTACGTAACGATTATTTAATGCGTTTGATCGAACAATATATCCGGGCGATTGCACTGATTAAGAGTCTCAAAATGGCCAAAAACCATAAAAAAGCCTTAACGGTCGTTCAGGATACTGTAATGCAAATTTTTGGCGTTGATGCGAAATTTATTGATACCATTCCCGAAGAAGATTTACTGCTCCTGCTGGAGATTGATGGCAAAATCGATCCCGACCGGGCGGTGATGCTTGCCGGACTTCAGCGCATTACCGCTGAGATTTATGAGGAACAAGACGAACTTGATGCCGCCTATTTCGCCTATCTTAAATCGCTGACTTTGTATTTGGAAGTTTTTATTCAAGAGGGAGACACCCTTTTTCCGGGGTATATTTCGGAAATCGAGCCGTTGATCTCCAAACTGGAAGATTATGATTTACCATGGCCGGTCAAGAAACGCCTCTGGCGCTATTATGAAAAGACCGGAAAATACTCCAAAGCCGAAGATATGCTCTACGAATTAATGGAGGATAAAGAGCCCGAAACGGAGATTCTCCACCAGGGTATCGATTTTTATGAACGTCTATTGTTCAAGGACGACCTGTCGTTAAACCGGGGAAATTTACCCCGGGAAGAAGTGGAAGAAGGCTTGGCCAAACTACGGATCACGATTAACAGTATAAAGGGATCAGAGGAGTGATCTTTTCCATGTTGAAAACGCAAAATATTGAGGTTTTTAACTTTCGCGGCGCATTACGGGGCATGCGGAATCCCATGTACAGCTGGCATCTCTCCGACTCGGTTTTTGATGAAACCAGTGGGACATTGATAAATTTCGGCCCCAATGACAAACAGCTTGCTTTGAAACTGGTGGCGGCGGGAAGCGATCATGCTAAATTCCTGCGCCAAATATTTATTTGCATGGATATCATAGCCCCCGATTATTGGTGGAAAGAAATGGATACTTATAAGGTAAGTACCGTTTCAAACAGCACCAGCACCATGCATAAATTAACCGCCAGACCGCTAACTTCGGAGGATTTTAGCTGGGACAACACCACCGAATTCCGAACAAAGCTATTGGAATATCTTAATGAATTAATATCGCAATACCGGGATTTACTGCGGCAGAATCAATCCGAGCAAGCGAAACTTGTCTGGCGGCAACTGATTCAAGATCTCCCCATGAGCTATAATTATACCCGCACCTGGACCGGAAATTATGCAAATCTCCGTAACATTTACCATGCACGGAAAAACCACAAACTCAGCGAATGGCATTCTTTTTGCGGCGTTATTGAATCACTGCCATGCAGTGAGTTAATCACCGTCACCCGATCCCCTCATTTGCAGCCGCAAATGACAGACCGTAAATAGGGAGGTGCCACCATGATTCTATCGGGAAAGGAAATCAAACGGAAGTTGGGAGCGGAGATCACCATTGATCCCTTTGATGACAAGCTGCTAAATCCCAATAGCTACAATTTACGCCTGCACAACGAATTATTGGTTTATGAAGCGGATCAGATTTTGGACATGAAGCATGCTAATAAAACTTATAAGGTAATCATCCCCGACGAAGGATTCATTTTAAAACCCGGTGAACTATACTTGGGCAGAACTCTGGAATACACTAAAACCGATAAATATGTCCCGATGCTGGAAGGCCGGTCATCCATCGGCAGGCTCGGCTTATTTGTCCATATCACCGCAGGGTTTGGTGATGTAGGATTTAATGGCTACTGGACATTGGAAATGTATTGTATCCGCCCTATCAAAATCTATCCGTACGTCCAAATTTGCCAAATCTATTATCATTCCATCACCGGCGAGTATGAATGCTACCATAGCGGAAAGTACCAGAATAATCAAGGAATTCAAGCAAGTCTATTGTATAAGGATTTTGAATAATGGATCAAAAATATGATAATATCGGTCAATCTTATAATCAAACGCGCCAAGCGGACCCTAGAATACTCCAAATAATCATCACGAATCTGGATCTGGATAAAGGTTCTCAAATTCTTGATGTCGGCGCTGGAACCGGAAATTACAGTTATCAACTGGCCGGATACGGCTATCAGGTCCATGCATTGGAACCATCGGAAGTTATGATCCGCCAGGGAAAAAACCATGAAAATCTCTCCTGGCACCAGGGAACCGCCGAGGATATTCCTTTTGAAGAAGAAACATTCGACGGTGCAATCTGCATTTTATCGGCTCACCACTTTCAAGAACCGGCCCGGAGTTTTCAGGAGATAAGACGGGTTTTAAAGAGAAATGGCGTTGTTATACTATTTACGAATGATCCGAGACTTTGCCCCGCAGATTTTTGGTATCAATACTATTTTAACGGCATTATCCGGCAGGCTTATCAATATCATCCTCCCCTGCAGGAGTTTATAACAACGTTAACCAGGATTTTCAATAGTACGGTGAACGTCTCTAGTTTCCCGATTCCTTACGATTTACAAGACGGGTTTTTCTTTTCCGCCTGGAGATATCCGGAACGTTATCTTGATGATGAATTTTGCAGAGGCATTTCATCATTGGCAGTATTACCTGAAGCTGTTTTAAAAAGCTATCAGGAAAAGTTAAAACAGGATTTGAATAATGGCTTCTGGAGGCAAAAATTCGGTGATTTACTTGAAAAACCGGAATATGATTGCGGGTATTTCTTTTTAAAAGCAAGGAGGAATGAAATACATGGATAATAAACAGGAATTCATTGAATTTATGGTGAGATCCGGCGTCCTGGTCTTTGGCAGTTTTAAAACCAAAAGCGGCCGTGAAGCACCCTATTTTATCAATACCGGCAACTATAAAACCGGAGAGCAGCTTGCCAAACTCGGTGATTTTTATGCCCGCTGCATTGTAGACCATGTCAAAGATGATTTTGATGTGATCTACGGCCCTGCTTATAAAGGGATTCCTTTGTCCGTAGCTACGGCAACCTCTTTATACCGCAATCACGGAATCAATATTTCTTATTGCTTTAACCGTAAAGAGGCAAAGGACCACGGTGAAGGCGGAAATCTTATTGGATACCGGCCAATTGATGGCGACCGGATTTTAATCGTTGAAGATGTTATAACGGCCGGAACCTCGGTCCGCGAAAGCCTTGCATTATTGACATCGGTGGCGAATGTAAAAATAACAAATCTTGCAGTATCCGTTGACCGGATGGAAAAAGGAACCGGCGCTAAAACCACGCTCCAGGAATTGCAGGAGGATTACCAAATCAAAGTAACTCCCATTGTAACGCTCACAGAGATTATAAGCCATTTATATAACTGGGAATTGGACGGCAAGGTGTATATTGATGGTAACATGAAAAAGCAAATCGATGAGTACTTAGAAAAATACGGGGCTTAATTTTTTCGGCAGAAAATCTTATCAGTCACCACGCTGAAAGGAATTATCATAGATAAATTTAATATTAAAGCTTTGCTTTAATACGAGTAGTTGTTTCTACTAGAATATTTTCGAGATAGTAATTTTTTCGTGTGTTTCGTGGTTAAAAATCTTTTTCATTACGAACTAATTATAATATATTATTTGGCGAATCACATGGCTCGTAATGCCTTAATCCGTTCTTCAACCGGCGGATGAGTTGAAAACAATTTATTTACGAATCCGCTATGGCCTTTCAACGGATTGACGATGTATAAATGGGCGGTTGCCTTGTTGGCTACCTCCAGCGGTTCGGTATCCTGCTCCAGTTTCTCCAGAGCGCTGGCCAAACCTTCCGGATACCGGGTCAATAGCGCCCCGCTGGCGTCCGCCAAAAACTCCCGTTTGCGGGATACGGCCAATTGGAGCAATTGGGCAATAAGCGGAGCCAGAATCATTAATATGAGCCCCATAATCATCAATATCCCCTGCAGGTTTCCGGAATCCCGGTTATTCCGGCTTCTTCCCCGGCCGAACCACATACTGCGCATCATCCAATCCGAAAGCAAAACGATGGTCCCAACCAATACGACTGCAATGGTGGCAATCCGGATATCATAATTTCGAATATGGCTCATCTCATGGGCAATAACCCCTTCCAGTTCACTCCGGTTCAACTTTTGCAGCAACCCGGTGGTTACCGCAATGGCCGAATGCTCGGGATCCCGTCCTGTAGCGAAAGCGTTCGGGGCCGTGTCATCAATAATATATGCCTTGGGCGCTTTGATTCCCGCCGCCAAAGCTAATCCTTCAATTAGATTGAACAGATACGGATTTTCTTCTTTCGTAAGGGGGCGGGCGCGACTTACCGCAAGAGCGACTTCATCGCTATAATAATAACTAAAAAAACTCATTGCCCCGGCAATAACCAAGGCCATGACTAATCCAAACCAGCCGAATCCGGTAAAAGCCCCAAAGATATACCCAATAACGGCCAGGATTAGAATGAAACAAAGGATTAAGAGCCTGGATCGCCATAGGTTGCGGGAAATTTGTTCGTACATAACCATCACCCCCGGATCAGATTGGCCAGAATTTAGGAATTAAGAGAATAAAAAATATTTATTTAATTGTATAATTTTTTAATTCTGTTAATCCTGTTCATCTTTTTACCTACAAATTCTGGCCAATCCTGCAAATTCCGATCAAAATTGGACCTTTGGTACTTCTTTGGCTGTTTCTTCGATTTCAAAGTATTCCTTGGAGTTAAAGCCGAACATTCCCGCGAAAAGATTACCCGGGAATTGCTGAATAGCTTGATTATAGCGCATGACCGAATCATTGTAAAACTGACGGGCATAGCCGATCTTATTTTCAGTACCGGCCAGTTCTTCCTGAAGCATCAAAAAGTTTTGATTGGCTTTTAATTCCGGGTAAGCCTCCGCCACCGCGAATAAGGATTTTAAAGCCCCGGTCAACTGATTTTGGGCTTGAGCCTGTTCTCCCACCGAACCGGCCTGCATCATTCTGGAACGGGCATCGGTAACCATGGCAAATGTATCTTTTTCATGGGCAGCATACCCCTTAACCGTCTCCACCAAATTTGGAATCATATCTGCCCGCCGTTTCAGTTGAACATCAATTTGATGCCAGGCGTTTTCGACCCTGTTTCGCAAAGATATCAGGTTATTGTAAAGTCCGATAACCAATATCGCGACCAAAATAATTATCCCGACAAAGATAAGCATTCACAACACCACCTTTACAATATATAACGCATTTTTCGTCAATTTATTCTATTCCCCGGGAAAATAAGAATTCCTGTTAACGGATTTTTAATATCTTTTAAAATGGAAAACAGACTTCGATGAACGGGATTAAGAGGGGATTTTAAAAACAAAGGCAATGATTTTAGATGATTTTAATCCAATAAATCCCATACCCCTGGTCGGATTTACGGGATTTATTGGATTGCGCTGATTCATTAAATATTTAATTCTATATATTTTATAATCCTGACAATCAAGCGGATTTCAACTGCTCCCGGAACCAGGCTCCCGAAATTTTCTCTTGTTGCAACAATACCCCGGTTACGTTATTTAACAGGAGGCTACGATCTTTAAACAGGCTCCGCACCCGTTGTTTTTGTTCCTCCAATAACTCGGTCATTACTTCGTGGATCCGTTCTTTTCCTGCCAAATCCTCCTGGATGATTCCGAGCCGGGAAAGACCGTTCACAATTAACTGCTTGGTTATGGAGGTCGCCTGCTCAAAATCATTGGCAGCCCCCGTACTCCAGTTTCCGTATACCAGGTCTTCCGCCATAGCGCCTCCCAGGCAAATCGCCACTTGATCCAGCAAGTACTCTTTGGTATAAAGGTATTGCTCCTCGGTTTGAGACTGGCGCATGAAACCCAAGGCTTTACCGCGGGGAATCACCGTCAAGGTAGCCACCGACTCCGGCCGTAGCAATTCACTGATAAGAGCGTGGCCGGTTTCGTGCAACGCCACCCGTTTTAGCTCACCCGGATTGGGGCGGCGCTCCAGTTTCTCACCCATGATGACTTTATCAATGGCTTCCCGGATATCCTCCATTTGAATAACAGTCCGGTCGCGGCGGTAAGCCATAATGGCCGCTTCATTAATCAGCGATTCCAAGTGGGCTCCTGAAAACCCGAAGGTATCCTTAGCCACCTCCTCCAGATTAACCTCTTGCGCCAATGGTTTGCCTTTGGAATGAATATTCAAAATATGCATCCGGCCTTCCTTATCCGGCAAATCCACTTTTACCTGCCGGTCGAAACGTCCCGGCCGGGTAATGGCGCTGTCCAATAAATCACCCCGGTTGGTGGCGCCGATGACTACGATCTTAACCTCCTCATCCGGCTTGATGCCGTCCATCTCTACTAAGATCTGATTCAAAGTTTGATCGTATTCCAAATGCGAAGTATGACCGCCCCGTTTTCCGGCAATCACTTCGATTTCATCAATAAAAATAATGGCATTGTGTTTGTTGATTTTCTTAGCCATTTGCCGGGCTTTGTTAAATAACTGCCGCACCCGTGACGCGCCGACCCCGGCATACATCTCCACGAACTCCGAGCCGGACGCCGACACGAAAACCGAATCCGTATAATTGGCGGCGGCTTTCGCCAGTAAAGTCTTGCCGGTTCCGGGCGGTCCAGTTAGCAGGATCCCCTTCAACGGCCGGATTCCCAGTTCTTGAATCCGGGCTTGATCTCTTACAAAATCAAGGGCTTCCAGTAACTCCCGCTTGGCAATCTCCTGGCCGCCGATATCATCAAAACGGACTCCGGTATCAACCCTGGTAATCGCTTGATTACCGGCAATCTGAACATTGCGCCCCAGTTTACCCTGGGTCACCAAATATAAAACAAAACCAATTCCCGCCAATAATACCACCGGGGTCAGGTCAACCCCGATCCATAACAAAAATACCGTGATTCCCAAACCGATTCCAAGCCACAATTCCAAATGTTTCATAAAACAGGATCACCTCCCGTGATTCCTTGCGCAACCGCGCGGTTCAACCCGTTAAGCTGCCGCGGAAACGCTTCATAATGATAATTTAAACCGTCTTCCAATTGAATATAGATATAATCCCGGCTAAAATACACCCTGGACTTAATTGGCGAATAAGACTCCAGCGCCGCCTTAAGTTGCACATAACGCCCCGAACCAACCGCCTCTTCAAGATTAAATGAAAGCTGGTATCGGACTTCACGCAACCGTTGATTGGAATGATCGGTAATTTGAATCTCCTGCACCGGTTTATGATAATACAATGTCACTTTTTGTTGTACCCGGTCCAATACTTCTTGTAAGTTCTCCACTTTCTTCAATTGCAGCTTGACCTTGATTCCTTCTTTATCCTGAAGCAGTTCAAATTTTTTTACCCCATCAATGGTATATACATCACGTTTCAGGGGGTTATCAACCCGAACCTTGGCGGTTAAGGCCTGACCTCCAAAAAGGATGCCCAAGGTCACAATAAAAGCAAAAAAAATAAGCCATAGCTGTAAATTTTTAATTGGTTTCATAGGCTGTTCCTCCTCATTTATTGCAGCAATTTATCTCAATGAATGATTCATATTAAAGTTGACATAAAAATATTATCATAAAACAACCCCTGATAATAGTGGCGATTTCTGGATCGGTTTGAATATCAGTGTTTCATTTCACTCGGAAAATGATCGGCACGAAATACCCAATGAGTATTTTTAGGTATTTTCTATAAATAATAAATATAAAAACCCGGAATTCCGGGTTTCAAGTCTAGTCATTATAATGATTGCTTTTTGAAAAAAACAAGTATTTACTTGCTATACAAGCTTTGCTTACTAAACAAGCGTTTGCTTGTTATTGATCCCCAAACAAAACATACATTCGTTCAGATTCTTCATAATCAAGAGTTTCCTGGATATACGTCTGGGTGTAATCCCCATCGGACAAATTAATCCGAATCGGTTTTTCAAGTTTTTGATGATTGCGGTCCAAATAAATCCGGATGTCCGGCCGGAAGGGGAACCCGTGGTTAATACCGATTACCTTGGCAATTTCTCCGGTATTCAATCGCACAAAACTGCCGATGGGATATATGGCCATGCTGGTTACCAAAGCTTTCAGAATTTTGATGTCAAATAAACGGGATTCGCCCAAAAGATTTTTCAGGGTTTCATAGGGTGTCATTCGCGGGCGATGTTTACGCAAGGAAAGGCAAGCGTCATATACATCCGCCACCGCAATTATTCTGCCGAACAAACTGATCTCCTCGCCGCTTAGCCCGTCGGGATATCCGCTACCGTTAAAGCGTTCGTGATGTTGCTTAATTCCGAGTAAAACGTCCTCGCTGAAATCTTCGGCATTGCATAATAATTCGTATCCGTAAACGGGATGACGCTCAATCCTGATCCGCTCCTCGGCGGTTAGTTTTTGGTCCTGATCGTAGATTGCTTTATCGATTTTGGTCATTCCGAAGTCGTGCAATAATGCGGATAAACCCAGGTTTTTCAAGGTGTTATCATCCAAACGCAATCCCCGGCCGATTATCATTGCCACGATACTTACATTGACGGAGTGGGAATACAAATAGTTATCATGAGTTTTTATATGGCACAAATTCAATAATACATTACTGTTTAACTGAATCTGGCTTTCAATATCTCCTACCATCCCCTTTAATATCAAGGCATCTCCGTCTCTTATCTCCGGGTTTGACATTAAACTTCCGGTCAAATCAATTGCCCGTTCATGAGCAGCCTTAATTTGAGGAGTAATGGCGATTTCTTGCTGTTCCTTTAGCGAGGGAGACGGTTCCTCGATGACAACCTCATCCAAGCCCCAAAAATCAAGTTTGGTAATCAATTCAGTGGTTAATACCGTTCCCTCATTTAACATCAAAAGACCCGTCGGGTCGAATACATCTCTAGCGACAATCATTCCCGGAACAAGGGCCGAAACTCTAATAGACTTCATCTTTTATCCCTCAATTATTGATCCGCTTCCCGCAAGGCCACATTGATGATAATCTCTCCAAGGTCCGTAACTACGGGGATAACTAGAATCTGTAAGTCCTTAAACGAGACAACAACATCTTTCCCCATAAATAGCGTCGGCGGGGTGATATTGCAGCAATAGCCGTTATTACCCAGTTCAGTAGCGGCATTTCCGGTGATGATATTGCCAAGTTCACTGATTGCGCTTTTACCGATTTCGTCAAAATCATCCACCGGCATTCCCATCAACATTACCGAAGCGATTTTCTGAGCTGTTTGAGTAGACATACTGTAGATGACTTGTCCCAAAATATCGCCTGTCACGCCAATGACCGTATTGACCTCTTTTCCTTCAATGGGGGAGGACAACAAACTGAGTTTACCTTTGGATACTTTTGTTTTTGCAACCTTCTCCAATACCACAAAAGCTGCCGAAACAAATGGGTTAATGAATTCTACCTTCATGGGGCGCCTCCTCAAATTTAATATTAATATATGAAAAGCTGTAAAAAACTTAAAATCCCATGATACAAAGTTTCACTTCTGCATAACATACATCTTTTCCTGCCAAACAAAAAAGCAGCGGTGAAGTCATAAAGTAAAGCGTTTTTCTCTTTTTGATATATAATTTTTAAAGCGCTATACTAAATATCGGGAAAAATCCGGGATAAGTTTAATATTTTCCATAATTTTTTATGATTCCGTCATAATTAAAAGACTGTCCAAGATTAGTTATCTTTGGACAGTCTTTGGGTAAAAACACTTTATTCGGTTATACTTCCTACACTTTCCCTTTCAGTATGCTCAAAAACGATTTGATCCTTATGAACATTGACTCTGATAACTGTGTTGGGCTTAATACTGCCCTTCAGGAGCTCTTCCGAAATGGGGTTTTCAATTAAGCGCTGAATGGATCGGCGTAACGGTCTAGCGCCAAACGTCGGATCAAAACCCTCACGGGCTAAAATCTCTTTTGCTTCCGTAGATAATTCCAATTTGATATTGCGTTCAGCCAGCTGCTTGACTACCGGTTTCGCCATCAAATCAACTATATCCTTGATTTGTTCCCGGGTTAACGCGTGGAATACAATAACTTCATCGATACGGTTTAAAAATTCAGGACGGAAAGTCTTTTTCAACTCCTCAAGAACTTTGTCCTTCATTGCTTGATAATTATCATTTTCCTCATCCTTGGAGATTTGGAAACCAATTTTACCGGAACGCTCAATCAGATTCGCCCCCACATTAGAGGTCATGATAATCACCGTATTCCGGAAATCAACGGTCCGGCCGTGGGCATCTGTAAGTCTGCCGTCCTCAAGGACTTGCAATAAAACGTTAAAGACTTCCGGATGGGCTTTCTCGATTTCGTCCAATAATACCACCGAGTAAGGTTTACGCCTGACTTTCTCGGTCAGTTGTCCTCCTTCCTCATAGCCCACATACCCCGGCGGCGAACCCACCAGTCTGGAAACGGTATGCCGTTCCATATACTCGGACATATCCAGCCGTACAACGGCATTTTCATCCCCAAATAACGCTTCAGCCAATGCTCTGGCCAACTCGGTCTTTCCAACACCGGTTGGTCCCAAGAAAATAAATGAGCCAATCGGACGTTTCGGATCTTTCAATCCGGCCCGGGCACGGCGCATCGCTTTCGAAACTGATTCAACCGCTTCATCCTGGCCGATTACCCGTTGGTGAATTATTTCCTCCATTTTCAACAGGCGGTCGGTCTCTTCCTGCTGTAACTTGGTTACCGGTATGCCGGTCCATTTGGAGACCACATGCGCAATCTCTTCTTCGGTAACCATTGGCTCCGCCATGCTGCGTTTGCTCTTCCATTCGTTCCGCAACCCATCCATTTTTTGCCGCAGTTTTTGCTCTTGATCCCTGAACTGAGCGGCTTTTTCAAATTCCTCATTTTTAATCGCCGCCTCTTTTTCTTGTTGCAGTAAATTGAGTTGTCCCTCAAGGTCTTTCAGATCAGGGGGAGTAATGGTCGTCTGTAACCGAACCCTGGAAGCGGCTTCATCAATCAAATCGATTGCCTTATCCGGTAAAAACCGGTCGGTAATAAAGCGATCCGAGAAAATAACCGCCGCATCGATTGCCGCATCCGTAATTTTAACCCGGTGATGGGCTTCATAACGGTCCCGTAATCCCTGCAGAATAAGTTTGGTCTCCTCCTTCGTCGGCTCACCCACCATGATCGGCTGGAAACGCCGTTCAAGAGCAGCATCTTTCTCTACATGCTTACGATACTCATCCAGAGTTGTAGCTCCTATACATTGAAGTTCACCGCGGGCCAACGCAGGTTTTAAAATATTGGCGGCGTCAATTGCTCCTTCAGCGGCCCCGGCGCCTACCAGAGTATGCATCTCATCAATAAACAAAATAACATCTCCGGCGTTACGGATCTCTTCCATGACTTTCTTCATCCGTTCTTCAAATTCACCCCGGTATTTAGATCCGGCCACCATTGATCCCATATCCAAAGTAACCACCCGTTTATTTTGAAGAACCTCCGGCACGTCTCCTTTGATAACCTTTTGGGCTAAGCCTTCGGCAATGGCGGTTTTTCCCACTCCCGGTTCACCGATAAGCACCGGGTTGTTTTTCGTACGGCGCGACAAAACTTGAATCACCCGTTCAATCTCATTTTCCCTGCCGATGACCGGGTCAAGTTTACCGACCCTGGCCAACTCAGTTAGATCGCGGCCAAACTGGTTCAGAGTGGTGGTTTTACTGGTTCCTTTAACATGACTTCCATTAAAACCGCCGGCTCCCCCACCTAAGAGGCTTACTACCTCTTTACGGACTTTTTCCAGATCCGCTCCCAAATTCTTTAATACCTGAGCGGCTACCCCTTCCCCTTCCCGGATTAAGCCGAGTAAAATGTGTTCGGTCCCGACATAATTATGGCCCATCTGCCTTCCTTCATCCACTGCCAGTTCCAGAACCCTTTTCGCGCGCGGGGTAAAGGGAATCTCTCCAAATGGATTGGTTTCACCGGATCCAATTATCTTTTCAACCTCGCTGCGAATTCGAGGCAAATTAATATCCAGGGCTTCCAAAGCTTTGGCAGCCACCCCTTCTCCCTCGGCAACCAAACCCAATAACAAATGCTCGGTTCCTACTACGTTATGTCCCAACCGCGCTGCTTCCTGTTGAGCCAGATATACTACTTTTCGCGCCCGTTCAGTAAATCGTTCAAACATTTGGATCACCTCTTTATTTGCATTATAAAGTAAAAGGCCTTATTGATCTTGCGGTTATTGATTGGTTCAAACTTGATTTAAAAAGTCGCGTATCGTTTTCGCCCTGTAAAAGTCACGTTCCGAAGGAGACAATTCCCTGCCCACCATCTTTTGGAGGATTGAAGCTCTGGTCAGGAAAAACAGTTTCCGGATATTAATCACATTCACTCCGGCTATTATTCCCAATTCAACGCCAAGTTTCGCATCGGATAATAATTTTAACGCTTCCTGGGAGGTTAACATTCTGGCTTGGGTTAAAATCCCGTAAGAACGGCAGAGTTTATCTTCAAGCTGGACCTTTGAATCCTTTAGCAAGGCTTCCCGGACCGCTTTCTCCTGTTCAATAACTTGACGGCAAACACTCTTTAAATGATTGGCCAAATCTTCCTCAGAACGTCCCAGGGTTACTTGATTGGAGACTTGATAAAGATCCCCGTAAGATTCGGTCCCTTCGCCATACATGCCGCGGACGTTGATTCCGATATGTGCCAGGGCGGAAAGAACCTTTTTAACCTGATCCACCAAGGTTAAACCCGGGAGATGGAGCATCACTGACGCCCTGATACCGGTTCCAACATTGGTGGGACAAGCGGTAAGATAACCGCAATATTCATCAAAACAATATTCCAACGAACTTTCAAAGAAATCATCCACCCGGTTCGCGAGCAGCAAAGCATTTTCCAACGAAAACCCCGGCATGATGGTTTGAATCCGTAAATGGTCCTCCTCATTGACCATTATGCTGATAGACTGTTCTTCATTCACTATCAGCGTTTTAAAGCGGGGATTTTCGATAAACTGCGGACTGCAAAGATGTTTTTCCACTAAGACCAGCCGCTCTCCGGGAGTCAGATCTTCAATATTCTTAAACTCCAATAAACCGAAATCGGATTTGTTTTTCAGTGCCTGTTTGACAGTTTCATTAATGACAGCCAATTGTTGTTCATTGGCGTAACTTGGAAACGGAAACCCTTTTAAATTACGGGCCAGCCGGATACGGCTGCTAAAAGCAACATCGCCCGAATCTCCGTTTACAAAAACCCATCCGGGTAAAAAATCTTTTAAATGCTCTTGATTAATCAACGAAAATCCCCCCTATAACTCCCGCTCACGGCGGCGGATTTCGTCACGCAGATACGCCGCGTGTTCGTAATCTTCTTTACCAATTGCTCTTTGAAGTTCCAAACGAAGGTCCTCAATTTCCTTGCGAATCCGGACCTTACCGCCAGTGCGTTTCGGTACTTTCCCTATATGCCGGTGACTCCCATGGACCTTTTTGAGTAACGGCTCCAGTCCATTTTGAAAATACCGGTAACAATCACCGCAACCCAACATACCACCGTTCCGAAAATCAGAAAAAGTCAAACCACAATTTTCACAGCAAAGTCCTTTGTCGGCGGTTGGCTGCGGATACATTCCCAAATCTCCTTCAAGCAACCCGGCGATCAGGTTTTGAAAGGTGAAATTCGGCCCAAAAATAAAACCCAACTCGCTTCCCACCGACTTTGCGCATAATTCACATAAATGAAGCTCCGTCTTTTCATGGTCAAACATCTTGGTTAAATGAACGGTGGCCGGTCTTTCTTGACATCTTTGGCACAACAAAGCACTCACCTCTTTTTTTGGCATATTATCAAAACATTTTATTCCTGCTCTTGGCTCCCTAAAACCAATAATAAAGCCTTCAGAAACTTTGCCCGCAAACAACCCGCATACTCGTCCGGGAGATCTCCAAAATCATGGGCCATTAACTGTAATGCTAATTGAGCAGCCTCCGGACCAATCAATTCCTTTTCCACTAAACCGCTTACCAAAGCGGCCGCTTCATTTTGGTTCAATGATCCGGGAATCAGTTCATTAATTAATTGTGGCAGATCAACCGCGCTTTTCCATTTGATTTGGGTTATCCGGATATAACCTCCGCCACCCCGCTTGCTCTCCACGAGAAACCCCCGGTCAAAAGTAAACCTGGTTTCCAGCACATAATTGATTTGGGAAGGAGCGCAACGAAAAATTTTAGCCAACTCACGGCGTTGCAATTCCACGGTATTTGTCTGCGTAAGAATTCCCCGCAGGTAATGTTCGATAAGTTCAGCTAAGTTTCTCATTTTCATCCCCTGACCTTCTCTGACCTTATTGTAAATAATTTTCACCCAAAAAACAAGGGAAGGTTTATGTAATTTCCTTCCCAATTTCTCCATTTTAACCCCTTAAGCTATTTTTTTGACCCATTATTGACCGTTTTCATGATTTTTAGGCGGTGAAGTCAGTATTTCTTCAAATATGGTAAAGGGTTGACTTTTTTTCCATACCGTTCAACTTCAAAGTGCAGGTGATTGCCATATGCCCTTCCGGTAGCGCCCACTAACCCAATCACACTCCCCTGCTTCACCGACTGGTCGTTTCTGGTTAAAATCTTCGACAAATGACCATAGTATGTTTTGAATTGGCCATGATCAATGATGACCAATAGTCCGTATGCTCCCCGCCATCCCGAAAAAACAATTTTCCCATTGCTGGCGGCTTTGACCGGTGTGCCGGCTGGTGCCGCCAAATCGACCCCATAGTGCATCCTGCCCCATCGAACACCATATCTGGAAGTTACCATTCCATAGACTGGCCGGATCATGACGGCCCTCATACGGTGATAATTGGCACCCGCCATACGGTAACGGTTCTCCAACGGATAACGGGGTAAAAAAACGATATTACCCGTTTTTATATCTTCCGCCGATGGGTTTAGCCGTTTAAACTGCCAAAGTGATAAATTATATGCGGCTAACAGCTTATTAAGCGTATCACCGGATTTTAAGCAGTATTGTTGGATATTATATACCCCATAATCTACCGGTGGAATAAAGATTTTCGTATTCACGGCCAGTTGCCGGGGGTCCTTAACACGGTTTATCGCCAGGAGTTCCGATAAGGAAATAAAGTAGTCTTTACTCAACCGGTAAAGAGTATCTCCTTTTTTAAGATGGTAAGCTGTTATCCCGGGTTTCAATCCGTCAAGTAAACTATTCATTTCTTGATTTGCCAACGTTTTAAAGTTAAAGATACTTACGTCTTTCTCCCAATGTTGCGAACGGATGGTCATAGGATTTAAAAGGATGACCCAGAGCAAGGAACCCAGTATTAGACAGAGTTTCAGTCTCTGGAAACCAAGTTGCCGAATCAGCCTTGAAAATGGTTCCACAATTCTCCTCCCATAAATTCCAAGATAATTCATTTCAAGATAATAAAAATTCCTTCAAATAGTTTAACTCTATTTGAAGGAACATATACCTTATGGTTTGTAAAATTTTTCCGCGTTATGAAATAAAAATTTGCCTTATTTTATAGCTTGGTATTATAATTCGTCGTCACGGTTTTTTAGAACATTTTCAGCAAATGATGAGGTCATGATTAATTCACGAAACTCTTCATTGGACTTGGTATGGGTTAAACGATCCAGCAACAACTCCATGGTTTCTAGCGGGCCTAACGTACTTAATACTTTACGCAAAACCCAATTGCACTCCAACTCTTGGGGTTTAAGCAAAAGCTCCTCTTTACGGGTTCCGGAGCGGACAATATCTATTGCCGGGAAGATACGCCGGTCGGCCAGTTTACGATCCAAATGAAGTTCCATATTGCCAGTTCCTTTGAACTCTTCAAAAATAACATCATCCATCCGGGAGCCGGTCTCCACCAGAGCAGTGGCCATAATCGTCAAACTGCCGCCCTCTTCAATATTTCGGGCTGCTCCGAAGAAACGTTTCGGTTTATGCAAGGCATTCGGGTCGACACCTCCGGATAAAGTCCTGCCACTGGGAGGTTCTACCAGATTATAAGCCCTGGCAAGCCGGGTTATGGAATCCAGTAGGATGATTACGTCCTTACCCACCTCAACCATTCTTTTGGCGCGTTCCAATACCAGCTCCGCCACCCTGACATGGTTCTCGGCCGGTAAATCGAAGGTGGAACTAACCACTTCTCCTTTTACCGAACGGGACATATCCGTTACCTCTTCCGGACGTTCATCGATTAATAAAACGATTAGATCAATTTCCGGATGGTTGGAAGTAATACTATTGGCAATTTTTTTCAACAAAGTGGTTTTACCGGCTTTTGGCGGTGAAACAATCATCCCCCGCTGGCCTTTGCCGATGGGAGCCATAATATCCATCATGCGCATGGCGGTTTCTTTAAAAGTAGTTTCCAGAGAAATCCTGGCATCGGGATATACGGGGGTCAACTCTTCAAAGTGATACCGCAGTTTGATAGAGTCAGGATCCAGCATATTCACCGCTTGTACTTTTAGTAAGGCGAAATACTTTTCATTATCTTTGGGAGGGCGCACCTGTCCTGAAACCAGATCGCCGGTCCGGAGATTAAACCGGCGGATTTGAGAGGCTGAAACATAGATATCCTCAGGTCCGGGACTAAATCCTTCCACTCGCAAAAAACCAAAACCATCCGGTAAAATTTCCAGGACTCCCTGCGAAAAAATTAAACCTTCCTTGACTGCCAACACTTTCAATAGTTCAAAAATCAATTCCCGCTTTCGAAATTTAGTATAACTTTCAATCGCCAAGTCCTGAGCCATATCTTGAAGTTCTTGCAAGGTCTTAACTTCTAAATCGGCTAGCTGCATTAATTAGCCTCCCTTTTTACAACACATTCATTATTATGTAATTTAACACCAAAGATTTACTATTTTTTTTGACTTAATTTCAAACACGAAGAAGTCCCTGGCAAACCGGTACGCCGGCTCAAAATACTCAAATTGGGTGATGAAGATTCATCCCGGATTTACTTCAAAATCAATCAATGACATCCTACTATTCGTGGCGCGCTTTTCGCGCAACACAAAAATGTTCCCCAGTTTAGGGCAGCTTCAAATATGACATCTGGATAATTTTACACGAAGGGAGTTTAGGATTTAAGGCTGGGGTGAACTTTACTGGAATCAAAACTGGTAAATCCTTTTTCGGTCATGATGATTAACTTTACTTTTCTTACCATGTAAAGATCTTCAATGGTTTCGGCGTAAATTACGTGTATACTTTGGCAATACGGGCAATGTAACTCTAATTTTTCGGGAAAAACATCAATCTCGATTTGATTATTGCCACAGGAGCAAAAAAGATTATTTTCATCTGCAATTTGATGCAGTTGATTTAAAATCTCGAACATAACTTGCGGATTGGTAAAATAATCTTCAAAGCCTAAATTATTGATAATACTCCCGATGTCGTCCTGTTTTTGCCGAATTATACGGTTAATTGAAGCCTCAACCCCTATATATCCCAAGTCTTGTCCTGTCTCGGTACATCGTAGAACTGAAAGCCGCTGTTCCATTAACTCATGGCGTTTAAATTTAAGGATATGTACTTCCTCACAAATAAGGCAGGGCAATTGAAGCTGGAACTCCTGATAGTCCCTGGTGTTTATTATCAGTTTTTGAAATCCGCATTTACAATTGACCCGTAGCGGTGTATGGCCTGAAAAATTAAATATGGAAAACTCGTGAAAATCCAGCCTACCACAAAGAGGACAGCGCAAGGCGATTTTACGTTGGGTCGAAACCAACATGACGAACCGCCTCCTTTCTCTTTTATGATTCGGCGCAATGGGTAAAAATTCCTCCTTTTCATACGTAAATTGGTATTGGTCAGCTATTCCCCAAAGATTAGGCCCTTAAGCCTGAATTTCTTATGATGGAAAAAACAGAATAAAGAAGACAGAAAACCAGCTAAGATCATTTTTCGAGGATTTACGGGATAAAATATATTTATGAAAAATCCCCTTAATCCAGTTAACCCTGTCCAGTAACCTTGTTTTGGGACTACTAAATTCACAAACTTATTTTTGACGGAATTTAGGGTTTACTGGGTTAAAACATTTTAGGTGTTGTGCTCGGTAATAATCTTCACCATTCGGTCGTAGATATCCGGGAGAACTTCGATATATTCAACACCGCCCAGTTCGATAGCCGCTTTAGGCATTCCGAATACTACACAGCTTTCCTCGGATTCGGCAATGGTTGGCGCTCCTAACTTATGTAATTCCTGCATGCCGGCGGCTCCATCACTACCCATTCCGGTCAACAGCACACTTAATACTCTCTTCTCACAGGTCAGCGCAATGGATTTAAACAATAAATCCACACATGGTTTAAAAATCAAATTTGGTTGTTCAAAGACCTCAACCTGCAAAATGTTGTTTTTCCGAATCACTTTGGTCTGAAAGCCCGAAGGAGCGATTAAAATCCGGCCGGGTTGAATTACATCTCCGGTTTTGGCCTCGGTAACCTCTAAATTACAGATCTGATTCAAACGCTGGGCGAAGACAAAGGTGAACTCTTTCGGCATATGCTGAGCTACAACCACACCCAGTGGAAAATTTTTCGGCAGCTTCGGCAATAACTGATTTAAAGCACGCGGTCCACCGGTGGAGGAACCTATCGCCAGCAATTCCAAATCCGTCTTAACGCCGACAAAAACGGAGGCATTCCCGGACTCAACGCCGAATTTGTTTAACGATGTTTTCAGACGGGATTTTTTTATGGTTGCCGCAATTTTTATTTTCTGAATTAATTCTTGCTGTATTTTGTTTAATATGAGAGGGTCTAATGAGGATTTGGTAATGAAATCAACCGCGCCGAGTTCAAGCGCTTTTAATGTCGGTTCCGTTCCTTCAATGGTTAAATGACTGACCATAATTACCGGGAGCGGATTACTCTCCATAATCTTGGCCAGACATTGCAGCCCGTCCATTTTCGGCATTTCAATGTCCAGGGTGATGACATCCGGTTTTAGAACGGTTATCTTCTCCAGGGCTTCTTCACCATTTCGTGCAGTGCCAGTAACTACAATCTCCGGATCTTCGGCGACCATACTCGAAAGCACCTGCCTGATAAAAGGCGAATCGTCAACCACTAGAATCTTAATTGGCATGTTAAAACCTTCTTTGGTCAGTTTTGCGGTAAACTATTTAAATAAAATAAGCAATCTAAATAATATTGAAGGTTTTATCCGGATAGATACTCATTGCTAAGAAAAATCACCCTTTATTAATTATTCATTTTATAAGCTTTTCTTTTTGCATTCGCTTATAAATTCGAAAAAATATTGCGAACTCCTCCTTGAAAAACAGTAATTAGTATTAGATCATATTGCTATGCACTAAATATCCACGAAAACCTATTACCCGCACAGGCTCCTAGAAAACTAAGGAACTGGAAAACTAGATAACTAAATAACTATCCTCATCCATCAGGTAAAAAGACCGCTCGAATATCATGATACCGGTTATAAAGAACAAAGATTTCGATCTCTTCCTGCAGCCAATCTCCTGCCGGAAGTAAAGCGTCGTCACTGACAACCTTCCAACAAATTTCTCCCGAATCCGGCAAAAATAATTGCAGCTCAAGAAAATTTTCCGGACATCTCCAGCTTTGTAAAACACATACCTGGCCATAATAAGAACCGGATATAAAAACTGCCTCGCCATGACTGTCGAGAATAACCCTGGCTTCAAAGAAGGCCTTCGGCGCTACCGGCTTTAATGCCATCCATACTGCAGGCATACCGTTGCACCATATTTCAATTTGCCTGGCAAATTGAAACCACTGGAAATTGACACCATTATCCAAGCAAACCGCTGCTGCAGAAATGGAAACGACTTGGCCGTATATTTCCGCCATACCGGGTTCAAGGTGGAATAAATTTTCATGTTCATCCCGAAATGGGTAGTTAGCAACGCTTGAACCGAAACTAACCATTGGAAAAAATATAAAAAATATGCTAAAAATTATCAGTAAATAAACCCAATATTCTCTCTGAAACATAAAATCCTCCCGGATTATTAATTGACAAACCAGGAGGAAAGTATACGGCTGTGAATGAATACCTTTCTATTTATCCTGTTTCGAGTGTTTTAATGCCGCTCCGATAAAGTCCCGAAATAAAGG
Organism: Bacillota bacterium; assembly: GCA_029974635.1. GTDB lineage: Bacteria > Bacillota > UBA4882 > UBA8346 > UBA8346 > JAEZJQ01. Next base: position 337,729 of record JARKQY010000024.1, on the reverse strand, counting down.
CTGAGGCCGGTGAGGCCGTGATTTGAACTCCGGATGAAACTGGGTGGCTACAAACCAAGGATGATCAGGAATCTCAATAACCTCCACCAGATGACGATCTGGCAACAAGCCGCTAATCCGTAATCCGGCCTGTTCAAACCGGAGTATATATTCATTATTTACTTCATACCGATGGCGGTGCCTTTCGTAAATCAACTCCTGTTGGTACGCCATGTATGCCAACGTATCCTGAGACAGTCTGACAGGGTCCAGTCCCAGGCGCATCGTTCCTCCCATATCCTCAATCTCTTTTTGCTCCGGTAAAAGGTCAATTACACAATACGGCGAATCCGGATCAAACTCCGAGGAGTTGGCCTTGGTCATATGACAAACATTCCGGGCGAATTCAATGACCGCGCACTGCATTCCCAGACAAATACCCAGATAAGGCACTTTGTTTTCCCTGGCCCAGCGGATTGCGCTAATCTTTCCTTCAATTCCCCGGTTGCCAAACCCGCCGGGGACTAAAACCCCGTCCACCTTACCGATGGTTTTTTCAACCCCATCCCTTTCGATAACTTCAGAGTTGACCCATTTTATAAGTACTTGGCTGTCATGAAATATTCCGCCGTGCCGGAGCGCTTCGGCAACGCTCAAATAAGCGTCGGGAAGTGAAACATATTTTCCGACAATGGCAATGGTCACTTTTTCTCGCGGCGACTTCATTTTGGCCACGATCTCCCGCCATACCTTTAAATCCCGTTCTTTACAAACCAGGTTTAACCGTTCAATGACGATCTCATCCAAACCCGCTTGTTCCAACAAAAGTGGGACTTCGTAAATGGTTTTGGCATCCATGTTTGGAACAACGGCATCCTTATTAATATCACAAAACAAGGCTATTTTTGCTTTAAGTTCGTCCGAAATAGGCTTATTGGAACGACAGACAATGACATCCGGTTGAATTCCAATACTTCTTAATTCTTTAACGCTATGCTGAGTGGGTTTGGTCTTTAATTCCGATGCCGCATCGATATAAGGCATTAAGGTGACATGAATGTACATGGCGTCATTCCGGCCAACCTCCGCTTTTAACTGCCGGATGGCCTCTAAAAAGGGCAAACTTTCAATATCGCCCACCGTGCCTCCCACTTCGACAATCACTACTTCCGCCTGGCTTTCTTTGGCTACCCGGTGGATCCTTTCTTTAATCTCATTGGTAATATGAGGTATAACTTGAACGGTACCTCCCAAAAAGTCTCCTTTGCGCTCCTTGGTTATGACCGACCAATAAATTTTCCCGGTGGTCACATTATTACTTTTACTTAAATTAACATCGATAAAGCGCTCGTAATGGCCCAAGTCCAAATCGGTTTCCGCCCCGTCATCGGTTACAAAAACCTCTCCATGTTGATACGGACTCATCGTACCCGGATCTACATTGATATAAGGATCTAGTTTTAAGATGGAAACCGACACTCCCCTGCTCTTCAATAGGCATCCCAAAGAAGCCGCGGTAATTCCTTTTCCCAAAGAAGATACAACGCCTCCGGTTATGAATATGAACTTAGCCATAACAAGTCCTCCCCAAAACGAATTATTTACGAATCATATTTATCATAAACGGCGAAGAAACCCTTATCCGTGAAATAAATCACCATTGCGCCATAGATCAATACAAATAAAAAAGGCACATAAATGCTTAATACCAGCAAACCGCCTAAAATCAATAAAAACCATATACTCAGGCCGAAATTGTCCAAAACCAACAGAAATGACTTACGAATCACTTTTTTAAAAGAATTCCCCAGGTTAATTAAGGGATTGAAATAAAACGACATCAATAAAATGAAAAACACAACATACAATGATACCGCCCCGGCGATAAATAACAGCAGTTGCTTCCCCAATAAGGCAATTACCATATTTAAAAGCAGTAAACCTAAACCAACCGAAAAAGTACCCCACACCGCCGCTGAACGCCGGTAGTTTTCCCGAAAAATACGAAAGAACATTTTGAAGCTCGGATAGTCTTCTTTTCGTCCCTGATATAGGCCGTAAGCGGCACTGAACAGCGGGCCGCCGACCAATGTATTCCAAAAACCAAACAAAACCACAAATGCTATGATCAAAGACATAATCTCAGCAGGTTCTGGCAATTTTTGCACTTTACGCAACAGAAACGTACCCACCAGTAACAAAACCGGCAAATAACTGATAAACCAGATAAAACTCACCAACATTGTAAAACCCAATGAACTGTATAATTCCATAAATGATTCTTTGAAGCTTTTCCCGATGGTTGGGAAAATAGGAAGCTTAGTGGCCATGTTTTTCTCTCCTTCAATATTTCATTCAAACAAATTCACATGCGTTCCGGTGCCGATACTCCCAGTAATTCCAATCCATGTTTAAACAAATAGCCTAATCCCCTGGCCATAGCCAAACGGGCCCTGGTAATTTCCATCTCGTCGCTAATGAAACGGCGCCGGTTATAATAGGAATGAAAAAGAGCAGCCAATTCCAGTAAGTAACCGGTTAACCGGTGCGGCTCCCTTCGTTTGGCAGCCTCAATAATCAGCTCGGGAAAGAGGGCCGCTTTTTCAAGGATTGCTTCTTCTTCGGAGTCCCAATTTCCGGCCATAGCGGCATCACAAATAAATTCCAACTGTTCGGAATTGGCCTGCCGGAAAATGCTGCAAATCCGGGCATAGGCGTATTGCACGTAAAATACCGGATTTTCATTGGTTTGGGATTTGGCCAGATCTAAATCAAAGTCCAAATGACTGTCGGGACTGCGCATTAAAAAGAACCACCGGGCGGCGTCGTTACCGACCTCCTCCAGTAAATCATTCATGGTAATGAATTCGCCCCGGCGCTTTGACATTTTAAAGGGCTGGCCATCTTTTAACAAATTGATTTGCTGGGCGATAAGAACCTCCAGCCGGCCCGGATCAATTCCCACTGCGGCCATGGCCGCCTTCATTCTGGGAATATACCCGTGATGATCGGGTCCCCAAATATCAATCACCAAATTGAACCCTCGCTGAAACTTATCGATATGATAAGCGATATCAGAAATAAAATAGGTTGTCCGTCCGTCGGCGGTCTGTAAGACCCGGTCTTTATCATCGCCGTAATCGGTGGTCCTAAGCCATAAAGCACCCTCTTGTTCATAGGTCAAATTTTTGCGTTTTAAGTCATTAAGGGTTTGGGTTACCGAACCGTCCTGGTGCAAGCTGCGTTCGCTAAACCAACAATCGTAATTTACCCCATAATTGGCCAGGTCCGTTTGCTGAGAGGCTAATATTTGCTGGTAACCTAAATCTCGGAATTTTTGAATCCGTTCTTCCTCTGTAAACTTCAAATAGTCGTCTTTTTGGTCGTTAATCAACTGCCGGGCAATATCATAAAGATACTGGCCACGGTATCCGTCTTCGGGAAACTCAACCGGTTGGCCCAGTAACTCCCGGTAACGGGCATCGATGGAACGCCCCAAAGTCCAAACCTGAACGCCATAATCATTGACGTAATACTCGCGCTGAACCTGGGCTCCGCAAGCGGTAAAAAGCCTTCCCAAAGTATCTCCCAGGGCCGCGGCCCTTGCGTTAACAACATTCATCGGACCGACCGGATTAGCGCTGACAAACTCCAACTGAATCTTAAGTCCGTTTAAATCTTGATTGTCGCCGAATCCATCCCGGGCATCCATGATTGATTTTAATACCTCAACCAGCCATTCCTTGCTTAAATAAAAATTAATAAACCCGGCTCCGGCTACTTTTACCTCAGCGATAAAAGGGTTAGCCGGCAAATGATCGGCAATGACCTGCGCAATCTCCCGGGGGGGTTTTTTTACGGTTTTCGTCAAGACCATGGCCAGGTTCGTGGCAAAATTACCATTGTTTTTGTCCTTGGGAACCTCCAAAAGGATCTCCGGTAGTTCTGCCAAGGGCAATAGTCCCTCGTCACGGCTCTTGAAAGCGGCCTGAACCAAAGTTTCTCTTAAATTTTCTTTGATCTTACGCGTAATAATCTTATCCATCGATGCACCTTTATATCTGTAAAATTGTCGACCTTTTTCACCTAACTTCGAATGAATGGCACTTACCGCCATTCATTATATAATCAAGCAGAAAGGTCACCGAAGTGACCTTTAATTAGGATGCTTTACTTTCAGTCTTGGTCGATTTGTTTTCACCGGCGGAAGGGGATGATGAACTACCCGAGCTTTCGCTGGCCGCTTTTTTATTATAATCGCCGGCTCGGTAGTCGGTTACATGGAAGCCAGACCCCTTAAAAATAATATTCTGGTTCCGGCTGATCAAGCGATTCACTTCGTTGCCGCATTTCGGGCAATGACTGAGTACTGTGGTGATGCTATGAAACTGCTCAAAAATCCCGCATTTCGGACAAACATACTCGTATGTCGGCATGGCTTCACCTCCTTGTAAAAACATTCAAAATGATGTACATTATCTTTTTTATCTTACGGGAAACCTAGTCAAATGTCAAGACAGAAAGATAGTTTTTATCAGGACAACTTAACTGCTTTTGTTTGTTCTCCGCCATAAACGAATAATATCTTTACCGGTTCGAAAACCGGAATACTTGCAGGCGATTCCGCCCATTTCAGGAGGTCAAAGTCAAATTCGGCAATTAAGACCCGGCGCTGTATCTCGCGCAGCTCCAGATCCGCCAGTTCCGGAATAAACCGTTGAATATTACCAGGTTCACGCCAGAAACGATACCCGTAATCCTTTAATAAGAGACTGTTGGAACCGGCCCAGTCCGGCAGTTCAACCATACGCTCGCGGATGAGCAAATCGTATTTCAATAGATTCCGCAGCATACCAATATGATGACCAGCGGCGCTTTGGTAGAATTCCAGCAGATATTTATATAAATCCTTATCTTTATGGGAGCATTGATCAAGATTACAGCCTTTCCACCAACCGGCCAGCAGCTCAAATAATTGAAATGCGGTTGGAAACCTGGCGAGCAAAAACCGGAAGCTCATGGCGAAACGCCCGGAATTAAAATAACGCTCCAGCAAATCCTCGATGACTTTTAACCTTAACAGTTCTTCATACGTTATCCAATGATTTGCCATTACCTCATAGGGAGCCTCGGCTGTAAAAACACAACCGTATTCCCCGGACCTTTCCCGCAGACCCGATCCTTTCAGTAGTTTAAGAAAACCAAGCTGCAGCCGGTCCGGACTCAACGCCATATTATCGTTAAATGTCTCCCCAAACGACTTATAATTCTCTCCCGGAAGCCCGGCAATTAAATCCAGATGAACGAATACATTACGTTTTTGCAGAAGCTTGATTACCTGGCGGCTCAACTTGACAAAGTCCATCCGCCGTTGAATGAGTTCCAACGCGCGGGGATTGGTGGTTTGCACCCCGATCTCAAACTGAAAAAGTCCCGGCGGCGCCGCTTCCAGTATCGTTATGGACTCGTCATCCAGCAGATCCCCGACGATTTCAAAATGAAAATTGGTCTTACCGGGATGTTCGATTAACAACCGCCAGATTCGTTTGGCATGATCCGGATGGCAGTTGAAAGAACGGTCCACCAATTTCACCTGGGCAATTTCTGCTTTTACAAAGCCGAGTAACTCCTGCTTTACCCTCTCCCAGGGAAAATAACGCACCCGGCGGTCGTTGGCAGACAAACAATACTGGCAATTGAAAGGGCATCCCCTTGAAGTTTCATAATAGACCAGCTTTCGCCGGAAAGAAACTAAATCCTGCGGATACGGGAACGGCAGGATACCTAAATCAGGAATCAGAGAACGCAATTGATTTTTGATGATTGCCGCATCCCGGCGAAAAACCAAACCTTGAATCATGCTCCAGTCCGGTGGAGCCTTTCCGAGTTCGTTCAGCCATTCCTTAAAGGTGAACTCCCCTTCTCCAACAACGATAAAATCCACGGCAGAGTTCTGTGACAGTATTTCCTCAGGATCGGCGGAGACCTCTGGACCCCCTAAGATAATCACCGTTTCAGGGGCTACTGCTTTGATTCTGCGACAGATAATTAATACCGCTTCGATATTCCAAATATTACAGGAGAAAGCAATTACTCCGGCTTTTTCATTGTAAATCTCACCGCAAACCCAAGCCAGATCCTGATTAATGTTGAACTCACGCAATACAAGTCCGGGAAAATCATCACGGCAATATTGATATATATACCATAACGCCAATGAAGTATGGACAAACTTGGCATTGAGAGTTGTCAATAATATTTTCATCGCTTCACCTAATATGTATTATCCATAAAAAGTTCGTTTTTTTCGCAAACTTTTGAGGATAATTAATGATTGCCTCAATAATCGTGATTCTCTTCGGCCTAGTATTTACCATCGCCATCCAAATTCCTGCTTGATTTTTTATTCCGGATTGATAAACTAAATAAGATGAAACGAGGTGCCGATGATGCTGGTAGATTGTCATACTCATGCCTTCGCCGAAAAAATTGCAGAAAAGGCGGTTGCTCAATTAATCAATTATTATCATATTGAAACCACTTTGGGAGGCCGCTTGGTTGACCTGTTAGAATCAGCGGTTACAGCCGGTCTGGATGCGATGATCTTATTGGTGGCGGCCACCAGGCCCGAACAGGTTAAACCCGCCAACGATTGGGCTCTTTTTCTAAACTCTCTCAGCGGGGATGATCTGAAAAAGGAATACCATTATGACTCACTACCAAGAATTGTTCCCTTTGGAACCTTTCATCCGGATGATCCGAACTGGTTTGATGAAATCAGCCGTTTACGGAAAGCCGGTGTCAAAGGTATCAAGTTGCATCCGGAATTTCAGGGAATCGATCTGGCTGACCCCCGGTTGTTGAATTTTTTTGCCGAAATTGAGAATGACTTCATTCTAATGGTTCATATCGGCGATCCTGTCGTGAGTGAGTCAAATAACAGTACTCCGCAAAAAGTGGCGGATATTCTTGACCATTTCCCTAAGCTTAGAATCATTGCCGCTCACATGGGGGGATATCAGTTCTGGGATCAAGCGTACCGGATTCTTGCCGGACGAGACCTTTATTTGGATACTTCCAGCACCCTTGAATACATTGATCCCGGGTTACTCCAAAAGATTTTTGAGCGGCACGATCCGGAGAAAATACTGTTCGGCAGCGATTATCCGTTGCGATCCCCCGTCCAGGAGCTAGCTCTTATCAAAAAGCTCAATTGGCTCACTTCCACCCAAAAGGAACGGATTATAGGCCAAAACTGCGTCAAATTGCTGGGAATTTAGTCTGGCCAATGGTTCCGGGTCTATCGTTCCGTGTTCCGGGTTCAGGGTTTTGGGGGTTAGGGGTTAGGGTCAATCGTCAGCGTTTCGAGTTCAAAGTTTCGGGCTTTATGTTTAGTCGTTGAACGATGAACGCGAAACACGGAACAAACATCCTCGAATCACAGAAGAAATTGAACTCGGACAGACATCCGAATCAGCAGAAATAAAGAACCAAAGGGGGTTTTTGAATGCAGCATCTAAAAAAAGTGTTTCCGTTTTTGCTATTATTCATGATGGGCCTCGGAAACGGTCTTGTTTTTTCCGCGCCGCTCCATGATCACCCGCAACCAATAATCGGTACATGGTTATATCTTTGGTGGCACGGCTCCGCCAGTATCGGAAAAGATGATGGAACCGCTTCCAGCCGCTTCATGTTCATCCCTGAATCTTACCGTGAAACAGAGGAAGAAAAAAGCGAGTCTTTCTTTCGCTTTCGGGCGGATGGCACCGGTTGCTTCTTCCGGCGCTATATAAAACTTACATATGAAAACAGAAAAAGTTCCATAATTGTTGTTGCCAAAAAAAGCAATGGAGAATGGGCCGAGGTTGATCAACTTGATGTCAAAGCCGGTTTCCGATGGCAAATCAATGGCAGCCGGTTAATCCTAAAGACCGTTCCGGACGGTCCTCGGTTTCATCAACCGGGCCGGTATGAGTTCGTTATTAATGCCATCCCAACCAGGCCCGCTTCACGGGAACTCAAGTCAAGAATGAAACTCCAAGATGAACTGATTATATATAAACTGGGCCAATTTCTACGGTTAGGCAACACGCCGGAACAAGACCTGCTACGGCAATATCAAATTCCGTAACTCAATGATTCAAAGCGAAGTCAGTCTGGCCAAATATTGAAAATCTTCCTCAAAGAGAACCTGGCAATCCCATCCGGCCTGTAAACAATACTTTTGTAAGTTGGCTTGATCTATATACAACCAGTTGAAAGCCGGTCCTTTGATCCCCCGATACTCGAACCGGTACGTAACTTTGCCGTAGTTTTTTCCCTTTTTAAGGACTCGCGTTACATTGGCTGCCGGTTCTTCCTTCAAAAAATTGAGATCTGTCGAATCTAATAATAGCTGGCCGTCGGGTTTTAGTAGCCGCTTAATATCCTTTAAAAACAATTCCAATCCCTTTAAATCTCCCACCAAGCCGATGCCATTCATTAACATGAGGATGGTGTCAAATGGAGATGCTTGAAAATCCTTGATATCCCCGCAATACGAATTTTGCAAGCCCCGTTTCTTCATTACTTCTACTGCATATAAAGAAACATCAAGGGCGTGGACCTCAAACCCTTGTTGCTGCAAAATCAAACTATGGCTACCGGCACCAGCCCCGATATCCAAAATCCTTCCTTTGCATAAGCTAAGCGTATATTGCTCAATATCCGGAAGTTGCTCGTAGTTTCGAAAAAATATGCCGGCCGGCATTCTTTCCAATCCGGCGCAATCGCTTTCAACCAGCAATTCCGCCTTCAAATTTCCTTTGAAATAGTCTTGAATGGCTAGTCCCTGCAAATCCCACCCGGTGAAATTCATCTTGTCCTTTACATTCACGCCACCATTGTCTCCATGATTTTTTGAGGTAAATCAGTTGGCATGTTCACGATAGCGAACATCACCAAGCCCCTTTAGTTGTTTCGCCAGACCGGAGACAAAGTCCTTTTGGGTCAGAATGATCCAATTTTCAACTCGAATTTCATCCAACGCTATTTCGATACCTTTCGCGATAGTACTCGCCAATAACTGTTTTTATTGGGCAAGCCTTTCTATAGGCCTGACTGAGCGGTTAATCAACATCTCTGTCTTTAACGGTTCAAGGTATTCCAAAGTATCTTTCATGATTTTGACGATAAATTTATGACGTTCAATGGCATTTTCGATTCCCAGGATCCCATCCATTAAAACACCCAAGAAAAGGTTGATATCCTTGAAATTCTTGGCGAACACCGAAGTAATCCGGATCACTACCCGGTTCACTCGGGTTTCCAATTGAAGCTCTTCAGCATGAAAGTGATTATAAATGATACCGGAATATTTCCCAAGTTTTTGAACGCACGTGATCAAATAAGTCAGCCATTTCTCCATGATCTCCATCTGGACTCCGGAATTGGAAATCTCACTGAGCCGGTTGAAAAGGTCACAATATAAATAACCAAGCTCTTTCACCGCCCAAGCGTTGATGGAATCAACATTAATCACTACATTTTCTAATTTGATTTCCACAATATTCACCTCATCTTGTCTCATTTTAAGTACCTTTAATTCCTACATTCCCTCTCTATTTATCTGTAATTCAAATTATAGTTTTTTTTTAAATTGAATAACAGTCTAAAATTTTTACTCCTTTACAACAAAAAAGGAGTATTTTTTATACTCCTTGGGTAAATCTTGCTCTCTATCTATATTTTGAGGAATGTGGTTCTTTTCTTATAAATTACTTACAAAAACAACCAACCCTGCGCTAGGACATGATCTTTGATTTTACGAGCCGAATTGCTTCTTTTATGCTTCCGGCAGCAAGTTTCTTTAGAATATTGCTGATATGTTTTTTCAGAGTTCCTTCACTTATATATAAGTCATTACAAATTTTATCTTTTGTATAACCCTCTTTGAATAGCAGAAAGATTTGCCGTTCCGTAGGGGTTAACTCATTCAATTGTTCCGATTCCTTCAATTTGGAGTAATCCTTAAAAATAATCTCCAGGGGCGAGGTTTGTTTGCAGGCTGACCGGATTGCATTCGGGATCTGACGAAAATCCTCTTTGAGAATATAATTTACAGCCCCTGCAATTATGGATTTTTTGATAATTATTTCATCGGAAATCGAAGTCATCATGATGATTTTTACCGGTTGAATCTCCAGAATTTCTCTAGCCGCAGTAACTCCGTCATAATTTTGCGATGTTCCGTCCAGGTTGATATCCATCAAAATGACATCTATGTTGGAATTAACAGCAAATTGGATTGCCTCATCCTTGGTAGTGGCGGACCAAGCCACCAGCATGTCCTCCTGGTTATTGATAAAGATGATGGTTTGTTTAATCCAATCGGGATCATCATCTACAACTGCAACTTTAATTTTGTCCATTATTTCCTCCTTCAGAGCCCGAAACCGGAGTAATAATCATGTAATATATTAACTATGTCTATTGTATTTGTATTATAAAAAAAAATCAAGAAGGCTGTTTCATTTGCAGCCTCATTATTTTTAACGCGGCCACTAGAAGTTGTGTGAAAAAGGTCCCTTATCAGATAACAAAAATTATTCACCTTAAATAAATTTCTTGACATTTTCCAGGTTTTGATTATATAATCAATTTGTTGTCAATGGTAATCGCTTTGCGATAGTTGAATCCGGCACAGATATATTCTTTTTATCGTTATGAATAGTGAAAAATCACAAAGGAGGTCGGGTTAAATGAAGATTTGGTTTTCTGCAGATACTGGATCGCAGTTTAATTATCGAATCGATTCATATAATATCCCCGCCTCCGGTAGAATAAAGGTTAGATAATTTTTGATCTATGAATATCGACCGCGGTGATATTTCCTCCCGCGGCTTTTTCATTTTATGGTTAAAACCTGACAGTTACCAAAAGGCCAAAGGGTTCACTAATGGCCTTTTTTCTATTTTATAGGTTCTGTCAAAGACGAGTATTGATTTGTATCATCATGAAATGAGGATTGGCCTCAAAGTTAATAAAAAAGGATGGCGGATTCATTGAAACGGTTATTTCGATATCTGACAGCTTATAAAGCCTTCTTCCTGCCGGCCCTTGGCGCGATGCTGATTGGCATAGGACTGGATATGTTCAATCCCCGTTTACAAAAACTGATTATTGATGAAGTAATCATCGGGGGCAATTTGAAACTCTTTCAGGGGGCGCTCCTCGGCTTACTGGGAATCACCTTGGGCCGCGTGGTTACAGGATATGCCAAAGAGTATTTATTCGATTACGGCAGCCAAAAAGTAGTGGCCGATCTGCGCCGCGATCTTTTCAACCATTTGCAGTCACTTTCCTTTGTATTCTTTGACGGCATCAATACCGGCGAACTGATGGCCCGGCTCAAAGAGGATGTCGATAATATCTGGCGGACCGTTGCTTTTGGAATCATGTTGTTTGCTGAGCAATTAATTTACTTTCTGGTCTCCTCCATATTATTGTTCTCCCTGAACTGGAAGCTGGCTTTGGTTTGTTTGGCGGTAATGCCCTTTATCGCCTGGATCGCCTTCCGGCTTGAAAGGCATATCGGTGAAGTCTATGGCAAGATTAGCGACCAGGGGGTGATCATCAATACTACCGCCCAGGAAAACATTGCCGGAGTCCGGCTGGTGAAAGCCTTTGGCCGCGAAAAATATGAGATCCAAAAATTTTTGGAACAAAATCAGGAGAATTACAAATTGAATGTGGAACAAGCAAAAGTATGGGGCTGGCATTTCCCGAAAATTGAGTTTCTTACCAACCTGGTCATCGTATTAACTACAACGGCTGGAGGCTTATTGGTGATTGAAAAGGAGATCTCCATCGGAACACTGGTAGCCTTTAGTAATTATATTTTTATGCTTATCTGGCCCATGCGCATGCTGGGATGGCTTACGAACATGATTGCACAATGTCAGGCTTCACTTAAAAAATTACAAAACCTGTTTGAAACGGAACCTACCGTTAAAGAACCGGAGCGTCCGGTGGTTCCGTCAAAGATTTATGGACATATCGCATTTAAAAATGTAGGCTTCGAACATAATGGTATCCCTATTTTAAAAAACATCAATCTGGAGGTTAACCCTGGGAAAACACTGGCGATTATGGGGGTTACCGGCTCCGGAAAGAGCTCCCTGATTAATTTAATCGGCCGGTATTACGATTGCACCACCGGCGGCATCTTTTTGGACGGGATTAATATCAAGGAGCTGCCTTTAAACTTATTACGAAAACAAATTGCCGTTATCATGCAGGATACATTTCTGTTTTCGGAGACCATCGCTGAAAATATTCGTTTTGGAAATCCGGAGGCCTCGGAGAGTCAAATCAGAGCCACAGTCGTCACTGCTGGAGTCGAAGAGTTTTTAAAAGAACTCCCTGCCGAGATCGAAACGGTTATCGGAGAACGCGGTATTGGACTATCGGGTGGCCAAAAACAACGGATTTCCATTGCCCGGGCGCTGGTTAAAAACAGCCCGATTTTGATTCTGGATGATGCCACTTCGAACCTGGACATGGAGACCGAATACCGGATCCAAAAAGCCCTGGACAGCTACACCGGGATTTCAAAGCTGATTATCGCCCACCGGATTTCGGCGGTTAAAAACGCCGATGAGATCATCATCATGGAAAGCGGGGAAATCGTGGAACGGGGCACCCACCGGCAGTTGTTAGCCTTGAAACAACGCTATTATGAAACATACTGTGAACAATTTCAAGGTTTGCTTGAACTTCAAAATGAGGAGGCGAGATAATGCCCTTTAATACAGCCACCGAAGATGAAAACGTAAAAGAAACCATGAATATCGTTATCATCAAGAGATTGCTGGGCTATCTGAAGCCATACAAACTTCAGGTTTTTCTCACCGTGCTTTTGATGGGACTCGTCATCGGCATTGAATTATTAAATCCTTATTTTATGAAACTGGCCATTGATAAATATATTGCCGCCCAAGATGTACGAGGATTGTTTATTATCGGAATAGGAATGATCATTTTAAAAATCATCGCCATGGCCGGCACCAAAAAACGGATTCTGATCATGGCCGGGGTGACCAACCGCATCTTATTAACCATCCGGCAGCAGTTATACACCCATATTCAAAGACTTTCTTTCTCGTTTTTTGACAGCAGGCCGGCGGGAAAAATCTTAGCCCGGATTATCGGGGATGTTAACTCTTTAAATGACTTGTTTACCAATAGTGTCACCAATCTCATTCCTGATCTGGCAACCATTTTCGCGGTGATAATTATCATGTTGACCATGAATGTAAAATTAGCTTTGCTTTCCTTTGCAACCTTGCCGTTGCTCATCGCATTTATGGCCTACATTCAAGTTTTCTCCCACAAACGGTGGCAGATCCATCGTAAAAAGATATCCAACACCAATGCCTTTACCCATGAAAACTTCACCGGAATCCGGGTGGTGCAGAGTTTTACGGCCGAAACCAGAACCAGTAAAACCTTTATTGAACTGTTGCGGGATAGTCTGCAGGCTTTTGTCAGAGCGGTCCGCCTGAACGACTTTTTCTGGCCCTCGGTGGAACTCTCCTGGGGGATTGGCACAGTAGCGGTATTTTGGTGTGGTGTTCACCTATTGAACACCGGAACCATCACTGTGGGACTTTTAATCGCATTTACCGGGTATATCGGGATGCTATGGCAACCGGTCATGGAAATCAGCAATTTATACAATACCTTGGTCTCCAATATGTCCGGGGCGGAACGTATTTTTGAGATCCTGGACATTGAATCCGATATTCAAGACCGTCCGGACGCCATCTCCATACCCCCGATCCGGGGTGAGGTGGTCTTTGATAATGTTTCCTTCGGTTATGAGGATGATCAAACCGTATTGAAAGAGATTAACCTGCGGGTAAAACCCGGGGAAACCATTGCCCTGGTCGGTCCCACGGGGGCCGGCAAAACCAGCCTGGTAAATCTCATCAGCCGTTTTTATGAAACCGATCACGGCGCAGTCATGATTGACGGCTATAATATAAAAAACACAACCCTGGAAAGCCTACGCAGCCAAATGGGTATCGTTTTACAGGATACTTATTTGTTTTCGGGCAGTATCAAGGAGAATATTCGCTACGGCAAACTGGATGCCACCGATGAGGAAATTATCGCGGTTGCCCGGGCGGTTCACGCCCATGATTTTATCATGAAGCTGGAAAAAGGTTACGATACCGATGTAAACGAACGGGGCTCCAGGCTCTCCTTTGGCCAACGCCAACAGATCGCTTTTGCCCGGGCATTGCTTGCCAATCCTAGGATTCTGATCCTTGATGAAGCAACGGCCGGGATTGATACCCATACGGAACGGCTGGTTCAAAAAGGGATCGAGCAATTACTCAAAGGCCGGACATCATTTGTCATTGCGCACCGGCTATCCACTATCCGGAATGCAGACCGGATCATTGTAATTGCGCATGGCAGGATCAAAGAAATCGGAACTCACGGAGAGTTATTAAAGGGAAAAGGTCTTTATTATGAGCTATATACCGCGCAATTTAAATTTTTAAATGAATCATCGGAAGAAGCGGTGATCTAGACTGTGATCCCGCAAGTCCGACATCCTTAGTAAATCCCTGCATACGACGACTTACTAAGGCAATTTTAAAAGTGACTTGCCGGACTCATGTTAGCAGGATGTAATGATAAAAACTTCTGACGGCCGCTTTGAGCGGCCGTCAGAAGTCAAGAAAGAGGAGTGGAGTAAGGAGTTAAGGAAGAAAGCTTTATAATCCAAATGCTAAGGATTAAACTGTTTTATTTTCGTTTTTACCTGTTGAGCGAAGCGTTCAATGGATTGCAAAACATATGTAGCGATATCCATATTTGGATCGGCAATCAACGGCGTTAAATCCATTGCATAACTCAACGCCTGAGCGGTGTCTGTCCCGTGAGAGGCCGAAAAAGTGGCATTGGCCCTGCGACGACCCATAATCGCCAGATCATAACGCTTACCGCCGCAAATCTGCGAATCGAAAACTCCCATCACTGCCGCAGCCAGATTTTCATGTTCCGTCACATCAAAAATAACTTTCTCTTCATCAAGGAGCCAGTCCAGGTCGCGCCAGACCTCGCAACCGTAAAGCCGCTCCGGTCTTGCGTCTTCCGAAAGCTCCCGGACAGCTTTCACTACTTTTACGGCGGTGGCTACATGAGTATCATGTTTATCAGCTAGATTATGCGTATAAATCACCCGGGGACGGGCTTGAAGAATGAGTTCTTTAAATTCGGCGATGACGGTGGTGTTGGCGGGATCCTTCACTTCGGAGCTCCCGTAATTTAACAAGAACTGAGCCGAATACTCCCCCACAAAAGCCGCTTTTTTTTGCTCTAACTTACGGATTTGCTGCATTTGATCATCACTATAGGCAGCATAAAGGCCGTCTCGGGGGCTTCCACGGCCATCGGTGACCACAACTCCCGTAAACCAGGAATCTTGTTTTCCAAAGCATTTTAAAATTCCGTCATACGCCATTAACTCTATATCATCCTGATGGGCGGAGATGGCCATGACGGTAGTACGGGCCAGAGCCGTTTCCAGGGAGGCCCCGTCAGGGATATAAATTTCAGCGCCCGGCTTATTTAACTGCATGCCAAATTACCTCCATAAGACAGGTTTTCATTCTTCGCGATCATATAGGGAATTCGCCGGTTCGGACGAAATCACCGGTAAACTTGCGGCAGCAATGGCCTGACCTACGCGGCGGTCATTTTCATCCGGCAGATGCAGGGCTATGGAAGCCACTAGTTCCGGGAATTCCAGCCTTAAAACCTCTCCCGCGGTTTGTAGAATCACATTTCCTCCTTCTCCGGAGGTAACGCGCCCCAAAATCAGGCAATGGGCTATATCATAAAATTCGGCGTAATAAGCAAGGGTATATCCCAGGTAAATTCCAATGGTTTCATATATCCGGCGGGCCTTTTGGTCACCGTTCTTCATCAATTGCTGGACGATTTTTAATTTGTCAGCGGGAGTCAACTCAGCGGGCAGGTCAATGCCAGCCGCCGGGGCCAACTTAATCACCGCATCCTGGGAAAAATATTTGACACCACAGCCATAATCTCCGGACCATTCATCCACAGCGGCTTCCGGATTAAAATCTACCGGAACAAAAGCCAACTCATTAAGGCACCCGGTAATATTGCCATTGCCATCGACATATCCGGCCGCTTCACTGGTACCCATGGCGATTCCCAGTATTTTAGTATCGTTGAGATTCATAGCGCCGGCTAATGCCGTTACATCACCGTCATTTCTGACTTCAATGGGGATGTCACCCATTTCCTTTGCAATATTAACATAAATATCTTTAATTCGCGCATCAAATGAATCCTGAGGTATTTTGATAAACAGCGAAGCCACCATCGCCCGGTTATTAACATATATTCCCGCCGAGCTAACCCCGATGGCATCCACCCGAGGCAAATGGGAGGCCGCCCGCTGAATCGCCGCTTTGATCTCTTGATAATGATACTCGGGATCACTTTGGGTTTTGGGATGCCAAACCACTTCCTCGCTAAAAACAACCTTCCCGTCCTGGACAGCCGCCACTTTCCGGTCGCTGCCACCGGCATCAAACCCAATCCTGCAACCGTCTAAATTGCCACCGGCGGATTCAGCCTTTTCAAAGGCGGACGGCACTTGTTCATCAGCCACCAACTCTACGGCAAACTTACGCTCGTAAACCCGGGTCATAAACTGGGCGTCAAATTCCCTTATCCCGCCCTTGGAATAAGCTTTTTGAATATACTCACAAATGGATTTGGGGGCGCTGATACTTATCTTCCAGCCGCCTTTGATCCATAAAATCGTCTTGATTAAACGCTCGACATGCTTGAAATTTGCTTCATCCATTCCTTGGTTTTCAGGGAAAACCTTGGTTTGATAAACTGCAATCTGGCCGCTTTCCCGTTCCAAAGCGATCTTAACCGGTATACCCCGGCCTGATTCCTCAACTGCTTGTAGAAAGGCCCGGTTTTCCAGTAGCGCCGGTTTGAATCCCGGATCTAAAGCCGCTTCCTTTTTCAGTTCAGCGAGCATTTCCAGTCCTCCTTAATTAAAGTAAAACTTTAATTCCAAAATTATCTGCGCTATTTCCTTTTCATGGTGCCTCTCAACCATTCACATTACGGGGGAAGAAATCGGCTCCAACTTTCAATCACTATGAAATTATCTATAATTAGTGTATCACTTTTTCCAGGTCGAGTCAATCATTTATAATAATCGCACAATACAAATTTACAATAGTTATTTCATATTTTGTTTTTCATCAATTAATTTCATATTGAAAATAATTCTTCATGTAAAACACTTTTATTTCTAATAAAAAGTCCGTAACCATTCATATCATAGAAACTTCCTAAACCACACAATAGCTTCATCAATCATTTCCGAGGTTACATGATGTCCGATATCCGGGTATTCAATGAATTTAATTTTTTCTTTATCTGTATAGTTCTGACGCAATTGATGATAACAATCCCGGACATCTTCAATGGCAAAATGATCATCCACAACTCCGTTCAACATCAATAGGGGAAAATCTTTCAGTTCTTTTAAGCGGTGAATGGGCGCCTCCCGTTCGGCCAACGCTATCTTGGCCTCGTCCCAATACCGCTCCGATTGCGGCGCTTTTTGGATTAACCGGCGCAGCGTCCCCCCCGCCGGGGATGCCACCACCGGAACAGCCGCCTTGACAGCTGGATGCTTGTCACCGGAAATATATGTATATACAATGACTCCGCCCATAGAAAAACCGATTAATCCGATATTACCTGAAAGCGCATCATTGTCTTCGTAGTACTCAATCAATATATCGATATATTTTACGGTTTCAATGATAATATTGGTTGTCTCCATTGTCTTTTGGAAATAATTCAAGCTTAGAAACTGTTCATCGGCCAATTCCCCATGCCGGTAGGCGTCAAACAAAACAATCCGGAATCCTTGCGTCGCCAAACGATAAGCATTGGCCAGGCCAGTCTCTTTGGAACTGGTAAGTCCATGCAGCATTATAATAAGGCGCTGCTTTTCCGATGGATCCCCTTGATACACATCCAGTACCGGAATATGTTTTACCCTTTTGTCTTCAATTATTATTTGCATGTTGATTATCACCCCAATCCGCAGTGCTAAATGAATTCGATATCCGAATTCTTGAAAAATCAAAGTCGTCAAAAGCGGTGAGATGCTAGGAAGGACCGAGCAACGACGCAGATCGCTAGCGTCCCCCGGGACGCTACGCAGCATAAAATCCGGCAAAAGCTTTCAAAATACTCTCCCCTGCCAGCCAGGCCCATATAAAATAAAAAATTCTACTCCTTCAGTTTCTTCAATGCATCCGCCAGAGCGGTGTTGAGGGGTTCATTCTGCTTCTGCTGCTGCATATATTGGATTACATCACGCTTATTGCCGTCCCCTTTTTCGCCTTCCCTGCGCTTGGTGAAAGCCGACAACTTCTCGCGATACCCGCAGGAACAGGTAAATATCTTTCCTTCCCCTTCACCCCGGATCTCCATCTTCTTGTGACACTCGGGGCAACGGGCGTTGGACGTTTGCGAAATCCCCTGCCGGAAGCCGCATTCCCGGTCTTGACAGACATACATTTCGCCGCGTTTCCCCTTGACTTGCAGCAGGAATTTGCCGCACTCCGGGCATTTTGTCCGGGTAATATTATCGTGCCGGTAAGCTTGACTGCTGCTGTTCACTGCTGTGACCAATTTAGCGGCATAATTCCTGATCCCGTTGATAAACTGTCCGCTGTCGGCCCGTCCCTTACTGATATCCGTCAATTGTTGCTCCCATTTGGCCGTGAGTTCCGGCGACTTCAACTCCGAAGGAACCAGGCCGATTAACTGAATTCCCTTGGAGGTGGGGTAAATCTCCTTGCCGTTGCGTTCCATATAAAAAGAGTTAAACAGTTTTTCAATAATCTCGGCGCGGGTCGCCGGCGTACCCAGCCCGCTGGAATTGTCCATGGCTTCCCGCAAAGCCTGGTCTGCAATCATTTTGCCGGGGTGCTCCATGGCCGATAACAAAGTGGCTTCGGTATAACGGGCCGGAGGCTTGGTCTTACCGGGAACCGCTTTAGCCGACAGCACCTTTAGCGAATCCCCCCTATGAATCTCCGGAAGGGCCTGTTCGCGCTCCTCATCCTCCGCTTCATCCGCCAAATCGTTGATTCCGCCATAAACACCCCGCCAGCCTTTGGCTTTGACGATTTTGCCCCTGGCGGTGAATGTTTCTCCTTGAATGCCTACTTTCACCGTGGTTTGTTCATACTCAAAGGGCGGCGCCAGTACCGCGATGAACCGTTTGACGATTAAGTCGTACACTTTCAATTCTTCCGCGCTGAGTTTGGATAAATAAACCGGCTCTTCCGTAGGAATAATAGCATGATGGTCGGAGACCTTGGAATTATCCACCAGCCGTTTACCCACCACAATCTTATTTTTAAGGATATTTCGGGCCATCTCCGCGTAAGGACCGGCATTCGCCAGACTTTTTAAGCGTTCCGGCAAGGTGGGCACAATATCTTCGCTGAGATAGCGGGAATCCGTCCGTGGGTAAGTGACCAGTTTATGGTTTTCATAAAGCTGCTGCATGACGGCGGAAGTTGTTTTGGCCGAAAATCCGTATCTGCGGTTGGCGTCCCGCTGTAATTCCGTTAAATCATATGCCAGCGGCGGCGGTTCTTTTTTGGCCTCTTTAGTAACTTCCAATACTTCCCCGGTCTGTCCGGCAACTTTGGTCACGATTTCATCAGCTCTGGCTTTATCGAAGATCCGGCTCTGGCCGCTGGCCTTATCCTTCCAAATAAGCGAAAACCCGTTGGCCGCAACATTTATCGTCCAGAAATTCTTGGGTATGAAATTTTTAATCTCGTTCTCCCGGGCTACAATCATGGCCAAAGTGGGAGTCTGTACCCGGCCGGCCGAAAGCTGGGCATTAAATTTGCAGGTTAATGCCCGGGTTACATTGAGCCCCACCAGCCAGTCGGCTTCCGCCCGGGATTCGGCGGCGGCATATAGCCGCTCATAGGCGCTGCCCGGTTTTAAACTGGCGAATCCTTCCTTGATAGCCCGATCCGTTTGGGAGGAGATCCACAGACGTTTCACCGGTTTATGCCAGCCGGTCTTCTTCATAATCCAGCGGGCCACCAGCTCCCCTTCCCGCCCGGCATCGGTAGCGATAATCAGTTCGTCAACCCCCGGCAGCCGCATTAAATTTTTGACCACCGTAAATTGTTTCGCGGTCTCCTTGATGACCACTAATTCCATTTTGGCGGGCAACATGGGCAGGTCTTCCGTTCTCCAGGTTTTATACTTTGCATCGTAGGCCTCAGGATCGGCCAGGGTTACCAAATGCCCTAGCGACCAGGTCACAATATACTTACCGCCCATAAAACAACCATTGCCTTTTTGATTGCAATTCAACACCCGGGCGATTTCCCGGCCTACCGACGGCTTTTCAGCGAGGATTAGACTTTTGCTCATGATTGTACTCCCTTATGATTTCGCCCATTTCCGGACTGGATCGTTTGATTTGAGATATTAAAGATAAAAGGAATTTGTAGCGTGTATTATATAAACATTAAATCCAAGATTTCATCTCCTGTCAAGAAATATCCATCAAAATTTTCAATGTTTTACCGGCTGTAATCCCTAGGACTTTTAAAAATGCCTTCTGCTCTATTACACAATAATAGTCTCGATAATAATCTATACCATCAACAATTTGAGGTGTTCTTATGCGGCACGTTTTATGTATAGTTCAATCCTCTGTTCCTTCAACTGAAATTTCCCTAATCCGTCCTTTTACTTATCTTCAGTCAATCGGAAAGTTAACTTGGAAAATTGTGGTTGAAGACCAATTCAGTCCGGAATTATTAAAAGAGATTGATATCGTTATTTTTCAAAGAAATTGCCGTCCGAACAGTCGAGGGATACTTTCTATCGTTAAAAATGCCCAAATCCCGGTTATTTACGAAATTGATGACAATTTCCTGAAAATCCCCGACAATCTTCCCGGCAGTCATTACTATAAGTTGCCTGCCGTAGTTAATACAATTGAAACATTCATTAAACTTGCAAATGTTGTAAAAGCTGGTTCTCCGGAAATGATTCCTGAGTTGTCGCAGTGGAATAAAAATGTTGTACATCATCCTTATGCAGTAGATTTAAGCATTATTGACAATATGGCGCCGAAAAAACATAATAATTTCATTATCGGGTATGCGGGTACTATTCATCACAATTATGATTTCGAACCAATTATTGGCGCTATTTTACAGGTCGCGGAGCGTTTCCCTGACATCCATTGGGAATTCATCGGTTGTCAACCCAAAGGATTAGAGAAAATCAATAATATATTTTTCACCAAATTCCAAAGTAGTTACGAATGTTTTCTGCGAGACCTCTATCAAAGAGGATGGCAAATAGGATTGGCTCCCCTTAAAGATACACCATCCAACCGGTGTAAAACCGATAACAAATTCCGCGAATACAGCGCTTGCGGGATTCCGGGAATCTATTCAAATATTCCGCCTTATTCAAGAACAATCGCCGCGAATACTACCGGTTTACTAGCGGATAATACAATCTCAGCCTGGACTGAAGCCTTATTATCCCTTATCCAAAATTCAAATTTACGATTACAAATCGCTGAACAATCCCGGAAATGGGTCGAACAATACCGCTCCTTACCAGCCATTGCAGAACTTTGGGAATCACTGTTTGAAATGATTACGAATCCGGAAGGGGGAACACTCAATGGATGATCATACTGCATATTACTTATTGATGGTGAAAGAATTTTTTCATCGATTTGGATCAGTTACTTACCGTAAAGTACCGATATGTAAGCATTTATATTACCAATTTCTCGGATTTATAAATAACCGCTGGGGTCTGAAATGGTCGAACGAAAACCTGTCTTATATACAGGAAGGAATTGAAAATGTTCGTGACGTTGATGTTTATGGTTGGACCGATGAGCCATATGTCTTCGACCCGCACCCTGGCGGTACTATTTTAATGAGAGGAGGTATCGGTGACATTGCTTCGGATTTCATGCCGAAAGAGCGCTGTTTTCTGTTAAGCCCGTCTCAGTCCGAAGTTGAGACGATAAAACTAAATCGTCCGGATTTGGTCGCCCATAATATTGAGATATTTTATCAACCAATTCCTCCCGCCGCCATTCATCAATTAAACTTCAAAATCATCCAAACGGTGACCGAACACAAAAATGACCCGGTGTTCGGAAGCGAGGTGTTTTTGAAATGGTTGCTGGAAAAGGTACCGGATATCATCCAACGCTTTGACGTGGTACAAAGATTGATTGAAGAACATAATGTCGGGGCGGTTTTAACTGCCTCCAGTATCCATTGGTTCGGCAGTACCTTAAATTTACTGGCACGAATAAACCGTATCCCGTCAATAACTTTACAACATGGTATCATTGCTGACAGTCAACTGCTTTGTCATACCCCGATCCTGGCCACCAAAAAATCCGTATGGGGGGAGGAGAATTCCGATTGGTTTACCCATTATGGTTTTCCTCTCTCACGGGTATCCGTTCACGGGTCACCGCGGTTTGATATCATATTCAATAAACAATGGGCGGGAAAGGAAAAACTTTGCCGGATTTTAAATATTAGCCCCGACCGGCACATTGCCGTTTATGCCACTCAACCGTTGGGCGGGGGGAAAATCCGGCTAATGGTTCCCACTGTTTTAAATGGCTTAACAGACATTGAAAACCTATTTGTAATCATTTTACTGCATCATTCCGAAAAATCACCGGCAGTCTATGAAAATTTAGCGGCGGGATTCTCAAACTGCCGGGTAATACCGTTCGGCCATATTAGTTTATATGATGCCCTTAGCGGCGCCGATCTCTTTATCACCTGTTTTTCTACGGCTGCAATTGAAGCCATGCTGTTTCGGGTTCCTGTAATAACCGTAGAACCTTTTTCAACTAATTTTTCCTATGGAGAGGCGGGAGCCAGTCAACGCGCCGGGACTTCGGAAGAATTGCAAAATATTGCCACCCGATTATTCCATGAACAATCTTTTCGGGAAAGTACCATTCAGCAATATCAGCCATTTATCAAACATGTTTGTATACCGGACGGCTCCTCATCCCAGCGTTTAATGACCGAAGTAGAAAACTTATGCAACCAGGGAGGGGTCATGTAAAGCGCAACCTGTTTTTCCGGAAACACTTGTTTTCTCAAAGAGTACTTGGCCCAAATTGAACAAAAAGTGGATATACAAAATTGATAAGGAGATTTGGTTATGTTTCACCCGGTATCACCGCAAGGGATAACTTTAATTCATGAATTTTTAACGGCATTCGCCCCCCTTCAATATGAAACAATCTCAATTCCGCGAGTTTTAATTTTTGACTATGCCCGATTGTTGCTTTCGTTACGGAGTCAGTCCGAGCGCCGCATCTCCTCCGGAGATCTTGACCTCATTCCTTTTTCCGGAATGCAAACCGCTTTAAATGGAGCCTATCCGGAACCAATCAAGAATGGTGGACTAATCCGGGTCGATGGGCCTTTAAATGCTATACCTTCAAAATTCCGTTATATCTGCCGGCGCGGCAATGTTTTTACTGAAGCTGAAGTACCGGCGACAATCCGCTCCAAGATCAATTCCAAATTACAAACAATCCTCACGAATCATATCAATCATCCCATTTTCGGAGATCCGGTGTTTCGGACATGGATTGATCAGAAAATAAATGATGTTCTGGGTAAACTATACGGCACTAAGCAAAGGATGGAGAAATTAAAACCAGGCTGCGTCGCTTTTCAGGGTAACCATTATATCTTAATGGAAAGAGTGATTTGTGAGGTTGCCCGGGCTTGCCGGGTAGCATCGGTGGCATATCACCCGGTCAGTCTAATGGGGACCTCCGAATCCGTTTTTATATACAAGTCCTTACCAATGCTCTCTTACAGGTTCGCTGCCTGGGGCCGGGAGTTTCAAGAATGGATGAGAGAATTTGGAGTTTCTCAAGAACAGGTTATACCAGTCGGTTGTCCGCGTTTTGATCAGCTTCCCCTGCCTGTGGTTGCTCCTCATACCATCCATGGACGTTTACAGGTAAGTTCGAAATATGTGTTACTGGTTGATCAACAATGTCCCAAACGGCAGCCGGTCTTTAAAATGATCTGGGAAGCAATTCGGGATGAACCCGACTTTGTTTTAGTAGTTAAGATTCACCCTCATCACGAAAAGATTATTAATGAATATCGCCGCTGGTCTGAGAATGATCCCCGCATCCGGTACGTGCCTCCGCTTGAAGTACCGCTCTATGAATTGCTTCAGGAGGCTTTTACCGTGGTTACTTATTTTTCAACGGTGGGCATAGAAGCCGCTTATTACCGGAAACCGGTGATAACTCCAGTATTTTCGGGTTCCCGCCCCTCATATGTTTTTTACGAGCGAGGCGGTTCCATTCCGGTATCTGATTCGAAAGAAATGAAAGATATTCTTAAACGGCTTACCCTTGATCAAAACTATGTAAAACAGGTGTTATCCGCTCAACGAAATTACTTGGAACAGGTAACCATCCCTGATGGAGATGCGCTAAACCGTTTTTATGAATTGCTGGTTCAAATCGCAACTTGAATAATGCTATCATCGTGATTTCTATTTAGCAGACATCAAATCCGCCTCCTTGCCATTTTCAGACGGGAATTCCAATGTCAAGAACCTTTCGAACCGAATATAGTATCAATAAAATATCTCCGATTCACTTCAGTACCACTGATTTGAAGCGGAATACAAATGGATTCAGACCAGTATCTCCTATTAACGGATACGGAGTGGGACACATGATACCTGATTTTAAACTTGAACGAATGATTCAAGGACGTAATATTTTGGTCACAGGCGGCACCGGTACCATCGGATCGGCTTTAGTCCAAAAAATACTGGCATATCAGCCGGCGGTTGTCCGGATTTTCAGCCGCGATGAAACGAAACAGCTCGAACTCTGCCTTCGTTTGGGAAACCCGGTCAACATCAGATACCTGATTGGCGATATCCGGGATGCTGAACGGTTGAGAACGGCGCTTGATGACATTGATATTATTTTTCATGCTGCCGCCTTGAAGCATTTACCAGCTTGCGAATTTAACCCGTTTGAAGCGATCAAAACCAATGTCATCGGTACTCAAAATTTAATCGAGCAAAGTATCGAAAAAGATGTCAAATTAGTCATCGGAATCAGTACCGATAAAGTCGTCAATCCCAGCAGCATTTTGGGAATTACCAAATTGTTGGCGGAAAAATTGATGATTGCGGCTAATTTTATTAAGGGGAAACATCATACAATTTTTTCCTGTGTGAGATTCGGCAATGTTGCGGGTGCACGGGGGTCAGTCATCCCGGTATTTTTGGATCAATTATCCCGTGCTAAAACTTTAACGGTAACCGACCCTCAAATAACCCGATTTATTATGTCTACGAACGACGCGGTGAATCTGGTATTGAAAGCGGCTTCCTTAGCCAGCGGAGGAGAAATTTTTATTTTTACAATGCCGTCGATTAGAGTGATCGATGTTGCTGAAATTATCGCCGAACGGTACCAAAAAATTACCGGAGAGAAGGTAACGATCAAAATCAGCAGCTTACGGCCCGGAGAAAAACTCCATGAAGAATTAATTACCGCAGATGAGCTGACCAAAGTGTTTCGTTGTGATGATTTATTAATATTAGCCGGCGACGACGGCCGTTTACCTCCGGGAGTCCCTGTGGATTTATCAAACCCTCCCGTTCTCTCTTCCAAAGACCAAGAGCCATTGTCAAAAGCCGAGATTCTTAAAATTATCCAACCAATCGATCATTTAAACGTCTTAAATTGGGAGGCTTGAACAATGAAACCGACTCTCCTGGGGATTATTCCTGCTCGATATAATTCCAGGCGCCTCCCGGGAAAAAACCTCAGGATACTGGGAGATAAACCCTTAATCGTCCACACCATTGAATGCGCCTTGAAATGCGACAGTATTGACCGGCTTATTGTATCCACCGATTCTCCGGTACTCAAGGATATTTCCCTGAATGCTAAAGCAGAGGTGCCATTTTTACGTCCGCCGGAATTAGCCACTGAAACGGCCACCACCAAAGACGTGGTATTTCATGCCGTTCAATTCTTGAAAGAACAGGAAAACCGGGTTTACGATTATTTCTTGGTGTTACAACCGACTTCTCCATTACGAACCCCCGCTGATATCGAGCAAGCGTTTCAATTATTATTGGCCGCCAAGGCTGATTCCATCGTCAGCGTTTCCGCTTCGCTGCTCCTTGCTGCCCATCTGGTTATCACGGATAACGGCTTTATAAAATCAGTCACCGATGATCAGGTTTTTTCCCGGGAACTTAGCTTTTATCAATTAAATGGAGCCATTTACATCAGCCGGATGGAGATTTTGCTCGAAACCGGCTGTTTATTAGGGGAAAAAATCATACCATACTTTATGCCGGAAAGCCGTTCCATTGATATTGATACTCCGGAGGATCTTTTGATCGCCGCCACCTTTTTAGAAAAAGGCAAAACTTTTATTTAGAAGTTTATCATCAATTGGGATGCTGGAAAGAGTATCGGCTACCAGTTTACCGGCTCCGCCATGGTAAGGGTTATCAAAATTCCTGTTTTTGAACTCACTAGTGAGACAGCTTTGCAAAGCATTCCTGATCTCCTGCTCATCTCCCGCGGCATCGATGACATTCCCGGCCCGGACTCTCCCTTGCTG
Source organism: Bacillota bacterium (assembly GCA_029974635.1). GTDB lineage: Bacteria > Bacillota > UBA4882 > UBA8346 > UBA8346 > JAEZJQ01. The sequence continues at coordinate 310,937 of JARKQY010000024.1, read as the reverse complement.
GCGGGCCCCGATATTGATGACCGGTAGTTTAAAAAACGGGGCTTCAATGATTCCACTACTGGAATTACCAATCATTACGGTTGCCCGGGCCATTAAGCCTAAATATAACCGGCGGGGTACATGGGTGAAACAACTCAAATTAGGGTGAGACTTATAGTTTTGAATCACGCTTACAATATACTGCCGTCCGGCATCGGAATTCGGCAAAAAAAGCAGGCATTGTAAATTAAATTCCAAAACTACCTTTAACACATTATTGAATTGCGTCGCAGTTTGCTCAGTTTCCCCGACTACCGGATGAAAAACGATTAAGACAAATTTTTCCTTCAAAAAAATCCCGAGTTCCGTTTCGATCTCTGCTGCAGTCACTTGAAAACCCTGGCCGGCATCATCCAGGCCGGGAACGCCGCTTTGGATGATCCGGAATTTTTCTTCTCCTGAGGCGAGCAGACATTGAACTGCTCTTTCGGTAACCGGGAAATGCAGATGAGCTAATTTGGTGATGGCGTGGCGTAATGAACCGTCGATGGACCCTGATAATTCTCCACCATGAAGATGGGCAGTGGCTATCTGCATATGAGCAGCGGCAATAGCCCCGGCCAGCATCTCGCCCCGGTCGCCCAAAACCAACAGGAAATCCGGATTCAGCTCTTCCAGGGCCTGAGTTACCCCCAGCAAACAGATGCCCAGGGATTTAGCCATGACGGCTTTGGTATCGCCATGCAGCAACATATCTACTTGTCCCCCCACCGGAAAGCCATCCGCTTGAATCTCACGGATAGTTGCCCCAAATTCCGCCGCCAAATGCGTTCCGGTGACAATTAATTGTAAGGTTAGATTGGATCGGGAATGAATCTCCTTTAGTACCGGCCGGTAAATCCCATAATCCGCCCTGGTTCCGGTGAGTACGGCAATTTTGCGCATCATCATTCACCAGCCGAGCGGCCGGTACCCAAATCACTCCAGGCGAGCGGTGTATCTTCCGGGATCGTTCGCGCCGCTTGCGCTCCAATAAAATATGAGAGGTATTTCGGAGCAATCCCGGAACCGGGCCGTTTCAAACTAATCATATCTTTGGTAATAATACTATGTTGCGCAATTTGTGTCTTAGCGACAATACTTTTCCGGGTCAGAGTCCGAATCTCCTTTTCCATCTCTGTCACCACCTTGCAACCATCCCCCAGCGCCGTTTCCACTTTTCGGATGCTCTCAATCAATTGCCGTAATTCTTTCGGGTTAAGCGAAGCTTTGTGATCCGGGCCGGAGAGATTTTTGTCCAAAGTAAAGTGTTTCTCCACCATTATCGCGCCCAATGCCACCGCCGCTATGGCAGCCTCCGGCCCCTCGGCGTGATCGGAGTAACCTACCGGCAAATGAAAAGTTTCTCTGAGCGTATGAATGGCCAAGAGATTTAATCCTTGGTAAGGCGCCGGGTAATTGGAAACACAATGAAGCAAAATTAATTGCCGGTTACCTGTCTCCCGGGCGGCTAGTACAGCTTCCTCAATCTCCCCTAATAAAGCCATTCCCGTCGAAATGATCACTGGTTTTCCATAAGAAGCCACCGTAGTGAGCAACGCTATATTGGTGATTTCGCCGGACGGGATCTTAAACGCTTCAACTCCTAGTCCTTGAAGCTGGACCGCGCTTTTTTCGTCAAACACAGAGGCTAAAAAGGATATCCCGGATTCAGTCGCTTTTTGAATTAACATTTTTAGCTCACTTTCGGTTAATTGTAGCCGTTGCAGCATTTGATATTGATCTTCATCCGGCCGGTTCTTTTCATGTTGATAACCGGCTTTTCCGGTTCCCGGAAGGACCATCTCCTCCGGTATGAAGGCCTGAAATTTAACGGCATCGGCTCCGGCTTTCCGCGCCTCCTCCACCAATGCCAGCGCCAGATCCAAACTGCCGTTATGATTGACACCGGCCTCGGCAATGACCATTATCTTTGGCCGGGCTGGTTGACTGATAAAAAGATTCTGAAAAATTTTGAAGACCTCCTTTTCTTCCGGCCACTTCATGGGCAGGTATTCCAACTACCGTAACGTTATCGCGTATATCTGAAATCACTGTACTTCCAGCCCCAACTACCACATGATTACCGACTCGGATACCGGGAATAATATTCGCACCGGTACCGATCATAGAGTTCATACCAATTTTTACCTCACCGGCCAGTGTGACTCCTGGACAGATGTGAACATGGTCGGCAACTATACAATCATGATCAACTGTGGCCGCAGTATTGATAATACAATTTTCTCCAATCACCGCCCCCGGTCCGATAAAGGCGTGTCCGCAGATAACTGTCCCCGGAGCGATCCTGGACTCTAAACTAACCGTAGCCCTTGGATGAATTAGAACTAACCCCGGTAGTCCGGCATTAACCAATTGCCGGTAAAGTTTTTCCCGGATACAGTTATCACCAATCGCCACTACCGCATAGTCGACTGAAAAATCCCGCCATTGATTAATCAAATCCTGTTCTGAACCGATAATCTTAAGTTCCGGCTGTTTAAGTCTGCCGCAATTCCGGTCAAAAAAACCGGCGAACTCAATTTCCCCGGTAGCCTTTAATAAATCCAACACTACTTTACCGTGACCGCCCGCACCTAAAATAGCTACTTTCATCGTTCCCTCCGGTTTCAAAATCGACTTAATTCCGGGAAAAGTCACCTTTCTGGAATATAGAATCTTCCAGGCCCGAAAGGAGTATTAAAATTCATGTCCCGCTAATATCTTTTATTTGTCGGAGCGTAATCTATGTATATTCAAAACGGAGGAAAAAATGATTATCCAGGGGCTTAACTTGATAATTAAGGGACTGGAACGGAAAGACTTGCACGACCGGCATCAATGGTTAAATGACCCCGAAATTACCAAATACTTTACCAATCTGGCTTCTATACCTCTTTCCGAAACTGATTTATTTAATTGGTATGAGAGTATAAGTAATAAAAAATCCCAAGAACTCCATTTCTCCATTTTTACCGGAGATCTTAAACATATCGGCGGCGCGCAGCTAAAAGCCATTGATTGGAAGAACCGGAATGCGGAATTGGGGTTATTTATCGGCGACAAGAGCGAATGGGGCAAGGGATACGGCACGGAAATCACCGGTATTTTGATTCATTACGGCTTTCATGAATTAAATCTCCACCGGCTTTGGCTGCGAGTGGATGCGGAAAATCTCGCGGCCGTGAAATGCTATCAGAAATCCGGGATGACCCGGGAAGGCATATTCCGGGATGAGGTTTTCCGGGAAAACGCTTATCATCATAGTATTATCATGAGTATTTTACGGGATGAATACCGCCAAAATCAGCAAGCATAATTAATCTCCGCCTTTTGACTTTCGGCCGTCTGTTTTAAGCGGGAAGAAGCAGAATGCGAATGTTCGCTGCTAATAAAAATTCCACGGTCACACTGGTAATTAACAGGGTACTGGGGTCGATATCATTCACAATCACCTGGCTGGCTATTGCCAAAGTCCCGTCGGCAACCGTGTCGGGAGGAAAATCGCCCGGAATCGTGACTTGGGCGGTAAACGGGTTGGTTTGGGTTTCGGTATGAGTTAAACCATCAATCCCCTGGAAAACAACGGTGGTGACAATATCGGCTGAAATGGCCACAATTACGGAAGCGAAGCCCACAATCCGGAAACTGACATTCTGAAAGGTAATACTTACTGAAATTATCGCGGTTGCTTCCATTGCTAACGAAATCACGGCGGTAAAAGGTATGTTCACGACTGCTTCCGCCAGAATGATGGGATTGGTGACCGGAACCGCGGCCTGACATTTTCGCGTCAGAGTAGTCAATACATCCCGGATGATCTGATTCCGGAAACGTTGGATGGAAGTACTGAATTCCGGAACACAAGGAATCCGGCACGATATTGAGCCGGTAATGGAATTGAGCGGAATGGATCCGGTGGTTCCGGTATCACCGCAAGTAATGCACGCCATCTAATTCACTCCTTTTTATTGTTCAAACATATTGAATAAGGAGTCCCAATTTTGGGCTATTTTTTCCGGACTATTTTCCTGCTGTAATTGTTGCCGGGCGAAAGAAATCAGGTTGAATCGATCAATGGATTTCAGCCCGGTCAAGATCATTTCTGCCCAAGCTGCGGGCGAATCCTCGCATAACCACCCATTCCGGCCGTGAATTATACATTCCCGGTATGGCAACACATCGGAATATATTCCGGTGATTCCGGCCGCGGTTAAATCACGGAATTTACTGCTGCTCTTTGCTTCATTGAAGTAGGTTCGATAGAGCGGAACCAATCCCAAGTCCCAATTCCTTCCGGCTAAAAATCCCAAAAAAAGTTCATAACCAACCACTGACTGAAATACCTCGGCATTTTTTAAGCGCGGCAGATCCTGCGGGCAGCAACCGATAAATTCAAAGGCAACTTTACTGTTTAAAACGTTTTGAACTGCTTCCAGGGCCGGAAATATGGCTGAAATGTCCGGTTGATGATGCCGGGTGCCATAATAACCGATCTTATACGGTGAGCCCAAGGAGATGCCCTCTTTCTTGATAAACTTCACCGGATAGGGTTGATAAACCGTAAAATATCCTCTTTTCTCAAGCCGTCTGGCTAATTCCGGTGAACCCGCCTTGATAATACCGGCTTCTCGCAAAAATAGACTGACAACCCACGATAAACCCCTATCGATACATCTTTGCCCCCATTCCGTATCGTCGGGTAGCGCAAGCAGATCGTCATCCAACTCATAAATGACCGGGACCTTTTTTGCTTTTGCCAGCCGAACTAATGAGAGGACTGGTCCTGAGGTACAGCGGTATAAAATTAAATAATCCGTTTCCACTATATCTCCGGCCTTGAGGTTATATTCCGGAATCATCCGGAAGCCGTATCCCGAATCCGACAATAATTTGAACGGTATTTTATAAATTTGTTCATAGCCGGTTTGAGAGGAAACGATTAATACCCGTTTATTGAGTTTAGTCATTGGTTCTCATACTTAAATATAATTGATCAACACAAAAATAGATTCCTTATAAACTCCGGCCCGGTACCCTATTACATTGTGTTAATGTATATTATTTTAGCGCCTATGACTTGGTGTCAATGAAATAGGCACAACCCCGCAATGATCTTGATATCTTTATTTAGTTCAACTATCTTGGTACTATTTAGACAATCGGAAAATATATTAAAACTAATTCAGAACCTCTAAACATGGCTAGAAAAAGGTGATTATATTGATCTACCTGTCAAGCCCGGATATCACCAAGCTGGAGATTGAGCGGGTCAATACCGCATTAAGTTCGCGAACCCTTAGCGGTGGGCTCCATAAAAAAGAGTTTGAGGAAAAGTTAGCGGCAACCGCCGGTACTAAATATGCAGTGGCGGTCAGCTCCGGCACCGCCGCGTTGCATTTAATCATGCTTGCCTTAGGAATTGGCGCGGGTGATGAAGTGATTACCACACCCTTCAGTTTTGTAGCTTCGGCCAATTGTATACTTTATGTAGGGGCTAAGCCGGTTTTTTGCGACATTGCGCTTCCGGATCTAAATCTGGATCCCTATGAACTGGAGTCCAAAATTACTGCCCGAACCAAAGCCATTTTGGTGGTTCACATATTCGGAAGGCCCGCCGATATGGATATGATCCGGAAGATTGCCTCCAAGCACGGCCTTCCAGTGGTGGAGGATGCTTGCGAAGCCATTGGAGCGAAGTTTAACGGCCAACCGGTAGGCGGGTTGGGAACTGCCGGGACGTTTGCTTTTTATCCCAACAAACAGATTACTACCGGTGAAGGGGGAGCTATCGTTACCAATCACCGGAAAATTGCCGATTATGCCAGAAGCCTGGCAAACCAGGGGAGAGAAGATTCCGGCCAATGGCTCCAACATATCTACCTGGGTTACAACTACCGTTTAAATGAACTTTCCGCTGCGTTGGGAAGCGCCCAATTGGACCGGTTGCCTGACATTTTAGACCAGAGGGCGCAGGTGGCGGATTGGTACTACCAGGAATTAAAAGATCAACCCCGGATTATTACTCCGAATGAATCTCAAGCAGATAATCAGTCTTACAGTTGGTTTGTTTATGTCGTTCGCTTCCGGAACAAGCAGTTCCGGGATGAAATATCAAAACGGCTTGCCGAACGGGGAATTGAAACCCGTCCCTATTTCCCCGCGATTCATTTACAACCCTTATACCGGGAAAGATTCGCTTATACGGAAGGCGCCTTCCCGGTGGCTGAAGCGGTGGCCGCTTCCAGTTTGGCATTGCCGTTTCACACCAAAATCTCCCGGAAAGAAGTCCAAGAAGTTTGTGAACACCTGAAGAACGCTCTTGTTCAAGAAGAAAGGCGGCTATTATGAGCATCCCTATTCTTAAACCGTCCATCACCGAAGCGGAAATAGATGCGGTCGCTGCAGTAATGCGTTCCGGATGGCTGGGCCTGGGTCCGAAAACAGCGGAATTTGAAAAAGCTTTCGCCCAGCAGGTCGGGGTAAAATATTGCATTGGATTGAGTTCTTGTACTGCCGCCTTGCATTTGGCCATGGCTTCCATCGGCCTCGAACCGGACGATGAAGTAATTGTGACTCCCATGACATTCATCTCCACCGTCCATGCCATCACCTATTGCGGCGCCAAACCGGTCTTTAGCGATATTTGTCCGGACACCTTATGTCTGGACTCCAATGATGTAATGGCAAAAATTTCTTCCAAAACCCGGGCGATTGTCACGGTAGATATGGCCGGGCATCCCTCGGATCTGGATGAATTGCTGATGTTGTCGGAGAAGCACGGTTTGACTTTAATTGAAGACGCCGCTCATTCTTGTGGTGCCTTCTATAAAGAAAGACCGGTGGGTTCCATTGCTCCTTTGACCTGTTTTAGCTTCCACGCGGTCAAGAATTTAACCTGCGGCGAAGGCGGGGCTATCACCTGTAATGATGACTGGAACAACAAGTGGTTTCGGGAAATGCGATGGCTGGGTATCTCCAAGGACACCTGGTCACGAACTTCAGGCGGAGAATCATACAAATGGAAGTACTGGGTGAATGAACTGGGTTATAAGTGCCATATGAACGATATCGCCGCCGCCATCGGACTCATCCAGTTGCAGCGCCTTGATGAAATGAACGGGGCCCGCCGCAATATAGTCAACCGGTATAACGGCGCCTTTTCAACTCTTGACTGGCTGGCGACTCCCGTTGAACGTCCGTACGTGAAATCCTCCTGGCACCTTTACCAGGTACGGCTTCCCGACGAAGAGACCCGGGACCGTTTCACCGCCCATTTGGCGGCAAACGGCATCGATCCCGGGGTACATTATATTCCCAGCCATCTGCACCCGTATTACAAAAAACGATATAAGTCCACTTGCCCGGTTGCCTCCCAAGTCTGGAACAGCTTGGTGACCTTGCCCATCTATCCGGATTTGAAACTGGAGGAACAAGAATATATCATCGAAGTAATCCGTTCTTTTAAAATATAAACCGGCGTATAAGATACCAGTGTGCCCGTTATGCCAAATTACCTGATTAATCTAAAATCTATGATGCCTTCGTTAAACTCATCTACCATTCCCCAATTATCACGACTACTTCGAATAACAAAAATAATAATCTTTCAATCCTTTCAAAACCCAATTGCCACAAAGGTAAACCCGAATAATAGTTCTGTTAAGAACATACCCAGCCTATCTTATTGATTTATTATCCTATTTCACCTTTTGCAAACAAATTATCCTTTCCCATACCCAAGACATATGGGTTCCGGTCGTATTCATAACAGAATTCTAGAAAAGCTTCTTTCTGCCCCGGATCACCCATGATTTTACGTAATATTGCTTTAGGTATAGTACGGGCATAGGCCCCCGGCCCGGCAAGTCTCACATTTTTCACACCGAAACGTTCAAGGATGCCTTGGAGTTCATCTGGCAGGAATAAATAAGTGAGCACCCATGGTGTACCACCTGCTTCATAATCGGCGATTTCATTAGCGCAGTCACCGATCCCTTGATAAAACCATGCATCGCATAAAGTTTTGTTAAAATGAAAATTCTCGACTGCGTTATCCCAATTTTCCAGGCACCATTGCACCCACGGATCCGAACAATTATCATCAAGAACAAACTGGTTTTTATTCATGGGATTTGCAAGGTATGGCAGGCTCCCGAGACGACTGGAGACACTAAGCATGATACGCTTTCTGGCAATACGCACCAGCTCACCGATGACACTTTCCTGATTGGGATATGTATAGGAAATCGGTGCGTCAAAGGATATTACGAGGTCAAAGGAGTGGTCTGTATATGCAGTTAAGTCCTCCAGTTCCCCTTTAATGAAGGTAATATTTGATAAGACATTTGCGGCTTTTGCAAACTCATATGCCTTATCGAGCATTGGTTGGGAAATATCGAAATGAGTGACCTTGCATCCTTTTTTTGCAAGTAATATTGAAAACCTGCCGCAGCCTGCGCCCCCGTCAAAAACTGTTTCAATACCATCAAGGTTTGATAATAATTCCTTTTCAATATGGTTTTTTTGAACAATGTCATCCATAAAAACTTCTTCGCGTTTACTTTCACGCTCTCCTTTATCGGGTAAGTTCCATTGACGTTCAGCTATTTTTGTACTGTAATTCATTTTACGTTCTCCTTACTGATTTTAACCTTTTATAATGACGCTGTATCCGGCTTGAATAAGAGGTTGCCATTCATGGCAACCTCTTATAAACTAAACCATTGTTAAAATAAGGGGTTCATTTCGGGTAACAACTATTGTATGCTCAAATTGGGCAACCAGGCTATTATCCGGAGTTCTCAGCGTCCATCCATCATTTGAATCTACTACAAATTCCGCTTTAGAAGAAATAAAAGTTTCAACTGCCAATACAAGTCCATCGGTTAATATTTCATTCGCCCGGCAATCGTAATAATTTGGTATATTATGAGGGTGTTCATGCAGTCTTCGGCCAATACCATGTCCAGTTAAATTTTTGATAACAGCAAACTGATTATTCCGTGCTTCATTAAAAATGGCTCTTCCAATTTGATTAATTTTACTTCCGGCCTTTGCTTTCTCTAAACCTTTATATAAAGCTTTCATTGAACAATTGCATAGGTTTCGTTTTAAATTCGTAGCGGGCTCTACTGTTATGGAAGCGCCGGTATCAGCAAAATATCCATCCAATTCTGCCGATACGTCTATATTTATTAAATCACCCTCATGGATTACCCTTGATCCCGGTATTCCATGAGCAACTTCATCATTTACGCTTATACATGTATATGCCGGGAAGCCATATTCATATTTAGGCGCTGATTTTGCTCCATATTGAGATAATAGCTTTTCTCCAATAGTATCAAGTTCTTTGGTTGTCATCCCCGGTTTCACGGCCTTGATCATTTTTTCTCTTACTAAAGCAACTATTCTTCCGATTTTTTTTAAAGCCAGTAAATCCTTTTCGGAATCAATAGACATAAAATTATTCCTCCAAACGGCTAAATGATTAGATTTTGCATTTCTATATTCTCATATGAATCTGCATCATACTATTCCATTGAGAATCATTAAATTCCTGTACTACCATTTCAAACATTGGTCCATTTTTTACCCTCACCCTTTTTGGGTTATAAAATGAGTGCACCGATCAACCGCTTGAACTTTTATAGCATTTCAATCCCAGCCTCCAAAAAAATAAAGCGAAAACTGTAAAACTCAGTGCTTCTGCGGGTTATATACCGGGATAGAGGATCATCGTGTTCAACAAAAAAGCACGTTAAGAATTACCTTAACGCGCCTTAAATACGAATCCGTTTATGCTTGACGATTAAAAATGGTATTTTATGGAATCATTCTGTAAGGTTATCTCATCTTTCAGGGTACGGCCAATAAACAAAGTAAATGTTTATTGAAAGCCAATGCCCTGACAAAATATTTAGTTGAAAATCACCTTTACAGAACTTGCCGACATCAAAACCATCCTCTCGCTTATTTATTAAATAAATTATAACAAATCAAACTTGAGTAGTCAATCCAATTGGTCAACGTATATATTCAATTTTTCTACAGGCAACCATTCCAAAACTCGTTTAATCTTTTGATCCCAATATTCCCATGCATGATCTCCCGGACCTTCTTCATAGTCTAGATCAAGTTTTAGTTCTTGAGCCGATTTTAAAAATTTTAGATTGCCTTGATACAGGAAATCCTCGGTGCCACACCATTGATAAAGCCTGGGAAGGGGTTTGCCGCTTTCAGTCAGCTTGTTGGCCAAAAATAGCAAATCGTTGTTCGAACCGGTTATTTTATGAAGTTCTCCAAAGATATCCTGCCATTCTGAGCCGCGCTCAACAGCGACTCTTTGAATGGTGGTTTCCAAATCCAAAGCCCCGGACAGACTGGCGGCGGCACAGAACTTATCCGGTTTGCCTAAAGCTAATTTAAAAGCGCCATAACCACCCATGGAAATACCGGCAACAAAATTTTCCTCGCGTAAGCCGGATAACCCGAATAAGTTTTGGGCGATGTCGGGCAATTCTTCGCTTACAAAACTCCAATATCGGCCGCCGGCGGACATATCGGTGTAAAAACTCCGGTGTACCGCCGGCATAACTACGGCAAGCTTCAGGGGCTCAACATATCTTTCAATGGAGGTTCTGCGTAACCAAGTGGTGTGATCATCCGATAATCCGTGCAATAAATATAAAGCCGGATGTTTGACGGCTGGTATCTTTCCTCCCGGCCCTCCTGCTTTTTTTACTCCTTGCGGCAATATGACGGTCATCGAAGTCGATAGACCCAGAACCTCGGAAAAAAAATCACAGTGAATGAGAGCCATAGTAACCTCCCTTGTTATTTTAAATAAAAAGTATGTATTTCAAATGGCGCTGTGTCAAAGGAAATTTTGTGATCATCGTTTGGTATTTCGGCTTGGATTTGTTCCAATAAGTTACACCGTGCCATGACCTGAAAACCTGCAACCATTGGCAACGTAATTTTTCTGCTTGCTCCGGCAATCTCGCGCAAGCGCAAAATAAAGCCCGTGCCATGGTCAGCCGGCTTGAAAGCTTGGACTACCATGCCTTCGGGAACCCGAAACAATTCAACGGAGGATGGTAAATGAACGGGCAAATTATGCTGTTCTTCGGCAAATCCGACCAATGGCTCCGTTATGCTTTCAAATGCCAATTCGGGGACCCGCCCCTGTTTCCAATCCCCTTCATGGGGAATGAGTCTAAATTTGAAAGAATAATTGCCGCCCATCCATTGCGGGAAATTGGTTCCCCAGCTATTATTAAAGGCATTAAAAAACAGGATTGGTTTTTCCGGTTGATATTGCTTGCGGTACTTGTAAATCGCCTGAGCACCAATGGAGAAAAGCGGGGTATCAAAAGGAATCACCGCAATTCCGTTTTTTCCGTCCGAAATGTCAACCCAGTTTTCACAGCAGTAAAGTGTATGATTGGCGGCCGGGATTATATCTTTGGCCGGGTCGATGACATTCCCTAGTTTATTAATATAAATAGCCGGTTCTTTTAAGTTGATTGGGAAAATAAAATGCCCTGCCTCGGCAAGCTGGGTTTCAGCTTTTCCGTTAAGGGTAAACTCAATATCGATCCACGGTTGATCACGATATAAGGTAATACCGGTAATTAACTCGGCTCCGTTACCATACTCCTGCAAACTTCGGTCCTTAATCTCGGTTTTTAATATCAAAGATGCATATTCCGCTCCTCCCTTTGAAACCAAAGAGAAGCCATTGGGTACAAAAGTCAGGTGATGTTGGGCCGGGTAATCCGTCTTCCCAAAGTCATGGAGAAACCAGTCGTAAAAACGAAAGGCATAAGCACGAAGAAACTCAGTAATATCCTCATCACCGTAGATATCATAACGATACTGGCCAAAGCCTGCTCCGGCATTTTGATCGACCCATTCCTTACTGTTTCTTTTATCCTTAAGGCTACGGATAACACCGTTCTCTTCATCAACTTCGATTTGAAACCATCGATTGTCTATCCTTCCTAACGCTAGATCAACTATAATATCTTGTGGGTCTTGAACCGGCTTTTTAAGATCCTGCAATCTAAACGTCTTATATCCAAAAGCGGGAAGTCCATGGACATAAGCCCGGAGTTGTCCATTATCATTCGTTAATTTAACGCATTCCTCACTGCCGGGATCAACCAGGCATTTCCCTGCCAGCTCCTTTTGATAACCGGCAAGCTCCACCCAGGCATCCCGTTGCCACCCCAAACCATTAAAGACGACCATCCGGGGACCGCTTACATTGATAGCGGCGGCAATCCGGTGCAAGATATCCGGTGAAACATTCTGAAGATTTTGGGAAGCTTGAGAAACCCTCTCCCGTTGTTCATCCCATGATTGTTCCATGGTTTGATTGATGGGAAGCGCCTTATTCTTTAAAAACTCTGCTTTGCGATAGAACCGCTGATAGCCCAAGACTATTTTAGTATCCAACCCCCAGGTATGCTCCCCGAAAAGCAGGCTGTTCTCATAGGCTTTGTTGAGAAATGATTGATAATTCGCTGTTTGGACCTTATCGAAGAGCCCTGCAGCCTTGCCGAAACTTAATACTTTTTCGGTTTCAACCAATCTGGGTCTAAGTTCGCGTAAATTCTTCACCTCAGCCGGATAGGTGCCCGCCCCGTGAATCCAACTATCCGCCAAATCTCCCCGGATAACTGGAATCGATTCCAAAGGATACTGGGCCAAAGCCAGGTAAAAATCATCCAAGGTGCCAATGATCACTTCCGTCCCGGGCATTTCCCGCTGCACTTCATCCAAAATGCTTTGGATAATCTCCGGCTTTTGCGGCCCGATATTATCCCCGGTCTGCTGTAATGCCAACCAAACCGGAAAAGGCCAATCTTCAGGCGGAATTAACGCTGAACCATAAAATCCCTTGTTATAAAAAGTTAGTATCCGATTGCCATCGGGGCCTTCCCAAAAAAACAATCCGGGGACATCCGGCGGAGTGCTGGCCGGATTACAGCCCAGGTGTAAAAATTTGACCCCCGCCTTATGAAGTAGCGACGGTAAAACCCAGGTGTGTCCAGGGACATCGGTCATTTTAGCTGCAATCGGCCACTGCTGATATTCTTCTGACAGTTGTTTGGAAAAATACAAACCTCGGATATATTCCTCCAGCCCGCAAAACTCGGTATGAGTAGTAAAAGGCAGGATATGCCAAGCGATCTGGCCGGATTTAATCAGCTCCTGGGCTCGTTGAATGACTTTATCGTCGGCAATCTCGGGATTCAGTGACTGGATCAAAGGCCAGGAGGACATAGTCCAGACGTAGCGATGCTTCTCTGCAAAAATTTGTGTCTTCTCGCAGGTTTCAACCACCGCCGGAAGCATATTTTGCGCATAATTAGCAACAATCTCAGCGGCCAACTTCGTAAAGCCGATATCAAAATGGGTTTTAAATACCACATAAATTGTCTTGACGTTATTCATCGTAAGTACTCCTTCATAAGAGGTGAGTAAATTTAGGGCCGACAAGAGACGCTCCCCGCTCTCCTGCACCTCAAGGGCCAAAGGATGTTACGGAATCACCCTGCGCGATGCTAGCATCACGAGGAATCCCGCCGCCAGGGGAGATCCCCAGGACCCCCTTTATTCCTGACCATCCGTGGTCAGTCAGGTAGTTATAAGGCTAGTTTATTAAGTTTCTGGATGCCCAAGATCTAGGCCGCCGACCTCGTGTCGGAGGCCTTCATGGCAGTCCTCTTAACTCGACGGCTGTAAAACTTCCTGTTTTAAAGCCGCGCACTCGCCCTCCCTGGCTCGTATACCCGAGTTGTTCTCTCTTTCTCAAACATCAAACTTCACAAAAGACGCAAAAGGCTGAGTTCCACTTTTTTATTTCATATAGTTTCCCACCCCAGATTACTGGGTCACATGAAAGGATAAAATTAATTCGAGAACCGATCTAAAATGCTTCATACATAAACAAATGTAGCTTCTTCAACCCCAAGTGTATGCAGTCCGGCGCTTCTCATCCCCTCGCCTCTCCAGAGAGGCGCGCGCGCCGGGATGAACCTTGCCGGATTGGATGTACTTCCCTGATACTCATGCGCGTCGTCAAAAGGGGTAAGATGCTAGGCGCGACCGAACGAGGAACGGAAACGTACTCGATGTACGTCGCGTCCTTTGGGACGCAAAGTACCGGAGAGACCGAGCAACGACGCAAATTGCCACTTTTCACGGCGCAACATACAATCCGGCAAAGCTCTTCAAATTTCGCAAAAAAGAGAGCGAGGTCTCATTTTCTAAGTAGCTTAAACAGACTCCCGGATGAGAATCAAACAGCTTTCAGCCGCCAGCAAATACTCTGAAAGTCTCCGCTCATCTTTTCCAGCGGCATATTTAGTCCGGCGTTCATCAGCAGATCGCCGCCGCAAACCTTGTTCTCAGGGAGGATTTGATAATTCAACTTGTCGTTCAGGCCTTTGAAACGGATTTTTTGCCAAGACGGATTTGCTTCCGCCAATACTCGAAAATAAAAGGCTACCGCCTCGGTTGCATCTTTCGAGACAAAGATCCAAGCCGTTTCGTTTCCTTCAAAAGGGCTCTGCAAGCGATAAAAATCTCCAAACTGGATTAAAGACCGAATTTCTTTATAAAAGGCAATCTGCTGTTGAACTTGCTCTTGTTCATTAGGATTCAGTTTATTGAGGTCAAGTTCATATCCGAAATTTCCGGAGCTGGCTACATGTCCCCGCATTTCTAAGGAAGTTGTTCGCTGCACTTGGTGATTTGGGACTGCCGAAACATGAGAACCCATTGTAACGGCAGGATATACCATGCTGGTTCCATATTGAATCTTTAGCCGGGCCACGGCATCCGTATTATCACTGGCCCAAGTTTGGGGCATATAATAGAGGAGGCCGGGATCAAAACGGCCGCCGCCACCGGAGCAACTTTCAAATAATATGTGAGGAAAAGCACTAGTAATGGTATCGAGAATTCTATACAGATTCAGTATATAACGATGTGCTGTTTCCCGTTGCCTTTCCGGAGGAAGTTGGGCTGAACCGATCTCTGTCATATGACGGTTCATATCCCATTTGACATAGGTGATAGGCGCACTCTTTAGAATATCGGAAACCATCGCGATCACTGCTTGACATACATCTTCCCGCGATAAATCGAGGACTAATTGATTCCGGCTCGTAGAACGGCTTCTCCCTGGTATATGCAGACACCAATCCGGATGTTGCCGGTACAGTTCACTATCGGGTGAGACCATCTCCGGTTCAAACCAAAGTCCGAATTGGAGCCCCATTTTCTGAACCCGTTCCGCTAAATCCTTTAGCCCCAAAGGCAACTTCTCCCGGTTGACAAACCAGTCTCCCAGGGAACTTTGATCATCATTGCGTTTACCAAACCAGCCATCGTCCAGCACAAATAATTCGATCCCCAATTCTCCGGCGGTTCTGGCAATGCGCTCAATTTTTTCACCGTTAAAGTCGAAATAAGTAGCCTCCCAGTTGTTGATTAAAACGGGACGAAGTTGATCCCGGAATCGGCCCCGGCAAAGTCTGGAACGATATAAGCGGTGAAAAGTCCGGGACATACTACCCAGACCTTCTGCCGAGAAGACCATGACTGCTTCCGGAGTCTGGAATGACCCGCCGGGTTCCAATAACCAGGTGAAGTCAAAGGGATTGATCCCCATTCCAACCCGGGTGGTTTGGAATTGATCCACCTCGATCTGGGCCAAAAAATTGCCGCTATAGACTAGATTAAATGCATAGACTTCGCCGTAATCTTCGGTGGCATCTTTCTTTAAAAGGGCAAAGAATGGATTGTGTTGATGGCTGCTCGCGCCGCGACGGCTCTCAATGGATTGCATCCCAGTAAGTAGCGGCCGCCTTTCCAATTGCCGTTCCCGGGCCCAAGAACCATGAAGGTGCAATAAATCATAGCCGGCATCATGGAAATCAATATTAAAACTTAGCGCCCGGAGTAACTTCATTCTTTCAACACCTTCATTGCGAAAACGAACCGAGCGGATAATTACATCTTCATTTTCATAAACCGTATAAGACAAAATTACGGTGAGCCCGGTTACAACGTCGGCCAATTGGATATGAAGAGTCGTCGCTTCCGAATCATCTTCAACATATGTGGCCGGAAGTCCATCCAATTTGGGTTTTCCTTTGCTGATCTCATGCAGGCCGTCATAACGCAAATCAACCACCGTTGATCCGTTCTCTAGCTGGACCTGGAATGATGGTACCCGAAAATCACTATTACCATATCCGGGATATTCTTGCGGTAAAGTATCCAAAGATAGATCCGGATTTGATGGTTCAGGGTTCGGCGCAAAGGCCCGTTCCCGAATTTGAAATAAAGCTGAAAAATTTGAGGAATTAAGCCGTTTTCCCCAATAAAGATGGGCAACATAACCCGGTTTCACCATTTGGATAATATAACTCATCCGCTCCGATTGAAGATGGAAAGTATTGTTGGAACTATCAAAAACGATACCCATGGAAACCCCCTAAGCGATTTCATACATACTTCGAACTGACAATTTCGTTTTCATTTCAGCCAGGGTGAGCTGCCGGGATAGACGGGTCTTTTCGATGGCGATGATTTTAACCTCCCCGGCTGATAGATCAAAGTAATTATCACTAAACCGGCAGTCAATCTCCTTTAAATCCAGCTCCACAAACCTTGCAAAAGCTTTGCTGGTGACTTCGATGATGAATTGAGTAGCTTCTTCCCGTACAGCGAGAGAAAGCTCCGGATGAATAAACTCAAAATGTTTCTCTTTTACAAATAATACCGTTCCCGAACTCACCGTTTCATAATCAACATTTAGTGCAAACTCGAGATAGGTACTTCGTTGCTCCGGGAAACCAGTTAATAAATCGCTAAGATCAAGCTTCTGGCATTGTTTGACGGCAAGAGCCTCAATTTCTACTTGACAGTTCCCCGCCTTTAGGATTTGCGAAGCGTTATTTCGCAGCCTCCAAATAATTTCTCCTTTAAAAGCGGTCAACCTTTCATTGGTCACATAAAGAACGACTTCGGTTCCATCTTCACGAGCTGATATTAATAGCGGCGCAAAGAATCTTTTGGCAAAGTAATGAAGGGCTTTCCATCTTCCATAATAATCAATACTGGACCAGGAAGCCACCGGCCAGCAATCGTTTAACTGCCAGAAAATGGCGCCCATGCACCGGCCCCGGTTCTGCCGCCAATGTTCGACCCCGCACTTAATGGCTTCGGCTTGTAATAGTTGTGAAGCGTATAGCAAAGAACCGAAATCTTTCGGATACTTAAATTTTTCCGAAAGATAATAGAGGATCTTCCCGTTGGCAGCTTGGTTTTTTTGATGTTTTTCCATGATATATGAAAAAATATTACGGTCTTCGGGCAAACTAAAGGATTCTACCGTCTTCAATCCCGGAAAAGATTGAAAACCAAACTCCGAAACAAAACGGAAACAGTGTTTTCGGTAATCAGTAAATGGTTTTCGGCCATGCCAAACATCCCAATAATGAACATCCCCTCTATTTTCATTGTTGGGATCTTCAAAACCTCCTCCCGATGAAGGAGATGCCGGCCAATAAAATGTATTGGGATCTGTTTCACGGGCGATATTTGGCAATAGAATTTCAAATTGTTTAATATAGTCGGTTCTTAATTTGCCGGTCGTGGCATGACTCCAATCGCCCCAGGCTGATTCGATCTCATTATTGCCGCACCATAACCCGAGACAGGCATGATGCCGAATCCGTTTCATATTGTCGATGACTTCTTGTTTAATGTTCTCAGCAAACTCATCGGTCATGACATAGAAAGCACAGGCAAACATTAGGTCTTGCCAAACGATTAAGCCATATTGATCACATAAATCATAAAAATAATCTGCGGGATATATTCCCCCGCCCCATACTCTTAGGCAATTGAAATTGGCAGCGACACAATCTTGGATTAATCTCTCAGTTCCGGCGGGATGACAGCGGGCTAACAAATTATCCTCGGGAATATAGTTAGCCCCCATTCCAAAGATGGATACTCCATTTACTTCAATTGCAAATGATTCACCCCACTGATCTTTTGCCCTCTTTACCGTCAAGGTTCGCAGCCCAATCTGAAGCCGCCGGATATCAAGAACGGAAGGCCCGGTTTTCAGCAGTACTTCTAAATGATAGAGTGGTTGTTTCCCGAACCCATTGGGCCACCACAACTCAGGGTTTTCGATATTGAGCGATAAAAGATTTTCGTAACCCTGAGTGGTAACACTCTGGGTTATCTTCCGGCCATCCGGTAAATCGATATTCACTTCAATGGTGAAAGGCTCGGAACCCCATCGAATACTCCTGACTCGAATATCCAATAATACTTCATTGTCTCCATGGTGTTGAGTAACATAAACATCCTCCAACCGCCCTTGATAATATCCCTTGATTGCGATATCACGCCAAATGCCGGAATCGGGTATCTGCGGTCCCCAATCCCAACCAAACATATAGTGGGCCTTTCTTAAATGCTGATAACCGGAGGCAGCTTCAGGCACTCCCCAAGTTGGTTGTTTTTGTTGCGCCTGGGAAATATATTGCAGCGGAGAAAAAAACCGAATCTGAAGCTTATTTTGGCCATTTCCTAACCATGCTTTAATGTCAAATTCATATTTACGGTGCATATTATCGGTTTTGGCCACCAATGTGTCATTAAGCAGTATCTCGGTAATCGTATCCAAACCTTCACAACATAAAAACAAATGATCATATTGCAGGAGTTGGGAATCTACCTGGAACTCTTTTTGGTATTCATAATCAGCGGCGGCAATGGTTAAAGCATAGTCTTCATTGTCCCGGTAAAAGGGATCAGCTATCTTCCCAGCGTTAAGCAAGTCTTGGAAAACGGAGCCGGGAACCTCAGCCGGAATCCATTCATCCGCCCCGATTTTTCTCATCTTCCAATCACCATGCAAGCTAAGTAGTAACACCCGTACAACCTCCAATTTTATCAAATCGGATTACGTTTAGTAACTGTCATTGGAAGCATATAATTCCTCGGAGAACGCCAACCGTTCAAGTATTTCAAAACAAGCCCGGCTATTATGATATGGACACTTCCAAGGTTCTACCTTGGGCATGTTTTCATATACTTTCCCGCTTCTTGATACTTTGGAGAACCATTCACCATTTTGAGAATCAATGATATATTCTTTCACAAATTCCCATATGCGATAGGAAGCTTCGAAAAAGTAGTCTTCACCGGTTAATTCATAAGCATTTATAAAGCCAACCATTGCTTCGGCTTGGGGCCACCAATGTTTGTCAGTATCTAGAACTGCGTCATAATCGTAAAATAATCCGCCATGCTCCTTATCCAGACCTTCATCATAAACTTTTCTTGCCATTTGTATAATAATATCATTCACTTTATCGAGAATCAACTTATCGTTTAATATCTTTGCCGCTTCATACAACAGCCAGCTACCCTCAATATCATGACCGTAGGAGAGGCCATTTGTAGCAGATGACCATTGCTCGTTAAAAAATAGTTTAAAATGATAAGTATCCGGATCAATAATATGTTCCAATGTTATTTCAATTAACTCTTTGAGCCGCTCCCGCAGAATCGGATTGTCCCATACCCGTAAAAGATTGGTATAGGCCTCCATAATATGTAAATGGGTATTCATTGATTTTTTCTCATTCAAATCGTTTGCGCTTAACCGGTAATCATCAATTGGCAACCACTCCCGGGATAACGCTTCGATGTAGCCTTTGTTTTTACGGTCATAACTTTTGGTTTCAATGAGCTGATAAAGCTCAATTGCTCTAACCAGGCTTTCCTGTTCCCCAGTCGCCCGGTAAAATTCAGACAGGCCATAAATGCCAAAAGCCAGATTATAAATCTGTTTGCGGCTGTTGACAACTTCACCCTGATAATTGACCATCCAGTACAACCCGGAATATTCATTATCCCAGAAATGGTTAATTAAGAACTGATACGCTCTGGTAGCTGTCGAGAGGTAACAAGGTTCTTGATACATCCGGTATGCGGATGCGTAAGTCCACAATATCCTGGAATTAAGAATACAGCCTTTATCCGCTTTTGGGTTAATCTTTAGATCATTGGTAATACAACCGTAAAACCCTTCGTTTTCCCGGTCTACGACGTGATTCATCCAAAAAGGCAATATATTATGGTGCAATTCCGCTGCAATTTCGCTACGGTAGCTTGCAACTCTAGTTGATGTTATCATTTGCTTCGTTCCTTTGGATAAAACTCTATTTTTTAGCGCCTAAATTACCGACTAATGCGATCGAATCAATATAAACCACACCTGTGGTGTCATTATCACCCTTACCCATATAGATCGAAAAATTTGATATGGAGCGTAAGTTGAGTTTATTATCCCCAACTTTGCACCAACCGGGTTTCCCGAAATTTTCAAGGGGAATCTGGTATATTTTCGCTTCTTTGCTCCCGGCTAATTTAAAACCATATTCCCAAGCTTCGCCATTGGTTTCTTGGAATTGAATCGTGAAATAATTATCTGAGCCATCGGGTTTGAGCCAGAATTGAATCCCGGTTGCACCTTGCCAATTGGTATTACGAAGTTTCTGCTTGATGACCCCGCAAAAGCCCGGATCGGTTAAAGTGTACTCATACTTTAAACCATATTTGCCGTCATTCTTAGTGACGTTATCCAACGCCACCTTCACGTTATTGCCATCGGTATTCCTTTTATACATTGAATTCAACGCATAAGCCGAGCCGTTATAATCCTCGAAATCATCAATTATATTAACCCGCGGCATATTTTCAGTGGTAAAGGATGCCCCCGCGTTACCGGCAACTTGTTTCCCGGCGTCGTTCAAGGCAGTTACTTTCCAATAATAAGTTGTGTCATAGGAAAGGGGTGTGGTAGGAACAAATTTACTTTCCGTAGTTAACGAATTACTGACTGTTACGCTAAACGAGCTATCGGTGGCGATGGTTATTTCATAGTTTGTTGCGCCAGCCGAACTCTGCCAAGTAAAAGCAGGTGTGATATTGACCTTGGATGCGCCATTCTCAGGCGCGACCAAATTAAATTCTCCCGGAACAACACTATTGGTGTCAGCGTTGTTAGCAGCGGCGGTTCCTTTTTTTGTAAAAAGCTGCGCCCAATTTTTAAACGACGCTGCTATCCCGCTGGGATAATAAATATCAAAATGGTCGCTATCAACAGGACGGGTCCCATTCTCAGCCGGGGCAACCAAACGCCAGAAGAGCCATCCTGCTCCATTTTCTTTATAAATCGTATCCAGCCACATTCCATAAACTTTTTCTTTAGAGGCATCGTTTTGCCAACCGAATTCCTCTAAAATTACCGGCTTCCCGATTGCTTTTCCGGTGTTAATGTGGTCTTTAATATATTGAACACCCCATTCAGGCGTGGTTTTCCACCAGTCGGGGTAAAGATGATAAGTTCCAAAATCAACCGTTGGAATCTTTAGATTCTCTTCAAAATCCAACCCGGAACTACCGTTATAAGCGGCCCCGGTACCGTTTATCCGATTAAAAAAGCCTTCATCACCTATTGCAACTAAATGATGAGGATCCAACTGTTTGATATAAGCGCTCATCTCAGCTACCCAATTGGTCAAAACTTTAGTGGTAACATTGTCGCAATGCGGTTCATTCATTAATTCCCATGCCATAATGGCCGGATCATCGCGATAGGATATTTTAGTTTTCGTATTCTCCCGGGTAATAAGATGGTTAGCCCAGTCTTTGTATGCTTGCTTCGCTTTATCGTTGATATAAAAATCATACTGATGTTCCAGATAATACCAGGTCATATATTGCGGAACTCCGCCCATATGCTGCCAATTATTCGTTAAGACAATGATTAACTTCAAACCAAGTTGTCCGGCCTTGGCAATGACATAATCCAATTTTTGTAACCCGTTGACCCCATTATTGTAAACCGGTTTATTTTCTACCGGATCCCAGTACTGGAAATATACTCCTTTGGTATTCAAATCATACGCATTGGGCCCATATGAATTCCAGACTGTTGCCACCGAATGATCCAGTGAACCGATATCTAAAAAACCCCAAATTCTAAGGACATTTAATTTCATAGCGACTGCATCAGCCAATATCCGGTCAACTTCGGCTTGCGGCGCAAACTGGATATAGTGATTATTCGCTCCAGTGATGTAAAACGGTTTACCCTCCAGCAAAAAATTAGCACCAACTTGGGTTACATAGGAACTAGCGGCTGAATATACCGGAAGATTCCTGCTGAAAACAGTCATCAGAATCAAGCATAAACCCACCAAACAAAATAAACTATGACTTTTACGTTTCATGTCACTACCCCTCCTGATTTACTTTACATCCGCGATGGTAATACCCCGGTCCAGGTAACGTTGGCCAAAGACATAGAAAAGAACGGTCGGAATAATCGCAATGACAACTGCCGCCAATTGTTGCGTATATTGCACTTCAAACGGAGACTCGAACATTAACAATCCAACCGGTAAAGTATATAATTTGCTATCCGTTAGATAAATCAGCGGTCCCCAAACGTCTTTCCAACTCCACATAAAAGTAAATAAACTCACTACAACTAAGACCGGTTTCGATTGGGGTAAGATAATCCGCCACCAGATGCTTATTGGACCGCAGCCATCGATGGTGGCGGCTTCATCGATTGAAACCGGCAAACTGACAAAGAATTGCCGCAACAAAAAAATATTCCAAGCCATTCCGAAAATACTCGGAACAATTAAGGGTAAAAATGTATTGAGCCAACCGAGCGAACGGTAAAACAAAAATACAGGTATACTCGTGGCTTGCCACGGCAGCATCATGCTGGCAATTAACACGACAAATAAAAATCCACGGCCGGGAAAACGGAACCGGGCAAATCCGTAAGCAATTAACGCTGAGCTGAATACTCCCAAAACAACTTGGATAGTTGCCAAAATTACACTGTTCATAATATAATTTAATAATGGAATCGATTTTAGGGCGATGAGATAGTTTTCCGGATGCCAGGGCACAGGAATCCATTGGATGGGTACCGAACTGAACTGCCCCATATCTTTGAAAGATGAAGTTATTAACCAAAAAAACGGCACAATGATGATAAAACAGAAAAATCCAATGAGCAAAAAGTTGACTAGATGTCCTAAAGGGCTAATATCACTTGGCCCTGATTCGGAAGATATTTTAAATCGCCTTTTTGGGGCGCCCGATACGTCTGCCATGGAAATCCCTCCTCGAAAACTATCTGAAAAATTTTCTGGTAATAATAGCCATCGATCTTCTTTCTTTCTAGTCCAAATAAAGCAAAGCTTTAAAATTATCTATGATAATTCATTATCTGTGATAATTACTCTTCGGTACCATAGAAGTTATAACGTTTTGCCAGAAAGTAGATAATGACTCCAAGAACCAAGGCAATTCCAAATATATACCAAGCTAAAGCGCTGGCTAGACCAAACTTAAAATAGCGGAAGCCGTTCATAAACAGATAATAAACCAAAGTGCCCAAAGAATCATGATAGCCCATCGAATTTGAGGCGCCGGCGAAATCAGCCAGCGCAGCCGGGAATTCAAAGACCTGCAATCCACTGCCGCCAATCATACCCATCAGCAATTGAAAAACAATAATCGGCGCCAATAACGGTAATGTTATATGGATGAATTTGCGAAACGGACTTGCGCCATCGATCATCGCCGCTTCGTAATATTCCCGATTGATTCCTTTCAACCCGGCTAAAAAAATTACCATCGTACCGCCGATTCCCCAAAATGCGGCAATAATAACGGCCCAAATAGCCATATTAGGCTCAGTTAACCATCGTTGCGGGGCAATACCAAACCAGCCTATAAACTGATTGAGCAATCCAAAATCACCGCTGGCATATATTTGCCGCATCATCATTCCCATCGCCACCGGCATTACTAAAGATGGAAGATACAAAGTCGTCCGAAAGAGATAACGGCCCGGCGGATCTTTCGCCAAGACTACCGCCACTAACAGACCAAAACCAATTCCAATCAGATTGCTGAAGATCATGATTAAAAAGGTATTTTTTATTGATAGTAAAAAGACTGGATCATGTAACAGTTTGAGATAATTGGAGACTCCGACCCAGCTTGGCGCGGAAAACATATCCCATTCCGTAAAGCTTAAATAGAGTGAAGCAAGATTGGGAATAAAACTAAATGCTAAATAACCGATAAACCAGGGTGCAACTAAAACAACCCCCCATAACGCGTTTTTCTTAGCTATGCTCCATTGCGAACGCTTTTTATACGGAAATTGTTGCGCAATTTTTTCTTGCACGGCTGCCATTTTAAATCACCTCGATTGGCCATAAAATAGGCGGGTAGGTAGTAAGAACCTGCCCGCCATGATGAGTTACTTCTTCTTTTTATTGATTTCATCCAGGATGGATTGTCCGGCTTTTTCGTAACCGGCTGCCGCTTGTTCAGCGGTAAGTTTGCCGTCAAGGAAATCACGCCAGTAATTATCACAATCACCATAGAACTTCGCATCGGAGACCATCGGTCCCATTGAAATGTATTGCAAATCTTCATAATAAGCATTCATTACGTCAGCGCTATACTTTGAAGGATTATTTTTTACTCCCTCTAAAGCGGAGATATTGGCCGGAAGATCGCCGGTCTGGGCAAATCTGATTTGCCCTTCCTTGCTGGTTAACCAATCAAGGAATTTCCAGGCTTCTTTTGCATGTTTGGTATTCTTGGCAATCGCATTAAAATTGACATAACCTACCGTAGATCGTTCTTTCCCCATAAACATCGGAGCCGTACCATATTTCATTCCTTTTTCTTTCACCGTACCTAATGACCACGGGCCGGTAAACATTATGGCCACTTTCCCGGTAACGATTGCATTGTCTTGATTGCCCCAAGGACCAATCACATCTTTGTAAGGCGGTATAACTTGTTCATCATATAAACTCTTCATATATTTCAATGCGGCAATTGCTTCTGGAGAATTAATCGTCACTTTTTTCGGAGCGGAGATATTGTCAACAATCGACCCGCCCGCTTGGTTGATTAAAATTTTGTGAAGTTCACCGCTATCTGCCTGGAAAGCATATTGCGTAACTTGTCCGTTTTCGATTTTGGTCAATTTTTTGCCGATGGCTAGGAACTGCTCCCAGGTTAAGGGCTTCGCCGGATCTAAATACGGCACTCCGGCTTCATCAAACATTGCTTTATTGTAAACCAGGACCCGCAACCCGATCCCAACCGGCATACCGACGATTTGACCATTATAAGTAACTATTTTTTGAGCGTTTTTGGCCATTTCGGTTAACCGTTCCCTGGCTCCGCTCAGCTTGGATAAATCATAGAAAACACCTTTGTTGATATACTTTACAGCTTCACCGGCATTCAACGAAATTACATCCGCGGCATTTCCAGCAATTAAGGTGGTTTGGATCTTTTGCCAATAGGCGCCCCACGGTAAAAATTCGGCAACAACTTTTATTCCGGGATTCTTCTTGTTAAATTCGTTTACTAAAGCTTGAAAATCTTTAGCTTCCTCAGTTCCAGCCCACCGGGTATATCTGATTTGTACCGGTGCAGCAAGACTCAAGGGTGCAACTACCAATACAAACAATATCATTACACTAAATAATATGAAAATGCTCTTTTTCACTTTGGTGACCCTCCTTATTCTTGTTTACTTTGAAAATTAAGGATAAACGAATTCAGTCTCCGGATCACCTCCATATCATTTTAAACTACGATTTAGCCTTTGAACCTTGAGGCAGCGTACTGCCACAAGATTCACGCACAATTATCTCCGTTGGCAAAATTACGTTTCGATGCACCGGCGTCTTGCCTTCGAGCAAAGTAAAGAGTAAATTGGATACGGTGGACCCTATCTCTTCAACCGGTTGTCGAATAGCAGTGATGGTCGGATGAAAACATTCAAAAAATGGTAAATCATCAAAGAAGGTTACCGCCAAATCTTCGGGGATTCGCAGACCCATTTCATTAACGGCTTTTAATACTCCCACCGCCAAATCTTCAGCAACTGCAAATAAAGCTGTAGGGCGCGGCTTTTGCTGCAAAATGCGCTTGGTTCCCTTCACTATCTCTTCCATATGATATTTACAGTGGTAAATATGATGAGGCCGCAGTCCGGCTTGATTCATGGCGTCTTTAAACCCTTGGAGCCGTTCTTGAATATTGATAAAATTTTCCGGCCCGGCTAATACGGCGATTTCTTTATGACCCAGATGAACTAAATGCTCGGTCATGCTCCGGGTCCCCGCCACACCGTTAACATCAACATAATACGATGAAATATAGGAATTGCGGCCGATGAAAACATAGGGGAATTCTTTCAACATCAGCTCCGCCACTTGTTTCTCGCCGAACTGATAGCCGCCGATGATCAATCCGTCAACCCTTCTGCCTTTCAAAATCGATTTATAAGCGGAATTCACGTCATCTTCGGACCGGGCGGTGGAGATTAAGACATTATAATCCCGAAGAGCGGCTTGTTGCGTGATTTCGGTTAGGATAATCGGCCAATAATTATTGGCTAATGAATATTTCCCGGTATGGGGAATGATTAATCCGATATTATTGGTCCGTTTTGCCGCCAATCCTTGTGCTGAAGCGTTGGGTTCGAAATCCAATTCTTTAATGATCTTTAAAATCCGCTTCCGGGTTTCATCCCCAACTCCGGGAGTACCGTTGATTACCCGGGATACTGTTCCTTTGGATACTTGGGCCATTTCAGCTATGTCTTTGATTGTAATCATCACTAACTCTCCTTTATTGATACAGATTTAATCGTTTTAAAGTTGCACAAACAAGTAATGGAACTAAACCGGTATCAATATAATATTACAAAAGCCAAATTATGTCAATGAACCAAGTATTAGAGGCATTTTTTCCTGTCTATCGATTAAAATCATGACAATTTCAATCTTATGTACCTTACCCAAGCAATCGTTAATGACTTTTGAAATTAAATCCGGATTAATTTACTAAACCGGTATCTTTATCATAATATAAATCTTCCTGAACGTCAATAGCTAAAGCAATGTTTTCTTAAAACAGAAAAAACTACCATTTGACTGGGGTTTTATTATTGCTATCGTCGTTTACAGTAAGCGCCGCGTCTTCTATTATCGCTATTTTTGATCGATAAATCATTTTTTACTAAACCGTTTTAATTTCAGAAAAACTTAAATGCAATTCAACAACAGCTAGGTTTACGGTAAGCGTCAAAACAACCCCAACGGTTTGTCAAGGTGAGTTGTTTTGACGCTTACAATAGATCCAAATAAAAAATTAAAAGACCAAGATCTGTTTGCCATTGGTCTTTATTACTCATTTCATATTAATCCGATTTTATATAAGTTGAATTTTCCTTCACGGCCTTCAGCGACTTTCCAATCTCCTATTCCTAAAATACAACAAAATATCACCGAAAACCATCACACCGTTTAAAATATAAAGAAAAATCACCATATCATAATTATAAATTAATTTATGGCTGATACCGGAGATATAGCCCACCAGAATTATAAAAAGAAAAATCACACTTTTACCGTTGTTGCTCTTTGAACGATAAGATTTATACATCGAAACCGGCCAAGCCGCTCCGAAGCAGATTAACATAATAGCTTCAAATATACTCATTCAATTGGCCCTTTCTTCTCTGATTCGTCAACCTTGACTAATGCGTGCAATTTGCATTCAAATAAATAATTATATTTGCTAAAACAAACCATCTTCCTGCCATCATTCTCTGTGATCCGGTTTTTCAGTGAAAACCGTTCATCCGCTGAAAGACGATCAAAAAAACATCCATAGCTAAGCATCAATACTGATGTTAGCTATGGAGATATATGCAAACTGTTAATAATAGCGACGGTTACGTATTATTCTAAGGCGCATTTTGCATATGAACCAATTGTGCCAATGCGAACAGCATCCGTATCAGGATCTGCTAAAATAATTTGATCACCCGGAATGGCGCTTGATGCCCCCAATGGTCTGGCAGTAACAAGAGTTCCATCATCGCTGGCATAAACACCCCGGCCTAGTATGGCCACTAGTTTTAGGTTAGCTCCAGATACCGCTCCATTTTTTCCGATATTATCATAAGGAATTTGAAATTCAATACTACTCACATTTCCGCCACCATCATGAGTAAGTCCATTAACTGAACATGAAGGAAGCGGGGCGGCTATTTGAACTTGAGAAGAGCCATCATAATAAAACTGGTATATATTTGATTTTAAAGTCCCAGGCCCCCATTCACGCTCCGCTCCTACGCCAAGATCGGGATCAAAATTAGGAATCCTTAAGTCAAACGACCCCAGCCATGGAAGATACTGGGTGTACCGCCCATTAACAGGGAAATTTGAAGTCTGTGCTGTGTCATCAACCAAAAGACAAACCTGACGACCTACTCCAGTCTTGGAAAATGTGACTTTTACATATAAGATTTTATTGGCTCCATCACTATAGGTTGCCAATGTTCCTAAAGCGCCAACCGCATCATCAATTCTAGTATCGCCCCATGTCGAACCATCATCCCCTGTTAAAACAACCGTATCCGTCAGCGCATAGCCCGAGTCAAAAAATGTTGGACCACTGGTCTGATAAGCAGTTGTTGAATCCGGAAACTCTTCCGGAGCAGGAATCGGCGTTGGAGTCGGTCCAACAGTTGTACTGCCGCCACCGCCGCCGCAACCTGCAATAATAACCATTGCTAAACTTAAAATCATTATGAGTCCAAAGATTCCTTTTTTCATCACATTCAGCCTCCTTATGATTTGTTTTCAAATTGGAGAATACTAAGTTGAACTACCGCAACCACCCCTTCCATACTGTTTTTGAGAAGCCGGAAGTTTTCAAGCTGTTACCAGAAATAAACGTATAATTGGACGGTATATATCTGTTTATCAAGATTGAAATCCGCCACCAGCGTGTTGTTGCCGTCAAGATTATATTTGCAAATGATTGAAGTGGAGGAACTGCCATCAACACCCATGGCCGGAATAATTACGCCGCCAAACTCATAACACGCGAGTGCGGTAAACGGACCTATGGCCATACCGGCGGTAGCGTTTGCAAAACCATCATGGTCGGTATTTAAGTAATAAGCCATCCCGGTGATGATG
Source organism: Bacillota bacterium (assembly GCA_029974635.1). Classification (GTDB taxonomy): domain Bacteria; phylum Bacillota; class UBA4882; order UBA8346; family UBA8346; genus JAEZJQ01. The sequence continues at coordinate 281,742 of JARKQY010000024.1, read as the reverse complement.
GTTTTATCGGCGGAAAGCGCATAGTCTAACTCCCAATCCAGGGTGTTCGGCAGATAATCAGGATGACCGACTTTTTGATACCACAAATCATTTCCGTAAGTCGCTTTCAGGGTAAAGGGGTCAAATGTTAAAGTGGCCTTGAGCAGATAGGCGCCCCCATCGATGTATTCCCAATAATATTTCTGATTGGCATCGGGGAAGACCTCACCATATAGGCCAAACAAAGGCCTATTCGGGTTTTGGGCCAAATAGCCGGTGCTGCCGCCTTCGGTATAACCGTCCCGGGTATTGGTATAGCCAAAACCAACATTGAATAAATCATTGGTATATTTTCCCTTGATCAAAAATTGCTCGGGCAATGGATCAGAAAACCCGGACAGTCTTGTTGGGCCTTCGGGACTGTATGCAAGAGTTAAATTAAGGCCCTGAATAAGACTGGTGTCCATTTTTATTTCAGTTCTTGCCAGAAACGCTCTGTTGAATAAATTAACATTCTTTGAAAGCTGGCGCCAATCACAGCCGTTCCCTATCACCTGTCCGTCGGTTAGGAACTCTCCGTTAACATCATTCCGCCAGGTAAATGAGAGTTGGTCACTGACTTTGTATATAAATCCGAATCCGCCCATGAATGGCGTCTTGTTATCTTTGGTTGCTTTCAGTTGCAGATAGGCTTGGGTGTTATCACTGAAATTTTTGTAACTGGTTGCCTGAAATTCCCACCAAAGCGGTTCTCCGGTTGTATCAAACAGCTTACTGCCATTGGACGCATATTGCAGTTGAAAGTCCCCACCCACGACCGTCGTGGCTGAATCGGCAAAGACACTGGACGCTACCAGAAAAATCGCAATCAAACTGATTATTAATATTAATAACTTCTTCATCTTCTAACCCTCCTAAGTTTATCTTCATAAAACTATGGTTTTGTTTAAAAATCTGCTTAAAGCCAACTCCACTCCTTTCTTTCCGCCTCACCAAAGCATGAGTTCTTCAGTCATTTCAGGCGATTGATCTTTTATTGATTCGAATAAAAACGGTTTACAAAATAAGCTCCCATTGATATATAAGGACAAATTACGGTAAGAGAATAATTTTTGGTACAAATACTAAACCGGTATACTAAAAGAATTGCCTTCCCAAGCTATTCCATATTTTTAAACATGCAACATTTGATAAATTCAATAATAAAATTAATCAAAACATCATTCTGCGGGATCGTCGTTTACGGATTATTCCTGGCCTTCATCCGGGCCGCCGCCGCTTTCAATACATAAAAAGCGCTATCGCCGGAATGAATATCAAAATTTTCGGAATCCGAGGGGTAAGTTCCATCGTAAGATCTGCCGATCAAACGCCAGAACAGCCAACCCGCCCCATCCAGGGTTTCAATTTTGCGGGTCCAATTATCATAAACAGTATCCTTCGTTGCCTCGTTCCAGCCGAACTCACCCAATAAAACCGGTTTGTTAACATTTTTCCCTATATTGATATGTTCTGGGATCCAGGTATTCTGGCCCCAATCGGCGGCCTCATCCCAATAGTTGGGATATAAATGATAAGAGCCCCAATCCAGTGTATTGATCAAGATTAGGTCATCAAAATTGGTTCCTGTACCGCCATTATACTTCCAATTCTGTCCCCGGCCGCTGAAATATCCTTGTTCTCCCAATCCCACCAGATGGTTAGGGTCCAGTTGCTTCAGATAAGCGGACATTTCGACGGCCCAGTTATAAACCGTACTCGTCGGCGCTCCGCCGGCTTCGGCCTCGTTCATCAATTCCCAGGACATAATGGTAGGATCATCTTTATAAGCAATCCCGGTGTAATAATTGACCCGGTTCACCAAATGATTGATCCAGTTTTTAAAAGCTTGCTTGCAGCGGGCATCCGTATAAAATTTATTATGGTCGCCCACCGGATTGGGATAATCAAGGCCTTCCATGCCGTACCACTCCAGATATTGCGGTATGCCTCCCTGATACTTCCAGGTATTGGTCAAGGTCAGGATTAGTTTCAACCCGTATTTTCCAGCTTCGGATACCGCATAATCCAAATGCCGCAACCCGTCGGCCCCGTCATTATAATCCGGCGCGTTCATGGCGGTATTCCAATAATGAAAATAAACACCGTTCCGGTTCAAATCATAGGCATACTTACCGTAAACGGGAGAGGTGGTTTTCCGGGTCGAACCATCCAGCGAACCGATATCTAGAAAGGCAAATACCCGGAGAGTATTGAGCCCCATATCCCGGGCATCTTGAAGGACATTTGCCACTTCAACCGCAGGCGCATACGCGAGATAATGATGGTTGGCGCCGGCTACATAAAAAGGACGGCTGTCCAGTCCAAAGTGGGTGCCGGAGGTGTATACGAAACCTTCCGGATGATTGGAATCACCAATAGTAGTAGGTTTTGGGACCGCACAGCCCAATGGCAACAAGGAAAGGGTTACCAAAGTAAAAACTCGAAATAAACGTTGCATCATTTTACTCCTGTCACAGTAAATCACATTGTTGTCATAGTCTAAACCGTTCCGGTGAAAGAAATCACCAATAACGAACTATTATGTATTTAGTAAACCGGTCTACAATAATGGCGTGATTCTATCAATAATTATCTCAAAAAAGTTTATATAAAAACAAACTTGAGGAATAATATTGATTTACTAAACCGGTATCTTTATTTTATTACAAAATAGTTAAAAAGGCAATATCCTTAAAACGAAATAACGCTTAAACCTCTTTACATAAAATTAAAATCCGCCATCCTACTGGAATTTATTCCGAAGCAAAATCAACACTGACTGCGATTTTACTAATCCGCTGGAATTTCCATTTGTAAACCGGTATCTTAAAAATGATCCCGGGTTACATAGCATATTCAATTTTTGCTGGGAAACTGAAATAGCAGGAAAAAGGTGTTAATCGCGCCTTATTCAAGGTACGGTTAACACCACCATTCATCAAAAAGTTATCTACAACAATATTTTGTTTTCAAGCCGCTTGCTTAATCAGCGTAGACGCTCAATTTATTTGTTAGGCTATTATATCCAGTGATACTCGACGGCCAGGTACCGGTATAGGCAACCTGCTTGGTGGCCTGGGTTCCGCCCGCATCATAAGCGACATTATATCCCCGGGCGGACCATACCGCCAGCCAGTAATAATTGCCACCGGTTACCGTCAGAGGCGCGGTCAGACTAAAAGTGTTCCAGTTCCAATTAGTGCTGGTTTTCTCCATGGTTCCCATCAGGAATGAACCAATATTACCGTTATTGTCCGAATAAATGGCCAGCTTGATATTGCCATTGTCGCCGCTAAGATAGATGTTCATCCTGGTCACCGTCATATCGGCCGGGGCTAGGAACCGGCAAGCGGTGATATGTCCCGTACCATTCTGGGAGATGGTATACCATCCGGCATTCCCCGCGTGATTATTCCCGAATGCTCCTCCCGGCGCTGGCGTCGGTCCTGGAGTCGGTGTTGCCGTCGGTCCCGGAGTCGGCGTTAGTGTAGTTGTCGGATTGGGAGTTGGAGTCGGTGTTCCACTTCCAGTCGGATATAGCGTTATATAGTCAAAATATAAGCTACTGCTGCCGGTTCCTCCCGACCCCCGGTTGACATAGATCGAATATTCGGAGATATCACCCAATTCCATGATTCCATTCCCGCCGCTATACCAGGATGGGCGGACAAAGCTGCTAAATGGGAGCTGGATAGTCACAGCCGTAGTACCGGACAATGTATAATATGCCTCCCAAGGTTCGGAACCGTTGGCGGAAGACTCTTTACATTGGATGGTCAACCTCCGGCCCGAACCATCCGGCTTGAGCCACAGCTGAATCCCGGTGGCGCCATAAAAACTGGCATGCCCCAAACTCCTGATAACCCCGGCGAAATCCGGTGATCCAATGGTATAATTATATTTCATTCCATAGGCTCCTTGACTCTTGTTGGCGGTATCCAAGGTCACCGTTACACTGTTTCCGTCGCTATTCCGCACATACGCCGCTTGCAGATTGGAATTGGAACCACCATATCCCTCGAAGTTGTCGATGAGATAACCGGCTGGCGTCGGTATGGGGGTCGCCGTCGGAGTTGCTGTCGGCCGTGGAGTCGGAGTGGGAGTTACCGTGGGTCCGGGGGTCGGTGTCGGTCCCAGTGTCGGAGTCGGCCCGGTGACGGTCCCCCAGACTACAATATTGGAAGGTGCCGATGAACCCGAGGGGTTCTTGGCAATCACTCGATAATAATATCCTGATCCGGTAGCGCTCGGATCTTTAAAATTCGGCGGATAGCTATAATCCTTATACATATCTGTTACATTGGACCCAACCGTACTCCAGGCAGAACCATCCGTAGACCTTTGAACATCATACAGTGTGGCCCCCACAGATCCCTTCCAGTTGATTGCCTGGGTAGGGTTACTGATAGGATGGAGTACCGGCGGTTCCGGGATCGGTATCGGAGGTGCTGTCAAGCCACGGATCGAGTACGCGTGTTGATAAATATCTTGTATGATAGTTGTTTCCCAGTAATTATCATTAATCGGAAATCCTGGCCAGTGGTAAGCCCAGTAATCAACGCCATCTCCGGGATATGTACCTTCCCGATGCTGCCAGAATCCTCCGGCTTCCCGGTGTCCTCTTAACGACCAAATCATTACCCCGGAAACGCCTTCGGAGACGCAAGTATCAAGGAGATTATGGATATCTGTTGCGTTAGTAAGGCCATATTCACCGACAATATACGGTTTCTTGCCTCTTACATGTTGCATGTCGTCTCTTATAGATGCGACCAAGTTGGAATGACCGTTACTCCATTTGTAAAAATGGTTTGACATGATATCGATATCTTTACCGTAATTAGGGTTCTGCAAAATAATCGTATTTACGGAAGGTTCCATGTCACCGTCGATCAATAAGTGGTTCTGATCGATGCTCTTGATATAAGCGGCAATATCAGGCACCCAGCTATAGTTCTTGTTTTCACACCACAACTCATTACCGGTCTCCCAGGCCATGATGGCCTTATCATCTTTGTATTTTACACCGGTAATGGTGTTGGTCCGGTTTAGCACATAATTGATAGTGGCTTTAAAGTCATCCCTGATCTGTGCGTTGGTCACAAAGTTATAACCATCGTCCTGGGCTATGCCCCGAAATGCCTCATAGCAAGAGATTCCGCCAACCCAGTTATAGTTGTACTGATCTACAAAGGGGACGATAACCCTGATGCCATATTGGTTACAGTAGGCCAGGAACTGGTCAAAAGCCTGGAACGCAACTTCACTGAACTGGCATGGTCCTTGTACATGTGCTTCATATGTCTTACCGGGTTGCCTGGTAGATAAAGCATATCTGCGGATAACCTGCGCTCCCATTTGCTTGGCTGTCTTAACCAAATCTTCCTGTTCCCATGGCGTGAGTTTTTTCCATGTACCTCCTTCGCCGTCCTCCGTCATATCGACGAAGGGGATGTTAACGCTACAAAACCTAAATTCCTGATCACCATCATACAATTTACCGCCGGAAGCCGTAATAAAATTGGTGAATACCGAAGCTGAAGCGGCTTTCACATTGTTAAATTTCGGCGCCAAAGTTAAGATCGATCCGATCAAAAAAGCCACCGCCATAAGAAAGAAGAATCCTTTCTGATAGTTCATTTCAACTCCTCCTAATCATTTTACTTGTCTTTGTCTGGACCGCTAGGAGGCTGTGCGGATAATAGCTTTTCGAAGCATATTTAGTATATGGCAACACGATCTAATACAAAATATTGTGGTTCTCTATGCTACAATAAGTGTTACTCGCACAGAATCCTAGCAAAAATATTCGCCGCCTCCTTTCTGATTAAAATCATTTTCTGGGAACAAGGCTAGTAAAACGTTCTCTAAATAACGTTACAATCAGAATGAACGTTTGACGCTCTACTAGATATTGCTTACCATAACAGTATCATTAACAGCAACCAGTTCCACTTTTTTATCAAAAACAAATAATGTGACAGGTTCTCCATCCAATAGTATAAATGAAGAACGGTCCTTTTCAATTGAAATACCCAACCGGCGTCCCCGGTAAAGCAGTTTAAACTTGAAAAATGACCATTGCTTTGGTAGGTGAGGATTAAAAATAAGCCGGTCCTCATAATCACGCATACCGGCGAAGCCGTTAATTACCGCCATCCAGGTCCCACCTAAGCAGGCGAAATGGATGCCACCGTTGGTGTTTTTTCTGAAGTCGCTAATGTCCATGTAAAGTGATTGATGGAAAAAATCGTAGGCTTCCTCTTCCAAGCCGATCTCCGCTGCAATAATGCTGTGAATGGAAGGGGAAAGTGATGAACCGTGGCAAGTACGGGGTTCATAAAATTCATAATTGGCTTTTTTCACTTCCTTACTGAACTTATCCCCCAGAACAAACATCAGCAACACTACATCCGCCTGTTTGGTGATCTGCATCCTCCAAAGGTTCATTGGGAAATAACTGTACCGGATATCAAAATTCCGGGGCAGCTTGCTCATATCAACCGGATCACGGTATAAATAGCTGTCATCCTGTTCATGAATGCCCAGTTTTTCATTGAAGGCAATATACATCCGGTCGGATGCTTTCTCCCAAACCGCTGGTTCATTATTGTCCAAAGCAATTTTCTCCGCGAGAGCCGCAAATATTTGAGGGCACTCTCTACTCATCATTTCATATACTTTAACCGCAAAATGAAAGTGAAATTGGGCCATCATATTCGTAAAACTGTTATTATTCACCGCGCAACCATATTCGTCAGGGCCACAAACACAGTTGATACAAAACCGATCGCCTCTTTGGCTGATAAATTTACCGCGATCAGCGAGATATCTGGCAGTTTCAAACAGAATTTCAGCACCGTATTTAAACAAAAACTCTCGGTCATTGGTAGAGATATAATATCGCCAAATGGCATAGGCAATATCGGAGTTAATATGATACTGCGCCGTGGAGCACTCCGGAAGAACGTTCGTTTCTTCACCATTAATACTCATCCATGAATACAACCCTCCCAATCCGTCCAACTGATTTGCCCGCTCCCGCGCCCGATCCAAAATGTGATAGCGATACATCAGCAGGTTTCTTACCAGTTTTGGTTCATGGTAGTTAAAATAGGGAACCATATACATTTCGGTATCCCAAAATACAAGGCCGCCGTAATGGTTACCGGTAAGCCCGGTTGCTGAAATAGATAGCCGATCATCTTCAGGATGATTCTGTCTCAGGTGGAACATATTAAAGCGTAAAACCTGTTGGTCACTTTGATTGGCGCCGATTTCGATATCGGAAATATCCCAATAATCTTTCCAAAAACGGCTTTGCTCCAAAAATATTGCGGCAAAGCCGTCTTTCATATCCTTTTTTAGGGTATTTAATGCTTCCGGGATTAGGTTCGCTTCATTTTCTTCATTTGAGGTGAAGAAACAAACCTGTTTATCGAGGGATACAGCCTCTTCTTGCGAAGCCTGGAAAGTCATGCGAAAGATCAGATCATCATTTTTAATATCCACATGAGTCGTCGCTTGATCTTTACTCAGTACATGTCCTGCGACCGTAGCTATTTTGATACCGGTATTTTTAGTAGAAAATAATGAGTAATGAATGCTATCCGCCAGACCGCTTTTCTGCTTTAAAAGCGGCTCAAAGGAATAATCATTATTGACGGCTTTTCCTTTCAGTACCGATTCCAAAGTAATCATTCCTGAGAAGTTTAAAGGTTTTACTTCATAATGGATTACTGCGCTGTGCCGGCGAACCATGCTGACAAGCCGGGTACTATTCAGCATCAACTTTTTGCCCTGGGGACTCTCCCAAATTAAGGTACGGTTTAATATCCCGTTTTTTAAATTCAGTTCGCGCCGATACTGAGATATTTGACCTGATGAAAAGCTAAATTTTTCCCCATCAACATAGAGATTGATGATAGTCCAATCCCAGAGATTAAGCATGGTATGGATCCGCTCCGGCAAACCTTTAAAGTTGCAAACGTGATTCCAATATTTCAAATAATCATAAACACTGTTAATATACATTCCTTGTTGTGAGTATGGCAGTATTTCAGGATGTTCTTCATCATAAGTCCCACGGACACCCATGTATCCGTTGCTTAGGGCAAAAAGAGATTCCCAGTAGACGGACCTTTTCGGGTTGATTTCAGTTTCTACAATGCACCAGGGATCCATCACCATCCGCTTTATTCTTCCGGATTCAAGGAGTTCATTAAGTTCGATTTCTTGATAGTTCAAGAAAGTTTCTTCAGCCTCCGGGAGATTTTCCGCGGTTCCAACGCCGATGCATTTCATTCCGGCCGCCAGCGCCGCCTTGAGTCCTGATGAGGCATCTTCAATTACAATACAATTGATATGGTGTACCCTCAAGCGTTGCGCAGCGATTTGAAAAATCTCGGGATCAGGTTTACCCTTCCGGATATCATTTCCAGTGACGATAGCATCAAAGAAATCTTTCAATTGTAAGGCTTCAATCACCAAATTCGCATTACGGCTTGAAGAACACAGCGCAGTTTTTATCCCTTTACTTTTTAATTGTTTTAAAAAATCAACTGCGCCTGGATATAAATCAGATGAGTTGATATTTTTCAGCAGTTCAATATAATAGTTATTTTTTCTGGTTGCCAATGCTACCTTTTCTTCCCGGCTAAGAATGATGTGGTTATCTTCCAATATGATTTCAAGAGATTCGAGGCGAGGCACTCCCCGTAATTTATGATTCAATTCTTTATTAAAAATCCAACCCTTTTCAGCGGCAATCTCTTTCCATGCCTGATAATGATATTTGTCTGTCGTTACGACAACTCCATCAAGATCAAATAATACTGCCTGATAATTGTACTTCATCTTCATCCCCCGTGTTTTTGATTGCGAGCTTATTATTTTTTTAATTAAAGTATTGCATCTTTTTTACTAAACCGGTATACTAATTATATTACATCATTGGCAAAATGAAAAGAAATTTTATTTTTAGATCCTCAGTCCATAAAAAAATACCAGATAGATTATTGTTTTATGGATGTTTTATCATGAATTGCTAAATAACCCGATGGTTTTATTGCTTCATTAAATAACCTTGCAATCGGATGATTCCATTCTAAATTTAAGCTATTTTCAATTATTTACTAAACCGATTTAACAAACGATATCCACTAGGGCCTTAACTCCAAAATTCTTGTCAAAATGGTTTTTATTATTTAGTTCCGGTTCACCCGGGGTAGGAGGAAAAAAATGATCAGTGCTAAATTACCGAAAATCTTTTACGGTGGCGACTACAATCCCGAGCAATGGTCCGAAGAGGTTTGGCAAGAGGACATGCGTTTAATGAAACAAGCCAAAGTTAACTTGGTAAGTATCGGTATATTCAGTTGGGCTTTGTTGCAACCCAATGAAGAGACCTTTAACTTCGGCTGGTTGGATAAAATCATGAATCTGCTATCAGAGAACGGCACTTATGTCGATCTAGCCACTGCAACCGCTGCCCAACCAGCTTGGTTATCCCAATACGCAGATGTCTTACCCGTTGATATCAAAGGTAATAAGATCAGCTATGGGTCCCGCCAGTCATACTGCCCCAATAGTCCAACCTATCGCCGTTTGGGCCGGCAGCTAGTCCGGGAATTGGCTGGGCGGTATCAAAACCACCCCGCCCTTCTGATGTGGCATGTTAACAATGAATATGCCTGCCATATCCAAAATTGTTACTGCGAAAACTGCGCCCGGGCTTTCCGTAACTGGGTGCAACAAAGATATGGCACCATTGAAAAACTTAATGATGCATGGGGAACCAATTTCTGGAGTCAACGATATTATCAATGGTCCGAAATCATCCCGCCCCGGGCCACTTCAACTTTTCCGAACCCCAGTCTGACTCTGGATTACCGGCGTTTTATGTCTGATAGTATCTTAGAGTGCTATCTTGGCGAATATAAGGTCTTAAAGGAAATAACTCCGGATATCCCGGTTACAACTAATTTTATGGCTGATTTTGACCCCTTGGATTATTTTAAATGGGCTAAGCATCTGGATGTCATTTCTTGGGATAGTTACCCTAATCCTGAACCCGGCAATTATCCGGGATGGGCTGCTTTAAATCATGATATTATGCGTGGCTTAAAGAATGGCCAACCTTTTATTCTGATGGAACAAGCCTCCAGTCAAGTAAACTGGCGTCCGGTCAACACCAACAAACGTCCGGGCGTGATGAGCCTTTGGAGTTATCAGGCCATGGCCCATGGCGCTGATGCCATCATGTTCTTTCAATGGCGCCAGTCTATCAAAGGCGCTGAAAAATTTCATAGCGCCATGGTCCCTCACGGAAACGGCGAACAATCCCGCACTTACCGGGAAATATCCAAGCTTGGCAAAGAACTTGCAAACTTGGCCGAGATTATCGACTCCCGAATCAAGGCTGATGTGGCAATCGTATTGGATCATGAAAATTGGTGGGCAGTCGAATATGAGCAAAGACCCAATTTAGACCTTAAATATCTCAATCAAATCCGTCAATTTTACAATCCGCTTTTTGATATGAATATCCCTGTAGATATCGTCCCGGTTGACGCTGATCTTGCTAGCTATAAAATAGTTATTGCTCCGCTACTTTACATGATTAAACCGGGGATGAAAGAAAAATTGGAGGATTTCGTTCATCAAGGAGGAACTTTTGTTACTTCTTTCTTCAGTGGGATTGTAGATGAAAACGATGGGGTATTCTTAGAAGGTTATCCTGGTCCATTACAAAATTTATTAGGTTTATATGTGGAAGAATTCGACCCGCTGGAGCCCCATATGAATAATAAGATTCGAATGAGCCGGGTATTGGGTGAAATGAATGGTGAATATTCCTGCAATCTCTGGTGCGATCTTCTTCATCCCACTACCGCCGAAATCTTGGCTAAGTTCGTCAATGATTATTATTCCGGCTATCCAGCCATAACTGTCAATCATTTTGGCAAAGGCAAGGCTTACTATATCGCCACCCAGCTTGAATTGGCCACTATGAAACGGTTCTTAAAATATTTAACCTGTATAAACCTTATTCATGCTCCTCTTGACGCGCCCAAAGGAGTTGAAGTATTGAAACGTACAAACAACCACGGCGAATATCTATTTGTACTCAACCATAACCACCATGTTACAGAGATTCCTCTCCCAGAAGCTTATCTGGATTTGATCTCCGGAACCCCTGTACAAGAAGTGTTAAATCTTCAACCTAAAGGGACAGTTATTTTAAAAAAGAGCGCCCCTTAAAAAATAAATCGTTATTACGGGATCCCAACCTTCACTAAAGTTGGTTTTAAAATTCGGAGGATGGCTTGAGGAGTGATTCCCACTAAATAACCGCGTTTTCCGCCATTAATATAAACTTTTGGCAACAGTAAAATGCTTTCTTCCATATAAACCGGCATTACTCTTCTCATGCCAAAGGGTGAAGTCCCTCCCACCAAATACCCGGAATGCTTATTGGCTGTCTCCGGGTTGCAGGGTGTGATGGACTTAACCCCTAAAAATCTCGCCAATTCCTTGGTCGAAACCTCTAAATCGCCATGCATCAAAACAGCCAAGGGATTTTTTCGTTCATCCTCCATCACCAGGGTTTTAATCACTGTGTGTTCATCAATGCCAAGCTCTCTCGCTGAAACGGCAGTCCCGCCCCGCTCTTCATATTCGTAAAGATGGCCGGTAAATTCAACTCTTTCCTGCCGCAACACTCTGATAGCTGCTGTAACCGGAGTTTTCTCCTGGGACATGATTTGACAAATCCTCCCTGAATAAGGTAGCCGGATTTTGGGGCGCTTCTGTCGCCACTTTAGCCGCCATTGCGCCTGCCTTTATCCTTAACATACTGGCAAGGACATTCTATATCGTTTCCAATTTGGCCTTAGTAAGATATAATTCCATTGATAACCATCAAATTCCTATCATTTTAACTGTGTTTCTATAGTTAGCCCATCAATATCTGCTATTGAATTTCGGTGAATTTTAGACTCGTAATGACCGATAACTATAAGGAATTGATTTTGAATTTTTTGAAAAATACTTGTTTTAACTCAAAAAAAATGGGGGGAGGATGATCCGTTTTGATTCGTAATAACACTCATTCAATGACGCCGGTCTCTAACAAAATAGGTTTGGTGCGAAGCCAGGAACACAAACAAGGAGTACAGGATGGTTTAAATTTAATAAAAAATGATCTGCAACAGGTTTTGGCCAATATTTCATCTTTGACCATCAAAATTAATCTGGTTGTTACCCGGACCTTCAAGAACCATAATGGGCTGGAGCTGGCAACCACACCGGTAAATGCAGTCAGGAGTTTTATTAATTTTATTGCCCCGTTTTATTCCGGTGAGATTCTGATTGCCGAATACTCTGCCCGGGGAAATACCAAAACAGGTTTTCAGATGTATGGGTTTACCAAATTAGCCGCGGAGCATCCCGGGATAAAGCTGCTGGATCTGAAAGATGACGCAGTGGTTCATAAAAAACTGATTTTCCCTGGCGGCGAGTTAACTTTACCCTTGAGCAAAACATTAATGGACACTCCTTTGCTAGTTTCCATTGCAAGGCCGAAAACACATGACTCCGTCCTGGTCACAGCCGCTATCAAAAATGTATTGGTTGGTTCTATCCGGGGAAATTGGCAGCGTAGTAAAATCCACTTTCATGGTAAATATATTCACCATATCTTAACTGCTATTGCCGAATATGCTTTCCCGGATCTGGCAATTATTGACGGAACTATCGGCATGGAGGGGGATGGACCGGTTGCCGGCCAAAAAATCAATTCCGGTTGGGCGCTGGCATCCTTTGATGCGCTGGGCGCCGACTCGCTGGCCTCGCATTTGATGGGATTTGAGCCGGCTGAGATCGGGTATTTCAGACTATTGCACCATAAAGGCTTCGGATTGCTTTATCCGGAAAATCAACTGATGGTATCCGGCGAAAAACCCGAAATACTCCGGACTCCATATAATCCGCCTCACCAGATTGAGACGCTCCGGAAATGGAGTGAAGTTTTTTAAATAAATAATTGACAATCCAACCCTTCGCACTTTATTATTTTTATGGATGGTCACATATTGGACATAAAAGCTATGGTGCTGCAATAATTCTCAAATCGTAGAATTACCGAAAGACAAGAATTCAAATAATAAAGCTCTCAAGGATAAGAAACTCTTGCTGCAATTAAAATCAATTTCGAATCCGGATTTACTTAAAGTACTGGATGAAGATACCCGGGAAATATGTTATGGATGCAACCAAAACTGGTACCCTACATTGTGGCGGCGTCTTTCGGGATGCGGTCCTACTGTGGCGTCCAATCTTATCTTTTATCTATATCACACCTACTCTACTTCCGGATCAGAACAAAGTTTCAATACCAAAAAAAACTGTCTAGTTCTAATGGAGGAAATTTGGAAGTATGTTACCCCAACAATAAGCGGTGTATCGACAACTAAAATGTTTTATGAAGCTTTTATTTCGTATGCAAAATCGAAGGGCTTCAATGTTAAATATAGGTTATTAGACTTGCCCAAAAGTAAATCCAGCCGTCCGGAATTCTCCGTTATATTAAATTTCTTAGAAGAGGCTTTACTGAGAGACTCCCCCGTCGCCTTTCTAAATTTATGTAATGGCAATGAAAAAAATCTTGAACAATGGCATTGGGTTACCATCATTTCACTTGAATACCGGAAAACCGGGCAACATGCATTTGTAAATATTTTGGACAATGGACGGATTCTAAAAATTGACCTTGCATTATGGTACGCTACCACAACCAGAGGCGGCGGATTCGTATATTTTGCTCCAATCTAACGACTCTTCAATAGAATCCTATACTGTAAAGCTGTAATCTGATACAGCACATGCTTACACAATGAACTGTTGAGATCAACTTGAGGATGATTAAATTCCAGTTTTTTTGCCATTCCAATTTTTTTCATTACATTTTCCGACCTTGTATTCACTTTGGCGGTGAAACTATATATCTCGTTAAATCCCAAGCAATTGAAGCCGTGGGACAAGCATTTCTTGGCTCCCTCGGTTGCATACCCTTTTCCCCAGGCTTCTTTCTTTAATCGCCAGCCGATTTCGATAAATGGCCCAAAACCCAATTGAATCGTCGCCCAATGAAAGCCGATGAAACCGATGAATTCATTAGCATCTTTGACTTCCACCGCATAAAGCCCATAGTCATACTCTTCAAATTCTTGGCGGATTTTTTTATAAAGCAAATCCGTTTCTGCATGCGAAAGAGTATGGGGGAAATATTCCATTACCTGCCTGTCACTGTTCATTTTTCGAAAAACATCCAAATCTTCTTCGTGCCAGTCACGAAAAACCAATCTTGATGATTCAAAGTAGATCATTGTCGTATCCAATACCGGCATTCCCCTTGGTCAATATCTTTCAGCTCACCATTGTTTAATTCAATTATTTTTCTAGAAAGACTATTACTTTCATTACATGTTACCAGAACTTCTTTAATTCCCTTCGCTTTAGCTTTTTTCAATAATTCTTCCAAAATTATATTTCCATATCCCTTTCCTCTTTCAGACGGCCGAATTGTATAGCCAATATGTCCGCCAATTTTACACAAGTTATCATTTAAATACAATCTTAATTTTCCAATGCCTACCGGTTTTGCATCGATCATTAACCAATATATCGTTTGCGGAACATAATGAGGTTGCAGATTAATCCCTAAAGATTCGTCCCTCGATTCTATCAAAAAACTCTGAAATTCTTTGAATTCCAGATTATACGCGCTGTTTTGATAACCGTTCTCACCGGGACCAATTTCTTGAATCATCTCATATATTTCAATCCCGTCATTTAAAGATAATTCTCTTAACTCAATTATCATTTTGATTATCCTTTTTTAGTTTTCCGTATTTTTTCTCACCTTATTTCGCCTTCAACCCGTAATTTTCTTATTTTTTCAACGATACCCTTTTGAGCATCTATAATCTGTGGGACGTTAATTTCATCTAAGTCCAATAACTCGCCCGCCTCAATTACAATCAATATTACATTCTTTGGTAAATCCTCAATAATTTTGATTTGAGTCTTGCCACTTGCACCTTTCATTCCAACGGCTAATTCAACAACATTTAGCTCCCTTAAAGACCTTTGAATCGAACGCTTCTCTAATTTAGAGAATTCTTTCTCCAGTAAGCTAGTTGCTTCGGAATATACTTTTTTATCTTTAATAGCTTCGATGAAACTCCTAATTTTCAGTTCATCGTTTTTATTATCAACCCCAAAATGTTGTTTAATCTCATTTGAAAAATCTACCCCCAAAAAAGCAACTAATTTTTCTTTTATATCCCAAGGATATTCGCCCATTTGTATTGATAAAAGACCCTCTTTGATTAGTATGGCAGATAAAAACTCTTTACCGGAATAGTTGCTTGAAGATATATAATTATTCAATATTTCCCGAAGGACTATAGGTTCTGTGCCTGATAACATTAGCAATATTCCTTTTTGTAATAAAAATGGAGATTTTTCATTAACCTCGGACTCCAATGACAGAAGACCTTGTTTATGTTGTTTTCTAGAAAGAGAAATCATTAAGTCTAATAGTTGAAGACATTCTTTCTTTTCGTCAAAACTACAATTAATTTTACTATAAAAATTTAAGTCGCTCATTTTGATACACTCCTTTGAAGCTTGTTCTGTAAACCTCAAAGTCACTTTTTTCCGATATTCCTTTGGCGGAATTCCATACATTCTTTTAAAGGCTTTATCAAAAGCATCGTGTGAGTTAAAACTTAAATCAAAAGCAATATGAGATATCGTTTTTGAAGAATAGATGAGTTCATGAGCAGCCCGAATTAATCGCCTCTCTCTAACGTATTCCATCAATGTTTTACCAGTAGTTGATTTAAACATTCTATGGAAATGATATTTTGAGAAGCAGGCTAATTGGGCTAAATTATCAAGCGTAATTTCTCCGGAAAGATGTTGCTCAATAAAATCAATACTTTGCCGAATATTCTCACCGTAACTCATTCTGTTTTTTAAATAGCCTCCAGAGGTTATACTTAAATTATATAGACAATCATGTTAACACTCTCGAATTTTTTTGCTATAAAAAAATGATTTCCAGCCACGGCAGGATAGCGGATTACTCCGCTACCCCATACAGCCACAATTATTTTTTTGATTTTGCATATGCTTCTTCTTTTCTCTAAAGCATCGCATCTTACGAGTCACCCGCGCCGGAAGCGTTGAGTACGTTGTTAGACGAGACCGTCGATTGCCCCTAATTTTGAAAGTAGCTGCCATGGAAGGCAGCTACTTTCAAAATTAATGAATTGCAGAATTAATTTCTGGTTCTTCGACGTCAGGACATTTTTTATACAATTCTTCTGGATCCAAATCCAAACAATCTGATGGATCTCGTTTTCCACTCAAATCCCAAGCTAATGTATCGTTCAGTACCGTACATGTTTCTTTAAACTTTTCTTCGTTTCGAAGTTGTTGAAAAATGCCTTGATTCACAAGCTCTTTAGCATCAAACAGTTTTATTTTTCCGTCTGTAAAATATAAATAGACTTTAAAATCTTCCGTTGGATAAACCTGAATTATCTTATGAAACATGTTCATTCACCCCTTAAACCAAAGGATTAATTCGACATAGTTCTTGATGTTGGACCGCATTTTCCCAGTTTTGAAGAAGGTCGTCACGATGAATTTCACACCATGCTAAAACCAATTTAAGCTGTTTAAACGGAAATACTCCTCGAATAACTGTTCCACTTTTAATTTCTACTAATACTTTACTATCTCCATACTCGGCGTGAAAATGCGGAGGCATATGGTCGTTCCAAAACATCATAATCTTGATTCCGTAAAACTCTGAAATAATTGGCATCCTTAACCCCCAAGGATTCTATACTTATATTATATACCAGGAAGAAATAGACTCTCAATTATTATTTTTTCAACAATTACTTCGAAGCTCTTCTTGGCGTCCCGAAAAGACGCGGACGTTGGCATCGATGTCGTCTAACGTCCCGACGTGCCCGACGTGCCTGAGCTTACAAGGTGGACCAGCTTCATTGATTTTACTTTCCCCGCCGACTCGGTTAGCGAAGGCATGTGGCGCGATTCTTCATAATTACCCTTCTTCGATTCAACTTCGTGATATTTCCCCACGCGCCCGAAGCGGGAACGAACGTGTTCTGTGAAGTATACCGCCCAGCCGCGCCATGGATGGTCGCGGCGTCTCTTTCAGTCTAGCCCCAACTTCTTTATCGTTTCTACCTTATCCTTTTCATATTTTACAATATCCAAATAAGCAATTCTTCCTGAAATCCTAATATCCAGTCCGTTTATTTCATCAACAAGTTGCTTGCAAACCCATTTATCCTTGGAATTACCAATACCTACATGTGATACAAATTGGAGTTCTAACATTAGCGTTTTTGCTATTTTCCCTGAATACAATTTATCATGAAGCTTTATAATATTGCTGTTCCCTTGATCTGGCGTTAAAAAAACATGCCAATAATCACTAAATGAATCTTTATTAATAACTGCAGATTTAATCTCAAAATCAATCATTTTAACATCTTTCGATTTTTCTTCCATCTCTATTAGAAAATCTTCAATGTCAAAACCAAATGTCGGAAAAACAATCGTAAAATGAGGCTCTGCAACTTTATAAAAAAGCTCATCATGTTTTTTCCGAAACTCCTGAATCCAATTATAATCATTTGTTGAAAGTACTGGGTATGCTAAAACTAATAATGGCATTATTTTCACTCCTTTATTTCGGCCGCCCATGGAAGGGCGGCACCCCCGGGCGGTGTATTTCGTAGAACGTCCGCGGGTTTGCGACGTTGACGAACCCTAGATAGCTCTTATCTTGGGTTCGCCGATGTGGGTGAGGCCAACACTATCATTCCGCATTCTTTATGGACGAATCCCCTTGCGCAAACCCTTGCTGTTATATGATCGTACCGTCGGCCCTCATTTGAAGGTTGTCCAAGGAGGGACAACCACTTAAATCAAGCTTCTGGTAAACTAAATTTTCTTCTATATGAATTAAATATTTCTAACTCTTGAGGGCTCATTCTTTTTTTTACACCAGGCCAGATTTGAGGCATAACTTCTGGTAAATGCAATTTGCGACTATCTATAGCCACCCTATCCAAAATCCTTTCAATATCAGGTCTTGAGTCTGTACCTTGAGGATGTTGAACTTGTTCATCATATTCAATCGGAAGCATCAGATGTGTAACATCAAATGAAATTGAATCTAATAAATCATTTAGTGCATCCCTCAAGCTTTCTAATTCACTGATGTTTAAATGTTCAGGTTGTTCTATAGCTTCTTTCTTAATATGGGCGATACTTTCATTTCTTAAAGTTCTAGCTCTTTCCAACAAAGCATTAACTCCAGCATCAAATCTTTTCGTTCTAAGCAATTGAGAAAACTCATCAAGATATTCTGGTTTAATGTAGGTCCTTATGGAATTTTTAAATCTTAGCAATGTATATGGATTACCCGCAGCATCTGTTGTTAATCTCGTTATCGTTAAAACACTAATTTCAAAAAAATTGCTTATCACCATGGAAAAAAATATTGTTTCACTTGAATTGCAAAAAATCCCAAACGGAAACCTCCTTATTTTGTTAATAACAAACAGATTGACATTCAAATTTACCAATTGTGAATAAAAAAAACTCATCCCCTTCTTATATTCATCCACAAAAGTATCCTGCAACACTTGATTGGCATTAACTGTTTTAAAATCTATTTTAATCACCCTCTTTGTTCTTGACAGCGGCCTCGATGGCCGCCATTTTCGCGGCATGTCATATAACTATCGCATAAATGAAATATTACGAAGTACTTCTTTTATTCAACACTAATAGAAGTATATACGAAATAAATTTTCTTCAAGCACGTACTCAACAAATTAGTTCCTTATAATTCCATATATATCCATTAATCCCTGTATGTCCGGATAGCAAAATAAAAAATTCCTTCTTACAAATTTCTTTTTCGTTCATATACTGTAATCATTGGATACACGCGTTCGATATCGATTCCGATCTTGGGCACATATCCGTTGAACCCTTTTTGGATTTTATAAAGCCCGAGACAATCTATTCCTTTTTCTTTACAGCGCCGTTCTTTTGCGGTCTCACAATCAAAACAACTCAGTCGGCAATTACTAATATCAAATACAACAGCAGTGTCAAGCTCAATGAGACTTTTCCAGCTTGATAAGGTGATATCCAGAACACTTTCTAATATTTCCGCTTCAGTTTTTTGGGATTTCAGATTTCGCTCATCCAGATAAATCTATATCCGAGTCTCCCCTGTAGCTTCCGGCCAAACCTCTTGACCCGGTTAGTACAACCTTGTATACGTATGGATGAATCATCAATCCCGAATTTATCAAGATCTCATAAGTGTTAGGAAGTCTTTCCTTAATCGCCCGATTGATTTCTACTTTTACCTCTTCCAAATTTACCCTACTCCTTTCGTTGTTAAAGATCCACACCCCGTAATCTTCGATGCGGGCGTATCCAAGGTCCAAGGAAACCCTGACGCAGCGTTTCACTTATAAAATTTCTTTTAATATCCTTAAAAAACTTCCCATTTCCCCTTCAGAACCAATACTGATTCGTAAAAAATTATCAATCCGCGGTTTATTAAAATACCTCACCAAAACCCCTTTCTCTCTTAGCTTCTGGTATAGTTCACCGGCGTAAATTTGAGAATGGCTAATAAAAATGAAATTGGCCCGGGAATCAATGACATGAAAGCCGATGGCTGTCAACTCTTTCGTTACATATTCCCTGGTCGTTATGATTTTTCTTCTGATTTCCTGAAAATATTCCTCGTCTTTAAAAGCCTCTATAGCGCCAATTATGGCTAATCGATCAAGGGTATAGGAATTTATGGAGCTCTTAATCGTTTCGAGCCCTTCAATTAAATCTTTATGTCCCAGGGCAAAACCGATTCGTAATCCCGCCAATGAACGGGATTTTGAAAGCGTCTGGATTACCAGTAAATTCGGATAATCATTTAATAACTCAACTGCGGATTCTCCTCCGAAGTCGATATATGCTTCATCAATGATTACGATTCTTTCGGAATAACGACAATTGTATTCTACGATTTCTTTAATCCGTGAGATGGGCAAGTATTTCGCAGTCGGCGCATTGGGATTGGGCAGAATAATACCGCCATTTTGGATAAAGAATCGTTCAACTGGAATTGTAAACTCGTTATCTACCGGTATCAATTTATATTTTAAGCGATACAAATCGGCATAAACGGGGTAAAAATTATATGTTATATCCGGGAAAAGAATGGCGGCTTCCCCCGGATCAAAAAATGCCGCGAAAGAAAAGGCCAAGATCTCATCAGAACCGTTGCCGACAAATACTTGTTCAGCGGTCAAATTATAATATCCGGCGATTGTTTGACGCAACTCTTCGCAACATGGATCTGGATACAATCGCAGATCTTCATTGGCGGCATTTTTAATGGCTGCAATCACTTTAGCGGAAGGAGGATAAGGGTTTTCATTGGTATTTAGCTTAATGTATTGTTTATCTTTAGGTTGTTCTCCCGGAACATACGGCTCAAGATTTTTCGTATTTTCATTCCAGTATTTACTCAATTATAAATCCTCCATATATCTATCGTAAAAACTTTATAAACCAAATCTTTGTTTCGTTTACCATACTCTCTGTAACCTGATGCCCTATACCAGGATATTCAATGAATTTTAGCCTATCTTTGTTGCTATAGTTTTCTTTTAATATGCTATAACAAATCCTGATATCTTCTATGGGTACAGTGCTGTCATTATCACCATTCAACATCAATAAGGGCACGTCCCTAATGTTCTTAATTACCTTAAATGGATCAATACTTTTGATGTATTCCAAATCTTCCCGGCTGTAAAAATCCGGCTTATTCATCGTTGCCATATAGTTTTTAATTGCGTTATACCAGGCGGGACTTGCAATCATAGGTACGACGACTTTAATATTTCCGCGATAATAATCCGTTAAGTATTTATAAATGACAAGTCCACCCATGGAGACCCCCATCAAACCAACTCGATTCGAATCTATAAATGGGCTCTCGGCATAAGCATCCAATAAAATATTAATCATTTTAGCAGTTTCGTCGATAAAAAACAGTTTTGGTTCCAGATGATAATAATCATCCGGCTCTTTAACAGTATCCGGCTTTAGCTCACCGTGTATATGAGCATCGAAGAGACAACCGAAAAATCCCTCTTTAGCAAATTCCAATCCGTATTCGACCATGTTTTCCTTTTTGCCTGTAACGCCGTGCATTAAAAAGATTAAAGGGCGTTTCCCGCTAATATTGTCCGGATAGATTTCCAGCACAGGGATTCCGGATATTGTCTTACTGTCCAAAATCCATTTCATATTTGACTCCTTTAAAAAAGCCTGGATGTGCGAATCTTTTATCCATTGTTAGAAAACTTGCTTACCCCTCCTGCTTGCTTCATCTTTGTCAATGGGAAACGAGGTTTTGTGCTTCGAAGCTTATCAAACCATTGGCCAACAAAACTACAGTTCGTATAGCTGCCCAAAAGGGCAGCACAAGATAGAATGAGAGTTGACCCAATTTTAAGGCTTACTGACATATGTTTCACGTAGTATTAATCAAAATTACTCAAAATTATATTACAAAATATAATTCCATATAGATCCATTAAATTCCTGTATTATCATTTCAAATTTCCCCCACCCAATGAATTTGTCAATATAAAAAGAAGGTATTCTGTCGCCGGTTTTTCCAAGACAAACAAAATACCTTCTTTGATTAATGTTTAATTAAACATCAAATGATTTCCAGGGACCTCATCCGGCTGACCCCTTTTAATCTTTCATTATCTCCGGTGTAACTGTTATTTTTTCAGCAACTCGTCCAACGGTTGGGTAACCATATAATAATCATTACCGTAATTCCACAGTGTAAAACCCGGTGACGGCGAATCCATTACCCCTTCAATCTGGTTTTTAAGATATTTGGTATAAGCGGCTCGAGCCATTCTGGTCTCTCCACCCAATAGAAAGGCTTGTACATAAGGCCGGACCAGGGAGCGCTTGTCCGCAATTATATACGTCCTTCGGGTGCCGTCCCGATAAATCCGCCTGGCCCGTTCCAGATATTCCACACCAGGCATAAAACCCTTGGTAAAATGAGAAGGATAAAACATCGGGCAGATTACATCCACATAATTGGTGATCATGTCCAAATTTTGACCATTCACGCTATCCACCCGGCACCAGCAGTTAAAACCATATAAATCGGCGCTGATAGGGATGCTGAGCCGTTCCCGCGCCCTGGCCAAAAAAGACTCCAGCGCGTCAATCTTCTCCATTCCCTCAGTGCGGTAACGATAAGTGGCATTAACAATGTCGCCATCGGTGGGAAACCGGATGTAATCAAATTGAATCTCATCAATACCCAAAGTTTGCAATTCCACGGCGATGGCGATGGCATACTCCCAAACATCGGGAGAATAGGGATCCACCCAATATTCTTTGGTGGACCACGGCCCGTTGGTCACCCGGTTCCAAACTGCGTATTTATATTTCTGATAGCGGTGCAAACGCGGGTCTTGAAAAACCACGACTCGGGCGATGACGTAAATTCCGTTTTCTTTGGTTTTGCTAAGCAGGTCTTCCATTTTAAAAAACGGCCTGACCGCCCCGGCTTGATGCGCCAAGGACACTTGAGTGTTATAAGTGATGAACCCCGAATCATCCTTGCAGTCAACCACCAAGGCGTTAAAACCGTTTTTCTGCATAAATTGGAGATATGTATCCAGCTTCTTCCCCCGGACGTTGTCAGCGCGCAAATAAATACCGTTTTTCCCCGCCGCCCGGTTCAGCCGGTGAATTTTGGCTTGATCCGGCCGGTAGGGTGCAAGGCTCAATCCGACAACTCCGGTCGGAACCAACCGGTTGGTATTCAATGAAGCCAATTTTATACCGTTCATATTCCCGATCTCCAGCAGCCATGGTTTATCGCTCGCCGGATTATCATTTTTCATAAAATATAAATTGGTAATTAAAGAATCATAATTTAACTCCGGCTCTTTCCCGGCGGCATTTTCCGGGAGACTATCATTTCCAGTGACTCCGGGGTATTTCTGTCCCTCCGTATCCCAAGCAATCGGTAATGCTGTTTGGCGACTTTTTGGGAACAAGTAGAGACCGTTTCCAAAACCGCAAGCAAATAATAATGAACCCGGATCTTCGGGTATAAAAGTAATCGCGGCGATCTCCTCCCAAAAACCGGCCCCTTGATAAAGAAAACGCAGTTTTTCGGAGATATTGGTCCAGGTTCGGCCCCGGTCTTTGGTTTCAAATATTCCTGCAAAAGAACTGCCAACCACCATCGTATCCTTATCAAAAGGCGAGAGGGCAATGGCCGTAAAATAAATCCGGCCGACCTTGTTTTTAAACGGGATGGCTTGCCAATGTTCTCCGGAATCTTCCGACAAGAACAGCGCCGAACTGGTTGTTACCGCTACTCTTTCCGGATTATCCGGATCTACCCCAAAGCCCGTAAGCGTCCGCACCTGTGGTTCCGTTGCCGGGTATACCAATTTGGTAGGCAGGCCTTCATTTTTTACGGCCCAAGTCTTGCCGGAATCCTGCGACGCCAAAAAACCCTTTTGCTTTGATATTCCATAGCAGAGATCGGTTCCGGTTTTCAATGCCTGATCCGGCAGTAACTCCGCCCCCATATCCAGCGCAATATCACCGGTTTCAATCTCCGAGAAACTAAGGATGCCAACCGCAAAAACAAACACCAGCATCAGGGCAGAGATCAGCAACAGCTTCAGGGATAAATTGATCAATTTGGACTCATTCACTATCATAGTGCACCAAACTCAAGAGATCATAACCGGAGATCTTTTCCCGGCCGTTTAGGAAATCCAATTCAATCACAAATCCAAACCCGATAATTTCCCCTTGTAACTGCCTTACCAAATCGGCCGTGGCTGATATTGTCCCCCCGGTTGCCAATAGATCATCGACGATCAATACTTTCTGGCCGGGTTTTATGGAATCCAAATGAATCTCCAAACTGTCTTCACCGTATTCCAATGAATATGATGCCTTGGCCGCTTCCGCCGGTAATTTTCCCGGTTTTCGGACCGGAACAAATCCGCATCCTAACTTATACGCCAAAGGCGCTCCCAGGATAAACCCACGTGATTCAGCCCCTACTACCAAATCCGGCTTTTTATTCCCAAAATGAGCGGCAAACTCATCGATCACTTGCCGGAAAGCCTGGCCGTCTTTAAGTAAAGTGGTGACATCCTTAAAATTAATCCCCGGTTTCGGGAAATCCGGCACTTCCCGGATTAATGATTTTAGATCCATCTCCAATCCGCCCCCCTAATATAAATGACACTCTCTATCCATATTGTAGCGTTGTTACAATTATCGGTCTTTGCCCCGTCAAACTTTTGGACAATTATTTCACCGAATCAACCCAGGATTTTGCCGCTTCCAATTGCAGCGCCACCTGTTCAAAGGCGGTTCCACCATATGAAGAGCGGGCCTTAACCACGTTTTTCATGTCCAAAGTTTCATAAACATCTTCCTCGATCAAGTCCGACGCGGCTTTAAACTCTTCAATAGTAAGTTCTTCCAGGCGTTTTCCCTGACTTATGCAATCCCTGACCAATTTGCCCACCGCTTCATGAGCCATGCGAAATGGCATACCTTTGACCGCCAAATAATCAGCCAGATCAGTTGCGTTTAAATATCCATCTTTGGTGGCATTAAGCATCCTATCCCGTTTGAAAACCACTGTTTCCAACATTAAAATAAAAATTTGCAGCGACCCTTTGATGGTATCAACCGCATCGAACAAAGCTTCTTTATCCTCCTGCATATCCTTATTATAGGCTAGCGGCAGGCCTTTCATCACTGTCAGAATCGCCATCAGGCTGCCGTAAACCCTGCCGGTTTTTCCTCGTACCAACTCGGCCACATCCGGGTTCTTCTTCTGCGGCATAATACTTGAGCCAGTGCTATAGGCGTCGTCCATTTCCACGAAACCAAACTCCATCGATGACCATAACACCAGTTCCTCGCAAAAACGCGACAAATGCATCATCATCATGGAGGCTACAAATATAAATTCGGCCACAAAGTCCCGGTCGCTAACCGCGTCGAGACTGTTAACGGCAACTTGGTCAAATCCCAATTCCAGAGCCACCTGCTGGCGGTCAATTGGGAAGCCCGTTCCCGCCAAAGCCCCGGCACCCAACGGCAACACCGCCGTCCGTTTCAAACAGTCCTGTAACCGTCCGTAATCCCGGCGAAACATTTCAAAATAGGCCAGCAGATGGTGACCTAATAAAACCGGCTGAGCGCGCTGGAGATGGGTATAGCCCGGCAGAATGGTTTCCTTTTCCCGTTCGGCGATAGTTAATAATGCCTGGAACAACTCCGTCAACAGCCGTTGAATCACGGTGATTTCCTTGCGCAAATAAACTCTAGCGTCCAATGCCACCTGGTCGTTCCGGCTGCGGGCCGTGTGCAGTTTATTCCCCAGAACCCCGATCTCCTGGACCAGTAGTTTTTCCACATTCATATGAATATCTTCAGCTCCCGGGTCCCAGACAATCTGGCCGGAAGCGACTCTGTCCAATATTTTTTGCAAACCGGCGCTAATGGTTTCAGCTTCCTGTTGGGAGATAATGCCGGTATTACCCAGCATTCGCGCATGGGCGATACTTCCCCTGATATCTTCCTCGGCCAACCGGCAGTCAAAATGAATGGAGGAATGAAAATCATCCATCTGCGACGCCGTTGCCTTTTGAAATCTTCCACCCCAGGCTTTCATATCAAAACCTCCTGGCTATTTATTACTTCGACTATACCTTTGGCAACAGTATACTGATAAAATACGAGAGAATATTCCACATAAATCATGAAAAACCTTTTTTGCCTATATATAGACGGGTGTTCATTCCTAAACTTCTACTGCCGAAATAACTGCATCAAATGAAACATCCGTATCAAGCGCTGCTAGCCATACATCTACTCCCGCCTAGGCTCATTCAGATTCTTCCAAAGTCACTCAGACTCAACTAAACTTTTATTGCCCTGTCGTCTTCGAAGCCTTACGTTCCTACGTAGGGTACTGATGTAGGAGTGGCGGGGCTTATTTTTTGCTTTTCACCCGCGAGAAATCCATTTCATACTGCTTCGGTTCAAAAAGCCAATGCCGGTATTGACAATTTATACTATTCCATCCATTGTCCGTTTCACCTGCCGAATCTTATAAAAACAAAACATATCTTAATCCCATAAATCCCGTTAATCCCGTCAAAAAAAGCTCTTCTTTTCAACTTGAGCGGCTTTTATCTTATTTTCGTCCTAATTTTAACAAAAACTTCGGATTTAAGAGCCTAAAAACAATAATAATCCAGGCATAATCCCTGGATTATTTCGTCTATCTATACATAAATCATTAATTTTTACAGATCCCTCTCATCAATAACCCGCTTCGATTTCTTCTCGCTGCGCGGCAGCGCGCCGATGGGTACTATCTCCACTTCAATCAAAACCCCGATTTGTTTCTTAAAATTGGTAGCAATCAACTCTTTTAACCGTTCAAAATCCGTGCCACTCTCGGCTTCCACCCGGAGCAGCATATGGTCGCGGGCATCCACTTTGGATAATTTAATTTGGTACTCGCTGCTGGCCCCTTTGACGCCCCGCAGCAATTCCTCTATCTGTCCGGGATATATGTTGACGGCTTTCACCTTAATCATATCATCGCTCCGGCCTAAAATACGATCAATCCGGGGATAATCACTGCCGCAGGAGCAGGTTCCGGGAATAATCCGGGTCAAGTCCCGGGTACGGTAACGGATCAACGGCGCGCCTTCCTTGACCAAAGTCGTAATCACCAATTCACCCAGTTCACCATCCGGTAATACTTCGCCGGTTAAGGGATCGATAATTTCAAAATAAAGAAAATCCGACCAATAATGAAGCCCATCGTGGAACTTACAGTCAATCCCAATTCCGGGTCCATAAATCTCGGTTAAACCGTAGATATCGAAAGTCTCGATTCCCAATTCAGCCTCGATCCGGGCCCGCATCTTTTCTCCCCAGCGTTCGGAACCCATAATTCCGGTTTTCAAATGAATTTTTTCCTTCAAATTCCGCTTGGTTACTTCTTCAGCCAGTAGTAACGCATAGGAAGAGGTACTGCATAAAACGGTGGAACGGAGATCAACCATCATCTGCAACTGTTTTTCGGTATTACCGGGCCCCATGGGAATTGCCATGGCTCCTAGCCGCTCAACTCCGGCTTGAAAACCGATCCCGGCCGTCCATAAGCCATAACCGGGAGTAATTTGAACCCGGTCATTTTTAGTAACCCCGGATAATGCGTAACAACGGGCAAACATTAACGCCCAATCGGCCACATCCTTTTTGGTATAGGGAATGATGATGGGCTGTCCAGTGGTGCCGGAAGATGAATGGATTCGTATAATATCCTGGTCGGGTACGGCCTGTAATCCCAGCGGGTACGCTTCCCGCAACTCTTCTTTAGCGGTAAAAGGAAGTTTTCTGAAACTCTGAATATCCTTCAAGTCCCCGGGTTGATAGCCGCAGTTCCTTAACTTCCGGTGATAAAACGATTCTGGGAGACTAAAAACCCTTTTGCAAAGCTTTTCTAGAGAATCCAGCCAGTAGTTGGCCTTATCATTTCCGGATAGACCGACGAACTCCGCATCATGTAAATCCTGATATTCCGCTATTCGCTGCGCCATTTCCACTTGCCTCCAATCTTACTGTCAACCGCAAATCTCATCCAGGGTTATCTTAAGGCCTCTTTTCCCAGTTCAAAAGCCCGGTCATTGACCCCCCGAACCCGTTCGGGAAGCATCTCCAGTAAAACATCTTTAATATCCGCCGCTTTTACCGGCAATAATCCGGTACTGGAGAGCGCACCCAGCATTACGGAGTTGATTGTCCGGAAATTCCCGGCCACAGTGGCCAACTCAAAAGCGTTAATAAACAAAATTTTCACCGGAAGCGCGCATAAATACTGTTGAATCTCTTCCAACGGGTAAGGAGAGGTTCCTAAGGTTACGGTAACAGGCCGGACCGGATGAATATTCACCAGGCCGAAACCCGAAGGTTTGATCAACCGGCAAGCCCGCTGAGCTTCCGCTGGTTCAAACCCCAATAAAACATCCGCCCCGTATTCGGGAATCAATGGGCCAAAATCAGGCATTCCAATACGCACATGACTTTGAACGGAGCCTTCCCGTTGCGCCATACCGATTGTCTCGGCGGTACGGGCCAAAAGACCGTTGTTTAAAGCTGCCTGGGCTAGTACCCTTGAGGCCAAAACCGTACCCTGACCTCCAACTCCGGCAATTAAGATATCCAGTTTATCAGCCACGATCTCGCCTCCTTATTCCGCTTTAATTGCCCCTAACGGGCAGATCTGACTGCATAATCCACAACCGTGGCATGCAGGGCCAATTTGCAGCGCCGCTTTTACGCCACTATCTTCACGGTAAAAAGCCGGACATCCCAGCTCGCGAAGGCAGCGGCCGCAGTCGGAACAAATTTCCCGGTCAATCCGGAAGCGGCGCACCGGTTTAAAGGTGTTGGCGCAAGGAGCTCTCATGACAATGGCGGCAGGTCCCTGAAACTCCATGGCCCGCCGTATTACCGCTTCGGCAGATTTTAAATCCAGAGGGTTGGTAGTTTCCACAAATTTTACTCCGCAGGCCTTCACCACTTGGACCGGGTCGATAATTTCCCCGGCTGTTCCGGCCGCTTTTTTCCCAGTGCCTGGATGGGGCTGATGTCCGGTCATAGCAGTAGTGCTATTGTCCAGAATTACGATTTTCACCGGGTGATTGTTATATACAGCATTGATGATTCCGGGGATGCCGGTATGAAAGAAGGTGGAATCCCCAATAAAGGCGAATATGGGACGATCCGGTTCGACGCGCTTTAAACCTTGGGCAATGGTAACTCCCGCACCCATGCAAAGACAGGTGTCAACCATGGATAAAGGAGGCGCATTACCAAGGGTATAACAGCCAATATCTCCCGTATATATGGCATTAGCATTTTTAGTTGCTCTTTTAACCGCATAAAATGAAGCCCGGTGAGAACATCCGGCGCATAAAACCGGAGGCCGGACCGGCAAATCCGGCGCCTTTTCATTACCGGATTCCGGCGTAATCTCCTCTGAATCCGGCATTCCTAAAATATTGGCCAAAACCTTTTTTATTAAAGCGATGCTATACTCTCCGGCCCGTGGTAACAAACCGGATATCTTGCCGTGGATTTTACCCGTAAAACCTTTTTGGCCGGCAACGGCGATTAACCCTTCCTCCAAAACCGGATCCAGCTCTTCAACCACCACTACCTCTTCCACCTGGTCAAGAAACTCGCTTATTTTCCCCGTTGGCAGCGGATATGGATTGCCGATTTTCAATATCGCGGGTTGGATCCCTAAAATGGCGGCCGCTTCCCGGACATATAAAACCGAAACCCCTCCGGCCAGAATCCCTATTTTCTTCCCGGATTGAATATAGTTCCAACGGTTGGAATCGAACTCCCGGGATAGCTTCAGTTGTTGCTCCTCGAGCCATTGGTGCCGTACATAGGAAAGTCTAGGGAAAATTACCCATTTGGAGTCTTTCACAAAGCCTTCCGGCTGGTTTTTCTCGACCGCAGAGAACCGGATTCCGGCCGTAGCGTGGCATACCCTGGTAGTTGGACGAAGAAATACGGGTATTCCATATCGGTGGGATAACTCAAAAGCATCTTTGGTCATCATTAATGCTTCTTCGGGAGAGCTAGGGTCAAAGACCGGCAATTTGGCGAATTTGGCAAATGTCCTGGTATCCTGCTCCGTTTGCGAAGAGTGGGGTCCGGGATCATCGGCCACTACCACCACCAGCGCCCCTTTTATTCCGATATAAGCCAAGCTCATCAGGGGATCGCTGGCTACATTCAATCCGACTTGCTTCATGGCCACTAAACTGTAAGCCCCGGCATAAGCCGCTCCTGCCGCCACCTCCAGGGCTACTTTCTCATTAACCGACCATTCCACATAATACTCAAATTCCTCCGCCCATTCGGCCAAAGTTCCGATAATCTCCGAAGAAGGTGTTCCCGGATATGCCGCCGCAAAATTCAAACCGGCTTCAATAGCTCCCCTGGCGATGGCCTCATTTCCCATCAGTAATTTCATCGACACTCAAGTCACCTCGCGCCATTCCAATCATTTCAAACCGAAACCTTGCTTATATTCGCGATTTATTGGAAAATCCCTTGCAGGTTGAGGTAAACACTCAAAGCTACCATTCCGAGCATGCCCAAAGATATTCCCCAGTCAATGGCACGAAATTGAATTTGATGGAGATAGGTGCGGCTTCCCAGCCCGAATCCCCGGGTTTCCATGGATATGGCAAGCTGTTCGGCTTTTTTTACTGATGTAATCATTAAAGGTATCGCTAGCGGACACAAGGAGAAAAATTTCCGGATGAGATTGCGGTTTTCAAGCCGGTGGCCACGGGAACATTGCGCTTGAACGATTTGTTCCATTTCTTGCATGAAAGTCGGTACAAACCGCAAGGAGGTGATAAACATAAATGCATACGTGTATGGAATTTTTATCTTTTCCACCAGCATAATCACCAGGTCTTTCACCTGGGTCGTCCCCAATAAAACCGGGAAACTGGCTGCAATGACCATTAAACGGGCGCCCATGGCCAATGAACCGAAAATTCCCTCATCAGTTATTGGCAAAATTTTCGTCCCGGGTATCACATAAAATAATACTTTCCCTTCGGTAATGAAAAAGATTTGAAACAAAAGAAAAATACCGGCAAAAATCAGCAGTCCTTTAAAAGCGGGCAGCATTTCCTTAAGAATTCCTGCCATATAAGCCACCAGGGCGATGGAAAGAAAAAGGACCGCTAATATAATTGGGTCACGGTATAGAAAACTCAACGTCATCAAGATAATTGACCATAACATTTTGGTCAGCGGATTCAGACGGTGGATCCAGGTGTTCCTGGGCAAGTAATTAGCCACAGCAGACATTGGCTTTATCCTCCTCCAAACGGATTAGCTCTTGATATAAGTCCTCAACCGACAGTACATTATCAAGATCCGGCCGGTTTGTTTTCAGTTTTTGGGCCAATTGCGCAATTTGAGGGGGAAACAAGTTGGTTTTCATTAATTCTTCCGGATGGTAAAAGACTTCACGGGTAGCCGCATCCAGTAAGACCTGGCCCCGGTTTAATACGATAACACGCTGGGCGTAACGAGCCACCAATTCCATGTCATGAGTTACAAAAATAATAGTATGACCTTCATAATGAAGTTTTTTAACCATTTCCATGATCTGAATGCCTTCCTGGTAATCCTGTCCGGTGGTCGGTTCATCCAACACCATAATTTCCGGTTTCATGGAAAGCAAGGATGCAAAAGCGACCCGCTGCCGCTGCCCCTTGCTTAAAAATAAAGGGTTTTCCTTCAAGTATTCACTCAAAGCCACTTGAGAGGCTGCCTCCAAAGTCCGGGCCTTGACTTCCTCTTTGGATAAATGCAAATTACCGGGACCAAAACTGATCTCTTTTTCCACGGTAGGCATAAAGATTTGATGATCGGGATTTTGAAATAAATATCCGACCTTTTTGGCCAATTCCCCGGTGGTGGACTTACGGGTATCGATACCGGCCACCTGAACCGAACCGGAAGACGGTTTTAATAAAGCGTTAAAATGTTTTAGCAGAGTCGTCTTTCCAGTACCGTTTTGTCCAATCAAGGCTACAAATTCCCCCGGGCGGATATGGAAATTGATCTGGCGCAATACGGGCGTCCCGTTGGGATATTGAAACGTTAAATCATTCACTTTAATCATGATTGTTCCTCATATTCTTTAAGCTTTGAACGATCCCGCAATATGCTTCCTCCACGGTCAGAGGAAGTTCCGGCCGGTATTTCCCCGATTTCCGGAGCCGGTATGCCAGCTCGCTTACGGGAGGAACCTTTAACCCGATTCCAGTTAACAGTTCCGGTTCTTCGAGTATCCGTCGCGGCGGAAGATCACAGACGGTTTTTCCTTGATTCAGGATCAGCAACCGGTTGATATATTCCAGCATTACATTCAGCTTCTGTTCCACAACCACGATGGTTAAATGATAATCCGTATTCAGTTTCCGCAAAACATCAAAAACCTCGCGAGTCCCAATAGGATCCAACTCGGAGGTGGGTTCATCCAAAACCAGGATTTGCGGCCGCAAGGCAACTGCCGCGGCGATTGCCACTCTTTGTTTTTGGCCTCCGGAAAGCTCCGTAGTGGACCGATACCGCAAATGGCTGATCCCAATCAAACTTAAAGCTTCTTGAATCCGCTGTTCGATATCAGCCGGTTCAAACCCAAAGTTTTCCAAACCAAAGGCAATTTCATCCTCAACGGACGGAGCGACTATCTGAGCTTCCGGGTCCTGAAAGACACTTCCAACCAGCCGGGATATCTCCGCGCACGGCGTCTCAAAAGTATCCCGGCCGTTGATCAGAACTTTTCCCTGAAAAGTTCCGGATTGGAAATGAGGAATAATTCCGTTCAAACACAGTATCAAAGTGGATTTGCCGGCTCCGGCGGGACCTGTGACGCCGATGAATTCCCCCGATTGGATCTCAAAACCCACCTCATGCAAGGCTTTGCGTTCCGAATTCGGATAGCTGAAACTCAAATTCTCAACTAAAATCGCCGGATTGACCGTCTGGCTCATGGTGTTCTCCTTACTTGGAAACTGTCTTTAGTAGAATCGGACTACTCACGGCTACGACCGAGGGCAGCCTTTAACGGGAAATATAAAATACTTACCATTACTGCATTAACTAGTGCAGTAATCAGGACGACTCCGATTAGTGCTGCAAAAGCGGGAGCATTTTTGCCATTCAGTGTTAATGCCTGAATCATAATTGAGCTATACGTCAAGCCGCTTGCCACGGTCCCTATGAATGTTATTATAAAAGGACGGACATATTTCAAAATTCCGAATTCCGCCTTGATCAACGCCAATACTCCGACCATAATGGCGCCTACTGGTTCACTGATAAAATTTAAAAAAGGTATCAGGGATTTGGTCGTGACTTGACAAACTCCGGCCGCTACCAATCCGATACCGATAATCCCCGCAAGTTTTGGCCTCAGTAACAATATGGCCAAACAATACATACCGATGACAAAGTTGGGTGTAATTCCCACAAACGGCGGGGTAAACATCCGAAGCACCGCCCCTACCGCCAACAATACCGCTACCACTGCAACGTCTACTGCTTTTAATCCCTTTTGCTCCACTACTCTCGTCTCAACACTCATCTACGTACCTCCTAAATTTTTTATCGTCAAGGCCTCACGCCCAATGACCGTATCAAAAAATTGCCTTCCCCTAATTTACAAAATAATAAAGCCAGGCACGTAACGGCACCTGGCTTTTAAAACGATTAAAAATTACGTCTTAGCCACTGTACTCGTCTCATCCCAAATACGATACTCATCTAAAAAACTCGGCTCGACTACAAAAAATCGGAAGGAATATTGCTTATTTTAGTATATCAAAATTTCCGTTTGTCGTCAATTGACATTAAAAATCCAGTAATACGACGATTTTAGATGAAATCAACCAATTTTGCATTTCGATTAATCTTCAAACGCTGAAGCAGGAGATTGGATGTCTCTGTTTTAAAAGAAAAAAGCTCGTTTTGTTTTTTTCACCCATGGATTTTTGACATGAAAAAAACTCCGCAATTGACTCCACGGATGGAGTCAACGATGCGTCTTTTCATGGATGAAAAAAGCAGTCGGCATCGGAAGCCAAGAGTTAGTTACCAGACAGAAGGCCACGGATGGCGAAGACCCTCTAAAAACCGGGATGAATAAAGGGAGGTCCGCAATCCGTGGGTTCCGGCGCATTTGCCGTTCGTCATGACGAACGGAGGTTACATTTTTGGGCGAGCAAAAAGTGACCCGCCGTCGGACACCGTGGACAACAGAGCATTAACTTCATTATTACTTAGAGGCGAGTTCATTAAAAAACCGTCTATTAAACCGAATCCAACTCCGCCTCCCCCAAAATTATCGGAAGCGCCTCCATCAAATTGTTGCACTCGGCATACATAAACGGCCGGCATCCTCCGGCGGCAATATTCCCTTCTTTCATACCAATACCCGCAAATCCGGCGAGACGAATTGCTATGATACCAGCCGCGGAATCTTCAATTGCAATTACCTTATTCCGTTGCAGATCATCCAACCCAAGCCCTACACGCGCAGTCTCGGCGTACAACCAGGGATGCGGTTTCGGGGTCAACTCGCCTAAAGTCCCAACCTGTCCTTTACCCAAACGAAAGCCGGCAGTGATGATGGCATCATAAAAATCAAGGGGGTTACCCAACCCCATGCTTTTAAACACAGCGGTAATCTCCGGCCAGGCTTTTTCATATAGCCCGGAGGTAACCAAACCGATTTTAATCCGATTGGCTTTAAGGGTCATTAGAAATTCTTTTAACCCGGGACTGGGCACAAAAAACGTTTCGTCAACATTACCCTTCCCGACTTCATCCATTTGCCGCCGGGTAACTTCGAAATATATTTTTCTGGCCTCTTCAATGGTTTTCTCCGGACAATATTTGGCAATACAGTATTGTAAATGTTCGGATACGGAATGCCCCGAAACAAACGGGGCATCATTGCTTTCCAACTGAAACCGCGGGTTATCCAGTAACCTGGCGGTTGTCAACTGGATGATGCGGATCCAAAAGCCTTCGCTGCGGACCGTGGTTCCATCGAGGTCCATGAGTACGGCCCTAGCTGGATCTTGAAACGAAACATCCCGCAGTTGATAAATAGCCGGGTAACCCATGGCTGATTTAACATAAATTAAGGTTTTATTGTCAAAAACAATCAATTCAGTTTTTTTGTCAATGGGGGTGAGAATCCGCCGGACCCCCTCCGTTCCAACCCGCCATAATCCTTGACCGGCCTGTTCGATATCTATGAAATCATTTCGATACAAATCATTGATTCTACCCAATCCCGGTATTATCTCTCCCATCACAACATCACCCATTTGATTTCAAATTAAAATATTGTATTTCACATCAACATTTGTCTCTGAACAAAAGCCAAATTAAAAACAAAAACACGATTGGTCGAGTATATAAAGCGGTTACAACTTTATATATATGCCTCAGCCTAATCGTGTTATTCTTGACCAGGATTACGGGATTAACAGGACAAGCAGGTCGGATCTATAACTAATACTGGTCTTGCCCCAATACCAATAACTAATCAAAGATGATATTTTACCACTTTAACTTTGGGTGTTTCATAAAAGTTATAAGTTGAACCGGTTTTTTCCCCTTGCAGTACCTTAACCCGGCACTCCACTCGCGAAACAAATTCAACCACTACAGTTTCTCCGTTACTCAACACCAATACACTCCCAACCGGATAAGGAGCCATTATTTTGGTGAAACTGTCAATCACCGCCCGGTCGTACTTATGGGG
This sequence comes from Bacillota bacterium, assembly GCA_029974635.1. Taxonomy (GTDB): domain Bacteria; phylum Bacillota; class UBA4882; order UBA8346; family UBA8346; genus JAEZJQ01. The sequence continues at coordinate 246,080 of JARKQY010000024.1, read as the reverse complement.
CGTACCGGATCTAAGTTCCTGAATCGCTAGAAATGGAGGAAGCCCTTTGTAATGGCCGCGATAAACCATTAAATCAAAGGCATCGGCAACGGCTACGATTTTTGCAAAGCGGTGAATCCTCTTTCCGGTAAATCCTCTGGGATAACCGTCGCCATCTTCCCGTTCATGATGCTGTAATGCCACGTGGGCTGACAAAAAATTCAAGTCGGTCTTTTTTTTCAAAAGTTCATAGCCAAGCCGAGGATGTTTTTTAATATGTTCGAAATCCTTGGGATCAAAAAGATTCAACTGCTTCACCGTAGGCGGGGAGCAAAACAGTATCCCTACATCATGCAGCAAAGCGCCGATTCCCAGTTTGAACAAGTCCATCCGGTTTAATCCCATTTCGGTCCCAATCATCAATGCAATCACACATACATTTACCGAATGAGCGAAGATATGGTTATCAATCGAACGGATATCAACAATATTGTAGACAAAATCCAATTTACTGAATATCAGATCAATAATCTCCTCGACAATTTGTGACAACTGCCGCAAGTTGACATGTTCATCCTTTTCAAACATTTTGACCGTCTTTTTTAACAGGCCTCTTGCTTTAAAACGGGTCTCATCATCAACTTGATCATAAATAATATTTTCCTCCGAATCACCGGGATCCAGAACATAAATATGGCTGTACTTTAACTCTTTGATTCGGTCAACATAATTGGACTTCAACTCGATATTCGGGCGCAATAGAACTCCGCCGTCATCTTCGCGGTATACGGTCCTGGCCAGTTTCATTCCGGGTTTGATTTCGTCGATTGTTATCACGCGCATTGCCGGTTCTCCTTGATGTTGATTTGCCAAATTTTCCAAAAATCCACACGGAATTTTACAGTGAAAAGCTGGCAGAATAGGTACTGAACCAAAAAAATAACGCCCCGAAAGGAGAAAAACATGTTAACTTGTGAAATTTCATTAGCTCCATTGGAGACCATAAAATCTGATGAAATTGTCAACCAAGCGGTTCAAGCTATAAAAGGAACTGGGGTTCAGCATGAAGTAGGAAACATGAGCACCTATCTTTATAGCGAAGACCCAAATAAAGTCTGGGAAGGCATCAAAGCCGTCTATGACGTTGCCCAAAAATCAGGCACCGAATTTTCCTTGTCGATCCAGTTAAGTAACAACACTTAAGCTGTTGTATATTACCACCAAGTGATAATTGATAATTTTCCACCTGGAACGTTAAAATTCCTGCCATTATGGCAGGATAAGTTTTTCTCCGGACATTTTTTCAACTCTAATTGACTTTTCCCGGCATTGAGCTTATCATTATAATGAGTTTTATTGCGAAATGATTCCATCTAAAACCTCAAGGAGGAGATCGGTTAATGAGCGTTATTGTTGCTAAATTTGGCGGCACATCCCTGGCTAACGCGGCTCAATTCCGGAAAGTCCAGTCCATAATTGCCGCAAACAAGGACCGTTGTTTCGTAGTCCCCTCCGCACCCGGGAAGCGGACTCCGGATGATAATAAGATCACCGACTTGCTATATCTTTGTCATGCCCATGTTCAACAGTCAATAGCCTTTGATGAAGTATTCAATATTATTTGCGAACGGTATCTGGAGATCGTTGCCGCACTCGGCCTTTCCCTGGATTTAACTCCTTATCTCAAGGAAATTAAAGCGAAGATCACCGCCGGAGCTTCGGCGGATTACGTTGCCAGCCGGGGTGAATATCTAAACGGTTTAATACTTGCCAATTTAATTGGCTATCAATTCGTAGATCCTGGAGAGATGGTCTTGTTCAATGAACGTGGAATTCTCGATATGGAACAAGCCCTTAAAAATCTTAAAAGCCCCTTGGAAAAGGCCCAAAGAGCAGTAATCCCCGGATTTTATGGTCTGCTGCCCAACGGTCAGATTAAAACTTTCTCCAGGGGCGGATCCGATATTACGGGTTCATTGGTTGCTCGTAGTATTAATGCTGATCTGTATGAAAATTGGACTGATGTTTCGGGATTCCTGATGGCCGACCCCAAAGTCGTCAAAAATCCGAAACCGATGCAAAAGATAACTTACCGGGAACTACGGGAATTAGCATATATGGGGGCAACCGTACTTCATGAAGAATCGGTCTTTCCGGTTCGCCAGGCCGGAATCCCCATCAATATCAAAAACACCAATGATCCGAATCATCCCGGCACCATTATTGTGAATGATGCCGAACCCCAGGGCACCATCACCGGAATTGCGGGAAAAAAAGACTTTACGGTAATCGCGGTTGAAAAAGCAATGATGAACGCGGAGCTTGGTTTTGGCCGCAAATTATTATCCATTTTGGAAGCCAATGCAATATCATTCGAACATATTCCTTCGGGTATCGATACCATGTCGGTGGTAATTTCCGATTCCCAACTCAATGGCAAATTGGATAAAATATTGGATGAAATCCACGCGCAATGCAAACCGGATTCACTTGAAACACATCCTCACATGGCCCTCATTGCAACCGTCGGCCGGGGAATGGTCTATACCCCGGGTATTGCCGCCAAGCTTTTCAGCGCTTTGGCCAAATTCAACATTAACGTAAGGATGATCGACCAGGGCTCTAGCGAGTTGAACATTATCGTCGGCGTGCAGACCAATGATTTTGAAAAGACCGTTCAAGCGATATATCACGCATTCGTGGAATAGTTTAACCGTATTGAACCTCATTCGCAACGTCTTTAAGGACGTTATATTACAATTAAATTTCTAATCGCGCTTAGAAAAATGGCCGCATCAGATTCATTGCATGTATCGGTAAGTCTTACATATAATTGGTTTTTAAATTTATCGAAATGAGTTACCGAATTTTGATTTAAATGATATCCGACCAAAAACCCGCTAAACGGGTTTTTTTGATTATGACAACATTTTTTAAGTGAGAAATAAACAATAATAATTAAGATTTTTGATCATTCTGACGATACTATGAATAAGAATCCAATCTTTGACCTCCATTAAGTAAGCACCCTTTTTTCACTATAGTGAACCGGTATTTAATAATTATTAGCATAATTATTATATAAGATTTTCCGGATTCAATGCCTCCAGTTCCTTAAGCACAAATCGTCCGTCTTTCCGGATCAGTCTGCCGTCAAAATAGATTTCACCGCCGCCGAATTCCGGGCGTTGAATGAATACCAAATCCCAATGGATGGCCGATTTATTCCCGTTATTGCATTCTTCATACGAATTACCGGGAGTAAAATGAATACTGCCGCTTATTTTTTCATCAAACAATGTATCTTTCATAGGTTTTACGATATAGGGGTTGACTCCTAAGGCGAACTCACCGATATATCGGGATCCTTCATCAGTGTCAAAGATATGATTCAATTTTTCAGGGTCGTTTCCTTCAGCTTGAATGATTCTACCGTTTTCAAAATGCAGCTTGACATTTTCATAGGTAACCCCTTGATAAACGGCCGGCGTATTATATGTAATAACGCCATTGACTGAGTCTTTCACCGGTGCTGTAAAAATCTCGCCATCCGGGATATTCATCTCACCGGCGCAGGGAATAGCAGGCAATCCTTTGATGGAAAAGGTTAAATCCGTATCTTTTCCCGTCAACCGGACCATATCTGTTTTTTCGAGCAACATTTTCAACGGTTCCATAGCATGCCGCATTTTTTGATAGTCTAAAGTACAGACATCAAAATAAAAATCTTCAAACGCTTCGGTGCTCATACTGGCCGACTGGGCCATGGAAGGGGTGGGGTAACGCATAATACACCATTTGGTATGATTAACCCGGCGTTGGGTGATAGGGCGGGAATAATATTTCAGATAAGATTGTTGTTGCCCGGGTGCCACATCCGCTGTTTCGTTGGCATTATCGGCGGCTCTGATTCCCAGATAAGCATCCATCTCTTTCATTTGAACCATTTCATATTCGGCCATTTTTTCCATCTGTTCCCGGGATGCGCCAAGCATCAACTGCCGTTCCAACTGTTTATTCCGGGTAAGCACGAAAGGAAAGCCGCCAACGGCAAAAACTTCCTTTACAATAGCCAGCGCCAGCGGGATTCCGGAATCAATCACCTCAATTAAAATTTTTTCTCCCGACTTTAGATGAACGGAATAATTAACAAGCCCGTAAGCCATTTTTTCAAGACGCGGATCCTTCATATGAAACACCCTTTCGTTGTTTTGGTATATTTATTGAAAACTATATTTCGTTTTAAATGTAAATATTTGCCTCTTAAGCATTTTGGCCTTTCCTACCGAATAATATGGTAAGGAATATCAAGTCTGAATAACTAAGCTTTTCGATAGCAACTTGCTTCATAATCTTACGACGGCGAGGCGAGGTTACCATGACTAAAAAGACGATTAGCGATTGGGCCAAGAAAAATTTCTTGCACTGGTTCACCGAAAATTACCTTCTGGAATCGGAGGTGATAAAGCAACTCCTGCATTTAATTGCCCAAAATGATTCTTTACTCGCCAAGGTCCATATTGTGCTGGACGGTTCTTATTTACGCCCGTTATTAGTTATATCCACTGAAGGAACTGGTATGCCTCCCTTCTTGTTAAAAACTTTTGACAGCACCATTACCAACCCGACTCTCATATTAAACCGGCTTCAATTGCTGGGAGAGTCTCCGATTTACCTGACGCTATATTTCCCGGATCGAAACTCCTGTGAACCCCTGCAAGCGGTTATCGAAGAAAACCCGAAATTGCTGGACTCCAATGATGCCCGCCAAATGTTGATGGATTTTGAATTGTCGTTATGGAGTGAAACTATCAAACATGACATTGAACGCCAGGAAATTATGTCCCAGATCGATAAAGCCCTGGATGAAATGAACAAACGAAAATTCCGCCGTTTAGTCAAAAAGCTGAAGGAGATTTAAGCGGTTTAAGCTGAAATTTTACCTTGGATAAGTTCCCGCACTATTTCGCCCAGATCATAAATCTCATGAATCTCCCATTTGGTTGAATGTTGAGGATCCCTGTTTAAATAAACAGGGATTATTCCTATTTTCTCCGCAGCCTGTATATTGGCCAAATTGTCATCAATTAAAATACACTCTTCCGGCTCTATCCCCAAATCTTCGATAACACTTCGATAACTTGATAAATTGGGCTTACCGGCATAATGGCAAAAACGGATATCGTAGATTTTCGAAAAACAGCTCTCAAGTCCCAATACTTCCAACACTTTTTGAATATATTCCCGCGGACTGTTGCTAAAAATCGCTTTTGGTAATTCAATACGATTTAAAATATTGGCGAGAATAGGATCCGATTTTAGAAATTCGGCAACATTGATTGCATATGCAAATTGAATATATTCATCCGGTTTAATCTGATGATGGATCATTAAGCCGGATAAAGTCGTTCCGTATTTTCGCCAATAATCATTTCGCAATTTAGCAATCTCATCTTTGGCCAAAGATAGTTTTTGCTCAATAAAACTGTCAATCCGGCCATCGATATGGTTTAACATACCGGAAGCTTCCGAATAAAGGGTATTGTCAAGATCACACAATAAATATTTAAAAGTCAATTTTCGTTCCCCTTTGTAATTTTATGCATATTACCCGGAGATCCAACATAAAATTATAGAAAACCGGTTAAAAAATCAATAGATATTTTTCCATTCTTTTCGCGGGTTCAATAGATAAAACCAAGTCACAATGTCCTTAAATTTTTATTACCAATTATTTAAACCTGTACCAAAAGCTATAGCAATTTATAATTAGGCAACTGTTTCATTCCGTATTTACGATATTTTCTTATTAAACTACTATAGTCTAGTTTGTTCTAGATTTTTATAAAAAATAAACTTTTTAAATATTGCTGCAGGAATTACAAAAAAAAACGAGAATAAAAATCCTAAAGTATAAGGGGGGATTTTCAGTGGGTTTTGTAAAATACCAAAAAGAAAACAATAAAAAGGGAATATCCTCTAAAACTATCGGAATAAACCGCAAGGGCCGCTTCGCCTTTTATAAACCAGTTGTGGAGAAATATCTTCAAAATATAAATCACATCGAATTGTATTTTGATCCCGATACCAAAAAGGTAGGAATTCTGCCCACTCCGGAACCGACTTCGGACTCTTTCAAAATCCAAGGAAAGACAACCAAAATGATTGTGGCCAAAAAATTTTTAAACCGGTTCCAAATTTCGGTTGAAGATCGCCGCTATGATTTTACCGTTGAAAATGGAATGCTGGTAATTCAACTTTAGGCCCTTTAACGCCCGGTGGAACCGGGCGTTATGCTATGAACAGTTTAGTTCAATGTGCTTGTTTAGCCAACCGTTCACCCACCTTCCAGATATCACCGGCTCCCATGGTAATCAATAAATCCCCGGAATGTAAATTCTGGGATAAATGCTCGTAAATCCGGTTAAAATCCCCTAAATAACGGACATCGCGGTGATGCTTTTGAGCCTCACTGCTTAATTGAAGACTTGAAACCTCACCGGTATTCTTCTCCCGCGCCGCGTATATATCCGCCAAAACAAGAATATCGGCATCATTAAACGACCTTGCGAATTCATCCAGTAAATATTTGGTCCGGCTGAATAAGTGAGGTTGAAAGGCGCACCAAATCCTCCCTTTGAAGAATTCACGGGCAGCGGCCAAAGTGCTACGAATTGCGCCCGGATGATGAGCGTAATCATCTACGATGAGCGCATCATTAAATTCGCCTTTTAACTCAAAACGGTGCTGCACTCCGGTAAACGCCGCCAGAGTAGCCAAAGATTTTGACAGCGGAACCCCCAATTCCGAGGCAATGGCAATAGCTCCTAAGGCATTTTGTAGGTTATGACGCCCGGGTACTTTTAAGTTAAGTTCTCCCTGTTTTTTGCCGTGATAATACAATTGCGCCGAGACGCCAAGGGGCGGAACGGGCGTAATCCCTTCAATAACCCAGTCAAACTTGGAATTAAAACCAAAGGTGACAGTTTTACCCTGAAACCTTTTGGTTAGATTCAATGCATTGGGATCATCGCCCCAAGCAAATAAAACCCCTTGAGGCGGGAGCAAATCTACAAAATCCTCAAAGGTTTTAATCACATCACTAAATGATGGGAAACAATCCGGGTGATCCCAGTCGATATTCGTAATTAACTCTATGGTTGGATTGAGTTTTAAAAAAGATCTTTTAAATTCACACGCTTCTGCCACCAAAACCGAGGATTTACCGGAACGATGGTTTCCTTGAAACACATTTAATTCTCCACCGATTATAACCGTAGGGTCCAGGCCGGCTTCAGTTAAAATCAAGGAAGTCATGGCCGAAGTCGTAGTTTTGCCATGTGTTCCAGCAATCGCAATCCCTTTTCCAACTTCAGTCATTAGCCTTCCAAGCAATTCAGCTCCTTCCATGATGGGAATCCCTCTTCGAACCGCTTCAATAACCTCGGGATTTTCCATTCCTACAGCATTGGTATAGATAACGGTATCTGCTCCATTTATATTCGCCGGATCATGTCCCAAATAAACCCGAATACCTTTCTCCGCCAAATTTCTGGTTTCTTTGGAATCTTGTAAGTCAGAACCGGAAATTGTAAAACCGCGATCCAGATATATCTTGGCCAAACCTCGTAAACGCGCCCCGCCAATTCCTACAAAATGGAGATGTTCCATAAAACCGCAGTTCTCCCCTCTATTTTGCGTATCGTACCGCATAATTCAATTCATTATAACATATTGTAGTACGGCTACAATTCAAAATTATCCCCAAAGTTTGTTTTTTAGACAAACTTTTTTAGGATAATTATATTTCCCTACTATTATTGAACTCTTTCTCGAGTTTTAACATGAATCCGGCAAAAACTTTTAAAATTTCCAGGAGTCAATACGAGTAACATTTTTTTCGAAAACCTATTATCCGCCCACAGGCTCCTGGTCACTAATAACCAATAACTGCTTTTTATATTAATATATTATTGGCTGAGTTTACCTGTTAACCTTTTATCATTTTAGCCCATACTAACATGGGATAGACGTATCCTTAATACGTAATCCTGGGGGTGAAACTATGAGTCGTCGCCAAAGCATCGTTTCCGATCCGGTGAAATATGAGATTGCCAAAGAGTTGGGATTTGCAGATCGAATTCAGGTTCAAAACGGTAGCTACGACTATGGTAATATCACCACTCGTGAAGCCGGGTTAATTGTCCGGACCTTGATTAAAAAAGCCGAGGAACTTTTAACCCGAAACGGTTAGGGATTTTCCCTAACCGTCATTTTTACCATGAACTCGGCAAGTAACTTCCAAAATCGCCTGGGTAATCCGTCACATATGACGGGTTACTCGTGATGTCAAACTGGCCGGATCACGGTCTAAAACTCTGACTACCGTATATTCCTTAAAGACAAAGGCAGCCGAAAAGTAAACTTTTTAAATCTACTTTCATAATATATTATCGATCCGGTTCGAAAACAAATCTGGAATCAAAATGAACTGGAAAAATTTTTAAACTTAGACCGCCGGTTCGAGAAATGGAAACTCCGCTCGTACAGGTATTACTGAACCCCAAACTGACCCAAGTGAGAGGTATCGTTTTAAATTGAACAGCCAAACCAATTGGATTTACTCCGTATTAATACGGACCGGATCTGATTGGTTTTCTTTTTTATGCCATTACTTACAATAATTATTAACCATCTTCAAGCAGGTTATCTATAAGGAAAGACGAATACCTTACTCAATTACAACCGGCTGCAAGCCGGTGGGTTCTTTAGCCGATTAAAGACGGCTAAAGAACGGGAGCCAAACCCGAGGCGACGCTTGAGGTAAAGATGAGGGGTTGAATCCCGTAGTTGAGACAAAATAAAACCGTTAGAGGGGGAGTCGTTTGAAGCGCACATTTTATTTTATGTTATTGGCATGCCTGGTGATTTTCTTTGCCTGTACAATTGAAACACTGGCTGCCACAAGAAATTCAACTAGCCAATCACAAACAGACAAAAAGCTGCTCGACCTTTCAAAACGGGTTTCATCCTTTGAAGCCAATTGGGGCCGTTTTCAGTTGGGAGGATTATTTTCTTTCGTACCCTATGTCTTTTTAAATGATCAAAGTAAAAATCCGGTTATTGAATATAATCAGGAGATTGAATTGTTCCTGGATGCTTTCATCGATCAAAATATGCAGTTTTCGTTGAAGCTAACAAATCAAAGAGGGTGGGGAGCCGGAAATCAATATATAGGTGCTAATATTCAAAATCCGCTTCAAATTGATGAAGCCTTCTTAAAAATGCAGTATCCGAATTCCTTTAATTATTTGGGTAAATTCCGTTTTTCATTAGGAACATTCGGTATCATTTCCGACTTCTATAGCAATCCGGTTGAGGGAGTCGCCATCCAACACGGATTTGGTAAATATCATCTGGTCGCAATCTATGACCGCGTCAATACTCTATATGACCCCAATACCAATCAAGCGCTCAGCGGAGAAGATTATCTCGCAGGCCGGATTGGATGGTCCAATAAATCGGATGTCTTCGGCCTCAATCTTTTACCCAATGGAATCGGAGGGGAAAAAAGCTTTAGCATCGATTGGTCAAGAAGTACATCCAAGTATAAAGTATCGGCTGAGGCAAGTTGGTATTCTTTTCAGTCGGTTGAATATCCGGATCTAAATACCAGTATGGCCCCAGGGTTATTATTCAGCTATGGTTACCGGGTTAACCGATCAAACTATCTCCAATTTAAAGCCGGCTACTTTGCCCCCGATTTCAGGCCTTCATTAACCAGCTTGGCCTATTGTTCCGGAGATGACCGGGAATGGTTTTTATCAAACTCTAAAGGAATTGAGTTGTATTGGATGATCCAGCCCGCTTATGTTTACCAAATGGAGAACCGCCTGATTTTATTGACAGCAGCGGATGGTTCTCAAGCAAACATTGACTACCATCTTCGCAGTGTGATTTCAAGGAATATTTCCCCGGTGAATCAAGTGAATCTTGGAGTTGACCTGAAAAATTTCAATAATGTTCCACTGACTCAGATATTTGCAAGCTGGGCCCTCCGTTTTTAGCCCCGGGTTACGTCAAAGTGATTAAAACATATACTCGCGCAGAGGCGCCGAGTTAAGAAACAATGATTGAATTCCACTAAAGGAAGTCTCACCAAAAATCGTTACTGGTTCAAAGCCGGTAACGATTTTTGATTGCTCCGAAAAATAAAAACCAATTTCATGATTTGGTGCCGTATAAGACCAAAATGATTCCCAACAAAATAAATCCAATTTTAAGCCAGGACAACTTGACTGCGATTGTGACGATACCGAGAGCGCTTACCGCTAAAAAGACCACGGGACCCACCAGCCCTAAAAAGGTATTCATCCGCAAAGCGCTTTCCACTTTGCCCAGTTTTAAAAAAACAATCGCGGTACCAATTTCCAGCAGGCCTGAAATCACTCTAATTAAAGCCATATTATTAACCGCAGCCTGTTGTTCCATAACCTCACCCCTCTATTAACCTCTGTTCCCTTATTTTTTTCCCAGCCCCAGTATATTAAAGAGAATTGCCGTTATGCCCGCCGCCGCCAGTGGTCCAATAGGAATTCCTTTTAATAACGAGACGCCAATCACTGTACCAATTACCAAACCTACAACTACCTCCGGATTGATCTGCAATAAAACCAGGCCCTGCCCGCACAAATAAGCCGCCACAATTCCCCCAACGATGGCAATAATCCCCTGTACGCTTTGAAAAGTTCTCCAAATATCTTTTACCCCAACTTTATCCAAAGCAAAGGGAACAAATACGGCCGTCAACAGAAATAAAAGCCCGATATCAAGCGCTCTTCGTTCCAATAAGTCCAAAACATAATGCATTTTTACCAGTTTTAAAACCAATAAGCTCCCGGCGCTGGCCGCTACCAAGTTGTTGTTAAAAATTAGCCCCAATATCAAGAGCACCAATAACAGCATGTTATCCTGCATCGAACCCTCAACTCCTTTTTAGAATTTATTCCTGGAGTTCTATAATCATGTCTTCCCTGGAGAAAAAAATCGGAACCAGGGAGGGTATTCGATACATAAATTATGGTTGGGAGTGTGATTTAAGATGAATAACACTTGGGAAGGAATACTATCGCCTCCATTACCAGGGAGAAAACAAAAACCACGCACAACCGGAATTACCATGTTAATTGACAAAGGATTAACAATTCGTGAAACCGGGGATTTATTATCCTTAAACGACCCCTATCTTGATTTTATAAAACTAACCTTTGGAACAGCGGCTCTCTATCCAAAGGCGGTTCTTATTGAAAAAATCAAACTGGTTAAAAGCTTTGGGGTGTTCATATATCCCGGAGGCACTTTTTTTGAATTGGCTCTATCCCAGGGAAAAAGAACCGCCTATTTCCAAAGCTTGATTGAGGTAGGGTTTGATTGGGTTGAGATCTCCGATGGCACCCTGGATATTTCTGGGGCGGAACGAACACTTGCGATTCAGGAAGCCAATAAGTTAGGGTTACATGTCATAACCGAGGTCGGCAAAAAAGATGCAGCCAATCAACCCAATGAAGACTTACTGGCCGAACTTGCCCGCAGGGACCTTCAGGAAGGAGCGGAATGGGTCATTATGGAAGGAAGAGAATCCGGTAAAGGAATTGGTATTTATGATAACCAGGGCGGATTAGTGCTGGATAAGTTCAACCGGTTTAGTAACCGGATCGAACCTGAAAAAATAATCTGGGAGGCTCCGCTCAAAGGGCAACAAGCCGTATTAATCAACCACTTTGGCCCTAATGTGAACCTTGGAAATATCCCTCCGTCTGAAATTATGGCCTTGGAAGCTTTACGACTCGGCTACCGCAGTGACACCTGGAAAAAATCCAACAAATGATAGGCAAGTTATATATCGGATTCAGGCTCCAGGTTTTGGGGATCGAACTCCTGGGTTGCTTCAGCTACTTGTACTTTCCCGGGATAGGGTAATACAATGAACCGGAATTGTTTTCGCTGTTTACCGTCCTTTATATCAAAGAATTCATTTAGAGGTTGGGTCTCTTTCTTCGAAAAAATACTATCATAATTGAGATCCATAAAAATGATATCTTTCCCATAATCGTTAAAACAACCGTTGCTGTTTGAGTCCATAATCCTAAATTTAACCAGTCGCTGGTCTTTTCCAGCGGTTGCGCTGAGTAAACCCTCCAGAACACTTGCAGTACGAAGCCAAACTTTTATATCGGCCTCCTTGTTATTTTTAAAAATACCGGTCCAAAGATAAAAGTAGACCTTTTTTTTGATTTCCCCGTTAGCACCTTTATAAGAAACGGCAACGGGGATGGGGTTCCGCTGAATGATAGCCATATGTGCCGTTATCCCTTGGGAATTATAATCAAAAGTTTCAAACCCGGAGACCTTCTCCTTAACGGTAATATTGGCATCAAGATTTTGATCAATATATAATTGTGAATAATATCCGGCAGGATCTTTGGCCATTATAAACCAAATGTCATTATCATTGTTCCCCAGCTTGAAGCTGCCAAACTTAACTTCTTTTAGTTTTTCAAACTCCGGAGCAACAATCAGCTCGTCCGGTTTGGAATCTACAAGACGGGCTTCGTTGGCAGGCAAAAAAACTTCACTTACATCATGGGAAAAAAACTCCTGACGGTCCAAATTTACCTGCTTAACTAAATAAATACCGTTATTAATATAGGGTAATTTGGCAGCCCCCAAAAAAAGTAATGGGAGAAACACAATTACCTGCAAGAATCTTTTTCTCATAAAAGCATCCTCATTTCTTACGTACATTCTTTTTCGGTTTATTTCGGCGACAACTTGAGAATTCCCTTTCTATTAACAAATTGTCAAAAAAAAGAAAAACTTATTGAAATATCAATAAGTTGCTAGAGTTCATTATTTAGCTCGGCCGGCGGTTGAGAATCTCCTGATTCCGCCGCCGTGTCGGAATCAGTTTTAACCGGTTCAGGCAGGGGTTCCAGGGTAGCAATATCAAATTCTTGTTCAATATCAATCACGGCGATTTTAGCGGGAAATGGGAGTATAATCATGTGTAGTCTTTGTCCCTGGTTTCCCTGTCCGAATGTCAAATATTCCTTTAACGGTTCACTTTCTTTTTTTCGAAAATAGCCGTCGCCGTTATTATCCATAAATAAACGATCCTGCCCGTAATCATTATAGCAACCGTTACTATTGGTATCGATCATTCGAAACTTAACCGGTTTCGGATTTCCCTTCACCAGTATCTGGAACTCCCCTTCGAAAAAGCTGGCGGCAACTGCACCCACTGCACTATCTGACAGATTGTTTTTCTGATAAAAACTAGTCACCAGAAAAAAATAGAGATTCTTTTCAAATCCGGCGGTTAATCCTTTATAAACGACTCTTATTGGTATCGGTATCCAAGATAGCGCTTGCATTCGTTTTACTTTATTGGATACGAAATCTTCACCGGTTTGAAATCCCTTAACCCGTTCCTTCTTTTCGATGCGATAGTTATAATTCTGATCAATATACAGTTCCGACCAGTACCCATTTTCATCTTTGCTCATTACAAACCAGGTTTTTTGATCGTTGTTTCCGAATTTAAAATAGCCAAATTTAACTGTGTCCATGCTTTGATAATCCACATCCACCTGAAGATCCTCCGGTTTGGCGTCGGTTAACTCAGCCTGGTTCAGTTTTAACAAACTCTGCAGATCCTTGGAAACCAAATCAAAATAAGTAAAATTTTTTAACTTTACATTATAAACATCAGGGATTGCCACCGGAAGCTTTTTTTCGAAGAAACCGTTTACCAAACAAGGAAACAGCAATAAAGTTAGGATCCATAATCCTTTTTTCATTGTATACTCCTTTGAATAACTAAATATTGTAAGAATTATGTATGAGACAACTCGTACAATAACTTCCGGTACTCAACTAAACTCTGTTCACTCCGATACTTGGTACGAATACCCTGGGTTACGAAAAACTGACTTGAATTATTCTTCCGCACTTCATTAATTTCAATATCGATAATCGCCATATTGTAATCAAAATCCATATAACTTCGAACCACTTGGGCAATACCCTTAATGCAAACCGCGATATCCCCTTCTTCCAAAAGAGCTACTGCTACATTTCCGCTCTCCATGATATTCGAATAAGTCTGATTATCCTTACAAATAGCAACTCGCAAATGCTTTGGATCACATGCAATTATCCCGTTATAAGGGGCGGTGTGCGGATGATTCTCCTTGTCCATCGTGGCGAGGATTGCCGTACTATTTCGCTTGTCAAAAAGGTAGCGTAAGGTTGAATTCAATTCAGTTCCGATAAAAACTGACATTCTCTCACCCCACTTTTTCGCGAGCATTCAAATGCGGTGTATTGTTGCCCCTATAGTGGTGTTTACGCCCATACCCGCTTCATACAACTAGTATAGCACTTTCTATTTGATAAATTATTTAGGAAGCGCTATATTAAAATATGAGGATTGAGACCATTTCAGAACCAGCGACCGCTAGTAATTCGTCAAATAACTATCAAATTTTCATGTGAGGTAACGTCCCTGGAGACATTATATTACTTAAGGCAGAAGTATGAACTTTTTGTTAAGATCAGGGTTGGTCACACTTCTTCTAGTTACCCGATTTCATTTTTATCCAAATATGAAGAAACCAATTCCTCCAAAATTTGATCCCGTTCCAAACGTTTCATTAAAACCCTTGCATTACGATAACTGGTGATATAAGCCGGATCCCCGGAAAGCAAATAGCCCACAATCTGATCTAACGGATCATAGCCCTTTTCTTTCAAAGCCAAACAAACTTCCCGCAAAACCAAACCGACTTCTGTAAAACTCTCATCTTTAGCAGAAAACCGTCTGGTAACTTCATTGGGTTCCGTCATTTTTATTCACCTCAAGAAAGAAGAGTATTACCATTTGTTTACAATAAATCTGGAAACTATAGTAAGTATACCCAATAATCAATATAAAATCCTATCTAGAAAACTATCTAGTAGAACAGGTCACCCCGAATTTTCTTCCTTCAGTGCCCTAATTAAAGCGAAGCTTTAATTTTAAAATTATCTATGATAATTAATTATCTACGATAATTAGGGGTGGATGACTAATCGACAATATCATCTTTCCGTAATGCCAAATTGATGTCTATTCCTCCGAAGGGAGTGGTAATCGGTATGGCCAAAGCGGTATGAATATGCTTTAAAAACTCGGGAATAACCCCCCCCATTAAAAACAAAGGCGGAGTTATGTTACAGCGAAAACCGGTTAAGGATAAGTTGGTGCTGGCATTTCCTACGATAATATTTTTCAATTCACAGATAGCGCTTTCTCCCATTTGGTCTATCTCTTTAACATCCATCCCCATCATCTGGGAAATGATTTTTTTGGCAGTATCCGCTGCCATACCGCAAATCACCTGGCCCTGCAAGTCTCCTAATACCCCCACAAGAACACATACTTCATATTTCTGTAACGGTTCATCATTAAAGAACGGTTTCCCGGACTCGACGTTAGGATTGAGCATGGTTTCAATAACCGAATAGGCGGCTTTAACGAATGAATCAATGTGTTGGAACGACAGTGTAATGACCCCCTTTGATAAAAATATATAATAATTTGAAATACTCTAAAACAATCTTAAATTAAAAGGTACCAACTTGAGCTTTAAGTCTGGCAACTACGGTTTCAGGGCTTGGATCATGAAAAACCAAGGTACCCGCCACAATAATATTTGCTCCCGCTTCGATTAAGCAGTTCAAGTTATCCCAATTTACACCGCCGTCAACCTCTATCTTGCAAGAACACTTATAATCGGAAATCATTTGGCGCAGCTTTTTAATCTTTGGAATAACATGGGGAATCAGTTTTTGACCACCGAATCCCGGGTTTACAGTCATTAATAATATTACATCTACTTCAGAAAGAATATACTCAACCACACTTAAAGGTGTAGCCGGATTCAATGCGACTCCCGCCTGGCAACCACTTTCTTTAATGACTTGAATCATCCGGTGCAAATGAAGCGTGCTTTCCGCGTGAATGATTATCCGGTTGCTGCCTTCGTGAATATATAAGGGAATAAATTGTTCCGGGTTTTCCACCATTAAATGCGCTTCAACGGGCAGACTGGTCACCCGTTTTAAAGCGGAAACAAACATCGGTCCAAAGGTCAGGTTGGGAACAAAGTGGCCGTCCATGACGTCAAAGTGAAGCCAGTCGGCTTGTCCAATTTTCCGGACCTCCGCCCCTAAATCGGCAAGATTGGAATTTAAGATAGAAGGCGCTATTTCAATCATCTATATGATACCTGCAACTTTTTTATTTATCCTATGTTAGTGATACTTGTTCTCCCAAGTCTCTTTCAACTCACTTAATAAATCCGTATAGGACTGGTAACGTCCGGGACTAATTTGACCCTCCGCAACCGCTGTCTTAACACTACATCCGGGTTCAGATAGATGCAAACAAGTTTTAAATTTACAGGATTCCCGGTATTCCTCAAAATCAGGAAAACAGTCGGCCAATTCCCGGGGATTCAAAAAGTCCAATGCGATTTGGGAAAATCCGGGGGTATCGGCGATGAAACATGACGGTTTAATCCTTAACAACTGGACTTCCCTGGTAGTGTGTTTCCCTCGGCCAATTTTTTCGCTGACATTCCCGGTTTGCAAGCTCAAACCCGGGGCAACCATATTAAGCAGCGCCGATTTACCGACACCGGACGGTCCGGCAAAAACACTGACCTTGTCTTTGAGGGCTTGTTGTAAATTATGTTTTCCTAAATGCGTGATTACACTGGTGCACATAACCCGATAACCATAGTTGCGGTAAATATTCATTAATTTTAAGGATTCACTTTTATCTACCAGATCGGTTTTATTGAATACAATGAGATAAGGAACCCGGCTTGTCTCAGCCAAAACTAAAAATTTGGCGATTAAATAATCATTGGGGTCAGGATTCCGCTGAGCGAATACCAGAACAATCAAGTCTACATTTGCGATATATGGCCTTTTGAGCTCTGTTTCCCGGGGTAAAATGTTGACAATTACAGTATGCCCATCAACCTCTAAAAACTCAACCTTATCCCCGACTAAAATACCTTCCTTACCCAGTTTTAGCTTGCCGCGAATAGAACACTCAAGCGGTTCCGACGACACCTTACCCCTTGGTTTTTCAAGTGATTCAACGTAATAGAATCCACCAATCGCCCTGACTACTCTTCCAATCGGCAAACCATAATCCTCCGTTATAATTAGTTTGATTTGGGGCCTGAACTCACGAAAAAATTCATTGCCGTTCCTTGAGGAACCCGGAAGGACGGTGCCGGGTCCTGATTGGTAATGATTCCTTCCGGGTAAATGTTATCCGGTACGGAGACCGCTTTATTAAAGGAAAGACCTAATGTGCTCAGTTCCGCTCTTACTTCGGTAAGAGAACGGCCGATAAAATTCGGCACCTGAACCAGGTTTCCGGAAATAACGTTAATGGTTATGGTTACACTGGCACCGCGCTGGATTTGAGCGTTGGTTTCCGGCAATTGTTTAATTACGGTTCCTTCCGTCATGGTTGGGTTACTGCCGGTTAAAATCTCCCCGAGCTTCAGCCCCACCTCTTCAAGGGCTAATTCCGCTTCAATTTGAGTCTTTCCGAGTAAATCAGGAATTCTAACCAGTTCTGGCCCTTTGCTTATAACGACTTCAACTTCGCTTTCACTCTTTTTTTTATGTCCGGAGATTGGCCGTTGGGATATCACTACGCCTGCAGGATAATTCGGATTATATAAATTCCTGACTACCCTGATTCGCAAATGATTCCGCGCGAGAATCGCCCTCGCCTCCGCTAATTCCTCCCCGACCACATTTGGGACGATTACATCCTGGCGTTGATATTTGGAAATATTAAAGGCAACCAGGGCAAAAACCACTAAAAAAGCCAAAGTTATGCCTAAAGATGCTAGTACCCAAACCAGCCACTTGTTTTTTGCGGATGAACCAGGATCATCACCCGGTTTTCCTGGCTTGATCCAAACTTGGGTCGGATAATCGGTTTCATCATATCCAAGGTTTTTATCATGACGTGGCTTGGCCCTAACCTGATCGATATCTTTTAACATAGCTGCCGCTGACGGATAACGTTCCGCCGGATTTTTAGCGGTGGCTTTTTTTACGATATTATCAATTTCCACCGGCACTTCCGGCCGTATTTCACGGATCGGAGACATCTTTTCCTGCAAATGCTGATAAGCAATGGAAATCGGAGTATCGCCCCGAAACGGTACAACCCCGGTCAATAACTCGTATAAAACACACCCTAAAGAATATATATCAGATTGAGGACCTACTATTCCCCCTTTGGCTTGTTCCGGGGATAAGTATTGCACTGAACCCATCACTTCACCGGCTTGAGTTAAGGAGCCGGCGCTAATAGCCCGGGCAATTCCAAAGTCGGTAACTTTAATCCGCCCGTCCGGAGTCACTAAAATATTATGAGGCTTAATATCCCGATGGATAATATTACGTTGATGGGCGTGATTTAAAGCTTCGTCAATCTGACGGGTGATATCCAAAGCCCGGTCCACGGACAGTGGCGCTTCTTGCTTAATAATGTCCTTTAAAGTATTACCCGGAATATATTCCATTACAATGTAATCCAATCCGTCATCCTGGCCGACATCATAAATATTAACCACATTCGGATGGGATAAGCTGGCAGCTGAACGGGCTTCACGGCGGAATCTTTCCACAAATTCGGCATCACTGGCAAATTGAGGGCGAAGGATTTTTATGGCGACAATGCGGCACAATAAAGAACACTCTGCTTTGTAAACCAAAGCCATTCCGCCTTCACCGATTACTTCCAGTAAACGATATCGATTCCCCAGTACTCTGCCGATCACTGTTTCACCCCAGTTTCACGAAGAAAAATGTAAATATTAACAAATAATTTATATTTTGGCTGGTTGTAATTTAAAATAATCCCCCAAATAAATTATATAAATCCACTTTGGGTTTTCGCCATATGATCAATGAAATCCTGCTATATTTCAATTAAAATCACGGTAATATTATCAACGCCTCCAGAATCATTAGCCAATGAAACCAACCTATCGACAATTAATTGGGGAACATCGTTTTTGGAAATCTCCTTCTGAATTAGATCTTCTTCCAATACCGCGGTCAATCCGTCACTGCATAATAAAAATTTATCGCCATTAACGGCTGGAACCCGGGACACTTCCAGTTCTAATAGTCCATGCGTACCTAGAGCACGGGTCAATATATTTCTTTGGGGATGACTTCTAGCTTCAGCTTCCGTTATACCGCCATTTTTGACCAATTCGGCAACCAGGGAATGATCATCGGTAAGTTTGACCAATGCGTTACCGGTAGAGCGATATATCCGGCTATCGCCAATATGAGTGAAATAGGCAGTATTTGTAACAATATATAAAACGGCAATAGTGGTTCCCATTCCCGATTGGCCAGGATTTCGCGCCACTTCCTCCAATATGGCCTGGTTGGCTTTTTGAACCGCCTCTTGTAAAGCATATTCGGGTGAGATTGGATTTATATCAAAATTAGTATTCAAAATGGTTTCAACTGCAATTGCACTGGCTATCTCACCGGCCTGATGCCCACCCATTCCGTCGGCCAATACAAATAAACCGTCATGATATCCGTAAGCATCTTCATTTTGCTCCCGCACTTTCCCATTATCGGTTTTTGCGCCTACTTTCATTGAATGCACCTCTTGTCGGAAAACAAGTATATTTACAGTCGTTTTAATTCAACTTGAATTACCGTATCTCCTAAACTGATTCGATCCCCCGCAGCAATTGGATGCGGTTTTCGGATTAAATTGTTGTTAACATAAGTTCCATTCGTACTTCCTAAATCTTCAATATCCAAATTGGATCCATATTTAAGGATGCGGGCGTGAAATCTGGATACTTTGGGATCCCGCAATTGAATATGATTCTCGGGCTGACGGCCGATTCTAATTTCAGCGGTAGTTCCCAAAAATTGGCGTGCCTTGTCAATCCCCGAAATAACGGTAAAAACCCAACCTTTTTCTTGACTTCTCTCCCGTTTAATTATTTTACGGGTTGGTTCATCATTTAAATCAACATCATGTATTCCCGGCTTGACCGGAGATAATGCATCCATCGGACTCATTGGGATTCTCCGGGCTGTATGCTCAATATTTGAATGGGCATTCCGGTCCCCTTCGGTCTCCTGTCCGGATGCCGCGGACGATCCGTGATTCCGAACCGATTCGGGATGAGTTGTTGGCTGTTTTGAAAGACCAAAAAATCGCTGCAACCGGTTCATTGGTTTAGTCCGCCCTTTTTCCCTGTAATTGGCCGCACGCAGCGGCTAAATCCGCTCCACGCTCTTTCCGTATGGTTGTTTCAATATGAGCGTCGGTTAACAAGGCCGCAAACTCCCGGACCCGTTGGGGTACGGTACGCTCAAAGGAAGAGCCGGGGATTGGATTGAATGGAATCAAATTAATGTGGTACAAGGCTCTAGAGCGCTTTCCCAGTCCGTTAATGCTTTCAATGAGTTTCTGTAGATCCGCTCTGCCATCATTAACATCTTTGATTAAAGCGTATTCAAATGTAACACGGCGTCCGGTATCGGCTGTGTATTCCCGGCATGCTTTAAAAAGCTCCCGGAGTGGATATTTACGGTTAATTGGCACCAGTTGATTCCGTAATTCATCATCTGCTGAATGTAATGATATTGCCAAATTAACCTGTAAAGGTTCCCGCGCCAATTGATAAATTTTAGGAACAATTCCGCACGTGGAAATCGTAATATGCCTGGCGCCAATTCCTACTCCGCGGGGGTCATTTAATATTTTTACAGCTTTCATTACCTCGTCATAATTAATCAATGGTTCTCCCTGTCCCATGGCAACCAGATTATGAATATCGGCTCCCGTCATCCGGCTTATGGCCAAGACCTGATCAATGATTTCAGCGGCCGCAAGATTACGGGTTAAACCATTTTGCCCAGTCGCGCAAAATACGCAGCCCATTCCACACCCTACCTGGGTCGAGAAACAAATTGTATGATGATGCGCATCCGGTAAAAAAACACTCTCGACACTTTGATGATCATCCAATTCAAATAAGAATTTGGTGGTATGATCATCAGCCTCTACCCTGTCAAGTACCGAAAGACATCCCAGTGAAATTTCCTTTTCGGAAAATAACCGGTGGATGCTTTTGGGTAAATTGGTCATTTCTTCCCAACTACAGGCCTTTTTTTGATGAATCCAGGAAAAGATTTGCCCTGCCCTATATTTGGGCAGATCCAGCGATTCGATATAATCTTGTAATTCCGCTAAAGTTAAGCCTTTAATATTCAATGATAATTCCTCATATCGCCATACTCCGAAACCAAGCATCAACTAACGCGAATTAACGTATACGAATTAATTGTTTCCCGGTATAAAAATAAATCCCTTCAGGGGATTTATCCTAAGCCAGGCGAATAAGTAAATTTTTCTAGACTACCTTAGATTCCAAACGCAGCTTATCCGCTATTTTTGCAATAAACGAAGCCGTTGTCGGGAACCTCCCTTTTTGGCTGTCAAAACCAAAAAATTCATCCATAAAATCGGAGTTTCCACGTTCCCAACCCACTTCAATGGTATGGCGAATCGCTGATTCCACTCCGCTTGCCGTGGAACGGTATTTTTCGGCTATCCGGGGATACAGATTTTTAGTAATATTTCCTAAAACTTCCGCCTCTTTGGTTGCAATAATAATTGCCTCCCGAAGGTAGGAATAACCGCGAAAATGGGCCGGAATACCCATTTCATGAAATAACCGGCTTACTTCGAGTTCCAGTTGATTGACGGTTTTTTCCTTCCGGGCGCCGTTAGTGGTGGAATTCGTATATGTAAAGGACTCCTCGCCCACTTTATTGATTTTTCTGGTTGTGGTTTGACCTGATACAAATTGTCGGATCCGTTCAAAAAGAGTGGGCGCATCAAAGGGCTTTACCATGTAGTAAGTTGCTCCAAGGCTAATCAACCGCTGAATCATGGACTCCTGCTCAAATGCGGTCAGTACGATGACCATAGGCCGTTCCGGGAACTCAGCCAGTCTTTCCAACACTCCAATACCATCCAAGTACGGCATGGTAATATCTAAAATTAGGACCTCGGGTTTGTATTTATCAATCACTTGAAGGGCTTCAATCCCGTCGTAAGCAACACCTGCCAGTTCCATATCCTCCTGTAATTCGATTAAATCAGACAAAGTCTCACAAAGTTCCCGGTTATTATCAGCAATTACAATTTTAATCTTTTGCATATTGTTTCCTCCTTATACATGCCGAGTTGCGGTATCCAACTTACTGTAAATTTCCCTACATCATTTTTTTCCCGAAATGTCTATTTAAACTTAACCTACCCAATTTCGATGTTCAGTGTGAAAACAGATATATAATTTTCGACAGGAGACCGTCAAATCCTCTTTGGATAAATACCGTCGTAAAGTGGGGAAATATCCAAAACACCAGCATTAAGGAGATAAATTTTCTTCCTTGAAAATGGATAAATGAAATTATCAAAAGCTACCCTGCAAACCGAATATTACGTTTCCGGTACTGCTCACCCAGAATTTCCATTAAGATAATGGTTTTCCAATCGGGAGAGTTGCGATGCAAAATACCGGTCCGCTTAAACCCGATTTTGGAATAACAGCAAATTGCGCGATGGTTGAAACGGTAAACTCGTAAATAAATACGATTAAAGTTTTTAGTGATAAATAAGTTGTTTAATAACAATTGCAGCGCTTCACTGCCATAACCCTTGTCCCAATATTCCTTGACGCCGATCCGAATGCGTAATTCGGCTTCCCGCTTACTCCAGCAAATATGATCCAATTCCAGGTCACCGATGATTTTACCATCCAAGGTCTGAATTATAAATATGCGATAATTCGGATCCGGTATATTCGTTTTATACCATTGTTGCAGATCCTCAAGTTTACCAGGAAGATCGCAGTCAACAAAGAATTGAACTTCGGGATCCCGATTCCAGATCACCATTTGCGCTAAATCTTCGTCCAATAAACGCCGTAGATAAATCCTTTTGCCAACTAGTTCCATGGGTCTCCCTCCTGCAGATTAGATTTGAAACTTTGAGGGTTAGTACCCGGTATAAGTTCTAGTCGCTTATGAGTTTACCTTTAAGCAATTATAGCCAGGATATTTGACTTATTGGAAGAAGATAAAATATCCCCCGCCGAATAACATAAATAAAAAAGTAACCGCTATAGTCACTTAATTTATCTCGCGGTATACTCTTTTTATATTCGTCGTTAAACCGTTTTCATTGACTTCGACTAAAACACCATTAAACTGAATGGGACCGGAAGCCAGCTCAAACCGGACGGGGCGTTTGCTCAAAAACTTAGTAATCACGATTTGAGGGTCAATCCCGAGGACAGAATGTTTTGGGCCGGTCATCCCGGCATCTGTTATATACCCCGTGCCTTTAGGAAGCACCTTTTCATCAGCAGTGGCAATATGGGTATGTGTTCCGATCACTGCAGATACACGCCCGTCCAAATACCATCCCAACGCCATTTTTTCGGATGTCGCCTCAGCATGGAAATCCACAATAATATATGGCGTTTTTTTCTTGATTTCATTTACATAATAGTCGGCTGTTAAAAAAGGGCAGGAGAGTGCTTCTAAAAAGACCAAACCTAAAATATTGATAACTCCTACCTGGGTACCTCTCTCGGTAGTAGCGATATAGGAGCCTTCTCCGGGTGTTCCATCGGGATAATTGGCAGGCCGTATTACCCGGCGCTCTTGTTCAAGAACTTTGGTTATCTCCCGGTTATCCCAAGTATGATTACCTAGAGTGATCACATCAGCCCCCGCGGTTAACAGTTCTTGACAGACATCTACGGAAATTCCAAACCCGCCTGCTGAATTTTCGCCATTGGCAATTACCAAATCAACGGTTTCCGAATGGCAAATTTCGGCTAAACATGCCTTCAAAATCCTGCGGCCCGGCCGGCCCACAATATCTCCCACAAATAAGATTTTCAGCAAATAAACCCCCGCTAAGCCTTTAAAATTTATGTTGTTGTATATATTCTCGGAACTACTTTTGGCGACGACCCGAAAACCGTGCTCGATGATGAATTTACCGTAAAGTTAAAGGAAAGAGATTCCGTTCTTTACGGTAAATTCATTAAATGATTAAATTAATATAAATATCTATAGTCAAACATAGTTTCAGTATAAGATTATCTCCCATTTTGGGTTCTTAACGCACTATTTATGCCAGATAATCATATCAGCGACTTTATTTCCGTATAGCTGCCCGGTTAAATACCAGCACGCGCCCTTCTTC
Source organism: Bacillota bacterium (assembly GCA_029974635.1). Lineage (GTDB taxonomy): Bacteria > Bacillota > UBA4882 > UBA8346 > UBA8346 > JAEZJQ01. The sequence goes on along the minus strand of JARKQY010000024.1, from coordinate 221,686 downwards.
CCTGAAACCAATCAGTTTTTTCTCCTGGCGCGAATCTTTTAAATCCTCCAACATGTGCTCAATCATTTCCTCTTGAAGCAATTCATCTTCCTCCTGCAAGGTTTCCTCCTGGTCCAAAAGCAGAAAACCTTCAAAAAACTGGTGAACAACTCCAATAATCAGCGCAATTTCCTCTTGATTTAGAGAATCAATATCCCGCATGATTTCTAAAAAAGTTAATCCATCGTACTCAGCATAATTAATTTCAATCAAACCCGGATCCCGGTCCTGCAACTCAGAAATGTTTCCCACACTTAAGATGAGTTGGTCCTTAAATGAATCAAACTCCTCCAGGGATAGCTTTTTAACAATTACAAACGAGAATTGCAAGGTTTTCTGAACCGGATCAAACCGGACAGAACCTATCTCCGGATATCGGACCAATAAAAATGCAATTAAACTCATGGAATTGGAGAAGGACTCGCCTTCTTTCCAGAAGATCCCTTTCATAATCTCCTCCTCCTTCCCGATTTCCCTACAAATAATAATATTATATTCACTTTGCGTATTCAACGGCCCGGGTTTCACGAATAACCGTTACTTTTATCTGGCCGGGATACTCCAATTCTTCTTCGATTCTTTTGACAATTTCACGGGCAATCCGCACCGAATTGACATCATCGATCTTCTCGGGTTTTACCATAATGCGGATTTCACGTCCTGCTTGAATAGCGTAAGCCTTTTCGACACCGTCAAATGAATCGGCAATCTTCTCAAGCTTTTCAAGCCGCTTAATGTAAGTCTCCAGTGTTTCGCGCCGGGCTCCGGGTCTTGCTCCCGAAACGGCATCGCCGGCCTGGACCAGAACAGCTTCAATCGTTATGGGCTCAACATCTCCGTGATGAGCGGCGATGGCATTTACAACCTGAAAACTTTCCCGGTATTTCTTGGCAAGATCGGCGCCAATGGAGACGTGAGTTCCTTCCACTTCATGGTTAATGGCTTTACCAATGTCATGCAAGAGACCTGCTCTTTTCGCAAGGGTAATATCCGCTCCCAATTCTCCAGCCATTACGCCACACAAATGGGAAACCTCGATAGAGTGCTGCAAAACATTCTGTCCGTAGCTGGTGCGATATTTCAAGCGGCCCAACAATTTAATGATTTCAGGATGAAGGCCATGAATTCCGGTTTCGAAGGTAGCCCGTTCGCCTTCTTCCTTAATAATTGCCTCAACTTCTTTTTGGGACTTCTCAACCATTTCCTCAATACGGGCGGGATGAATCCTCCCGTCAACAATCAATTTCTCCAGCGCCAACCGGGCCACTTCACGACGAATTGGATCGAAACCCGATAAAATAACCGCCTCCGGAGTATCGTCAATAATTAAATCAATACCTGTTAAAGTCTCTAATGCCCTGATATTTCGACCTTCCCGGCCGATAATTCTTCCCTTCATCTCATCATTGGGTAAAGCAACTACCGAAACAGTGGCTTCGGTTACGTGATCCGCCGCACAGCGCTGAATTGCCAATGAAATAATCTCCCGGGCTTTACGGTCAGACTCTTCTTTCGCTTTTGCCTCCAGATCACGAATCTTAATGGCAATCTCCTGTCCAATCTCTTCTTCCACATCCTTTAGTAATAAAGCCTTGGCTTCATCACTGGATAGTCCCGAAATCCGTTCCAATTCCCGTCGATGTCGTTGATGAGTTTCCTGGAGTTCGCTTTTAAGCTTTTCGACCTCAGCATCCTTTTTGTTTAATACTTCTTCTTTCTTTTCTAAAACCTCATACTTGCGGTCAATCGATTCTTCTTTTTGAAGCAGTCGTTTTTCTAAACGTTGAATATCGGCACGGCGTTCCCGGTTTTCCCGTTCCAGCTCGTTTTTTACTTTTAGGGCTTCCTCCTTGGCTTCCAGCAAGGCCTCCCGCTTAATGGATTCTACCTCTTTGCGGGCCATATCCAGCATTCTGCGGGATGTTTCTTTGGCTGACTGCATTTTCAGCATTCCATAAAGATAGTTGCCGAAATATCCAAGGACAGCACTAACAACAACCGTTATTATTATGATGGGAACTATATTTATTACAATCACCTCCTGATCAATCTGAGTTTTCAACCATTCGTTTGTAAATACTACTTGTTATTTTCAAAGAAAATTCTTAAAAAATCGGTATTGCCTTACAGCCAATGAGATATTTGGAAGATAAATGAATAGAAAACAAGCCGAGTAGAACTCGGCTTATGTTCTGTCCTCAAGAAATCATTGTAAACTTTTTTAAAACAGGTGTCAAGTGGAAGATACTTCGGGGAAACACTGTTGAACAGTATTTTCAGAGAAACCCGATCTGATTAAAAAAGCAGGTCCCCAAGCTTTATTTCTTTGTTGCTTATGGGGATTTCGCAATAATATTTGTCGCGCAATTTGAATTTCAAGCAGTTCCGGGTAATAAGAATTCATTAACTCTTTAATTAATCCGGATTCCAACCCGCCTATACGTAAATCATTCTCAACAAACGCCCTGCTTTTCAGCCTGGATTGCAGAGTGACAATCCGGTTTTTACCATATTCGCGATCATTAAGGTAGCCCCACTGTCGCAGCCTGCTTAGGGTTTCATTAATCTCTTCCATATTACAGCCGGACTCGGATAAGCGTTGGATCATTTTTTTCTCAACATAAGCCCGGCGGCTTAAAAGATCTAGTGCGATTTCCATGGAGGATTTCCCGGGCATGATTATTTCCCTTTGGCTAGTTCTTTGGCCGGAACCGGATCTCTTTTAACGGCCAGTTCACTCGTTAAACCAAAACTGGTCCGTACCTTTTTTTCGATCTCTGCTAATAAATTGGGGTCCTTTTTTAAGAATTCCCGGGCATTATCACGGCCTTGCCCTATCCGGCTATCGCCGTACGAAAACCAAGCACCGCTTTTATTAATAATATTGAGATCAACAGCCATATCTAAAATACAACCGGCTTTCGATATTCCTTCCCCATATATAATATCAAATTCACTTTCTTTAAAAGGTGGCGCCACCTTATTCTTTACTACCTTTACTTTAGTGCGGTTCCCAAAAATTTCACTCCCCTGTTTTAAAGTTTCAACTTTACGGACTTCCAACCGTACCGAGGCGTAAAATTTTAGGGCCCGTCCACCCGGAGTGACTTCCGGATTGCCGAACATAACTCCCACCTTTTCCCGGATTTGATTGATAAAAACCGCCACTGAGTTTGATTTGCTGATGATTGCAGTTAATTTACGCAGCGCCTGGGACATTAAACGGGCTTGTAATCCTACATGGGTGTCACCCATTTCTCCCTCAATCTCCGCTTGGGGAGTTAATGCCGCCACCGAATCAATAACGATGATATCAACCGCTCCGCTTCTTACCAAGGCTTCAGCGATCTCCAACGCTTGTTCCCCTGTGTCCGGCTGCGAAATCAATAAATTGTCAATATCCACGCCTAGCTTCTTGGCGTAAAGAGGGTCCAATGCATGTTCGGCATCAATAAAAGCCGCAATTCCGCCCAATTTTTGAGCTTCTGCGGCGATATGCAGAGCCACCGTGGTTTTACCCGAAGACTCAGGACCGTAAATCTCGACGATTCTTCCCCGGGGGATTCCTCCGACTCCCAATGCCAAATCCAATGAGAGAGCCCCGGTGGGTATTATTTCAATATTCTTGTTGGTGGCATCCCCCATCTTCATAATCGAACCTTTGCCGAACTGTTTTTCAATTTGCAATAAAGCAACTTCCAATGCTTTTTGTTTATCCGACAACAGAATACCTCCTTCCACAATTATCCCCGATATAAAGCAATAAAAACGTTCTTTACCCAAACATGTGTTCTATTTAAGTATATCAGACTAATTTCTTCCTGTCAAACAAAGAGCGGTTATTTTTTTGATTTTACGAATTTTTAGTTCTGCAACCGAAATGTTTCAATTTGCCGGTATACAGGTCCCGTTCGATACAATTGGCTTTCAATTAATGAGAACTCTTCAATCATTGACTTACTTGTAATTTGAACGCAAGGTTCAAAGAATTTAAAATCAGTCGACTCATTTTTAAACCTGGCAATGGTCAGATGCGGACTAAAAGGGCGCTCCTCCTTAGGGAAGCCATGTCCGAAGCAAGCGGTGTCAATGGAGTTCCCGAGCTCGATCAATTGCTTATCTCCCATGGATATACCAATCCAAACAACCCTGGGAGTTCCCCGCGCCGGAAAGCATCCGATTTTTCCCAACTGAATCTCGAATTTTTCATTTTGAGCCGCGGCTTGACGCAGCGCTTCGCTAATATCGGCTAATCTAGAACCGGGGATTTCCCCGAAAAACTTCAGCGTAAAATGGAGATTCTCTGGGCTCGTCCATTTTAAGTATGGATAGTTCTTTTTGGCGCTATCAATAAAATGAATGACCTCCGTTTTCATAGCGCTCCCCAAATGAACTCCTACAAACAATCTCACGGCATCACTCTCCATTTGGTTTCCCGGTTTTCTAGTTTACTAATAGAGCGTCAATTCTTAATCTATAGTACTAAAATTTTAAAATGTGCTCTACTTCCGTACTTTGTAATTGCATTTCTCGCAGTTTTTGTGTTGACAAAGTACTGGTTCGTCAGTTCTTTTGATACTTGATAACAAGATAACTAATCACTAGTAGAGCGCATCGTAAATAAACGGCATTCAGAAATGGCGGAAACGCTCTACTTTAGTAAAACGTTCTTAAGTTATACTGCTAAGTTATTTAGAGAACATTTTACTAGCTAACTAGAAAACTAATAACCAATTACCAATAACTAATAACTGTTCTTCGAAGCCAAACCTTTCCACAGAAGGCTCAAAACCGCCTGTGCTGCGGCTTCTTTGTTTCCAATGCGGTCATACGGAAAAATCCGTTTATCGACTATAATCCGTCCCTTGATATCCACTGCCAGGTAGACCAAACCAACCGATTTTTGGGTGCTACCGCCCCCCGGACCGGCGATTCCGGTTACAGATAGACCAACGGTTGCTCCGGTCAGGTTGCGAACCCCGGTAACCATGGCTTTGGAGGCCTCTTCACTAACCGCTCCATATTCCCTGATGGTTGCTTCGGAAACACCGAGAACGCTGATTTTTAGCGAATTACTGTAACAATTGACTCCTCCCAAATAATATTCCGAACTACCGGGAACATTGGTAATCCTGTGAGCAACCAGGCCGCCGGTGCAAGACTCGGCAGTGGCCAAAGACCAGCCGGCTTTTTTTAAAAGCCTACCAATGACCACCTCTAAATTATCAGCATTATATCCGTAAATATATTCGCCAACCCGTTGCGCTATTTCTTCCTCCATCAGCCCCAACAAGCGGTTATTCTCCGTTTCAGAACCGCTTTTGGCGGTAAGCCGCAGGGCAACTTCTCCTTTATCGGCATATGGAGCAATGGTTGGGTTGGATTGGCTTTTGATCAAATCGATAATTTTCTCTTCCAGAGCCGCTTCACCGATACCTACTATTTTCAAAACCCGTGAAGTAAGTACCTGTTTATTTTCCGACATTAATATTTGTCGTAGATACGGAATAACTCGAAGCTCCCATACCCCTTTCAACTCCAAAGGAACACCGGGCAAAGCTATCAATCGCTGCCGACCTTTTTCAACCAGCATACAGGGAGCAGTTCCTAGATGATTTGGAATAATTTTTCCCGATGAGGGAAACATGGCCTGACGCCGGTTGCTTTCCGGAATTGAACGTTGTACTTTCCGAAAGTAGGCCTCTACCTGCCGCCACGCTTCCGAGTTAAACTCAAGTTCTTCATTGAGCAATCGGGCAACCCCTTCCCGGGTTAAGTCATCTTGCGTCGGTCCCAATCCCCCCGATAGAATCAGCAAATCAGACCTGCTCCAGGCTAATTCAAGGGCGGCCGCCACCCGTTCCAGATTATCCCCCACTGTAGTTTTGTGGTATAAATCAATTCCCAAACCAGCCAGTTCCTTGGCTAAAAAGGCGGCGTTAGTATCTACAATCTGGCCCAGCAATAACTCCGTCCCGATACAGATGATTTCCGCTTTCATTTCAAAATCTCCTGATTTGCTTTTTGCTAAAAATTTCGTTATTGCCATCCGATTTCCTTTATTTCAATGAAATAATTACCGCTTCTGGGCATTATTGCAGAAATAATCAATGATTCCAAAGTATATTGCTGCGGCAAGTTTCTCCCGGTACGATTCAGTCGCCAATAACTTCGCTTCCGCCTCATTGGAAAGGAATCCGATTTCCACAATGACTCCGGGCATCTTCGTAAAATTCAATATTCTGTAGTCCCCACTCTTAGCTTTGCGGTGATTTGGTCCCAAACGCCTCACCAACTGTGCCTGAATCGCTTCGGCCAGTTTTTTGGAGTGGGGACTCTCCTTGTTAAAAAAGGTTTGCGCGCCGTGATAGATAATTTGAGGGAAACTATTGGCATGAATTGAGATGAAAATATCGGCTTTGCTTTCATTGGCGATATGAACCCGGTGGTTCAAATCCCGCTGCTTTTTGGTACCGTTAGCCGCTTCAAAATAATCAATATCCGTTTCGCGAATCATTATGCAGTATACTCCAACCCTGGACAAATATTTTTTCAATCGTAAAGCCACATCCAGATTGAGATGCTTCTCCGCGAGTCCGGATTTTGTTTTGGCTCCCGGGTCTCCCCCCCCATGTCCGGCATCAATAGCTACTATGCGACCGGATATAAAGGAGGCCAATGGAATACTGGTCCAGATCGCCGGTTGATTCAGCAGCCAAAACCCAAATCCAATACAAAAAAGAAGCCCCCATAAAATAAATAGTTTTCCATGCAGTAAAATAATGACCAGACGCTTGCGGGTCATGGATTTACCTCCTGCGGAATTCTAGTAGAGCGTCACGTAAATAAATTGCATTCCAAAATTGGCGGAGAGAGGCCTACTTAAGTAATTTATCACCGGAAAATTTGATAGCTATTTATGTGACAAATTACTAGCCGTCTTCCATCTATACCACCGGTAGGGTAAAAAATATTGGGGAAGCTGTAATTTCGGTAAGTTATTATGTATTAATTGGTGCTTATTGATGATGTATCCATTGAGACGCTAGTGGTATAAGATATTCAGTCTCGGCAAAAACTAGAAGCATCAGGGACAAGTGTTTTTAAGGCTGAAATCATTCGTTCATTCCGGGATCTTCGCATAATAATCAATCGAACTCGAGCACTGGATTCATTTGGTTTTTGGTTACACCTTTTTTAAAGTTTCTTTAGTAAAAAAATTCACTCAAGTAATTGACATCCGGAAATAGATTTGTTATTATATGCTTGTTTGCAAAAATGATGGGGAGCGTGAAATTACTCCGTTCCAATTAAATTCTCCTGATCTAACATATATCCCGAGGCGAGCCTAGCGGTTTATCAAGCCGAGCGCATCATCGGGTAAAGGGAAATCAGGGTGCTTATGGGTCAAAATGTTCTTCCTGACCAGAAGATTTCATTCAAGAGGGGTGAGGGGAATGCAGACTTTTGATACTGTAGGTGCTCACGTTCTGGCGGATTTCTGGGGGTGCCAGTTCGAAAAGCTCGATGATGCTGATCTATTAATGAACAGTTTACGACAAGCTGCTAAAAGCGCCAATATGACTATCCTTGGTGAGGAATCTTACAAGTTTAGCCCCCAGGGTTTTACGGGACTCCTGTTATTATCGGAAAGCCATATCTCGATTCATACTTATCCGGAACGTGGATACGCCGCAATTGACGTGTACACTTGCGGAGGCGGTATGACGCAGAAAGCCATTGATTTTTTAAAGGACGTACTAAAACCGTCCCGCATCCATGAAATGTCAGTCCGGCGGGGAATTCCGGATACTGAGTTTAAAGATCAAGCTTCATAAAACTGAATATGAAAACCTAAAAAAGCACCTTGCCAGGTGCTTTTTTAAATGCGTTTTTGACCAGGATTTGCAGGATTAATTAATAGGAGGACTGACAAAGACCTTGCCGGTTAAAACCGGTATATATCGTTAAGACACTAGCCACTAAATAGCCAGATAACGAATAACCGTTTTTCCTATTGGAATAATACTAACGAGGTGTTTTTCATGCGCAATTTATGGAAAGGCGCGATTAGTTTCGGACTAGTGAATGTCCCGGTCAAGCTGTATACCGCCACTGAAAAAAAGGAGATTAAATTCAATTACCTGCACGAAAAATGTAAAACTCCCATCAAATACGAACGGCGCTGCCCGACCTGCAATGTGGAAGTACGTCCGGAGGAGATCGTCTGGGGTTATGAGTTTCAAAAAGGCCAATATGTGGTCTTGAACGAAGAGGATTTTGCCAAAATTCCGGATGGCAGTGGCAAAACAATTGATATTATGGATTTCGTCGACCTAACTGAAATTGATCCCATTTATTTTGAGAAAAGCTATTACCTGGAGCCCGGCCAAGGCGGAGAAAAAGCTTATGCACTCTTAAAACGGGCCATGTTGGAGACAGGAAAAATCGCAGTGGCCAAAGTAATGATCCGTTCCAAGGAAACTTTAGCCGTGCTCCGTGTTTATCAAAATGCGATTCTAATGGCGGTTGTCTTCTATCCGGACGAAATCAGATCCACCGCCGGACTGACCGGGTTACAACTTGAACCGGCTTTGCATGAAAACGAGATTAAAATGGCAAATAGCTTAATTGCCAACTTATCCGGCCATTTTGATCCCGCGAAATACACCAACCGCTATCGTGAAGATTTAATGGCACTAATCCAAAGCAAAATTAGCGGTGGGGAGATCGCCCGAACGCCGGAGCGGGAAACCGGCAAAATCATTGATTTAATGGAGGCTTTACGGGCAAGTATCGCCGCCACCGAAAAAAATCCCCCGGCCGAACCGCCGCCCAAGACGCGTCACAAAGTAAAAACCGGCTGAGGTAATTATCCGCCGGGATATTTACTATTCAACCGGTCTAGCTGCGAAAACAAACGTAGTTATGATTTTAATAGCATTATTGAATCCGGTTTAACTCATCCCAAACCGGATGTTTCTCAACGGATGACAGTCCCTCACCCAAAAATGCCAAGGCCGTGGCCTCATAAGAAGCCAATTCCTCACTGGCGGATAATAGTTGTTTCAGATAATCCCACTGCAATTGCAAGTGAAGTTGTTCCGGACGCCCGCTGCTTTTGGACATTTACTACCTCAACAATTTAGCATTATATTCATACAATTCTGCTATTCGTTATTGATGCAGCAAATCCTTCCTAAAAAAACGGCTTTTTGTAAATAATTATGTTGGATAAGACCGGATTTTCCCGTCTTTATCGTTTCAACCCCGGGAATTATTGTATCCCTTGCGAAATTTCATTGGGTAATTCATTCACATCATCGGCCTGACGCGGGAAATATTGAGCCAGGTGTCTTCCGGCGGACTCCACGCCAAGACATACGCCTTCCGCAAATCTGCCGGCCCGGAAAAGTTGTTCCATTTGATTTTTCGTCTCATCCCAAAAATTTGCGGGTAGGGCATTATTGATACCCTCATCGCCGATGATTGCAAATTTATGGTCTTTAACCGCCAAATAAATCAATACTCCGTTATGAAGGGCGGTGTTTGCCATTCCTAACTTTACAAATACCTCTTGGCCCCTGCGCAAAGCATCAGAACCGCAGCAGTGCTCCACATGGACCCTAATCTCGCCTGAAGTTCGAAGCTCGGCGTCATGAATTGCATTCATAATTTGTTCCTTTTCAATCTTTTTTAAAAAATGCTGAAACATTCCCTCGCCTCCCACCAATTACCACTTACCGCTGGCGCCGCCGCCGCCAAAACTGCCTCCACCGCCGCTAAACCCGCCACCCGAACTGCCACTGCCACCGCCGAAACCGCCACCCCAAAACCATGGCTCACTATAACCTCTCCGAAAACGGCGCCGGTTCGCTTGGGAACCACCGATGCCGCCAAAAATCGAAAAACCGATAATTATCAGGATAATAAGGAACGGTAAAGGAAGCGAACCCCGGCCTTGATGTTCTACCGGTAATGGCGGCAGCTCATTAACAGCTAAGGAATAGTCCGGAGTAATGGCCTTAATAAGTGAATATATACCATTGGTTATTCCGGAAGCATAATCGCCAGCTCTGAAGTAAGGAGTAATTTGCTCCCGTATGATAGCGCCGGCTTTACCGTCAGGTACTTGTTCTTCAAGCCCGTAACCCACTTCAATTCTCAGTGAACGTTCTTTTGCGGCTATCAGTAAAATAATACCATTATCCTTCCCTTTTTGCCCGGGTCGGTTTAACTCGAAAAGACGCTCCGTGAAATCAACCAACTCTTCCTGTTCCAAACTCGGAATGGTAATCACCACGATCTGATTGCTGGTTTGCTTCGCATATTCGTCAAGAAGACGGGAGAGTTCGCTACGCTTCGTTTCGGTTAAGAGAACCGCCTTGTCGGTAACATATTGATCAATCTTAAACGGCTGAAGTCCGAAAGCCGGTAAACTTACGGCAATAACCAAGACAAAAACCAACATCACGAGTAAACCATATTTAAACGGGCTTATACGTTTTACCATATCAACCTCCTTGCCTGTAAGGCACAACCAGGAATGAAAAGGCTTTTTTGACAGGATTAACTGGATTAACGGGATTTAATAACCATTTTAGTTATCAATCAAAATTAACTTCCGGATTTTCTTTAGCTGTTTCAGGGACTTCAAAAAATTCCTTAGGGGTAGCGCCCATTATGCCTGCAAAAATGCTGCCGGGGAAGAGTGCTATCTTTTTATTATACTGTCCTACCAGATCATTATATCTTTTCCGTTCTACCGCCAAACGATTCTCGGTACCCGCCAATTCATCCATCAATCTGTTAAACTGTCCGTCCGCCTTTAACTGGGGATAATTCTCAACCACCATTAATAAGCGGCTTAACGCCGTTGTTAAATTGCCTTCCGCCGCGGCCTTTTCCTTAACAGAGTTAGCCTGAGCCAATTGATTGCGGGCATTGTTCAAATTGGTGAAGACTTCCCTCTCATGTTTAGCATATCCTTTTACGGTGTTGACCAGATTAGGAATCAAATCATGACGCCGCAACAACATATTGTCAACCTGTTTCATCTGGCTGTCCACATCAATGCTTAAGGATTTTACACTGTTGGAAAAACCGATGTACATGCCAAACGGGATGAATAGGAGTAAAATGATCGCACCCAATATCACTAAAAAGCCAACCAGTTTCTTCATTGAAAACCCTCCTAAATATCAGTTAAATATATGGAAACAACAATAACGATGCACTATCTTCAATTAAAACACATCCTCCTCTAAAACGCAAAAGGTATGATAAAGTTTCATAAACCTGTAACGCTTTCTTCATCCTTTAATTCTTCAATGATATACTTTGTCAAATCTTTTTTCAGGTCCAAATCCACCGGTTGCTGATTGATCACGCCGTCTTTATCAATAATTACTTTCACCAACGGCCGGGAGGGCATATCTTTCGTTACTTTCATTACGACGGCTTTTTCTCCGGTATTTAGCAACACCGTGGCGCCAATAGGAAATGGCGCGATCCGTTCAAGAAGAATCCGGGTAAAATCCGGGTCAAATAATTCTTTGCCCTTGTCACGGATATATTCAACAACTTCATGCGGGAAAAAACGTTTCCGGTATATCCGGTCAGTTGATAAGGCGTCAAAAACGTCGGCCACGGCTACAATTCGGGCAAATTCATGAATCTCATTTCCTTTAAGCCCCCGCGGATAACCGCTACCGTCAAAATGTTCGTGATGCTGCCAGGCTACGTGGGCTGAAACTGCACTAATCTGATTGTTTTTGCGTAAGAATTCGTATCCTAAAATCGTATGTTTTTGAATCTCTTGATATTCCTCCGGTGACAATTTATCTTTTTTATTGAGTATCTTTTCTGAAATAAACACTTTGCCGATATCATGCAAAATAGCGCCTACACCTAATTCTTTTAATTTCCGGTACCCAAACCCGGCGAAAATCCCGGCCAATAACGACAAAATGCACACAGCAATGCTGTGTCCAAAATTATAATCATTCATCGCCCTTATATCAACCAAATTATAAATGATATTCCGGTTAGCTACCAATTCATCCATCAGCTTATCCACTGATTTGCATACCTTATCTCCATCCAACCCCAAGCCCTTCCGAATACCGTTCATGGTCTCCTTGACGGCCTTGGTGGCGTCAATCCGGGTTTGAATAGTAACCAGTTCATCGACTTCAATATCACCCGTCAGATGATCTACAATATATACCGAAGATATGCCCAAATCTTTAAGCCGTTCGATATACCCCCGAGTTAAAGCCATTCCCTCACCCAGTAAAACATTTCCGTCGGCGGCATAAATATTACGTGCAATTTGCATGTTTTCCTTAACACTATCAATGGATAGCAGTCGCATTGATTCGTCCTCCAGGTTAAGCGGCCAAAATATGTTATTTGGAAGTCATAATACAAAAGGTTCCGGAAAAAATGCGATGGGGAATTGGCGGAATCTGCTTTAGACCTTACCGGTCTTAATTTAAGATATCGGTCAAAATTTCAACAACTTGAATGATACGGGCATGGAGAGTAACTAATATGATCTAAAACATCTTGTGGCTGTCCAATATAATAGTAACCGGACCGTCATTTACAATCTCTACAATCATATGACTACGAAAGCGCCCCTTAACAATTTGTAAACCAGACTTGGATACTTCATCACAAAAAGATTGATAGAGCTTTTCGGCGACATCCGGTCCGGCAGCTCCGGTAAAGTCTGGCCGCCGCCCTTTACGGCAATCTCCGTACAAGGTAAACTGAGAAACGACCAATAAAGGCAGCCCAAGTTCCAAGGGCGAACAGTTCATTTTTCCGTCCGGGTCACTAAAAATCCGTAAGTTAGCGATTTTTTCGGCCAAATAAAGCGCGTCGGCCATTCCGTCTTCATTGCCTACCCCCAGGAGGATCACCAGGCCAGGTCCGATTTCTCCCGCAACTTCATTGGAAACGGTTACTTTGCCTCGTAAAACACGCTGAACAACAGCCCTCATGTAAACACTCCTGTCTTATCTTACCAAACGGCTGACCCGATAAACATGATGAACCCCCTCAACCTTCCGGACCCGCTTAAAAATAGTCAGAATCTGATCCGAATGGGTAATTTCCAAAGTAAGATTGATGAAAGCGGTCCCTTTTTTGGTTCGGGCCTTGGCGGCGTCTAAGTAAAGATTCATTTCGGAAATAGCATTCATGATGTCGGTCAATAAGTTCACCCGGTCGGTCCCTTCTATCTCGATATCCACCGGATAAGTGCCTTTACTCTCGTGATCCCATTGCACTTCAATAATCCGGTCTTGATCCTCCCCGGATAAATTGGGACAATCAGTCCGATGGATAGAGACGCCTTTTCCCCGGGTAATAAAGCCGATAATCGCATCGCCGGGAACGGGATTGCAGCATTTAGAGAAGCGGACCAGTAAATTATCAACCCCTTTAACCTTGACCCCTTGATTTGAACGTCTCGGCCGGCGCCTTTCCTCTATCATCTCCGGCTTTGCTTCCTTGACGGTCTCCTTTTCAAGTCCCAGCTTCCCAATGGCCAGATTGGGGGTAACTTTCAAATCACCTATGGCGGCAAATAAATCCGGAACGTTGTTAAATCCCAATTTTTTAGCTACTTCCAGCATCACTTCCTGACGCATGTTCTCATGCACTTCATAGCCGTGTTTGCGAAGCTCCCGTTCCAGTAACTCGCGGCCGATTTGAATGTTCTCCTCCCGGCGTTGTTCTCGTATCCACTGCCGGATCCGGTTTTTCGCTTTGGAGGTCTTTACGAATTGCAGCCAATCTCTGCTAGGACCGGAACTTTGTTTGGAGGTAAGAATATATACTATATCGCCGTTTTTTAACTGATAATCCAAAGGCGCCAGCCTGCCGTTAATCTTCGCCCCGGTACACTGATGCCCCAAAGTGGTATGGATACTGTATGCAAAATCAACGGGGGTGGATCCGGCCGGTAAATTCTTGACATCTCCATTCGGAGTAAAAACAAAAACCTCATCCATAAATAAACCGATCCGGAGAGTCTCCATAAACTCTTCGGTGTCTTTCATTTCGCCCTGCCACTCAATCAAATGGCGTAACCAGGCTATTTTTTCATGTAACTCCTGATCATCCGGGCCTTTTTCCTTGTAAAGCCAGTGGGCGGCAATCCCGTATTCGGCAGTACGGTGCATCTCCCAGGTGCGGATTTGTATCTCCAAAGGTTCCCCGTTAGGCCCGATAACCGTAGTGTGAAGCGACTGATACATATTTGACTTCGGCATGGCCACATAGTCTTTAAAACGCCCCGGGATGGGCTTCCACAAAGTATGGACAATTCCCAGAACTTCGTAACAATCTTGAACGGTTGAAACAATCACCCGTAATCCCATCAAGTCATAGATCTCGGAAAACTCTTTGCTTTGCCCCAGCATCTTTTCATAAATGCTGTAAAAATGTTTAGGCCGGCCCTGTACTTCCGCCTTGATTTCAATCTCCGCCAAAGCCCGTTGCAAAGTTTGTTTTACCTCATTGATGAAACCCTCGCGTTCCTGCCGTTTTTTGGCCACTTTATTCACCAAGTCATAATAGGCTTCCGGCTCCAAATAACGTAGCGCCAAATCCTCCAATTCCCATTTTATTTTCCACATTCCCAACCGGTGAGTCAGGGGAGAGTAGATCTCTAAAGTTTCCTTGGCGATGTTTCTCTGTTTCTCCTCGGGAAGATGTTTAAGTGTGCGCATATTGTGAAGCCGATCGGCTAATTTAATAATAATGACCCGCAAATCCTGGGTCATCGCTAAAAACATCTTCCGCAAATTTTCCATTTGTTGCTCTTGCTTGCTTTGAAACGCCAGCCGGCTTAATTTGGTTACGCCATCAACCAATACGGCAACTTCACTCCCGAACAGCTTTTGAATCTGCTCAGCCGGGATTTGGGTGTCTTCAACCACATCGTGTAATAAAGCGGCAATAATGGAGATTGTATCCATCCCCAACTCGTATACAATCATGGCCACCTCCAGGGGATGCTGGATAAAATCCTCTCCGGAGTCGCGCTTTTGTCCTTCATGAGCGGCAGACGCAAATTCATAAGCGGCTTTGATTTTTGATAAATCAGACCCCTGTTTGGCGTCGCCGACTTTTTGCAACAAAGCCTCGATGGTTACCAGTTCACTCAATGCGAATATGACCCCCGCGCTATAACATCCTTTAAATTCAATTGAACCTGAGATGTGCCGTTCCAGGTGTTTTCTTCCAGCGAAAACGCCACGTCCACTTCACGGGTGCTGGCCAGTTCTTGTTGAACAGCACCCATATTAAATCCGATTCCATCAAAAACCATATTGTTTTTTCCCAGTTTAATCTTGATATGTTTCCCGTTTTCACCCACATTTTTACACTCAATTAAATGAAAGGCTTTACAGCCGAAAATGGGGGTGGGATTTGCCGGGCCGTAAGGAGCCAATTTTCCCAGCTCCTGGGTTAATTCCAGCGTTAAATGATGGGCATCGATAAGACTTTCCACTTTCAAGAACGGTGCCAGATCTTCCCGGGTCAACCGGGCTTTGGCGATTTCCTGGAAAGCTTTTTTAAATGAAGCAATACTCTGTCGGGCAATGGTAATTCCAGCCGCATACTCATGCCCGCCATGCCTGATCAGATGTTGACTACAGGCTTCAATTGCGTTAAAAAGATTAAATCCGGGAATACTTCGTCCTGAGCCGCGCCCTTCCTCGCCATCCATTCCAATAAGGATAACTGGTTTATTATATATTTCCACCAGTTTCGATGCCACAATTCCAATCACACCCAGATGCCAATTCTCCCCGGTTAGGACCAACGAATGTTCCTCCGCTAAATCCGGCTCAGCCCGGATTTGTGCTAAAGCGTCCTGCAATACGATATTTTCAATCTCCTGGCGGGTCTGGTTCTCCTTTTCAAGATCTTTGGCCAAATCCACCGCCAGCAAAGGATCATTGGTGATAAAAAGCTTCACCCCGTTGCTGGAACTACCCATCCTTCCGGCCGCGTTTATCCGGGGCGCCAGAATAAATCCGATATGGCCCGTGGTAATTTCCCGGTCTTTAAGTCCTACGGTTTGCAACAAGGCTTGCAGGCCGATATTTTGAGTATGCTGCAACTTGGCCAGACCATACTTTACTAATATCCGGTTTTCGCCCAATAACGGAACGATATCGGCCACGGTCCCAAATGCAACTAAATCCATATTGTTCAGTAATTTTTCCTCTAAATCCGGATAATACCGGGTCATTGCCTGTAAGAGTTTAAATGCCACACCAACTCCGGCCAACTGCTGAAATGGATAGCCCGAGGAGGGTGCCTTGGGATTAATGATTGCATAAGCATCGGGGAGAACCGAGGGCGCTTCGTGATGATCGGTAATAATCAGATCTACCCCCTGGGATTTTAAATAATCTGCTTCCTCAATTGCGCTAATGCCGCAATCAACCGTAACAATCAGACTGACGCCTTTGGAAAGGGCTTTGCTAAGGGAACTCAAGTGTAATCCATAACCCTCGTCCAAACGTTTCGGAATATAATACAACAGCTTTCCAGGAAGATACTTTCCTAAAACCCGGATAACCAATGAAATTGAGGTAATCCCGTCAACGTCATAGTCACCGTAAATCAAAACCTGTTCCTGGTTTTTTATGGCTTGACAAATACGCTCCACCGCTCGTTTCATATCCTTAAATTGAAACGGATCATGCAATTGTGTCATGTCCGGCGCTAAAAACGCTTTGGCCAATTCTAACTGTGTAATCCCCCGGTTAATCAATAATTGACTCAATAATAAGGATATTCCCAATTGTTCTGATAGTTGATCAGCACCTTTATTGGAGTTGTCCGCAATCTTCCAAATTTTTTTCGTCATGATGCTCCCTATTTTCTATTTTTATGCTTACAATTCGTTATATTCGCAAGCATTCCTGCCGTAACCGGTTACTTTTTCCCACTCTGTCCTTGCTTGTTGCTCCGAAGTCCGATAATGACGGGAACGGTCTACAATTTTTATCTGTAAGAAAAAATTAACGATTTTGTTCCCGTTTTTTAATTTTTAAGGCAAGGTGTTCCAGTTGCAACTTTACATAAATTATGTCTCCCCAACCCGGCTTGACCATAAAATAAATCTAAGTTATACTCCAATTTATTCATAAAATTATTTTATATTTATTTTCGGATGTTTTTCTCATTTTATTGAAAGGCGGGTATGGATTGAATTTAACGAACGGCGAAGTGACAAGAAGCAATTACGGAAAAAATCTGTTTGGAAGACGTTTAAAGGTAATAATCTCAGGAAGCTTGATAGTGTTTTTATTTACAACCACATGTATCATTGCCGATTTTTCGGGCCAGTCCCAAGTTTTGAAGCAAAAACAGCAAGTTGCCGCAAAAGTAAGCCGAATTATGGCCCTGTATAACTGCGATAATCTCCAAATACACGCTGCCATTATGAATACTTTCGACCCAATATTTGTAGCAATCATTATCGGAATTGAAAGCGGCTATAAAACCAACGCCATAAGCCCTGCGGGTTGCCGCGGCCTAATGCAACTATCTCCGGATAAACTGGATGATTGGACGGACATATCAAAAAACATTCACATCGGCGCCGCCTTCTTGGAGGAACAACTCCAGCGTTTCGGAACCGTCGAGCTGGCCATCGCCGCCTATAACGCCGGACCGGGAAGCGTGAACAAATATCAGGGGGTCCCGCCTTATCGGGAAACACTGGGGTATCTTGAAAAGACCCGCCAATTAAGTGCAGTACACTATCCCGATTTATTCTCAAAAACCAGTTCCGATTTGGTCATAACCCGTTACCCATTACAGCATCGTTTAACATTTAAGCGAGTTCTAGATTGGAAAAATTCATTGTTGCAGTGATAAATCGGTATTTCTTGTTAAACTTTCTCATACCGTCCGGAACGGATATTATCACAAAAGAATGTTTAGTACATAAAAAGCTAACCAATTCGAAAATAGGTTGGCTTTTTCAATTCACTGTCCGGTCAATGGTTTTATCACGGAATCTAAAATAATTATGTTAATATATACTACCAACACTGGTTCGATTCAATATACTATACAAAGTATAGCGTCATATTAAAAAAATTAATTTATATATTAATTTTTTTAAGTGATCAATTGACAAAATTAATCAAGGATGATAAGCTGGAAATACCAATAAATATTCCCTCAATTTAGCAGCTATGAAGCAGGTGAACATAATGAAATATAAAGCGCCGGGAATATGCCCGGTCTGCAATCATGAATTATCGATAACCCGGTTAAGTTGCTCTTTCTGCTCCACCAAACTGGAAGGTGATTTTATCACTTGCAAGTTTTGTCAGCTTCCCGATGAACAGCGGGATTTCATCGAAGTATTCATTAAATGCCGCGGTAATATTAAAGATGTGGAAAAGGAGCTGAGAATCTCCTATCCTACAGTGCGCAACCGCTTGGATGCCGCCATTGAAGCTTTGGGATACCGGGTTGAGAAAGATGAATCAGAACTGGATGACGAGAAAAAACAGCGCCAGGAAATTTTAGATGCGTTGGAGCGGGGAGAGATCTCCCCTCCGGAGGCCGCTAAACAATTGAAACGGGTTGGTAAATAACTTGTCCCCATTTTTTGACAAAGACTAATATATCCGAATCTTGAAAGGAGTCGTATCAAATGAGCACTGAAAAACTTAAGATCCTGCAAATGGTCCAGGAGGGTAAAATCAAGGCCGATGAGGCCCTGGAACTCTTAAAAGCCCTCGAGGAATCGGAACCGCAAACCGAGATTCCAGCCTCGGCTCCATCCCGGCTGGCCGATAAATTTTTTCGGATACGGGTCAATACGGCAGGCGCCACCAAGGTAAATGTCAATATCCCCTTGAGTATCATGCGGGTGGCTTCCAAATTCGCCGCTTTTGGTATGAGTTATATCCCGGAGTCCGCCCGTCTTGAAATGGAGAAAAAAGGAATTGATCTTGCAAAAATTGATATTGAAGAATTAATCCGTATGATTGAGCAAGGATTGGCGGAAAGCGGCAAACTGGTGGATGTGGAAGCAATAGACCCGGTTGACGGTCCGATAAGGGTAGAAGTCTATGTGGATTAATCAAAAACTTCATTACCGTAGTTTTTTTATAGTAGTCCGGATTGGATTTGAAAATGGTTTCACTCTCCCACTCCCTGTCCCTTTGTTTCTGCTGGATCAGGCTCTGGATGCGGTTGAAGATTTAGTATGGCTGGCTGAAAAACTTTTTTTGCAATGGGCTGTCCAATCGCCAAATGGAAATAATGACCAACGAACACAACGCCGGTACTGGAATAGTTTTGCCGGGACGCCAACCAAAGCCGTGCAATTATGCCGGGAAATCACTTGGGAACTGCGCCGCTATGGAAAGTGGCGCATGGCTGAGGTGGAAGTCCGGGATCCGAAACATCCCTGCCGGGTCCGGGTTTATGTCGATTTTATCTGAAAGAGGCAAAAATCTGATGCAAAAATTGATCATTAAAATCACAACCAATGTAGCCGCCTTTTATTGTGCAGTCCAGATATTTCCCGCTATTCATATGACTTCTCCGGAAACCGGGCTATGGGCAGGCTTGATCCTGGCGGCCGCCAACCTAATTATACGGCCAATCCTGTTTTTAGTTACGCTGCCGCTTAATTTTATCACCATGGGGCTGTTTACTCTAATTGTAAATACCTGGATGGTAATACTCACCGACACATTTCTGAACAGTTTGAAAATCCCCGGCTTCTGGTTGGCCTTTGCCACAGCCCTGATTGTCTCAATTTTTAACTTTTTAGGGCAAGGTTTATTCCGGGAACGAAATTAAGCCAATATTGAATATCAGGATGCAGCCACCAGTGTAATTTTCCACTCTGAAATTTCCGCAACCGCCTCATAGAACAATTATCAGCAGTAGAACCAAAACATAACCTCGCAGTTTCAAATAAAACACCTCTCCATATTATGCCAAAATAAAAGTAACCGCCAATTTACCAATGGTAAACATAAAATTTCATCGTAAAATTTTATTCAATTTATGGAATTAATTTCCTGCTTGTTAATTTAAAAATTTGATTATTTTTACAAGTTGCAGTAAAATGATTGCATATGGATGATCTCGCTATCCATCTTATATTTAAGTAAACCAGACATTGGTTTTTTGGCGGAGGCAACTATGGTTGACCCAATTTTAACTCTGGCAAAAATTAACAAGGCTCGTTCAAAACTCAATCAACTAAATAGCGGCGTAAAAATCCGCAATGATGAAGAAGCTTGCCGGTTCATCAACGAACGGGGTTTTGTGTTGTTGATGCCCATTGAGGGAATCCCGCTTCCCAGCCTTTCGGAAGCGGATGAAGCTAAGCCTTGGCCCGGTTTTGCCACAACCGACCGGGCTTGGGCCTGGAAAGAAACTCTGCCGGGATCTAAATCTTGCGCCTATACCAAACTGATTCATGGGCGCGGCACTTTTATCAGCTGGCGGTTATACCCTTCATTTCTGAGAATTTATGGTCCTGAAGGCGATCCGGATTATGAATATGAAAATGGCAGGATGAACTTGGTGGAAAAGGATTTGGTAAGCATTGTCGCTGAATATGGCCCCATTGACTCCCGGGAATTGTGGCTGAAAGCAAAGAATCTTTTTGGGGGAAAGCGTAACCGTTTCACCGCAGCGCTGGAACACTTGCAATCCCGTTTCTTTCTCACCGTGGCTGGCGGCTCCTTGGAAGGATGGACCCTACATACCTGGGATTTGGTTGAACGCCAGGTTCCGCCCGAAGTGATCGGGAAACTACCTATATTGGATGAAGCGAGAGTCAATCTTTTACGGCAAACGATCCGGAATTGCCTGGCCGCACCGGAACGCAAACTCTGCTCCATCCTGCGCTGGCCCCCGGCCGACTTGCACCGGTGCGTTGAGATACTGATGAATGAGGGCACCGTTCAAGAAATACAAGTGGCAGGAGAAAAGATTTCCTGGCTAGGATTCTGTGCGAGTAACACTTTTTAAAACCTATTAACCGTACAGACTCTTAGAGGTGGGCGAGTTTTGGAAATAACTTTCGCAAAACATGGTCTGATGAATGATATTAATTGAAAAGCGTTTTCATTTATATTATAATTTTTTTAAATGATAAAAACATTATAAATTATTTTCGTAAATTTCTCAAGGAGCCCACATGCGCTTACCCAATCACATTGGAATTATTCCCGACGGCAACCGCCGCTGGGCCGTCAATCAAGGGATGCCCAAGGAGCAAGGATATTCGGCGGGGATCGACCCCGGTCTGGCTCTTTTTAAACTCTGCCAGCAGACCGGCATTCAAGAAGTAACCTACTACGGCTTTACCGTGGATAACACCAAAAGGCAGGCTGAACAACGGAGAGCTTTCACTGACGCTTGTATTCAAGCGGTAAAGTTGCTGTCTCAGGAGGATGCCTCCCTGCTGGTGTTGGGAAATACTGATTCTCCAGTATTTCCCCAGGAATTACTGCCCTTTACCACTCGCCGGACTTTTGGCAAGGGCGGGATCAAAATTAATTTCCTGGTGAATTATGGCTGGGAATGGGATTTATATGGTTTGAAAACAGCCGATACATCTTTGAAGAATATTGCCAATCATTTAAAATCCGCGGATGTTTCCAGGATTGACCTGATCATTCGCTGGGGTGGCCGGCGCAGATTAAGCGGTTTCCTTCCGGTGCAGTCGGTATATGCCGATTTTTATGTGGTTGAGGATATGTGGCCCGCTTTTAGGCCGGAGCACTTTTACCAGGCGCTTCAATGGTACAATGAGCAAGATATTACACTGGGCGGATAATAAACAGTAAAGGAGATTTAGCCATGGAAAGCTTAAAAATAGTTGTAATCGGCGCCGGAAGCACTTATACTCCCGAGCTGATTGACGGTTTTATCCAGCGGAAAGAGGTTCTCCCGGTTACGGATATTACCCTCATGGATATTGATCTCCCCAAACTGGAGATTGTGGGTGGCTTGACCCGCCGGATGCTCCTTGCAAACCTAATGGATTGCCGGCTCGAGTTAACCACCGATTTGGAAGCGGCCTTACCCAACGCCGATTTTGTCCTGACCCAGATTAGAGTGGGCAGACTGGACGCCCGGATCAAGGATGAAAAGATTCCGTTAAAATATGATTTAATCGGGCAGGAGACCACCGGGGCCGGCGGTTTTATGAAGGCGCTGCGTTCCATACCGGTCATCATGAATATTGCCGGGATGATGGAAAAGTATTGCCCCGAAGCCTGGTTGATCAATTTCACCAATCCGTCGGGGATCATTACCGAAACCTTGCTCAATCACACCCGTGTCAAAGCCATCGGTTTGTGCAACAGCCCGATAAATATGAAACGGGAGATTATGCCGCGGGTTCCCGAAGGAGTCAGGGACCTGGTGGTCGATTATCTTGGTTTAAACCATTTGAGTTGGATTACCGGGATACATTGTGACGACCAGGATATCTTGCAAGACCAGCTAACTGGGGAATATTCCATTTACCGTCCCAAGAACATTCCCAAGATCCCCTTTGACCAAGAACTGCTCCGTTCCATTCAGGCCATTCCCAGCAGTTATCTGACTTATTATTACTACCGCGACCGTTCGTTGCAGCATTTAAAAGCCGAACCCAAAACCCGGGGCGAGGTTTGCCGGGAGATTGAAGCAGAATTACTGCAATTGTATCAACAGCCCGATTTGAAAGAAAAACCGGCGGTTCTCGACCAAAGAGGCGGTCGCTTTTATTCGGAGGCTGCAGTATCGCTGATTGATGCAATTTATAACGATAAAAACGAGATTCATGTGATAAATACCAAGAATACCGGCGCTTTGGAGTTTATGGCGCCGGATGATGTGGTTGAGATTAGCGCGCTAATTAACCGGGACGGCGTTTCTCCAATCCCCATGCCGCAGTTTGCCAATGAACATATCAAGCGCATGATGCAGACCGTTAAGACATATGAGAAATATACCGTGCAATCCGGATTAGCGGGGAATTACACTGCCGCCCTCAATGCTTTATTGATTCACCCCCTGATTGGCGATTATCAAAAAGCCAAATATGTATTGGATGATATGTTGGAAGCTCACCGTAAGTTCTTGCCGCAGTTTTGGAAGTAGCGACTGGAGGGTCCATGGGAAATAAATTTATTATCGGTGTCGATGGCGGTAATACCAAGACACATTACGCTTTATTTGACACTGAAGGCAATCTGGTCAACTTTTTGCACCGTGGAACCGCCAGCCATGAATGCTTCCCCGACGGTTACGAAGGAGCCCGGGCGGAATTGGGGCAAGCGGTTCATGAGCTATTAAAACCCGCGGGGTTGAGTCCCGGGGACCTGAGTTGCGGAATTTTTGGACTGGCCGGGGTTGATCTCCCTAAGCAGCGGGAGAAGCTTACCCAAATCGTGGCAGCCATCGGTCTTCCAAAGTTCATGGTTTGTAATGATGCATTTCTGGGAATCAAGGCGGGTTCGGAAAAAGGATGTGGCATTTGCAGCATCAACGGTACCGGAACCACTTGCGCCGGGATTGACCCCCGGGGTAATTGGCTGCAAATCGGGGGTACCGGTTTCTTCTTCGGGGATGAAGCCGGCGGCGGTTTTTTAAGCGGGATGATCGTCCGTAAAGTATACGATTCCATATATCGTTGCGGCCCGAAAACACTACTGAAAGATATGCTTTTTAAAACCCTGGGTATCCATGCCGATGAGCAATTAGTGGCGGCCATTTACGAATACCCGCGGATGGATGCGGCCATCAGCGCCGGGGTTTTATTTCAAGCAGCCGGTTTAGGAGATGAGGTTGCCATCGAATTATTACGGCACACCGGAAGGCAGACCGCCCTCTCCGTTGTCGGTGCTTTCAACAAGCTGAACTTTACAGGCGAATCAGAGATTGATATTATCATGGCCGGTTCCGTATACACTAAAGGCGAAAACCCAACCCTGGCTGATACTTTTACAGCGGAAGTCCGAAAGCTGATTCCAGTTCCGGTACGGTTCATCCTTTTGGATGTACCCCCGGTGGCGGGCGCTGTAATTTGGGCTTTGGAAGAGTTAAACGGCGGTCTCCACCTCGAGTTACGCCGGAAAATATCTAATAACCTGAAACAGTTTGAGCACCTTTCCAAAGAGTGTGCCCAGAGAAGCATTCCGGGAGATATTGAATCCAACCAAAATAACTGATGGAATTGTTTATTGATAAAAAATCGCTATACCCATTCTTTATCTTGTTTATCCGGCAGATATGTAAGATAATAGAATTAGCCGCGCGGCTAAATCCTTTTGAAAGGGGATGATTGATGTGATTGAAGGGAATAGGTGGTTCTCCACCTAAAGTCAAACATCTATGGGGTTAGCAGGCCTATAGGGTCGTTAACCCCATAGGCAAATAAAGGTCCATTTGGGTCACGAACCGTTAATTTTCCGCCGGTGTATCGGCGGTTTTTTACTGATGTATGACTTGAAGATTGTTAACATTTTTTGATAATATTGTCCAATTCTATCCAGTAAGTTATAATAATACATCATCCTTTCCCGAAAGCTAATGGAGGACGTTATGAGTTCTTTCCTGGAAATTATCCGGATGCATTTTAAAGTTTTTATACAGTATAAATGGAGTTTTGCCATCACTTTAATCATCCAGCCCATTGTATTATTGATTCATATTGCCTTATTCACCAGTATTTACAAGTATAATCATGCCCAATTCATTAAAGGTTACAGTCTCGATCAAATGATTTGGTACTTTACGACTATCAATTTTATTTATGTTTTTATCTGGAATTTTACCGATGCCCGAATCTCCGATAAAATTTTAAGTGGCGATCTGACCGTCGATCTGATACGGCCGGTCTCCCTGTTCCGTTTTGAGCTTGCCAATGCAATCGCATTACGAATCGTGGGGGTACTTTTTGAATTCATTCCCGGAATTGTACTTTATAGCGTGATCTTTTTCCCCCGTTTCCTCACAATCGCTTCTCTTGGCAAATTTATACTTCTGGCGACGGTTGCATTTCTCATGTATTACTTGTTCAATTACCTGCTGGGATTATCCGCGTTTCTCATAAAAAGCAACAGTTCGATCATCAACATCCGGGTCACTTTAATGTCAATCATCGGCGGGGCTGTCATTCCGCTGGAGTTTTTACCGGACTGGCTGAATAAAATATTTGATTTTCTCCCGTTCAAGTATATGTTTTATTGGCCGGTACAGTTTTTCTTAAATAAGGCATCCGTAAGCGGATTTACCCAGCTTGCATATATATTCCTGATGCAACTGTTATGGGTGGTAATCATGTATCTGCTCTGCAAGTTCCTGTGGCGAAAGGCCGTTACCAAATATGGCGCGGTGGGTGGTTAATCATGAAAACTACTTTGAGATTATTAAGTTTCTTTCTGTGGAACAGTAAACTACGCATTGCTCGCAGCATGGAATACCGGTTTAACTTCATTGTCGGTACAGTAGTGTCGTTGTTAATCTCCGGAGTTGGCCCTTTAGTTCAGTACCTGATTTTTACCCAAACCCAAGGTTATCCAGGTTGGAGTATTCAACAACTGGTTTTATTCCAAGGCCTGATGTTAATCTGGCTCGGAATCCGGAGCACGGCTTTTGGCGATCTTAAGCAAAATACCATGGACATGATCTGGCGAGGTGACTTCGACCGGCTTCTTCTGAAGCCTTATCCTCCCATCGGGATCATTCTTACCAGCGGCTTTAATTCGAACTATTTGGGAACCATCCTTGCCGGACTGGCCATTACAATTATGGCAACCGGGTCATTGCATTTAGCAATCGGTTTAATACAAATCGGGTTAGTGATATTATGTTTGATCTTCGGGCTGCTCTTTAATATGGCTTTCGATATCCTGTTTTGCGGGATTTTGATCAGGATCGTTCAAATGGGCCGGTTCAATGACTTCCTCGAAAATCTGCTTAACTTTTCCCACTATCCGGTGGAGATCTTTTCTAAAGTAATCCGGATTGCTTTTGTTACGTTTATTCCGTTCGCCATCTGGATATACATCCCGGCTCAAGTCCTGCTCAAACGAATTGATATGAAGATATTGGTAGCTTATATAACCTGTTTAATAATTTTCCAGCTTAGCCTGATATTTTGGAACCACTGTTTAAAAAAATATACAAGCGCAGGTGGATAAGTAAATGGACGAATTGATCATCGACGCCAAGAATTTAAAGCGTACTTTCAAAGTAAGCCAACGGGAAAAAACCGGCCTTTTTTCTTCACTCAAGTCGCTCATTATCCGGAAGTATGTCTATGTTGAGGCGGTTTCCGGCATAAATATTCAAATCGCTAAAGGTGAAATCAGAGGCCTAATCGGCCCCAACGGCGCCGGTAAATCCACCACCATCAAGATTCTTTCCGGAGTGCTCCACCCAAGTTCCGGCCTTGTAAAGGTCATGGGTTTCACCCCGTGGTTGGAACGAGAGGAATATGTCCGTCACATCGGGGTGGTCTTCGGCCAAAAGTCCCAGCTATGGTGGGACTTACCTCCAATTGATACCTTTTCGCTAAATCGCAAAATGTACCGCATTCCAGATAGAGTCTTCCGTGAAAACCTGGAATATTTCAAGGAGATCCTTGATATTGGCAATGTAATAACCCGGCCAACGCGGCAACTTTCTCTGGGAGAACGAATGAAATGTGAGTTAGTATGTGCCATGCTGCATGATCCGCCGCTAGTATTTTTGGATGAGCCGACCATCGGCCTGGATGTGTTATCCAAAGATGCGATTCGCCGTTTTATCAAACAAACCAATCAAAAAAAGCGAACCACCTTTATTTTGACTACCCATGATCTGGCCGATATTGAAGACCTATGCGAAAATGTAACGGTGATTAACAAAGGCGGCATCATCTATAACGGAACCCTGCACAATATGAAATCCTTTGTTTCCAATAAAAAAACCGTGGAGATTAAATTCGCCAAACCCGTTACCATGGAAATGCTGGCTGGGTTTAAGCTGATTTCCTTTAATCCCCTTGATGTTACTGTCGAAATCAAGCCGGAAAACGGGAGCATCCAATCCAAATTAAATCAGCTCATCAGTTCTCTCCCTGTCCGTGATATCAATATTAATGATATTAGTATTGAAGAGGTCATCAAGCAGATTTATACTGCATAGCCCAATGAAAACCATTAAAAAACCAGGGCTTATTCAGCCCTGGTTTTTAGCTTTATTCGATTACTGAACTTCGCCTTCTTTCGTTGCAAGATAAATCTGGCGAATAGCGTACAACAAAGCCCCTGCTCCAAGCATAGCCGCACCGAACCGGATTATCGAGCCACACACCGGGAAAATCGGACCCACTGTAGGCACCTTGCCTAGTACATCCAGGATGAACAAACCAAAATTCAAAATAACCAGACCGATGGCAAACCGAAAGGCCGGATTCGTATTCTTATTCCCTATCAAACCTCCCAGCCAGATTGCCGCAGGGATTCCAGCCAGATAAAACAATACGATATAGAAAGCTGTCGCCGCCACACCAAATATTAAACCGAATGCCGGTGACATAAGGAGCGACATCACCAGTAAAATGATACAGGCAATGAATGCTGCAAACATGCTAATGAAAGCGATTAAGCCGTAACCAATAGAATTCCAGGGTTTCCGGGCCGTAAATTCCGCGGTTCTGGCGATAATTCCCGGGAATAGTTTAAATAATAGCAATCCTAGCAAGAAGTAAACAGCGGTCGTAAAAAGCAGCCTAACAAATTTCCAAATATACTTGGATACTTCATGCTTTTGCCTCTCTTGCGGAGTGATTTTGGATTTAATCCACTGAAAATCGTTTATCTGAGCCCCTTTGTCAATTTCGGCGGAACCGCCCCGAAATCTTAATTTGCCGTGAATAATGGTGCCCGGAAGCACTTTCAAACTGGCGTTGTCGTCCTTCTGAACCTTGGATTCATCAATTCCAAAATCATTGATGCTCACATCCCCGAAAAACTCCCCGTTTAAAGTTATATTGCCTCCGCCAACCAAGGTGTTTCCTTTGACTTTCCCGTTGATAGTAATCTGACCGCCGAATGCGATTAAATTACCTCCAATTTCCGAATCGTCAGTTATTCTAATAACCCCGCCGGCTGTATTCACATTTTTTCCTACTTTACTTCCCAAAGCGACAGTGCCCCCACCAGCCCGGACATTACCCATAACTTCACCGGAGAGATTTACATCCTGCCCCATACCGATGGCGTCGCCTGCCACAATCCCTTTAGAGGTAATCGTTTGACCCCAAAAGAAAAAATCACCTTTAATTGTTCCTTCGTTAGTAATTACTTGCCCTCCGGCAAACCTATCTCCGGCTATAACCTCTCCGCTTGCAATGGTAACCGTCGCCGAGGATTGAGCAAAAACAAAACCCGAGCCAACCAGAAACATAACGGCCAATAATAACCAGGTGCTTTTTCGAAGCCCATTCCGAAACGCATTTTTCGTCATTTGAACTACTTCCTTTCTTTATTAAATAAAAGTTTATCATTACGAAAAGCGGTGTGAAAAAGCCTAATTCTAACCGATGCATACCGTTTTTTTGAATTGTGATATTCATTATTTCTAAGCTTAGGTGATCACAATTCCACGACTCCTTTTAAATAGAGCCGTTTTTCACAACGGCCAGTTTACCGTAAACGGCTTTTACGCCCAGAAAAACCGTCATAAACAGCGCGATGGTATAAACACTTTGGATTTGCTGAAGTAGAGAGAATAAAAATGTCGAAAACAAACCGGAAACAAAGTGATAAATGATCTGGCAATCCAACACGATACCGGACAAACGGTATATAAAACTCCTGCCATGAATCAGCATATCGAGAAAACTGATATGATTGAGAATTGGCGTACTAATCAAAAGGATTAGGGTAAAGATAACTGATAATGAACCCATAAACATTTTTGACAACCCGTCGTCACCTTGTTTAACCAACACCGGTAATGATTGAATCCTTTTCATAACTTTTTTCTCCAGCCCCGATTCAGGCTCCACCATTGAAGTTGCTTCCAGAGTACCCAATATCACTGTTAATTCGTCAAATAATTCACGACAGCCTTGGCAGGAGTCTAGATGAGAATGCAATAACTGCAACCCCTTGCTCTCCCGATTATGATCAAAGTAATCCATCAATTGCTGGTGACATTCTTTGCAGTTCATCGTGACACCGCCTCCTTCTCCCTGTTTGCCGCTAATGTATCCCGCAGCATCAATCTTGCTCTGTATAACCGGTTCTTGATGATGGAAACCGGCTGATTTAAGATAATGGCCATCTCTCCATAGCTAAACCCCTGCTGATGGAAAAGAACCACCGGAACCCGGTATTTTTCGGGAAGCCCGTCAACCGCCATCCGGATTTTATGCTTCTGCTCCTTAGCCAGGTATAAGTCTTCAGGATTCTCCCGGTTATCGGATATCTCCACCATCTCTTCCATGGAGACCTGGTGGAATTTTTTTTGCCGCTGTCTATCCAGACATACATTGGTGGCAATTTTAGCGGCCCAGGTGGCAAAGCTGTATTCAGAGTTATAAGTATGCAGCGATTTATATATTCGAATGAATACTTCCTGAAACAGATCGTTAACTTCCTGGCTATCGCCCATCAAGTTATAGATTACGCTATAGATTAATCGCTTATAACGGCTCAGGATTTCAGCAAACGCATCCTGGTTGCCCGCTAAACACTTTTGAATTAATCCCGAATCGGATGGTTCCAAACGCCTGCCACCCCCTTTATCTTCTATACATATTTACGGCGAATTTGAGATTTTGTCTGATTGCTTTATCAAAAAAATAAACAAACTGCTCACCTTTTTGCGGCGGAAACTCGATAAATTAATTGAAGCCGCTTTTTAAATTTTCATGAGCAGGAGTATGAATCATGATCAAAATGCTAAAATTAAAGCATCTCCTGATTGTACTGCTGTTATTCCTTTGTGCCCTGACAATCGGCTGTAGTGGTGCCAATCAAAACCCCAATTCTAACCAAGAATGGACCTTGGTCTGGAGCGATGAATTCAATGGTACGGGAATTCCGGACCCCGCCAAATGGGAATCCTTATCCTACAACCGGCGTAATAATGACACCGGCCCTGATGGCTGGTGGTCTTCTGAAGATGTCTATCTGGATGGCTCTGGGAACCTAATCATCCGGGTCCGTAAGATCGACAATAAAAATGGCGATAACGATAGCTACGATTACTCCACCGGAATGGTCCGCTCCCGGGGCAAGTTTGAGCAAAAATTCGGCCGCTTTGAGATCCGGTGCAAACTGCCGTCCCAACCGGGATGGTGGGTAGCATTCTGGCTGATGGCCGACTCCGTCGGACAGGTCAATAACTCCGGTGAAGACGGCACCGAAATCGATATCTTCGAGGGCTTCGGCTGGACTGAAAAAACACAACACGCCTTGCACTGGGACGGTTATGGATCCGACCATAAATCCTCCGGCCATCCCTTTGAATATCCCGGTTTGCTTCAAGGATTCCATACCTTCACGCTGGACTGGTCGGAAACCGAATATGTATTTTACGTAGACGGTCAGGAGACCTGGCGGACCACCGACGGCGGCGTATCCAAAACTCCGGAATACATAAAAATATCCGGTGAAATATCTACCGAAGAATGGGCCACCAGCATCTGGTGGGCAAATGACCCTTCAGCCGCAATCTATCCGGACTATTTTACCGTGGACTATGTGAGAGTGTATACTCGGAATTGAGCCATACCGGATAAGAAATCATCTACTTGTGGATCTTTACATGATACTGGTAAGCATGATATTATTTGGACTATTAATCACCCACCACCGGTTCCCGGTGAGGAGGTGGATTTATACGGCCACGCCACCCCGGCCGGCGCCCATATTTTATGGGAAACCAAAGCACTGGCCGAAAGTGTGGCAGCCAGATCTTACACTCAAAGCGACCCGTTAACCGCCTTTAAAAAGAACGTTGGATCGTCACGAATTTTCCCGGCGATCCTCCGGAACCGGTCGGACCCCCAGAAGGACTGCTGGAAGGACTGAGGGTTACCGCCGGATATGTGGGCAAAAACCGGATGGACTATATCGTTGCGGTTGAGTCGGAAGAGATTGTCCGCCAAATAAAGCCGGATTATACCATCACTATTTCACTCGAAAAATCTTGGCATTTGCCTCAATCCCAATAACGGTTTGCTCATAACTTGTTTGACGCCTGGAATCTTTTACGGTCAAGCTAATCTTGATCCCCTCTTTCGGGATAGGTTCTTGAGTTATCGAAGGAGTCCAGTAAATTTTCCCCCAACCGGAGACTGTAGCGGTCATTCCTAAAGGGATCACCCGGTAGTCAGGGGGTTCCCAGCGGGAGAACCGGCCGTAATTGGTCCGCCAGCAATACCGGAGCTTCTCTGAATTTAGGTAATAAATTGGGTAAAGGCCGATGCCGGGAGCGGAAGAGTCGGTGAAACGATAGTTCCACCGTTCGGGACAAATCATTAACCGGAAATGTTTATTTCTTTGTTGAACCGGTAGCTCCGGATAGATTCGGGTAAAGGTCCCGTCCGGATAACGAAGAAAAGCCGAATCATGTACAAAGAAAAAATCACGCTCCACACCACTGGAATGAATGTAATGTTCTAAAGCAGCCTGGTCGCCTTTGGGCCAGGTGGATTTGATGATTCTTAGCTGTTTCGGATCGAGGCTCGAGACCCGGAAAAGGCCCCAGCGAATTTGATAATGATCGTTTCCGCGTTCCAATGAAACCAGTATTTTTTCCCCCGGTTTCGGTGGACTGGATTGAGGGTTCCGAATCCATATCCGGGCGGGAATTCGGTGGCCGCTGATGATTCGGGCGACGGAGATCTCAGAGGTTGATTCATCAGCCTTGGTTACCTGTCCCAATATCAAAGCGTATTGATCATTGTGAGTAAGGCGGTGGAGGATATCAGCGCTGAACGTTGTGGTTGCGAATGTGAAACTGAAGATAATCGCTAGTATCAGGAATATCATCCGATGTTTCATTGACATCCTCCACTTAAAATATTTTCGGCTTTACCACAATTCACTTATTATAATTATTAACTCTCAATGATATCTATGTGATTCAACTTGTATCCGATTACAGCAGGAATTTCAACTGCGAAACCGAATTAAACGATGCACGCAAAATATTCAAACGATATAGGCGGCTTTGCCAATGGAAACTCAGAACCGGGAACGTTATCAAGCTATTATGTTATTAGTTATCACCGCCTTGTTATGGAGTTTGGGCGGCTTATTGATCAAATGGATTCCCTGGAATCCCATGGCCATTGCCGGGATGCGCAGCGCTATCGCCGCAGTGGTAATGTTGCTGTTTCAGCGGAAAATGAAATTTACCTGGTCCCGCTCCCAGATTGGCGCCGCTTTTTTCTATGCAGCCACCGTCATTTTATTTGTTACCGCCAATAAAATGACCACTGCCGCCAATGCCATTCTGCTTCAATACACCGCCCCGATTTATGTGGCGCTCTTCGCCAACTTCCTGTTGGGCGAAAAAACCACCGGCCGGGACTGGCTTACCATTATTACAGCCTTAGGCGGGATTTTCCTATTCTTCCTGGATAACCTCTCGGCCGGCGGCTGGTGGGGAAATATGGTTGCCATTTTAAGCGGGGTTTCCTTTGCCGGCTTGGCGCTGTTCCTCCGGAAACAAAAAGACGGTTCCCCACTGGAATCCCTGTTTCTAGGGAATATCCTGACAGTCCTTATCGGATTGCCGTTTATGTTCGGGTCCGCTCCGGGGGCCACGGGTTGGCTCGGTCTTTTTTTGCTTGGAGTATTTCAACTGGGATTCTCTTATATCCTTTATGCCCGGGCAATAAAGCATGTCACGGCCCTGGAAGCCATTTTGATACCTGTTATCGAACCTATTTTAAATCCCATCTGGGTATTGATTTTACTGGGGGAGACTCCGGGGAAATGGGCCTTGGTTGGCGGAGCGGTAGTGCTGGTTTCAGTGACCTTCCGGTCTGTGGCAGCGGCGATGAACCCTCATTCTCCCAAGTAAGCCTTGCGCACTTCCGGATTATCGGCCAGTTCAGCGGCATTTCCATTGAGGACGATTTCCCCGATCTCCAAAACATAGGCCCGGTGGGCAATAGATAAAGCCATATGGGCGTTTTGCTCCACCAATAAAATGGTGGTTCCGGACTGGTTGATCTCCTTTATAATCTCAAAGATGGTCTCCACCAGTAAAGGCGCCAGGCCCATGGACGGTTCATCCATGAGCACCAATTGCGGTTTGGCCATTAATGCACGGCCCATGGCCAGCATTTGCTGCTCACCACCGCTTAAAGTGGCCGCCGGCTGGTTTTTGCGTTCGGAAAGGCGGGGAAAGCGTTGGAATACTTCTTGAAAACTCGCTTTGATCCCTTCCTTATCCCTGCGGATATAGGCTCCCATCTCCAGGTTTTCAATCACGGTCATCCGGGGAAAGACTTTCCGGCCTTCCGGCACATGAGCAATCCCCGCTGCCGCGATTTTATGCGGTGGAATCCGGGTAATATCCCGGTCCTCAAAAATAATCGTACCGCCTGTTGCCGGAACAATCCCGGAGATAGTATTAAGAACAGTGGTTTTTCCGGCGCCATTGGCCCCGATAAGAGCAATGATCTCCCTTCTTTGAACTTGGA
The DNA here is from genome assembly GCA_029974635.1 of Bacillota bacterium. GTDB lineage: Bacteria > Bacillota > UBA4882 > UBA8346 > UBA8346 > JAEZJQ01. Next base: position 187,914 of record JARKQY010000024.1, on the reverse strand, counting down.
GCGAAACACCGGTCAAAGCTCTGATAGCGCCGTAGTTGACCGATAAATTGCGGATGGTTAACATCTCAGCGGGCCCCCACCTTTCCAAGATAAGCTTGGATAACCAATGGACTGGTCCGAATCTCCTCGGGAACCCCTTCGGCAATCTTAGCTCCATAATCCAGAACCACAATCCGGTCGGAGATCTTCATTACAAATTTCATATCATGTTCAACCAGCAGAATGGTAATCCCTGAATTACGGATCACATGAATCAGTTCCATCAATTCTTTGGTTTCCTGGGGATTCATGCCTGCAGCCGGTTCATCCAGCAACAGTAATGACGGTTTTAGCGCCAGCGCCCGGGCAATCTCCAAACGGCGTTGTTCCCCGTAAGGCAAATTTTTGGCCAGCGCGTCCCGCTTTTTCTCCAGGCCCACCATTTGCAGGCAACGAAACGCCAATTCATGCAGATCCTTTTCTTCTTTTGCGATGGCGGGAAGCCACTTCAGCAAGGCGCCGGTCATGTTCCGTCCTCCTTGGGTATGAGCGCCGATGAGCACATTATCAAAAACCGTCAGTTGATTGAAGAGGTGAATGGTTTGAAAGGTGCGTCCGATCCCCAGAGCAGCGATTTGGTGGGGTTTGCGGCTACTGATATTGATGTTTTTAAAAAGAATCTTGCCGTCCGTCAGTTTATACAAGCCCATAATCAAGTTGAAAATCGTAGTTTTTCCGGCGCCATTCGGACCGATGAGTGCCAAGATCTCTCCCGCGTGAATATTAAAACTGACCTGGCTAACCGCCACCAAGCCGCCAAAACGGATGCTAACTTTATCCAACTCCAGAACCGTCATGGATTCCTCCCATAATCTCTGAAAATACTCTGTGACCTCTGTGGTTAATTTTATTGTTTATGCGCGGCTAGGCTGGGTTCTTTTACGAAAAATCTTTAAGACCATTTCCTTAAAGCTGACCCCGCCTAAAAGTCCGTTGGGACGGAAAAGCATCAAAATGATTAAAATAATACCGTAAACCAGCATCCGGTATTGCTTCATGAACCCCAGAAATTCAGGAGCGGTGGTCAGGAGTGACGCTCCCAGGATGACTCCCGGAATGCTCCCGAGTCCTCCCAGGACGACCATGTTTAAAATATCGATGGACTTTAAAAAACCGAAGTCCGATGGGTTGATATAGGCGATAAAATGAGCGTACAAACACCCTCCGACTCCGGCGTAAAAAGAGCCGATTGCAAAAGCTTGTATTTTATACCGGGTAGCATTGACTCCCATTGCCTCCGCTGCTATCTCATCCTCCCGGATTGCTTTCAAGGCTCGTCCAAAACGTGATTCCTGCATTAAAGCCAATGCAGTCACAGCCAGAACAACACTTATCAATACATAAACCGGGAGAGGAATTGAAGAATAAGGCGGGGGCACCGAAAGACCCAATGCCCGGTTGGTAATATCCAGATTCAAAAAAACCACCTTCAATATTTCGGCAAACCCAAGGGTGGCAATGGCCAGGTAATCCCCGGAAAGCCGTAAGGTTGGGAATCCGATAAGCACACTAAAAAGTGCCGCCATAAAACCGGAACATAACAAATTAACTCCAAAGGGCATCCCAAGTTTAATGGTTAAAATCGCCCCGGTAAAAGCACCAATACTCATAAAGGCCGCATGACCAAGAGATAATTGGCCCGCAAGTCCGGTAATGACATTCAGCCCCAGCGCCAGGATTATTCCGATGCCAATGTTCACTAAGATTTGCATTACATAAGGGTCAATTTGGTTCACCACATTCTGCAAAAAATTTCCCATGGATGACCTACACTTTCTTTTGAATCTTCTGGCCAAGCAATCCGGAGGGGCGGAACAGCAGCACCAGAACCAGTACCGCAAAGGCAATTGCATCCCGGTAGGAGGAAAATCCGACGGTTACAGTAAAAACCTCGGTAACTCCCAGTAAAATCCCGCCCAACATCGCGCCGGGAATCGAACCAATCCCTCCGAGGACCGCCGCCGCAAATGCTTTCAATCCTACCAGCAGCCCCATATTGAACGAAACCGCATTAAAATAGACACCCACCAAAACTCCGCCAGCAGCGGCCAACATGGAACCCAGTGCAAACGTAAATGAGATTACCATGTTCACATTAACCCCCATCAGAGCGGCGGTATTATAATCCTGGGATGTCGCCCGCATGGCTTTGCCGATTTTAGTGCGATGTACGATAAATTGCAGCGTCAACATTAAGAAACCAGAGACTACAAAGATAAGTATCTGCAAAAAAGAGATAGAGACCGACCCCAGTTGCAGCTGGCCGTTTGGGAAAATACCATCCGGGAAACCCTTGGCGTCGGCGCCAAAGACCAATAAAGCCAGGGTTGAAAGAAAGATGGAGACTCCGATGGCCGATATCAGCGCCGATAACCGGGAGGAATTCCGCAAACGGCGGTAGGCCACAAATTCAATAAAAATTCCCAGGAGCATACAAAAGGCCATGGCCAGGATTAAGGCGATAAAAATATTCACCTTCAAAACCATGACCATTAAAAATGCGAAAAAAGCTCCGGCCATAAAGATTTCACCATGGGCAAAGTTAATTAATTGAATGATTCCATATACCATGGTATATCCTAATGCAATTAAGGCATAAGTGCTGCCAAGGGCCAATCCGTTGATGAGCTGTTGCCAGAGCATGAATGCCTCCCCTAAACTCAATTCAAATCATGTTATCCAGGCCATCGGCTCTGCGTTGGCCTGGACATTATCCTATCAGTCTTATTTAACCGGAACTTTTGCTTTTAATGCAAATTGTCCGTTCTTAATCTCCAACAGATAGACTGGGCTTTTAAGGGGTTCTTGATTGGCCTGGAAGGTAATTGTACCGGAAACCCCTTTATAGTCCTTGGTTTTGGCCACCGCATCCCGGAATTTAGCCGGTTGGCTGCTTTTAGCGCGTTGTAACGCTTCAGCCAGGATGCGTACCGCATCATACCCCTGGGCCTCGAATAGACCCGGTATGACTCCTTTATTGGCGGTTTTGTACTTTTCAATAAACTTGGCTGTCTCCGGGGTCGGCTGCTCGGGAGAGAACCCGACATAGACCATGGAACCCTCGATTGCCTGGCCGCCAAGACTGATTAACGTCGGAGAATAAAGGCCGTCGCCACCGAACATGTTGATTTTCATTCCTTGCTTACGGGCTTCCTTCATAATCAAGGAACCTTCGGTATAGTAACCGGAGAAAAAGATGATATCCGGATTTTTGGCTTTAATATTGGTGATTTGAGCGCTAAAATCCTTATCCCCGTCCTTGACTTTTTCATCGGAAACAATAGTGCAATCCTTGCCTTTGATGGCGTTTTTAAACACCTGGGTTAGACCCACGCTATAATCATTATTATCGGAAGTAATTACCGCCACTTTCTTAAAGCCGGCATTACTCACGAAATAATCAATCAAAGCCGGAACGGCAACGGTGTCCAGCAGGGTATCCCGGAAAATGTATTTCCCCAGTTCGACGACTCCGGTACCGGTGGCGCCGGCGGAAAGGAGAATCACCTTGTTTCTTTCGCATATGGGAGCGGCAACCTTGGTAATTCCGGTTGTCGGATCGCCGACGATGGCAATTACTTTGTCACGGCTGATAAAACGCTGTACAATGGTAGCGGCTTCCTGTTTATCGCCACGATTGTCGGCTTCGACGATGACAATTTTCTTCCCCAGAACCCCCCCGGCCTGGTTGATTTCACTGGCGGCCATTTTCATTCCGGCAAGGGTCGGCTGGCCATACATGGCCACATCCCCGGTAAGAGCGCCTAAAAAACCGATTTTAAGGGTATCGGATTCCTTGGAGAGCCCATATCCGGCCCATGTCATCATAACCAATCCCAGTAATAATGAGATGATGATTAACTTTTTCAAACCTCATTCCTCCTTTAACTTTTCGTTAAAAATCATCATTTTATTTTCGCTAAAAATTGCTAAAAACCTCTTCTATATCTCTTGTATACAAATTTATCAGCATTTACGAATTGTCTTCCAGATAGCCGCAAGGCCCGGTAACACATTTGCCGCAAACATCACAACTACCCAAATCAGTGTAATAGGCGTCATTTTTGAGGCATTGACCGTAGCAGGCATGCCGCCGGAAATGGGGACCAGAAAAAGCAGCCACCGGGCACACTTTGACACAATAATTGCAATTCCGGGTCTGTTGGAAACAATGCCGGATGACATCAGGCCGGGGGGTCGGGAACAACAGGATATCCAGAACTCCCGAGCCAAACCGGCCGCCGCACCCTTTCCGGGTAATTAAAAGATTGTTCCGGCCAAATGTTCCCAATCCGCAAGCATAAGCTATATGCCGGTGCGACCAATTGGCAATAAGTAATTCCCGGTCAAAAACATAAGTGGGAGGTTGAAATTCATAATTAATCCCCCGGGCTCTACAACGATTCTTAATTTCCTGTGAAATTTCGGTGATGAGCTGGTTTGTTTCAATATAAACCTGGGCCCATTCCCGGGAAGCGTAATGCCCGGTCCGGTTATCTTCCAGAATACTCTTTGTAAAGGGGAGGAAAAAAGCAAACACAGTTTGAGCTTGAGGTAACAAATCGGTGGGTAAAAAGTGGCCTGGTCCTATCACTGTTTGATAAGAATGAAAAATCGGATCCGCCGCTGCAGCGTATCCGAAAAGCGGCTCGCGGTAATAATCAAGACCGCTGCAGCCGATGATATCAGTAACGGTATTTTGGATGATGACTTTCGTTTCAATTTGTTTCATCTGGAATTCGGCAATCCTTTTTTTAATCCATTATAACATGAATAGTGGGATTAACGATCGCAATTGAGATGAAACACTATTTCCATACCATCACTTGTTTTAGTTACTCATATCGCTTTCCGATGGGACAACTGTATTTTTTTTATAATATGAAACAACTTCCTTAATTTGTGATGCAAACACAAAACAAATTCCCTTGTTTTCCAATTCAGGACAAACTTCTTTAATTGCTTGCGCGGTCACTTTTCCTCCTTCATGTCCGACATGGCCAATCCCGATGGCGTATCCCCTTTTTAAAGCAATTTCTCCTAATTTCCGCAATTGCTTCTTTATATGACTGAGATTTTTAGGACTCTCCAGGAATTCATCCCTTGCCAGGTAGGGATAATTTAATGTTCCAACCCATTGGGGAACCGCGGAATTTCTGGTAGTCCGGCTGTCGATAAATAACAAATCATGTTTTTGCGCTACATCCAATAACGCTTTTACAATCCGTGAATTTTGCATCACTTTGGAGCCCATATGGTTGTTCATCCCTATCGCCCATTTTAACTCTTTCAAACCATCCTCTAGCCTAGCCTCAATCTCCCGGTCTTCAAGTTCGCTGGTAATCCCCCTGGGGCCCAACCAGCTTGCCTTACCATTCACCGGCTCCATCGGAACATGCATGATGACTTCCAACCCGGCTTGATGTGCCATGTCCGCATCCGCCCGGCTATAGGGCAAAAAGGGCATTACCGCCGCAGTCAAAGGTATCCCTAGGTTCAGCATCTCTTCAGTCCCTTCCCCGCGATTTCCAAAATCATCGATGATTAATGCTACATAACCACGGGCCAGGGTTCCACTATTGGTGAAGAGTAAAGCATTCCACAGCAAAATCCCGGTGGTCAAAATTCCGAGAATTCCTGCCAGAACTATGATGATAAATTTTTTGGAAACTATCAGGCACATCTCCTCATCTCCTTCATTCCAGTCGATCCATCAATACCCTATTCTATCTATGTATATTTGCTATAGTCATATAAAATGTAAGTCCGTGGAAATAAATTCGAGTCTGGATTCCATTGTGAAAAACCTCATCTTTTGTTATAATTTTGGCAGCGAATATCAATATTTACCAGGAGGCAATGATGGTTGTCCAACGCTTATGGCAAAAAGTTTTTCCTTGGTCTTTGGTGATCTGGTGTGTTCTCGGAATCATTCTTCATTTTAACCTTTGGCTAATCTTAACCGGGATTGGGATTTGGATCTTATTGCTCTTTTTTACAATCCCGGGATTATTCTGGACTTACGCCTATATGGTGCCTTTTACCCGTCAAAACATAAAACTGCTGCAAAAAGCGGTTGAAGCCAAACCGCAATTACCCAATCCTTACTTTATGTATGGCGTGTATTGGGCGAAACAGCGCAAATATGATCAAGCAATTCCCTTACTTGAAACAGTTTTGCACTATTCCGGCAAAAAGTCCCTACCGAAGCACCAACTTAACCTGGCCGTCGTTTACCGGGAGAATGGCCAATACCAGAAAACGGTTGATATTCTTACCAAATTAATTAGCCAAGGTATTAAGAGCTATCCCATCTATATAACTTTGGCAGTAACCTTTTTACGCCAGAACAACCTGCCCGAAGCCCTGGAGTCCGCCCGGAAAGCTCGTTCATTCAATGTGAATGCCACCGAACCGGTATTGGTGATGGGAAAAGCTCATTTTCAAATGGGAGATTTCGCCACCGCCAAAGATGATTATCAATGGGCCATCGCCCATACTTCCTGGCCGGTGGAATCTTATTATTGGTTGGGCCGCGCTGAATTTGAACTGGGAGAATTGGAAACCGCCGAAACTCATTTGAAAACATCCGTGGAAAGAATTACTGAAGATCCTTTATTATCCGATGTTCCGGCAACCGAGGCCGAAAGTTGGCTGCTGAAGGTACAAAATATTCAATCCAACCGGTAGTCCTTAAACTTAAAAGCCGGAGATTATTTCATTTTCCGGCTTTTTAATAGCTTTATTGTTTTAATTGACATGCCTCCCGTTAATTTGAAAAATACAACTCTTAATCTTGGTTTGAGCCCGTTGCATCGCTCGCACCACGTAGGGATCGCTTTTATTTCCGGGATTCGAATATTTTGAACGCTCCAGCGGAGCGGCTTTGAATCCGTTTTCTTTACTGTTGCCATATTTTGGTGTTCGATTTGCTTCCTTTTCCCCCAATTTTTTTCACCCCCCTTCATCATATACCTCACCGGTATTCAAAGTTAACGGAATCCGGTCATAATATGCCAAAAGTTGCTCCGAGCCAATCCCTGAACTAAGCACCTTTTGCAAAAAAGCCTCTCCGAGCACCAGGATGAATTTTTCATCGATTTGCGAAAAGCCCTCCGGGTAACTGGTATATATTCGCAACAAAAGGTATTCATCGTTTTCGAGCGGGAGTTGTAATCCAAAAGTGCGTTCATCTTCCAGGGTGGCGATGGCTTCCCCCAATACCAGCCTGGGCAGGAGCAGATGAGTGATCCCCCAGGAGTTCCGCCCTTTTATCAAACAAATGCTGATCTTATAATCAGGAAACGCTTCCCAAATAGTGGCCGTTAATTCCCGTAATAGTAAATGCGCATCCTGGGGCTCCGGTTCCTTTAATTTAATCCAGCCATGAATTAATGACCACCGGAAGGATTCCTCCCGGATCAGATTCTCAATCTCCTCACCGGTGATTTCACCGGATGCCCGGGCCAATTCCTCTTCCAACTCCTTGGTCCACTGAACTCCTTCTTTACCCACCCGGAACAACGGGAACAACAAACAAATCAAAATCACTACCAGGCCGACGGCAATTAAGGCTATCCGGGCCACAATGATTAAGGTCGGAGCATTGAATATTTTGTATTGAAAGCTCAATAAGGAATCGTTTAATAGTTGCGAGGGTATTTTAAAGAGACTTTGGTTACAGAGCAAGATTAGGGCCAGCAGCGGCAGAAAAATCAGCCACCAGAGTAACAACCGGTTCCTGGTCAACCACTGCTGCAAGTTGGCGATTCTCATACCCAACTCCCGCACCCCTCACCGTTTTTTCGGAGTTAATACTTTTTTATTTTATTTTTAAATTCGGCTGATCATTACTCTGTTTAAAAATTCAGTACTCATTTTATGTAGGGAGAGCAGTAAAATATGAAAGGAAATGCGATTGTCTTCAAAAAAAATACTTTTTGTTGGAGGGCATATTTTTATTTGTAAATAACGTTTATCCCACTTTTTTAACTGCGTTGTGACGGCCAAAGAGTCATATCATTATATCCTTTTTCAAGTCCCAGTTTGACCAAAACCGGACCGGCTTCGGATTCATTGACCGGTTGACCGTTATATTGAACCACTGTGATTTTTTCATCCGGATATACCCGGTACAGCATTTTAAAGAACTGCCGTAACGCTTTCTCAAGTATATCAAGAGACAAATCGGCTAACTGCTGGATTTTCATTCTCTTCCCGCCGCCAGCCAATATGGGCTCCCCGGACAGGTAAATTATATAATCCGTACTGGTCCCGGATAGGTCTATTCCAGGCCATTCGGGAAATAGCCGGTATGCATTGGCCGGGTCCTGCCAGGCTAAAACCCATAAAGACATCTCAAGCTCTTGCCGTAATTGCTCCACTGCCTCCGGTAAAGCATACTGGATTCCGCTCAATCCTTGAATAAAATAGCCGCGCCTGATTTTACCGGTACTCTCCAGTAGATCCAACACCGGGTAAAGTTCATCCCAATTCAAGTTCTCCGCGGATACAGCTTCCCGGCTGATGACACCATATCGGTTTAATAATCCGTATGCTAAATTTTCCGGGGTGCCTTGATCCATGGGCCCAAGCAACGACCAGCGGCCCATGGTATTCATGAGCGCCAGTTTCATTATGCCGCGAACTCCCCGGCGGTTTTCCTTGGAGGTATTTAGCAGATAACGTACCGGACCAAAGGTGTCATTGCTTATCAATCCCACTATTATCAGATCTTCAAGGGCAACCCAGGCCGCTGAACTGCTTAATCCCGTATGTTTCAATAATTGGGGCAAGGATAAGGCACCCTTCATGCTTAGCAAGTCCAGGATTCGTAATGAATTATCGCTCAAATTTGGCTGAAAAACGGATTTTTCCCGAGGTGGGACCGGTCCGCTGCCAGCCGGGGATCTCGGTATCATTGATTCAGGGTCGTTCCATCCCGGCTCAAACCGGATCAGAAGATTGGAACCACTGGATGCGGCCCGCCATACAAATTGTCCGCTGCCGATCAATTGATCCAAAAGAACGGTTTGATAATTAGAAAGGCGGCCGGGTAAAACACTTTTTTCCCATATATCGGCCGGCAACCATAGATTGGAGAGCTGCTTGATTATCCCGCAAACTTGTTCTGTAGGATCAGTAGTCTCTCCAAATGGATGGACCTTTTGCCAGCGCGCCAAAAAAGCCGTATAATCCTTGGGAGTCCGCGCTTCAATCTCTTTCCTGGCCTTGGCCAGGCTCCTCCGGTGAAGCTCCTGTAACAACCCAACATCACACCATTCCTCGCCACTGCCTCCCGGAATGAACTCGCCCGCTTCGATAACCCCCGCGGCGGCCAAAACCGACAATTCCTCAGCGACCTCCTCAGTTTTAAACTGATATCGATTGGCTATTTGGGCGGTAGTAAATGGGCCGTGAGTCCTGGTAAAACGCCGCATCAAACTGCGCCGCGCTTCGGCTTTGGCTAGAATCCGGCTTTTTTCATCACCGGGGAGTCCGATGGGCTCCTTATAATCATCTTCTCCCAGGGCAGTCCTGTAAACGGGGACTTCCTGTTTAGCAACAATCAGACTTTGACAGCCGGGACCGAAGTGAAAATATACTGCTCTTCCCGAATCCAGCAGTTGCTCCAGACCGTCTTTCACCCGGTCCCTGGTTACCGGAAAAAGCGTCTCCAGCTCCTCTAAAGTCACATCTCCCACCCGTTCCAACCATTGCTGCAATTGCTCCCGAGAAGGATCTTTTTCGATGACATGGAGCCCCCGGGCTTTACGATCCACCTCCCGGATCAGATCCGGATCGAATAACTCCCGGAATCCCAATTTACCGACTATTGTCTTCAACGTTTCATGCCCCAGTCCGAAAAGCTGCCAGCGGCTCTCCCCTTTGGGAGCGCCGCTCTCATACATGAAGCTGCCCACAAAGTTCAACAGATGAGCCATGGCAAAAGGCGACGGCCGTTGATGCCGGCAGTGATGAACGGCAATCCTTCCCTGGCGGATCCCGGTGACAACCTCCCGCAAACCGGTTAGATCAAAAAAGTCCTGGAAAATCTCCCGGTAAGTCTCGGTAATCAACGGAAAATCCGGATATTTGGCCACAATTTGCAGCAGGTTTCCCGCTTTCAAACGGGCCAGCCATAAAGGCATCCGTTTTTTTCCATAACCCGGCCGGGGCAACACCAGCGATCGCTGAGCCGTATGCCGGAAAACCGTTCCAAAAAGCACACTGCCGCCAACGGCTTGGGCCAATCTCTGTTCCAAATTTTCAAGCCGGATATCGTCCCATTCAATTCCGGGCGGTTCTTTGCCGCCGGGGCAATGAAACAAAATGGCCTCATCGTTGGCAACCACCTCAACCTCATAGCCATACCGCATATACCAATAATCCTTGATGATATGCCCCAGCGCCATATGTAACCGGCTTCCAAAAGGCGAGTGAATTATAACCCGCCATTCTCCAGCCTCGTCTGGATACTCCTCCAGAACCAGCCGGCGGTCCGTCTGGATATAACCCACCGACTGCTTTTGGGCAGCCAGGTAATTTTTGATATTCCGGGCGGCAATTCCGTCGGTTCCGCATTGGGTTTCCAACCAGAAATTAAAATCTTCCGTTTCGAGTTTCTCCTCAACCTCTCCATAAAAGGCTCCGATTCGCTTGCCGAGTTCGAAGACCCGCCCGCCTTCATCGGCTTTCCAAAACGGGATATAGGCCTCGCCTTTCCGGGCCGGGGCGACCATGACCCGGTCTTGACGGATCTCCTCAATCCGCCAAGTGGAAGTCCCCAGGACAAAACGTTCGTTCAACCGCCGTTCGTAAACAAACTCCTCATCCAACTCTCCCAGTTTCACTCCTGATCCCGCCAAATAGACCCCGAAGTATCCCCGGTCGGGAATGGTACCGCCGCTGGAATAGATCAGGCGTTTTCCATAAGGATCTTCCCTAATAACGTTCTTGGCTCTGTCCCAATAAAGCCGTGGCCGCAACTCGACAAACTCCGCCGTATTGAAGTTGCCGGAGAGCATTTCCAGTACTTTTTCAAAATCCGCATAGCATAGATTCCGGAAATTGTAAGCCGATCGGACCGTTTGATACGCTCCCGCCACCGGCCATTCCCCTTCGGAGGTCATAGCTACCAACTGCTGGGCCAGAATATCCAGGCAGTTCAAGGGGGCTTGAGCAGGTTCCACCCGTCCCGCCTTCATCTCTCTTACTACCGCCGCCGCCTCTAAAAGATCCGCCCTGGTCTTGGGAATGATCCGTCCTTTACTGGGCATCCCCACGATGTGCCCGGCCCGGCCTACCCGCTGTAATCCACGGGCCACTTCCTTGGGAGACTCAATCTGTATTACCAGGTCGATATACCCGATGTCAATCCCCAATTCCAGTGAAGCCGTAGCCACCACACAAGGCAATTTTCCCGTTTTCAGCAGTTCCTCCGCCTCTAACCGTACCTCTTTGGAGACACTACCGTGATGGGTCCTGGCTAATTCGCGACCGGCCAGTTGATTGAGACTTGCTGTAATCCGCTCCGCCTGCCGCCGGTTGTTTACAAAGATCAATGTAGTCTGGTGCCCATTGACCAGTTGCAACAGCATATCATAAATCTCCGGCCAAATGGTTTTCTCCGGTAGTTCTTTTAAATCCGGCACCGGTAGCAAAATCCGCAAATCAAGTTCTTTCCGCTGCCCGGTATCCACAATGATTACCGGCCTGGCTACTGGTTCTCCTATGCCGTCATTCCGCCGGTTTCCACCTAAAAAAGCCGCTATCTGATCCAAAGGCCGCATGGTTGCGGATAATCCTATCCGCTGAATCCCCCGGTCACCCGCCAGGCGCTGCAATCTTTCCAGGGAAAGGGCCAGATGGGCTCCGCGTTTGGTGGGAAACAAGGTATGAATCTCATCCACAATGACATAACGAACCGTTTGTAAAATTCGCCGTGCTTGGGATGAAAGCATTAAAAACAAGGATTCCGGGGTAGTTATTAAAATTTGGGGCGGTTTTTGGAGCATCCGCCGCCGTTCCGCCGCTGGAGTATCCCCGGTACGTACCGCCCTGGTCAACAAGGGCAATTCGATTCCCAGTTCCTCGCCGACAGCGGCAATTCCTTGCAGCGGTACTTCCAGGTTACGGTGGATGTCATTATTCAAGGCTTTTAATGGTGATATATACAAAATACTGACCCCGTCGTTAATACTCCTTCCCGCCTCCGCCTCCCGGCAAAGCCAGTCCAGGCATTTTAAAAATGCCGCAAAAGTCTTCCCGGACCCGGTGGGCGCCAGGAGCAGCACATTCTCCCCTGCCGCGATTAACGGCCATCCTTGGGCCTGGGGCGGCGACGGCTCACCATAGGTTCTTTCGAACCAGGTTGCTATAACGGGATGAAAAGTTGATAGTGATGGGTGGGACATGGCGGACACCTCAGTCAGTTAATAAATAATTGGAATCTTCGCTATCATCTTACCATATTTTAGGCTAAATTTAGCGACAAAAATCGTAATAATTCACCGCCGAATTTGCGGAAATGGGCAGGATAACCATAGAAATATATGGAATTATTAGCTGTGATAATGGGAGGAATCAAAATGATAAAAAGAATGCCGACTCATTGTGGCGATGATACATGTCCATCGTGTGTAATTGCTGGAGACTTCATTTTCCTCGCTCATCATGCAGGGGGATTCCAATCAAACGATGTTGTATACCAGATGGAAGCATGTTTTGAAAGCCTGAAAAAAACTTTGGAATCCATAGGAACTTCAGTGGATGATATGGTGCAGATCAATTTATATCTAAGAGACATTGAGGATTTTCGACGGGCAAGAGATGTGTTTTATAAATACTTTAAAAATGGATTTCCCGCCCGAATGACCACCACAACTGATTTCCTGGATTCAGCGTGTTTATGCATGATTGATGGGATAGCCTATAAAAAGCAAGATTTACAAATCAAATGACAAACCATATTAAAATAAAAATAAGAACGATTGTTATAGATTGCAAAAACGCCAAAAAATTAGCGGACTTTTACGCAAAGCTCCTCGGATGGAATCAAACAGTCATTGAACCGGACTGGGTGCTGATGCGGGATCCGTCAGGCGGAACCGGTTTATCGTTTCAAGCGGAACCTCTTTATGTGAAACCGACATGGCCGGAAGAACCGGATTGCCAACAAAAAATGCTGCATATTGATTTTCTGGTAGAGGATCTGGAAATAGCAACAAAACATGCGGTGGAATGCGGAGCAACACTTGCACCGATACAATTTCTATCGGGAGTAAGAGTCTTTTTTGATCCGGAAGGGCATCCGTTTTGTTTATTTACAGATTCTGAATATTTATGGAAATAACGCGAACTCTCTATGACTTCAAACATCCAATATGATTTAGAGGAGGATAAATAATTGATTCCGAAAAACGCAGTTATATTAACTTTCTTTAAAAAATTACAAACTCATAAACTAATTATACTTATGTTAACAATTTTTCTGGTGCTATCTTCCTCGAAACTCTCTGCGGCAAAAGAAATTAACCCACATGCCTCTTTGAAAAATTTCACCGGTCATCTTGATCAACGTATTCCCGCTTTAATGAAGCACTATGATATTCCGGGAGTCAATATTGCGCTGATTCAAAGGGGTAAAATAACATGGTCCAAGGCTTATGGTTATGCCGATCTCAAAGAAGGCCGAAAGATGACTACTGATACCTATTGTCGGGTAGAGTCCATTTCAAAGTCGGTTACTGCCTGGGGAGTTATGAAATTAGCCGAACGGGGCAAAATAGAACTGGATAAGCCTGTAAATCTGTATCTGAAACATTGGCGTTTTCCAAAATCTAAGTTTCAGGAAGAAAATGTGACGGTAAGGCAGCTGCTTAGCCATAGTGCCGGTATGCCGTTAGGAACGATCGGAGTGCGTTACTCCCCAAAAGGAGATATACCTTCCTTGGAAGAAAGTTTATCCAAGGATGCCATTCTTAAACAGGAGCCTGGTCTATCCTTTTCATATTCGAATACAGGATTCAATTTGCTTGAATTGTTGATAGAAGAAGTTACCGGGCGGGATTTTGCGCAATACATGGCGGAAGAGGTCTTAATTCCGCTTCAAATGTATAATTCCAGTTTTACTTGGAATGAAAAGTTAACTCCGGAAGTACCTTTCGGTTATGATTTAAAGGGTAATCCCATACCGGTATATATTTATCCTGACAAAGCAGCCGGCGGTCTTTTTGCAACTGTAGAAGATATAGCAAAATTTGCCGTTGCAGGAATGGCAAATTTTGCTCATCTTGATAATGAAATACTTAACGTCCCAAGTATAGATGAACTTTATACCCCGGTGGTGGACATTCCAGGTTATTATGGCCTTGTTTATGATTCATATGGATTAGGACATTTCATTGAAAGACTTCCCGATGGTAAGAAGGCGGTTTCTCATGGAGGTCAAGGTTCCGGCTGGATGACTCAATTTTATTCCGTTCCGGAAACGGGCGATGGCATTGTTATTTTGACTAACAGCCAACGGAGTTGGCCGTTTTTTGGGCATATATTGACTGATTGGGCCCAATGGAGCGGATTCTCTTCCATTGGAATGGGGCTTATCGTTCGAATGACAAAGGTGCTATGGACCTTTATCGGTATAATTTTGATTATTTTGTTATGGCAGGTATGGCGGCTGGTAAAAGGAGTTATTTCCGGTGGACGCCGGTTTACGCTACGAACCGGGAAATCTCAATTTTTACGTCTAATACAGAGTGGTTTATCTATTATTCTACTGTTGAGCTTGTGGTGGGCGATTAACCAAGACTATTTATTTATATCTTCGGTTTTTCCGGGCGCTACCGGTTGGTTGGGATTTACGATTCAGTTTTCCGCCATAGTTTTACTATTATCTGCATTATTTCCCTGTGTGGTAAATAAGACAAGGATCAAGGGTTAAGAGGGAGACAAAAAGGAGGATGAAAATGAAAAAACGGCGACCCGCGATAGTCTATTTATTGCATACGTTCACCTTCTCCATCTATTTTTTCTTTTGGATCTTTTTCATAATGAAAGAGATTAATGAAATACTGGGCAACAAGGTGTTCAATCTAAAAATAAAAATACCTTGCTTGGTAGGTATTTTCATAGTTTATCTGGGCCTTGTCGTTACCTATGCGGAAATCGCGGAAAGTAGTATAGAACCACTCCTCCGATTGGCCATTTCAAATGCGATATTGATATTTGCAATACTCTGGCTGATAATTCTCATCCGGTATATCCAGCAAATATGTACTTATATCGCGAAAATCGAACGCGATTATGGAACCGGAAAACCAATTTCCAAAGGAATTACAACTATTATGATCTTCATATACCTGATCGCAATGATTAATGTCCAGGTACACATGAACCGGATTATAAATGCTGTACAAGAGAATCGCGGAACAATTCCCGGCAGAACCGGCTCACGAAGTCAATCCTTTCCAGGATAAAAAGAGGTTATTTTCGGTTAAAGTCCTTACTCCAGTCAAGTTTCCTCCCTTATTTTGTACGAAACGGCTTCACCAGGCTTAGAGCTCGGTCCCAGATTTTGAATCTGCGTCAGCAGCATTCCTGTCAACATCAGGATACAACCCAGATAACCCCGGGCTTCCAGGTATTCGTGGAGAATCAATAATCCGCCTAAAGAGGCGAAGACCGTCTCCAGGCTCAATATGATGGCCGCATGAGAAGGTTTGGCGTGTTTTTGGCCAACTACCTGCAATGTATAAGCAATGCCGACGGAAGCGATGCCGCCGTAAAGAATCGGCACCGCAGCCTGGTAAATGCCGTCTATAGAAATCTTTTCAAATCCAAAAGCCACCGCCAAACTCAATATTGCGCAAGTCAATACTTGTACCAGTGACAATTTCAAGGCATCAACCTTCCTGGAAAAATGGTCGATGACCAAAATATGGCCTGCCCATAAAAATGCTCCGACCAGCAACAACAGGTCGCTATATGAAATAGTAAATTTGGCGGTAACGCTTAAAAAATACAGTCCTATAGCGGCTGCGACTACGCCGAGCCAAGTTTGCAGACTCACCCGGTGTTTCAAAAAAATCCCGAAGATCGGTACAATAACAATGTACAATCCGGTAATGAAAGCCGCCTTTCCGGCCTCGGTATGCTCCAGCCCGACTTGCTGCAATGACGCCGCCAGAAATAATATACAACCCGCTATCAATCCCGCCGGTAAAGCCCTGGTAAATTTCGAATCCGTCTTTCCTTCCGGAGCAGATCTCCACCGGTAATATACAATCAGTGGAATCAGCGAAAGCCCACCCAAAGCAAACCTTACCCCATTAAAGGTAAACGATCCCACATAGCGGATTCCCACCCGTTGCGCTACAAAAGCTAACCCCCAAATCAGCGCCGTAATCAAAAGGAGTGAATTGGAGCGCAATACCTGTTTATTCATGATGTCTCCTCTCATTGCTGGAAAATCTTCTAACCAGAATAGTTATATCACTTTTTCATGCAATAATGCAACTAGATCCCAAAACCGTTGCCAATATGACTGTCCTTTTGAAATGTTAAAGGAAAATGGTGATGCTAATTGAATTATGAGATCATATTACTAAAGATAAATTATCGACCCGACAAACGCGGTCAAGAAATTTCTCCCGCAAGTGTGGTATGCTTTCATCAAGGAGGTAGT
Organism: Bacillota bacterium; assembly: GCA_029974635.1. Classification (GTDB taxonomy): domain Bacteria; phylum Bacillota; class UBA4882; order UBA8346; family UBA8346; genus JAEZJQ01. The sequence goes on along the minus strand of JARKQY010000024.1, from coordinate 171,188 downwards.
CATTATGCGGGGTAAGGTGGACGCGGTGCAACGGATGCAGGATTATATTGAACGGCACCTGAACGAACCGGTTACGCTTCAGAAGTTGGCAAAAGCCGCCGGCTATACTGCCAGCCATGCTTCAAGAGTCTTTAAAGAACTGGCTGGAATACCGCCGCTGGATTATCTGCGGGCGCGCAGGCTGTCCCGGGCAGCTGAACGGCTCCGCAACCATCCAGACCGTATTTTGGACGTGGCCCTTGACGCTATGTTCGGCTCTCATGAAGGTTTCACCCGCGCTTTTTCCAAACAGTTCGGTATAACACCGGAATATTACCGTAAAAACACGCCGCCCATCCCCTTGTTTATGCCCCGCAGCGCAAGGGATTACTATCTCTATTATCTGAAAGGAGCAACGGAAACCATGGAGAAATCTTGTGAAAAGAACTCTGTAAATACCATTTTTGTTCAGGTTATCGAACGACCCGCCCGGAAACTTATTATACAACGCGGTAAAAAGGCTACCCAATTATTTTGAATACTGCGAGGAAGTCGGGTGTGATGTCTGGGGTATTCTATGCAGCATTAAGGATGCTTTGTATGAACCTATCGGAATGTGGCTGCCGGAGAATCTGCAATGGCCGGGCACATCGGTATATGCTCAGGGAGTTGAGGTCCCGGTGGATTACAGGGGAGAAATCCCAACCGGTATGGAAATCATTGATCTATCTCCTTGCAAAATGATGGTGTTCCATGGTCAACCCTATCCGGAAGAAGAAATGGGCGAGGCTATCGGCGCAGTTTGGGATGCCATCGAGAAATATACTCCCGAAACTTACGGATTCAAGTGGGCTGATCAAGACGGCCCCCGCTTTCAGCTCGCCCCCATAGGTGAACGCGGTTATATCGAGGCCCGGCCGGTTCAGGCAATCCGCTAGTTATAAAACTAGATCATCGTTTAGTGAGGAAGGATATTTGGTACAGGCCGGTGTATGGCCGGCCTGTATGAATAATTAAAATAAAAGGAACCAAAAATCATGTTAGGTCACCAAATTATCGCTAAACTTTTAAATGGTTTCCGGCGGCCGAAAGACGAGGAAATTGAAGCTTTCATCGCTTGGGCATCCGAACACGCCGTTTTCATCGATTCCTTAAATGATTCAACCATGGATATTGAACGGCTTTCCACTCTGGATAAGCTGCTTGAAGATAAACGAATTGTGTATTTAGGCGAGGAAGATCATTGGGTCCATGAGAAAAGCGACTACCGCCTGTTAATGCTTCGTTATCTAATCTCCCGCGGCTGGCGTTATATCGGAGAAGAACTCGGATGGTCCGATGGCATTCGTATTAACCGTTACTTGGAGACTGGAGATGAATCATACCTGGAGCGAATCGCCACTTATGGATATCGGGGAGCTATCAGAACTGATCGCGATGACAGGCCAACCGGTATACTTAAAGATTCATCCGGAAATTACCCCGAATCGGCTTTTAAAGCGGAACAGCTCCGTCTCACCAAAGCCTTGCGTTCCTTAAATGAGAAACTCTTAACTACATCCGGCGGAATCCATTTCTTTGGCTTTGATATTGACGCTCTTGCAGGCGGCGGATACGAAGATATCACCGAGTTGTTGAGTTTCAAGCCAGACTCACCCGTTGTTCGTAAGTTGCAATCATTGCTTGCCCGTGTGCCCGGTGAAACGGTCGGCCAGGAAATTCATCGTTTAAATCATATATTGGATTTAATTCGCCGGCAAGAGGTTAACTTGCAGGAAGTACTTGACGAAAAACAGCACTTAATGCTTCGGGAATCACTACGTACATTGCGTGACAGTTTTGATTTTGTCCGGACAGCTAACCCGGCAATGGATTATGCGTCCCTAAATATGGCGATGGCTGCCCGTGAACAGGTCATGCACCGGCATATCCAATTTATCTTGTCCCAGATGGCGCCCGCTGATAAATTGGTATTAATGGGCCATAACCGGCATTTAGCCAAGCATGACAGCATTATCAAAAATAGCGGTTCCGCTCCTCCCGGAGGGAAACGTGTGCCTTCAGTCGGTAATTACATTAATGATATACTGCCCGAACAAGTTTTTTCAATCTGGATGCTGCATGACCATGGCGTGAGTTCCCAGCCGTTGAGTTGGTTAAGTAAGGAATATATCAGCCGCCCCGGTAGTTTAAATGCCATCCTCGCCAAAGTGGGTTCAGTATTCTTACTGCCCACAACTACCGGCGATCCGTATGCCCGCTTGCTTGATAAGGAGCTAAACATGGTTGGCCTCTACAACATCGTCTTTCGCACCGTAATATCCAAGCAAGCGGATCTGATTTTCTTTGTGAATGAAGTTACGCCTCTGAAATCATAAAAACCAATGATTATTGAGTTTTTTAACCCATTTACCGTAAAAAAGAATGATTATTTCGTAGTACGTTGAACTATGCCGGTAAGGATTTCCCGATTTGTTTTGCTTTTTTAATTAGATGGCGTGCTGTTTGATACGCCTCTAAAAATTCACCGCGTTTGATCTGAAAAGGGATTTGCCCGAGCATTCGTTCCAACCTCTCCAAATCCGAAGCCGGCGAAATCATATCAGCTTCCGGGATCCTGCTCTCAGTTGCTTTGATCTGTAATTCCGCAATCAAGCGCTTGGCCTTGGAATATACTCTCCAGGTACGCTGTTTTTTCCTCTCAATTGAGGTGGCTTCCACAAGCCTATCAGCTTGACCGGCTGCATTTCCGGCTTCTTGCCGCCCCAGCTTATTTTTCCAGCGTTGTCGATACAATTCAGCCCGTTCCACCATTTGACGGGCTTCATCAAACTCAAACGGGAAAAACCGTTCCGCCCGCACGGCAGATGCCATCTCCAACTTTATTTTTGCGGCCTTTATTTCACCATGTATAGTAAGTGAATAATAAACTTGTCTTGCAATAATTACGGCAATCGTTGCCATCAAAACCGCCGCTCCAATATAAAACGCGGCATTTCCGATGGAGGAATCGGTCCAAAGATTGAAAAAGCCATATCGCCAGTAACAAACTATCCACACGAATAAATAACCCAGAAAGAACAAATAAGAAGGTTCGGTTCGAACCCAACGGTATACCGCAAACCCAACCAAAAAAACCAGCAGCACCGCCAACCCGGTTTCCATTTGACCGATTTCCGCGAACCAACATTGCGACGCCTTCCGAAGTTCTATCTCATCATGGATTGCCAGGTTTTTCCGAAGCGACTCGCCGGTCGACTTAAGAGTAATACTATCTTTGACAAACTGCTTAAACTGACCGTTTCCGTATTTCATCCGGATATAATCAAACAGATGCTTATAATCTTTATATTCATCGGCAAGGTCCTGTTCATTATTTCCCGATAACCAGATGGCCGTTCCTTCATGAAACCATTCGCCCATATAATCGATCTCAGGGTAACCAACCGTCGAACTCACCATAACATGGGTTAATTCATGCGCCAAATTGGTTTTAAAGCTTTTGTCCAGAAATTTAGCGATAAAACGCTGTAACGCCGCCGGATCTTTATTGTTGAAAAAAGCCTGCCGTTCAAGTTCCGATTGCATCTGAACCGAAATTACATTGTAAGGAATTACAACATAACGGCAGGGTAATGCAAATGCCGTAACCCGTGTACTGGTGTTAAATCGCAGGTGCATTTCATCGATTCCGGAAATAACCCACACAAAAATGAAGCCTTTGGGTTCCTGAAGTCCCAAGTTTCTCCATTGCTTGATTATCCGTTTGTAATTACCGACAATACTTAGTATTAACGAATCCCTCAAAGGGCCGTCAATCCGGCGCGGCATCCGGAGATAAATTAAGTCACCAATGGACTTATAGATATCATCGGTTGATTTACGGTCGATAAATTTCAAAAAAAAGCTGGCTTCTTGTTTGAGTAACCGATTTTGATGCGTATCAGTAAAAGGGCCGCCGGCTGCATGTTCCAGTAAAAATGCAATATTTTGCTTGGTGAAATGATAGATGTCGGTTTCATTATACAATTCAGGATTGGTCAACAATTTCAGACTTTGAATCTCATTCCCCATATTTTGCGCAGATAAAATCCCGGGGGAAATTCCAAATCCCATGGCCAAAACCATCAAAATCATTAACAGTCTGTTCTTTGACATCGTTTGAATCACCATTAACTTATGACTTTGACATGAATCCGGCAAGTAACCTTCAAAATTGCTCCGATGCGAACTTGCTGGATTCTGTCGCAAATCCAATCCGTAATGTACTTGCCGGAGCGAGGCTTAAATATTGTCTCCCAAGTAGAAACTTCTCCGGTTGGCTAAAAAATCCTCCCGGATCAGCATCAAGATGAACATCACTATGCCGGTAAAAAAAGGCCGTTTGCTCTAAGGTGTTTACGAATTTTTAACCTTGTTTTTATCTGGTTTTATGCTATAATTAATTTTAAATAAAATGTAATGAAAGTTTGTCTTTTATTTTTGTTCAACTTTGTGAAAATTATAACAATATATGAATGATTATGTAAACTAAGTGGGATGATTTTTTATTCATCTAATTTGTGAAAATAAGAACAAATCAACCTCAATGACGGACACAACGAACTTCTATTTCCAAGGGACCATGGTAATAGATTTAGCCGATTCAATCCGGCTGAATTTTTTTAATAAGTTTGTTAAATTTTAAACAAAGTCGAAATGTTTCAGTGGCGAAAGGAGAATTGTTAATGTCTGCATGTAAATGTAATGCTCACTTGGATGATCCGCGGGCTGAAAAACTGCGGCAAATTATCACCAAGTACCGGAATACCAACGGCGCCTTGATACCGGTATTGCATGAAGCCCAGGAATTATACGGCCATCTGCCTATCGAGGTTCAAAAAGCCATTTCCGAAGGGCTCAACGTTCCATTAGCTGAAATTTACGGGGTTGTCACCTTCTATACACAGTTTTCCTTAATGCCGAAAGGGAAATTTAAAATCCAAGTATGCATGGGAACCGCCTGTTATGTCAAGGGCGCCAATTCAATTCTTGATAAATTAAAGGAGAAATTGGGGGTTGATATTGGCGATTGCACTGAAGACGGACTTTTTTCCCTGGATGTATGCCGCTGTATTGGCGCTTGCGGTTTGGCCCCGGTAATTATGATTAATGATGAGGTTTACGGGACATTAACCGCGGATCAAATCGAGGGAATCATTCGCAAATATCAGGAGCGACCGGTTTAAACCGGAATAAGGAGGCCATTTCCATGAAATCCATCGCAGAATTAAACCAAATTAAAAAGGATGCCCTAGCACGTATCTCCGGAAATAACGGTTTCCGGGTCATGGTCGGTATGGCTACTTGCGGAATTGCGGCCGGCGCCAAACCGGTGTTTAATACATTAGCCGAAGAAATAAAACAAAGGGAGTTATCCAATGTGGATCTAACAATCACCGGCTGCATCGGATCCTGCCGTTTGGAACCGCTGGTTGAAGTCATTGACCCCTTAGGACGGCGGGTTACTTATGCAAAAGTAGATCCTCAGAAAGCAGCCCGTATTGTGGCTGAACACATTGTAAACGGCCGGATATGTTTGGATTATACCATTGGAGCAGCGTTATCGGCGCCCAATTAAATTGTCGGTCACAGATCTTATAACAATAACTTTGGCGTTATTTTGGAGGGATTTGAATGAATATTTATCGCGCGCACATCCTGGTTTGTAACGGGGAAAAATGTAATTCCCAGAACGCGCAGGCAATTTATGACGAATTTAAAACGCAAATAAAGAAGAATAAACTGGAAGAGGAACTTACAGTAGTTCAGACCGGTTGCATCGACCAGTGTTCCCAAGGCCCGGTGGTCATCATTTATCCTTCCGGCGTCATATATACCATGGTACGCATTGAAGATGTTACCGAAATCGTAACCGAACACATCATCCGGGGGAATGTGGTCAATCGCCTTTTAGGCGGAGAAAATATCAATCTGGATAGCGTTATTAAATCCCTGGATCAAGTTGACTTTTTTAAACGCCAGGTCCGTATCGCCTTGCGCAACTGTGGCGTGATTAATCCCGAATCCATAGAGGAATATATCGCTTATGACGGCTATCAGGCTTTGGCCAAAGTTCTAACTGGAATGACACCCGAACAGGTAATTGAAGTGGTCAAAGAGTCTGGCTTAAGAGGCAGGGGTGGAGCGGGATTTCCCACCGGAGTCAAATGGGAATTCACCGCCCGTGCCAAGGGAGACCAGAAATATGTTTGCTGCAATGCGGACGAGGGTGACCCGGGAGCATTTATGGATCGGAGCATTCTGGAGGGAGATCCTCATTCAGTTATTGAAGCGATGACCATTGCAGGCTTCGCTGTGGATTCCAACCAGGGATATATCTATGTCCGCGCCGAATATCCCATTGCCGTAAAACGGCTGAACATTGCCATTGCCCAGGCCAAGGAGCACGGATTGCTGGGTAAAGACATATTCGGTACCGGATTTAATTTTGATTTGGAAATCCGTTTGGGAGCAGGAGCTTTTGTCTGCGGTGAGGAGACCGCCTTAATGACCTCCATCGAGGGGAAACGGGGTGAACCCCGGCCGCGACCGCCATTTCCGGCAGTAAAAGGCCTTTGGCAAAAACCGACCCTGCTAAATAATGTGGAATCTTATGCCAACATTCCGGCCATCATTTTAAAAGGCGCTCAATGGTTTTCCAGCATCGGCTCCGAAAAGAGCAAAGGTACTAAAGTGTTTGCGGTGGGCGGTAAAATTCAAAACACCGGTTTGGTCGAAATTCCCATTGGAACTACCCTACGGGAGGTAGTCTACGAAATCGGCGGTGGGATTCCCAATGGCAAAGAATTCAAAGCAGCCCAAATCGGAGGTCCTTCCGGCGGATGTATTCCTGCGAGTCATGTGGATGTAGCCATTGACTATAATTCACTGGTTCAACTGGGAGCAATGATGGGCTCCGGCGGTTTGATTATTATGGATGAAGACACCTGCATGGTTGACCTGGCCAAGTTTTTCTTGGAGTTTACCGCTGATGAATCCTGCGGCAAATGTCCACCTTGCCGGATCGGCACCAAACGGATGCTGGAGATCCTGCAACGGATTACCGATGGAAAGGGCACTGCGGAGGATATCGACAAACTAGAAATTCTTGCCAAAAACATCCGGGTCTCCGCTTTATGCGGTTTGGGGCAATCGGCCCCCAACCCCATTTTAAGTACGTTACGCTATTTCCGGAATGAATATATGGCTCATATTCAGGATAAAAAATGTTTAGCCGGTGTTTGTAAATCATTAATGCAATATGTAATCAATGCCGAGGCTTGCCGGAGCTGCGGCATTTGCAGCCGTGTCTGTCCTGCGGGCTGTATCAAAGGCGAAAAGAACGTACCATATGTCATCGATCAGACAAAGTGCATTAAATGCGGCGCTTGTATGGAGAAATGTCCGTTCAAGGCGATTTATAAAAATGCGTAATGAAAGAATGAGGTTAGAAATAGATAATCTTTCACTTCAAGGGAATAGGCAGGCCTTTCCGATATTCTCTCGCCAGTTTAAAGGAGGAAATAACCATGGATCGAGAAATGATTAATATTACGATTGATACTCGTAAAATCGAAGTTCCCAAAGGAATTACCGTTTTGGAAGCGGCCAAAATAGCTAACATCGCAATTCCAACCTTATGTTTTTTGAAGGACATTAATGAAATAGGTGCCTGTAGAATGTGCGTCGTAGAAATCGAGGGATTCAGGGGATTACAGGCCGCCTGTGTGTTTCCGGTTTCCGATGGCATGGTTATCTGGACCCAAACTCCGGCAGTCAGGGAATCCCGTAAAGTGACCTTGGAGCTAATATTGTCCAATCATGACCGGAAGTGTTTAAGCTGCGTCCGGAGCCGTAATTGCGAATTGCAACGGTTGGCCGAGGAGCTTAATATTGGTGATTTACGGTTTGACGGTGAAACATATCGCCTGCCGCTGGATAATTTCTCACCATCCATTGTCCGTGATCCGAACAAATGCGTGCTATGCCGGCGTTGTGTCAGCATGTGCAAAAACGTTCAGGGGACCGCGGTTTTGGATACCAATGAGCGCGGTTTTAAAACTATCGTTTCACCTGCTTTCCATAAATCTTTAAATGAAGTTCCCTGCACTATGTGCGGCCAATGCATTACCGTGTGTCCGGTGGGTGCGCTTCGCGAGAAGGATGATACCGATAAAGTCTGGGAGGCTTTAGCCAATAAGGAACTTCATGTTGTGGTTCAAACTGCCCCCGCTGTCAGGGTTGCTTTGGGTGAAGAGTTTGGAATGCCCATCGGGTCCCGGGTCACCAGTAACATGGTTGCCTCACTACGGCGTTTGGGCTTCCGCAAGGTTTTTGATACCGATACCGCCGCAGATTTGACCATTATGGAAGAGGTTACCGAATTAGTCCACCGGATCAAGGAAGGTGGTAAGCTGCCGTTGATTACCTCCTGCAGCCCCGGGTGGATCAAATATTGCGAGCATTATTATCCGGAGTTCCTGGAGAATTTATCGACTTGCAAATCACCCCATGAAATGTTCGGGGCATTACTCAAGTCCTATTATGCGGCCAAAATGAATGTAGATCCCGCCAAAGTATTTGTAGTATCAATTATGCCGTGTACCGCAAAGAAGTTTGAAGCGAAACGCACTGAACTGGCTGCTACCGGCTATCCGGATGTAGACGTGGTATTGACTACCCGCGAACTGGCCAGGATGATCCGGGAAGCGGCCATTAATTTCAATGAGCTTCCGGAACGTCATTTCGATGATCCCATGGGTGAAGCATCCGGTGCCGGTGTAATCTTCGGGGCCACCGGCGGTGTTATGGAAGCTGCTCTTCGGACAGCAGCAGAGATCCTTGGAGGGAAACCGCTAGAAAATATCGAGTTCCACCAAGTCCGTGGAGTTGAAGGCATTAAAGAGGCGGAAATCGAAGTAGGCGGGCTTAAGCTAAAGGCGGCGGTAGCCCATGGCTTGAAAAACGCCGGACAACTATTGGAAAAAATCAAAAACGGCGAAGCCGAGTATCATTTTATCGAAATCATGGCCTGCCCCGGCGGTTGTGTAAATGGCGGCGGACAGCCGATTCAGCCGTCCTATGTAAGAAGCTGGCTGGATTTACGGGCGGAACGCGCCAAGGCAATTTATGAAGAAGATCGGGATCTCCCCATCCGGAAATCCCATGAAAACCCCCGTGTGAAAATGTTATACGATGAATTTTTCGGTGAACCGGGCAGCCATAAAGCTCATGAGTTGCTTCATACCCATTACGCTCCACGGGAGAATTATCCGGAAACAGATAAAAACTAAAGTAACAATGGGGGCTGTCAGAACACTTTGACAGCCCCTTTGAATCATTTTCTTGGATAATTTTGTCGCGGTTTAGTTGAAGGAAATTTGCCAGGCACTCTGTCCAAATGCCGCCGCATCCAGCAATTTTACCGCAACCACAGGTTTGATTTGACTTTGAATTTCCTGATCCGTAAAACGGGTGTCGGTGAACAGGTAAAACCGTTTAGCTCCCTGCAGCCGGCCGCCGGAAATTTCAGCGTTCAAGCCGGCAAAATCCGCAACCCGGAGAGGATGCTCCTTTAAGTAATATACCAGGAATGGCATACCCTCTTTTGGCAAATACACTACCTTTTCATCGGGTTGACGGATTGCAGTCACTTTAGAAACCAGTTTAGGCCAAGGATTCACCAGGTCAATATGGCGGTGGAGCCCATTTAATAAAATCATATACGATATAAAACTCAGCAATGCCAAGGAGACTACTCCGATACGATATTTCTTGGCGAAACCGAACCCGGAAAACGCAATCATTGCAAGGTTGAAAACAACCAAGAACAGGACGATTACCGGGAGAAAGCGGTTTATATCCTCCATTCCCGCTTGATTGGCTAAAACATAATAAATATAGTATATAATTGCGCTGAACAAAATTGCCATCATTAGATTTACGATAACGGCTGCCCGAAAAGCCCTCTTACCCTCGTCATCAATTGCTTTTTCCCAGGCTTTATCAATGATTATACCGATTAAAATCGCCAGCGGAGGCAAACACGGCAACAAGTAACGGATGAACCTCCACTTGGAAACCATGGCCAGTCCGAAAGCCACAATAAACCAGAGTAGCAAAAGAAAGAACCCGCCGTCAGACTCTTTACGCCGCTGCCAACCAGATTTTAGAGCATGCCAAATGAAACCCGTCCAAGGAATCATCGCCGCCAATAAAAGCGGAATTTCCGCCAAAAACGACGCCTCCGGACCTGTTGTAGAAGGAGTTTTGGCAAAACGCAATAAACCCGTATTCACTGTAAAATCTATAAATGCCTGCCCGCGTTGTAAATACTCCAGCAAAAACCAAGTGCCGCCGGAAATCAAAAAAACCAGAATCCCGACAATACTATGTAATACCGCCCTGCTTTTATTGGGGAATAAAGGCTTATTGAGGACCCCCATGTACTGGCGTAATATCCAAAATAGCAAGGCTGGTCCCAAGAAATAAAAAATAGCCGGAAGCCCCCGGGTCAACATCCCCAATCCCATCCCCAACCAAAACAGATAGTAATTGCCCACGCCATTGCCTTTGCAAAACCGAATCAACCCCCATAAACTAAGCATGATGCAGAATATCATGGGAATATCTTGCTGGGGAACTTGGCCGCAATAAAAAATCATCACCATTGTCAGTAAAACAGCGCCAGCCCAAAACGAAGCCCTGGGGGAACTCAACTCCCGGCTTATGAGATAACAAAGAAATATGCTAATTACTGCCAACAGCGCATGCCAGGCCTTGGTTGCAAAATCGTTAAACCCAAAAAGCTTATATGAGACAGCCATCGGCCAAATAGAGAGCGGTGGTTTATCTACATCGATTATTTTTTGGGCCGCTTCTTTCTCCTCGGGATTGTTATAATCGACATCCATGAAATGGAGGCTTTGCCAATCACCCGTACGGACCATATTATATGCGATATGACCATAAAAGGCCGTATCACCATCAGTTAAGGGCATATTTACCTTAAAAAAATACGTAAATAAACTAAAGGCAATTAAAATAGTTATGTAAAAAAACGGCGTTTGTGACCACTTTTGCAGCTTCATTTGATACCCCCTGTCATTTTTATCCCTTTTATTTCTTGATAACTCTGTTTTTTCCTGCCCCTTGATTACTATTCTGTCTTCCGGTACCAGTACCGGTAAATTTCCCGAAATCCCAACCGGTTATACAGTCTTTCTGCGGGTGTGTTCCCTACAAATACGCTCAAGTATGCTGTTATAGTCCCTTTTTTCTTACCCGTCCCTAAAATACCATTCATGATATCCCGGCCATAGCCATTGCCACGGTAATCTTCCGCGACGACAATATCATAAATACCCATATATTCTCTTTCAATTACTCCAAAGCCACAACCAACAATTTTCCCGTCTGCTTTTTTACAAACCCAAATTGTTTCTCCCCTAATACTGTTTAATATTCCTTGGGCCGTAAGCTGGTGCGCATTATTCAAACCGGAACAATCCAAGAATCCTCGAAACCATGCCCCGGTAAAACTACTGGCAATAATTATATCTTCTGCCTTCATGACATTATATTGTTTCATCTCCAAGACCCGGACTGCGGTTTCGTCAAGCCGCGCATATCCTTTATTTTCTAATTCATCATCAATTTCCTGCGGATGACTCTCACCGGTCAGTTTAAAAATCACCGGCAATCCACGGGCATGATATTGCCTCTCGCAGAACCTTATTTTATCTTGTAAAGGCAACCACGAATGATAAACCGGATTTACCGAATTGGCACGTTTGGTATAACCGTTTGCAAACCGTAATATCCAACCGTCATATAACCGGGTCTCCAGAGCCGGCCATGCGTTCATTCCCAGTTCTTCCATTCGCCGAATTTTATAATCTTTTTCCTTGCCTTCATTCTCCCCATAAGTAGTTACCTGTTCGTCATTTTTATTCATCAAAATCTCCGTTTTGAATCGCATAAACATTCATACTCTAGTTTTAATAATACACATTTCTCTTCCCATGTCAACCTAACAACTAGTTGCTTCTCATATATAATTTTAAATATAATCATTTAATCGGCAACTATAGTAATATCAGAAGGCAAAAATTATTAAAATGACCATCCGAATATTTATTCGTGTTATTGAATAAAACCGGTTGGTCACTAGACAATTTATATTCTCAATAATCTACTACTCTTCCGTAGCACATGAAGATTGCCCTGAGCATTATACCAACAAGTCTTTAAGACAGAGCCCTTTTCATTCAAAACTGGAAACCGAGAGCAGCCTTCATACCTGTTTCCCAGGAGGAGCAAAGGTCGGAATAATAGAGTCTTCTCTGATAAAAACCGACCGTAGCAGCGATTCCTTGTTTAGCGGTAGGGAAGTACACCAAACTCTGTTGAAAATCGAGCCCTAGGAAACATTTGATATATGCGCGGTTATCCTCGATTCCGAAAGGGATTCCACCCTCCAGTAAAATGCCGAAACCGGAATTTCCAAACCTTCGCATTACTCCCGATCTGCTTTCAAAGTTATAAAGAGTCCCCTCCCAACTCCCGTTGTTCGCGGTGAAAATCTCGGTGGTTGAGTTATGAACCGATATCCAACCGGTTTGGTTAATGTCATATTCATACCGGATCAATCCCCAGCCATTGATATTGGCAACGGACATCGGTTCCAGCAGAAAGACTTGATGCCGTTCAGGCATCAGCATGATCATTTGGCGGTCCTTATCTGAAGATTGAGTCGCCACCTTTTGATAGTCTTCCCATTCTGGCTCTATCGCCTCCCAATCGGCAGTTGCAAACAACTGAAAGCATTTCTCCATAGCGTTCCATATGTTGATTCCGTAATACTCCGCAAAATACGGGTCAATCGTTTCATCATAGCTCTCCGCTTCATATATTTTGCCGAGTCGCCCATCCTTTTCCCGGTAAAAAGCCACCTTGGCCTCGGCTTTCACATACTGGTTAAGTCCTCTCGATGCGCTTAACCGCAAAACATTAATCTTGATAACGATTGGAATCTTATCCGGTTCTTTTCGGAAGCTGATATCTGATAACGCTTGAATACTGGTCCGGAAATCCCCCCATAAAGCCAGTGGTTTTTGACTCTCTTTATCGCGATACCCAATACTACTTTTATCTTTCCGGCCATCAATAACCTCTTTCACATAAAACCGGCTGTCTACGATACCAAACGGAATCAACCGCAAAGCAATCTTTTGCCGGTCATATACGGTAAAGTCACGCGCCCAACAGAAAGAACCGGTTGTAAACAATATTCCAAAAGCCATAATCACCGCAAGCAACCACTTTTTCGCCATCATAAATCCTCCAATAACCCATCTTGTGTTGCATACAAACCGGTCTGTGAATACCATAACAACTCAACCGTTTCAAATCCGGAATCTTTCAATTCTGGGGCGATTTAAAAATTTAAAAGGAAATCTGAGCCCCGACATTGACATCCCAGCGCTTTCCCATCATCGTGGCCTCGGTATTTTGTGCGCCCAGATAACTATTAATATTGAAATTGATAACGATATCGGTCAATGCTGGGTTATAAGCAATTCCGGTAGTCAACACGGCAGAATTATCTACTAGATTTATCAATCCATTCATACTAAACGTCATATCCGAGACGATAAATTTATTAATCGCACCAAAGAAGGCAGCGTAATACTTACTGTTCGAATAAGGTTGATAATTAGCCAGATATAAGCCTTGAGCTGTTTTTTTAGTCTCCGGGTTGGATTCCGAAGCAATACGCCCAATAATATCTTTATCATAACCGGCCTGGTTATAAAAGAATTCGCCGGTTACGTTGATCCGGTCTTTTACTTCACCGTAATCAAATGATTTGGATAAACCAAAGCTAACCTGAGAAATCATTTCGCCGGTCTTCGGCTTAATCCCCAGGGTATCATAGTTTAATGCATTGTATCGTTCATCATTAGCCAGACCGATTTCGCCATGATAATCAAGTGTAAATATGTTGCCGGAGATATCAAAACCATATACCGGGTGATAACCGTTTTTTGCCCAAATAGAGAAGGACATTTCGGTATTCTTTACCAAAAACTCATACTTCCCCGCCAAAGAAATATCACTTAATTTGGTGGTATCATTCATATCGATGAAGAAATAGGTGTTTTGCTTAATTCCGGATGGAATCGTAATTTTAGTCCCGGAAACGCCCTCTCGAACACGGGCCATATCTAAAAAACTTTTCCGATCAATATTAATCAAATCCGTGGGATTCCAAAAATAGCCTGTTCCCCATTTTAGCAACTGCTTCCCGGTCCGGAAGTAAACTTTATTTTTCCAATTGGCATCGATAAAAAACTCTTTGATCAAGATATCATTATATTTTTTATTGGTCACCAAAAGAGTGTCGGTATTTAATTCCGCAATTAAAGCAGGATCGGTTAAAGTAATAGTATTAAGTTCATCGACGCCTTGTGGATAATAATTGACCCCAAGGCTTAAAAAGCCTTTAATCCAATTTTGCAAACGAATATCTACAAATATATCCGCGGAAGTTTGGCTTGTGATTTGATCCGCTTCCGCACCTCCCAATTCGGTCAAATCATAAACGGGGTCAAATCGCGTATAGGCCGTTGAACTATTGATAGTCCCGGAAAATCCGATATGCTTTTGCTTTAGTTCATCTCCGGTAGTATCATCAACTATCTGATCCTCACTAACAATCATATCTTCAGAAAACAACTGATCCTCATCGGTTGTATCCTCCGCCAACACCGGAACTGTATTCATCAATACAGCTCCACTTAGGCAAATCATCATCAGCAATAAATAAATCGGCTTTTTCAAGGTAATTCACCCCTGTTTTATTTACTCAAATTTTCCAGATAAGCTTTTGTAAAAACATGTTCATTAATCTTTTGAATGGAAATATTGCTGATATCCGAAAGTGTTTTATTACCCTTTTCAAATTCGTCGATATACATGGATTTAATAACCAGGTACTTTCCTTGGATTTGCGTAAATTTTAGATTATAGGAAGTATTCATTAATGTTCCGCTCAGGGAATAACCTTGGCTTTTTAATAATAAAAAATTATCCTGTCTCACCCAGAAGATTTGTTTCGGATAGGTGACATCATCGTTTTTCGCAGTAATTTCAAGTTGATATACCGGAATATCGCCCAATTTCGTCGCGGTGATTTTTTCCTTGCCCGCGGCATCCAGTGCTGGTTTATAAGTTTCGGTCAATTTTTTCTTCTCAAAATCGCCGGCTTTGGCATCCGTACCCGCGATGCTTTCATCACGGGCAATATGCTGGAAGGTGCGGGTGTTCCGTTTGTATAGCCACATGTTTTCCCCCTGTTTCAAGACACCGTTGCCTTTTTCCACTTCCGGCAGGGTAAAAACCATCAAAAATGAGTCGTCTTTATCGCGCCGGTAATAAATTCCTTCATATTTTTTAACGCCTTCGCCCGCTTTTTGCTGGGTAAAGGTAAATTTAGCAGTACCATCGGTTTTTAAATCAAACATATCATCGATTGCCTCTAAAATCGTATTAACTTTCGGAGCCGCGGCCCAGGCCATATTGGGTAAAATGACCGCCGCTATCAATACCAAAGTTATCAACCATTTTTTCATGACAAATCCGTACCTCCTTTTCAATTACCGCAGAATTGACCTTTTATTCATAATGCCGTAAAGCCTCCACCGCCGAAAGCCGGGCGGCCCGCCGGGCCGGGAAGTAGGCGGTAACACCTGAAATAAATATGATTAACAGAAAGTTCATCAAAATTCCCACCGGATCCATTTTAAAATAGATATGGCGGTCCTTAAGGATCATACTCAAGTCGCTGCTGGAACTGAAGGTAATTAAACCGAGAATCTGCATGACCAGTATTCCCAAAATGATACCGGCCGCACAGGAGATTGCCGCCAGGAGCACTGTCTCCGTAATAAACATATTCCGGACATCCTTTTTCTGCATTCCAATGGCCCTTACGGTTCCGATTTCCCGGGTCCGCTCCTTGATGGTCATTCGCAATGTGTTAACGACACCGATGAGGATGATGAAGAAGAGTAATAACACCGCCACCAGTGTAATCGAGTTTAATACACTCTCAAATTGCATAAGCTGGCTCGCCGCTTCATACATGGTATTCACATTGAGCTTCGGCTGGCTGGTTTTAATCTTGCGCTCTTCTTTGAGTGCTTTTTGAAGCGCCACGCCATCCCTGCTTCGTTCCAAAAGTTTCCATTCCGTTGCCAGGACGGGATAGAGCGCATCGTCCCCCCCAATGTAGCCGGATTTAGTATCAACGGGTAAGAATTTACTGTAAGTTTCATAGATCCTTTCCCCGTTCATTAAGATGATATTGCTTCCCAGCTTGGTATCGGAACTATAGATAGCATCCACTCTAAACTTCTCTTGATAAAGCCCCCTGAATTTGGTCCGATATTCATAGGTGAATTCGCTGCCTACCCTTAGGTTGAGCTTCCGGGCCAACTGCGCCGATACCATGACTCCTTCTTTGGCAAAGGCTTTCTTGGGATCCCCGGCAATGACTTTGATATGCCGGTTCAGTTCCTCCTTGGCGGCATCCTCATTTTTAAAGGCCAGGATTTGACAGTCTGCTCCGCTGACTTTACCAACGATCGATAAAAGCTCCGGTTGCAGCTTCCGGTGTAGAGTATCGGCATAAGCCTTAGCCGTACGCTGGGGGTTTTTTAAAGTGATTTGCATGCTGGCCGATTCCCAGGGCTTGTAGCCCAGAAGGCTTTTGGCCCGTTCCCCGTCCAGGAAAACCACGATATTCATAAAGCTATTGTTGCCGTTTGCAACTGCAATCACCGTGAATTGAGCGGTTTGTACCTGGCCGGTCACCATGGGGAACCTTACCTTGATCACGTCGTGGACTTTCACATTCAAGGATTTAGCTACTGCCGAGGATATAATCACCGGATATTCGATATCTTTGCGGAAATAATCCTCAAAACTGCCGTCCACCAGGGTAAAAAAACCTTCGAAAAAGTCCTTTTTGTCTTTTTCGTTTCGTACCGAGGCGCCAACAACAAAAACATTATCAGCTTCTCCGTTCCCGATAGCCCTTGCCAGCGCCCCGATCTTTTCTTCAGCGCCGATCAGTTCCTCTTTGGGAATGGTGCTGTTAATTGCATCCATGATCCGTTGTTTATCCCTAATCATGGTGGTCATCTGGCTGCCACTTTGAATACCGTCAATGGACATATGCCCGTATGCGTAAGATACCACATCTTTAATCAAGACATCGACTATCCCATGGGAAAATGAGTTAGCAACAACCAGGATCATCATACCAAAGGCAATCCCGATGCCTAATAATAAATTCCTTCTTTTTTGCCGTAATAAGTTTCGTAAGCTTAGATTCAATATCAGTCCCATGATCTCACCTCCCAATCAATCTCTCGAAATGGCGTCTAGCGGCGCGATTTTAGCGACGACCCGCAATGGATATAATACGGATAAAATTGTTACAATTCCGAGTTCGACAACGCCCAGCAGAAAATCACCCGCCGTATAGATAGGATTCAGCTTGTCGCCGCCGTAAACCAATTGCAGGAACTCATTGGTGGTGGTAATATTCGCGGATTTTAACATGTAAATGATAACAATCCCTACAATAATACCCAACCCGCCAAAGAAAAACGAGAGTAACCCAGTCTCATAAACAAACATCTTGCGCAAGAATCCTTTTTGAGCCCCGATGGCACGCATCATGCCAATCTCGGTGATCCGCTCCAACGCCGCCATGCTTAACGTATTCATAATCACGATAATCGCCACGAAAAAGATGAAAATAATGAAAATATTCAAAGCCACTTTAATGGTGGCGGCCATGCTGCCAATTGATCCCACCGAATCTTTCCAGCCGATGGCCCGCACATTTAGCTGGTTCTTTTTGAAGGTCTCATTTAGATTACGTAAGGTCTTTTGCTGGGAGGCACCCTGCTTTAGCTTTACAAAGGCGATATTGTACGAACCGGCGTCAACACTATATTGATTTGTTTGCTTTTTGGTCTGGGCCTGAATATCCTGAATTGAAATACTTTCTTGAGATATAGCGGTTTTTTCAACAACACTTCCAGAAGAGAAGAATTGATCCAGTTCGTCATTTTCCAGTAATTCCTTCTCAGCCGCAGAGATTTTGACATTAACGTCCGCTCCGGTCACATAGTTATGCGCTTCCCGGAACGATTCAATATCGACCAGGCAATAATTGCCCCATATTTTATTTAAGGCTTTAAAATCAACGATTCCAGTTACCGGAACCCGGATATCAAGAGTGGAATTTGATGTGCTGGCTCCGATAAATACCAAATCCCTCCGGGTATCCAGGTCTTTTAACCCGTCCAGTACATCCTCGGGCAGTTTCTTCTTATTCAGTTCCTCACCCTCGGGAAGCAGCCAGATATTCATAAAGTCGTAGGCCTGTTTACGGGCTTCCCCGGTTATCAATATCCCCTTTTCCTGCGGTCTTAACATCCGGCCTTCCGTAACCCGGATGCTTCCGGGAAAGATCTTTTGATATGTTTCAATATCCACTCCCAAAAGGTATATCGGGTACATATCCGCTCCCGATAAGACATAGACCGCCCCCGCCGTGGCCGGCAAAAAATTTTGGATGGCATTTTCCGTTTCCAGTACCTTTTTGGCAGCTTCATAATTCTTGATAACCTTCAGCGGCTTGCCGCTATAGTCAAACAAAACATTATCTTTTTCCTGCTCCGCCGATACAATCACAATATCACCGGTAAACATGTTTACGATATTCTCGGATAAACCATGCTCGGCTCCGGAGATCATGCCGTTTCCTACCGTCATCAATACGGAACCGAAAAGCAGAATAATCCCAATCACTAAGCTCTTGCCCTTGTGACGCCATAGATTTCGCCAGGCGATCTTAAAAGTCAAACTTTTTCCCATCGCAATCACCCCTGCCCTAGAATATGGCCATCGCGAATTTTAACGATGTTTTTTGCGTACTTAAGCACTTCCGGGTCATGAGTTGAAAAAATAAAGGTGGTTTTTTCCTTTTCATTCAATTCGCGCATTAACTCCAAAATCGACTCGCTGGTCTCCGAATCTAGATTGGCTGTAGGTTCATCGGCCAACACGATATCGGGATTGGAGACCAGAGCCCGGGCGATAGCGACTCGCTGCCGCTGCCCGCCGGAGAGTTCCGCCGGTTTATGTTCGATATACTCCATTAAACCGACTTCCGTAATTAACTTTTCAGCTCTGGCGGTTATCTCGCCTTTACTGTGTTTCTTCATGAGCAGCAACGGAAACTCAACATTTTCCCGGACATTCAACACCGGAATCAAGTTAAAAGTTTGAAAGATAAATCCGATTTTATGCAAGCGCAGGTCGGTTATTTTCTTATCTTCAAGCTCGGTGATCTCATCGCCATGGACCTTCACGCTGCCGCTGGTGGGCGTATCAATACATCCGATGATGTTAAGCAGAGTGGTTTTGCCGCTTCCGGAAGGACCGATGATGGACATGAAGGCTCCTTCCTCCACCGTTAAGTCAACGCCCCGCAGGGCATGAACCGTGGTTTTCCCCAAAGGATAATCTTTAGTTACCCCTTTGACTTCAATGACATTCATTGATTTTGCCTCCTTCATCTAAGTTACCGGGTTATATCCAAGCAATTATTACATCCGAAATGATGGTCTTTTGTAGCGTCCATTACTCATAATGAATACACAGCGATTTTTAGGCCGGATTGTTCACATTCCTTCTCTAAAACGTATGGCCTTACTTTTTTATTTCAATTATCCATAAACTATTATACCAGCCATATGTTAACTTTTACGTATAAAGAATATTACAAATCTGTTCACCGGAAAACTATTTATTACTGGATCATTCCAAATTGATAAATCTTTATATCTTAATACGATTTAATCAAGGTTTTGTCTGATGATTTTTTGGTTATAAAAAAATTTTGTTAATCTCATAATAGTTAGTTAGCGGCATCCTTTTAAAGCTTCAAACACGCGTTTACTGAAGCCCAAAAAAGTTTTCGCGAGCTTCAGCTTTTGTCCATCCTTGATGATCCACTCGTTTTCTTGGTTTTTTTAGAGGCTGACATGATGCCAGCCTCTAAAATTTAACTTCTACACTGTTTCACCAAAAAACTTAGACCGTTGTTGCATTGCATTGTTCAATTTCCCTCTTAGATCAATTAACCATTCAGGTTCGTTATCCCAGGATTCTGCGGTTGATAGTCCCTTCACTTCCGCTCCAGATTCTGCAATGTAAACATTGAATCTGGTATCTCAACATCCAGCTTAATATTGGTCATGACCATTTCGGTGAATGTATTTTGCTTTAGCTTATCCTCCATTCGCGTCTTGGCCACAAAATACCTGCTCCCAATCTGTTGAATATCCAAAACGGTCATTACCTTCAAAAGCTTGCCGCTCTTCGCATACATCTCCTGTTTTGCCACCACGTACCATTCGCTGTCAATCCACATTTTCCGGGTGAAGTAATTGGCGTCGGCTTGCTGCGCCTTAAGCTCCAATGCATAAACCTCCCGGCCATTCAGTTGTTCCTTACCGGTTACTTTGGCATCATAACGTTCCAACAGTTTTAAGCGTTCGGTGCTATCGGAATACGAAAAGTCGCTTCCCATAAAACTTTGCCGCAACATATGCCCGGATATCTTAATGGTCTTTTCCGCGGACGGGAGGTACATCCATAGGTTATTTCCCAGTCGCAGCACTGCCGTACCTTTATCCCGTTCCGGACTGCCGAAAATAGCATATGATTTATCCTCCCCAACACCATAAAGCTTCATTTGTTTGGTATCCACCCGGCCCTTTTGATGAATCACCATCCGGACGTCATAAATGACGCTTTTGGGCGCTTGATTGTAATCGACTTTTTTAAGAATCTCCGCCGCCGATTCGCTAGCCAACAGCAAATTTATACTGCTCATCACCATAATTACCATACCCAATACAAGCAAATACAAACCTCTTTTCATCCAAGTCCGCCCCTTTCAGTCTTTTCGTAATGCCTCGGTGGGCTTGAGACGCACCCCGTTCAACGCCGGAATTAACGCCGCCAGCACCGCCGCCGTCAAACCCAGAATGATGCTCTTTAAAAAAATGCCGGTATTAAAGACTCCGTAAATCATATTGGTGATTGTCAATGGTAATCCTTGCAAACTACCGCCGAGATTGATACCGTACCGGGATAAAAGGTAGGCGATGATTCCGCCGCATAACAAACCGGCGACTGTTCCGATGAAACCCAGCATGAAACCTTCAATGGTAAATAACATAGTGATTTCATCTTCGTACATTCCCATGGATTTTAACAATCCGATTTCGCCTTTCCGCTCGAAAACTGCCATCATCATTGTATTAGCAATCCCCAAAGCTGCCAGGAAGGCGAAAATAAGCTGCATAATGGTGGATATCACCGTAACAACTCCAGTAAAGACAGGAGCCAGACCGATTTGATTCCAGGACTTCATCAATAATCCTTTTAATTCCGGTACTTTTCCCAGCCCATTGATCAAATGTCCGGTTTCCGCGCTTGATTTGCCGAATATCACAATCTCCATCACCCGGTCGTTCATATCTAAAAGCTCCTGGGCGGAAGCCAGGGAAATGTAAAATCCTTTGTTCAACCGGCCGTTTTGCATGTCATAAAGTCCTACCACCCGGTAATTTAAACCATACGGGGAATTATAAAGCGTCCGGGCAAACAGGGTGAGCTCATCACCAACCTTTAGCTGCAAACTCCGCGCCAATTCCCGGCCCACTACAATCTCATTCTGGCCGGACGGATTCAATAAGCCTCCTTGATACGTATAGTTTATAAAGTTAAGATTTTGTATATCACCCGGCTCAATCCCGTATCCCAACCCTTCTTTGCTGCGTTCATCCTGAAAAATCAGGCATGGAAACTTTATGCGTCCGGCAACTGAAACAACCCCGTCAACCTGCGCCAATCGTTCTTTTAACAGCCCGTATTCCGGAATATTTCCCGTTAACGACATCATCCGCTCCTTGATATCGTAGTCCGCGGAAGTAATCCGGATATGGCCGGTGGATTTAATGCTTTCTCCCAAAATACCGTCGAACAATCCCCCCAGGAAGGAACTGCTGACCATTAACACCACCACGGCCAAAAAGCTGATAATAATTGTCAGCAAACTGCGCCGGGAGTTACGGAAGATGTTTCGAAACGCTATTTTCAATAAATCGCCCATCTTATTGGCCTCCTATTCCCCGGATGGCTTCTACCGGTTGCAACTTGGCCGATTTCCAGGCCGGATACACTGTGGAAACAACTGCAATAACGATTCCTAGAATATAGTAAAACAGAGCTTGCACGGGATCTAAATAAGCATAGAACTTTCCGGCAATCGGCGTGCTTCCCAACGCGTTTTGAATCGCACCTCCCAGTGGGATCCCCTGAAGTTGAAAATAATACACAACAATACAACTTAAAATTATCGCCACTGTACTTCCCAAAACCCCAATCATCATTCCCTCAATTAAAAACAACCGTACAATTTCGTTGCGCCGGACCCCCATGGCCATCAGATTTCCAATCTCCCGTTTCCGTTCCATCATGGCCATCAACATGGTATTCATAATTCCAAACCCGGCAATGAGTAAAATCATAGTCGTCAGGATATTTATAATCCGCTTCCGGAAAGCCACCAACTCAATAAAGTCCTTGGCATAATCCCGCCAGCTGAAAACCTTCAATTTATCGGGGAATTTGGCTTTCCGTACTTCACTTTGAAACGGTAGAATCCGGGAATCATTTCCTAGGTTTACCGCAATATCGGTAATCCCGGTCATGCTTAAAAAATCCTGCGTGAACTGTAACGGTATCCAGAAAGCGCCACTGTCCAACACCGGATTCCCGGTTTGAATCAAACCCTTGATCTCCAAATCATAAGCATTCGTTCCCATCTCGGCGGCTTGGGAGATTACCGTGACCATATCTCCCACCCTCAGTCCAAGCAATCCGGCCAAATCGGAACCAATCAATACTCCCTCTTCTCCTGAAACCAGATATTTTCCTTGACTGATTGCCCCGGACCGGTCAAATACCTTATCTTCCTTTTCCGGCTCAATTCCTAATCCGATAGCCCTGATTTCATCGGAGCCGTTACTCAAGCTGCCATGGAATGTAATTCGCGGTGAATAAGCTTTGACATCGCTTCTTGCGGCCAAAAACCCAACAATTGGTTCATATTCCCTCACCGGATAATCCAGCGGGTTTTCCAGCTCATCCAACGGATAATTCCGGTTGACTATCTTTATGGTACTGGTCTCCGTTCGGATCAAAAGATTGCCGATCTGCCATTCCAGACCTTTATTGACGCCATCCGCCAGCATCGAGAAGAACACTCCCCAAAATACCGCCAAAACCGTGATCCGGGTTCGGGTGACGTTGCGAAAGACATTTTTCAAGGCCATCTGTATCAACAATGAAATTTCCTCCTTTTACAACTTTCCCACTCTGTCGTTAGTTTAAGCTACTTCCGATATTCATTTCCCAGTGTTGAAGACAATCCGGCATATTAACCGGCCCGTTTTTCATCCCCCTCAATCCGTCCGTCCTTCAAACGGACTACCCTCCGGGCACGTTCAATGACCATCCGATCGTGGGAAGAGAAGATAAAGGTAATCTTTTTACGTTGATTGAGCTCTTTCATCAAATCCAGGATAGCTTCCCCATTTACGGAATCCAAGTTGGCTGTAGGTTCATCAGCCAGAACCACGGCCGGTTCTTTGACCAATGCCCTGGCAATGGCAACCCGTTGTTGCTGACCGCCGCTCAACTCCCCCGGACGGCGGTGCGCCAAGCTCTCCAGGCCGACTTCAGCCAAAATCCGGTGAACCTTTTCATCCCGTTCATCTTTACTGAACCTTTTTAACAATGTTAATGGGAATTCTACATTTTCAAACACCGTTAATACCGGTATCAAATTATACGATTGAAAAATAAAACCCAAGCGTTCCCGGCGGAAATCCGCTTGCCTCCGGTTGTCGATTTTGGCGATATCAATTTCGTGCACCAGTACCTGACCACTGGTAGGCGTATCCAGACTGCCAATCATATTCAGTAAAGTTGTTTTTCCGGAACCGGACGGTCCCGCCAAAACCGTAAACTCGCCTTTTTCAACCGCTAAATTAATATTATCAAGGGCTTTCACCGCAACCAAACCGGTGCCGTATTCCTTGGTAAGATCTTGTATCAGAACAGCCGCCATGATGAATCCTCCCTTACCATGATAATTTTTAAATTAAAGCTTGGCTTTAATAATCTTACAAAGCTTAGAAACTGGTTTTAACCGCCAGTACGATTTCATTATTATTACAGTTATAGGGTAATCCGAGTATCTGGCTTCCTTGGGAGTAGTAATTGTACATCCCGAAGATCTCGATATTGTCATTTAAAATGTATCGGATATTGAAATTGATCATTGCGGCATTGTTGGCCAAATCCTGCAAACCGCTGGCCGCTAATGTCAAATACCCCTCGGGACTATAACGGCTCATTACATATAATTGATCATGGCCGGTTTGACCGTTTTGCAAATACTCCGCTATTATATAAAGTCCATTTCCAATCGGAATCGTGTAATCACTGCCAAATACATAACTGGTATATTCTTTTTCACTACCGGTTGCTGCCGGAATATCGGTAAACCAGCCGGCCTGCGCCCAAATACCGGGAAGATCCGGGCTGATCTGGCCTTTGACTTCAATCATATTTAAGCGGCGTTCAGCCAACGGGACCGGTGGATTCGCAGGATCTACCCGCCGGATGAAGTATCCTGCAAAGTCAAATAAGCCAAGGGTGAATTGGCCTTTGATTCCCAGATCGCAATCCGCCGCTTTGGCCGCCGGCAGAACCACCGTTTCCAGCAATGAGGTTCCGGAGAGGTTCCATTTTGCGGAAATCGCATTAATCCCGGCTTTTTCCCCTTTGGGATCCACCGGATTGATGGTATTGAATTGATCTGCTATATTGAACAAATACCCGTTCCCCCAGGCAATATTTTGCAGCCCCACAGTGAATTTGCCCCAGGAAGGATATATGTCCAGATAAGCCCGGTTTATTTTAAGAAGGTTATTGTCCGGCGCTACTTGTTGAAAAGGGACGGAAGGCGGTCCGGGAATCGTGTTGATTCCTAATAAGGATACCAGGAAATAATAGGAGTCTTGTTTCATTGCAAAATCGAGCCGCAATTTATTAGAAGCCGTTAAGTCTTCCCCATCCAAAACCCGAAGCCGGTTTTCGAGATATCCGTTAGTATCTACCGCCATTGTTAATCTTCCAAATGCCATTAATAAAAAGAGCGCCAGTCCGAAAGAAATAATTTTTCGCATATCGAATCCTCCAATATTGCCGATACTTATAGAAATACAACCAATCCTTATATCTTATATCCTTTGACTAGAATTCCATTGAAAAATATCCGCACCATGGAATCAAATACTTCCTTCATTGAATATGGCAGTTGAGATAATACTTTCGGATTAATTATGGATTGAACGCAATTCACAAACATCAACAATACCAAGTCCAGATTTACGTCATTGCGGATAACGCCTTGAGCGATTCCTTCCCGGATAAACACACGGAAACCGGTCATAATCATCTTTTCGCGGATCGATTCAAATTCAGGCCATATTTCGGGCGCGTTTTTTTGAAAGTCTAAGGCACACGCCGAATTGATTTTCGAGGCGAAATTACCAATAACACTCATTAATTCCCGCAATTTGACCAGATATTCGATTTGATCATTGTGCAATATTGCGTTGACTTTCGCGCCCGTTTCCTGTATTGCAGCGAATAGAACCGCTCGAATCAATTCATTCTTGGAAGCAAAGTGTTTATAGATAGTCTTTTTACTGATACCGATATTATCAGCCACCCCATCCATGGTTACCTTGGAATATCCGAATTTTAAAAACTGCTCCTGGGTCTCATCAATAATTCGTTTGCGAACATCCACTCCGTTGTTCAGACGAACCACCTCTACAACTGAAATTCTCATTATTTACACGAAAAACAAACGGATTTAAACCAAGGAAACTTTTTCAGTTTCCTCAGTTTCCATTATATGATATGCTTGGTTAGTTGTCAATTTAATTGATAATTTTTGAATTGTAGCTACGCTACAATATGAAATAAAAATGCTCCAAAAACCAAAAAGGGATGGTCTGCTCAAAAGGTGAGCTTTCCATCCCTGAAGTATGTAAGTTTGCATCTATTCTTACAGCGGACCGCTAAAATCCCTCCAGCGCAATATGCCGGATTTCTTTATGGTTTAAGTTGGCCAAACCCATCTTGGCTACTGTCCTGCCTTCCTCCCAATAATCGCACCCATTCATCAATCCTGCCAAATGAATAATATGCTTAATGGTTGGCGTGGCAACTCCTAATAGATCTCCCAACGAAGCGATGGGGACCAGGCTCATGGGAACATCTTCCCACAAATAGCGGTGGTCAACCGTTGCCGGAGCAAAAATCCCTTTATATCCAATATTATTTTTAATTGCATTATAAAGCGTCTTACCATGAGCGTCGTAAGCCATATATAACCATTCCTTGGCGGTCATTGCCCTGGTTCCCAAAGCAGCGGCTACCTCCACTCTTTCCTGATCCAGCTTTTCCAATACCAAAGAGACCGCTTTAGTGATTCCTTCATAGTAAAACTGAAAGTCACCCCGTGTCGATTCAATACGGGCAGCGTTAAGCACCATCAGCGCCGGATGAAAGACTGCGCCGATATTATCCAGACTGGTTTTGATTACATTGTCCCCCGGTACAAATTGCGGAAAAATGGGCCGGATAGTTTTTAGAAGCTCAACCGTCTGATTGCCGGGCAAGGCGGCGATAGGCACCGAGTTTTTAATACCGAAAATCTTAACCTGGGCGGGATTGGTATTCCGGCAAGCGTACAGCAAGGTTTGAGCTTCAGCAATCAATACGTCCCGCGTGTTACCATGTTCCTTTAGTACCTGGTGGAATTCAAAAGCCCCTCCGGTACGTCCCGGATTTAAAATTACAATCTGACCGTCCTTTAAAAACGGGGCGGCGTTAGTCGCCATATACCGGTGACCGTTTGCAGGCACCACTACCATAATGACATTGGCATTACAAATTGCCTCTTCCATATTGGAGGTCGCCATTTCAATCTGGCCATACCCCTCTACCGCTCCGGACAATTCGATCCCACCGGATAACTTAATCAAATTAAGCCGCTCGATACTCCGGTTAAATATTGTCACCGGAAATCCCATAATGGCCAAATGTCCAGCCATGGCCATTCCACCATGACCGGCACCCAAAACTGCAAATCGAAGCTTGTTCATAAACAACCTCCTTTACGATTTACTTCATCCCGCCAATCGCAGCCAAACGAAAACCAAAAATTTGAAGGTAATATTCGCGACTTTATATATAACAAAAATACTCCTTATGAAACGATAATATGTATTATCCTAAAAAAGTTTGTATAAAAACAACCTTTGGGGATAATTTTTAATTGTAGCTGCGCTACAACATGTTAATAATAAATAACCTGTAGGAAATTGGGGACAAATCTTAATTGAGGTGCTAACCTTCATAAATCTTCTGGACCGTTAATCCGTATATCTCCCCTGGCGAACAACTGGGCTCCGGTTATGCAATACGGATTTGAAATCTGGACATCTTTAGGTTTTTGGCTGCCAATGACCATTCTACTATCCCATATTCCATCATAATAATTGGCTCCTAGCCCCTCCAAAATTTCATCCCGTTCAATCGTAATCGGCACAAACTTGATTCCTAAACAATCACAGACCGCCCGGGCAATCTCGACATCAAAACCGGCAAGCTGGTACTGCTCATTATAATAACTAAACGGAGGACCGCTACTTATGGCGAATGTTATTCGCCCCGCCGCTTTTATCCGGGCCCAGGAATTATCCGTAGCGGGTGGCTCGTTCGGGTAAGTTATGTATTCTATTCCGTCGAAAATATCACGGCCAAAGTATTTGATGCTGATTTCAGCGTAAACGCCCTTATCGATAATCTCTTTTAAAGCCCGGTTGATTGTTTGGCGCAATGATTTATCCGTCGCCCTAAAAACCGCTCCAATTAGATCCCGGTTGAGCAAATCCCCGGCTAACCTTAAATTATCATAACCTGCATTTTTAATAATGTTTAGTCCCACCAAACGGTCAACCACTGCCAGATCAACGTTGCCACTTTCCAGTTCATGGATGACTTGCTGATCATCGATAAAAAGTTTAACTTCTTTGATATTTTTAAACCGGCACGCCTGTTTCTCAAACACAGAGTCAGCTACAACCGCAATGGTATGCCCGGTAATTTTTACAATGAATTTTTCAAATGCAAGGAATAAAATGATGGCCAATAAAACCGCACCGCTACACCAAACCAGTTTCCTTAGTTTTGTAGCCACTTAGATGATCAACTCCCCTATATTTCTTCGATATTGCCTGTCCCTGCATTTCAACCCCGATTCGTAACGTCCTTTAAGGACGTTAAAGCACAATTGGATTTTTCGGATCCCGCTTAGAAAAACTGCCGAATCGGGTTCATTGCTTGTATCGGCAAGTCTTGAATATAATTGGTTTTTCACGTTACTTGCTGAATTCCAATCTATCGAAATAAAAAACCATGGATAAGAGAAATCCACGGCTTGATTATAATCATTCAACCATGTGAGCCTCTCCGGCAACGCTTACGAAGTTAGCTGACGGATTCGGGTTGCAGAGTAACCCTATAAGCTCAACGTCAGTTGAGATTAAGACTGGAAATTCCAAGTCTAAAAGCTCAACGCCAGTTGAGATTAATTCACCCCCCGGAGTTGGTTCCCCCGTTCTCATTCTATCTAAATACGATGAGATTAAGCGTTTTCGATCTATGATATTTTTTGGCTCTGTCACAAAAAATTATGATATAAAAAATTTATCGCCTAACATAGCCATTTTTTATTGTATTTTCATTAGCGCATTACGCACATAATCAACCGTTATCCCCACATCACCTCCCATTTCAGGGTTGATAAAATCCGGTTCGATAAAAAGGTGATTAAATTTTAACACAATAATAATATCACTGCAACCCTAACCCGAACAATCATTATATCAAGGATTAACCGGCAACCCGATACGGTATCAGTTGATTTATGAATATTCTTCATTTATAATATTGCTTAGATATTTATGTGATAATGTTTATAATCGGCTATAAATATGATTTTTCACATCGGATTGATTCTTAAAAACTATGAATTGGGAGGAACTTGCCTGATGAAGATTATGGAATCCGATCTGCCCGGAATAGGCCGGAAATTTCAATTCGAAGCCGGTAGTGGTGATAAACTGGTGGTTATCGTTCATGATGACGGCCGGCGTGAATTATATCATTTTTATTATGACCAGCCGGATGAAAGTATTTCCATGATAACCCTGGACGATAATGAAGCCCGAATGATTGCCGGGATTATTGGCGGGATGTCATATAAACCCAAGGCATTGGCGAGTATGGAAGTCGCTTTGGATGATTTGGTCATTGATTGGCATCGTATTGAAGCCGGTTATAAATGTATCGGGAAAAGCATTGGGGATCTCAAGATACGACGAAAGACCGGAGCTTCCATTATTGCGGTGGTTGAGCAGAAACACCAAAAACAGATTAACCCCGGACCGGAATATGTATTCGTCGCTAATTCGACCTTGGTTATCGCCGGAGAGCGACAACAACTAACAATACTGAAGGAATTATTGTTACATGGCGGTGAGTAAACCAAAAAACTTAATCACTCTTACATTAGGAGGGAAATATGGATAAAATTATTTTTGAAATTGGCCTCGCCATTGGATTGGTTGCAATTGTAGGGTTAATATCGACCAAACTCCGTTTTTCAGTAATTCCCTTTTATATATTAGTCGGCATGGCGGTTGGACCGCATGCACCTCATCTGGGCATTATCGACCTAAGATTTATAGAGAGTTCAGTATTTATTGATTTTTTAGGGCGAATCGGCGTCTTATTTTTACTTTTTTATCTGGGATTGGAGTTTTCGGTGAGCCGTCTTTTGAGATCGGGCCGTTCAATCCTGGTAGGAGGATCTTTATATGTGGCGATTAATTTCATCTCCGGCCTGGTGCTGGGTTGGGTAGTTGGTTTTCCCATCAAGGAAACCTTGGTCGCTTGCGGAATCATGACTAGTTCGTCGACGGCCATTGTGGCCAAAGTTTTGGTGGATCTAAAGCGGACCGCCAATTCGGAAACGGAGATCATCATGGGTATGATCATGTTCGATGATCTATTTATCGCAGTCCACATGTCGATCCTATCCGGATTGATCTTAAGTGGCGCCACTTCACTCGCAGGTATAGTGCTGACCTCTTTGGGCGCTCTTATTTTTATTTTGCTCTTTTTGTTATTGGGGAGAAGACTCATCAAGTATTTGGATCAGGCTTTAAACATTCAATCCTCGGAACTGTTTCTACTGGTAATCATGGCCGGGTTATTTTTAATCGCCGGTTTTTCGGAGACATTGCATGTTGCGGAAGCCATTGGTGCATTGATGATTGGGTTAGTGCTGGCGGAGTCGGTCCATGCAAAGCGGATTGAACATATCATTCTGCCATTCCGCGATTTCTTTGGAGCTTTATTTTTCTTTAGTTTCGGCCTGAGCATCAATCCGCTGTCGCTGGGCGGAGCAATAGGGCCAGCTCTTATCGGAGTGGTATTTACCATCTTCGGCAACATGTTTTCCGGGGCAATGGCCGGACGGATAGCGGGAATTCCCGGACGTTCCTCGGCCAATATTGGGTTTACCCTGGTTTCACGTGGCGAGTTTTCGATTATTATGGCGAACATTGGAAAAGCCGGCGGATTACTGCCGGCTATTCAGTCTTTTGCCGTTCTATACGTACTTATTTTAGCCGTTTTAGGCCCGTTATTGACCAAAGAATCGAAGCGGATCTATAATTTATCGCAAAGCGTTTTAGATTGGGTCAAAAACTTCAGAAAAAAAGAGGAACTCTGAAGTTTTACTTGAAAACATCAACGGATAATCGCCAGAAAATCTTTGAAATTTTCCGGTTTACCGATGACAACACAAGTGTCATCTTCCTCAAAAACAAAGTCCGAACTAGGATTGGGGATGAAGGCGTCATTGCGTAACACCGCGATAATTGAAATCTGGGTCCGTTTCCGAATTCCAAGACCGCCAATTTTTTTGCCGATTACCGGAGAGTTTTTCTCCAGTTTAAACCAGTCAATCTTTACCCCTTCCAAGGCGACTTCAAGATGTTGAACGGCTTTCGGTTTATACATTACTCCTGATAAATATGCGCCCAGTACTCGCGCTTCTTCGTCAAAAAGAGTAACGCTTGCCTGGGGTTCGCTTTCTTGGTCCATAATGTAAAACTCCCGTTTACCGTCATCATGAATGATTAGAACAACCCTTTCCTTGGAAAGCGTGGTATAGCTAATTTTCTTTCCGATACCGGGCAAATCCATTTCTCTAATAAGGGACATGGTTTAGACCTCCAAGTTCAATAATAATAAAGAATATATTTATTATATTTATTCTCAAAATGAATCGTCCCCAACCATAATAATAATATACCGATAATTAATTCTACCCAAGTAGAATTAATTTAGGTGCTTTCGGTCGGGTTTTGCCGTCATTATTGATTCCACATCTTTTCACAGTTTCCTGCCGGCTTTGCCATTACGACCATAAAATAATTAATCATTTTTTCATGAAAACGGCGGAACATAAAATCCATCCCTGCAAATTGCCCAATGTAACCACCTGATAAAGCGGTTTCTGGAAAAAAGGAAATGAATCAGCTTCAACTTGGTGATGATATTCCGCCGATTCCATGATAAAATAAGAATACTACTCCAGTGTTTAGCGGAGAACAGTTTCTTTTCCAGCTTGTTAAAGTTACAGTTGTGCTTAAAATTCCCAGGACTTTGACGAGTCCGTAAACTAAACCGATTTTGGGGGATGATATGTTAATGAAAATGATCATTGTCGGATGCGGCCGGGCCGGGAGTACTATCGCAGTCAAGATGTCCCTTGAAGGACATCAGGTTTCGATTATCGATAAAAATCCGTTGGCATTTGACAGACTGCCTCCGGATTTTGCCGGAACAATGGTGGTTGGAACCGGTATCGATGAAGATGTGCTGATTAAAGCCGGCATTAAAGAAACCGAGGCAGTCATTGCGGTTACCAAAGGCGATAACACCAATATTATGATTGGACAGATTGCCGAGTTTCTCTATAAAATACCCAGGGTTATGGTGCGGATTGTGGATCCCAAGGTCAAACAGTTCTATGACACGGAAATCGGGCTTCCCTGCTACTGCCCCACCGAAATCAATGCTGATTACTATATCCGGTTCTTAAAGGAGGGTAATGGATGTATATCGTAATCGTCGGCGGCGGCAAGGTTGGATATTATCTTACCAAAACCTTGCTTGCTGAAAACCATGAGGTTACTTTACTTGACTGGGATTATGAAAAGGTCAAACTCCTCAAGCAAGATCTGGGAGAAGCCGTGATTTTTGCCAACGGGTCTTCCATTGACGGGTTGGAAAAGGCCGGATGTACCCGGGCTGATGTTATTGTCGCAGTGACCGGGGATGACGAGGATAATCTGGTGATTTGCCAATTGGGCAAACGTTATTTTAAGGTTCCCAAAGCCATCTCCCGGATTAACAATCCTAAAAATGAACGGATCTTCAAAGAATTGGGCGTCGGTACAACCATTAGCGGTACAATATCAATTGTGGCATCTATCGAACAATATCTGGCCAAACAACATATCATTCGGCTGATGAGTTTCAACCATGAGGAAATGGTCTTACTGGAGACCGAATTATTCGCCGGTTGCCCGGCGGTGGGTAAAAAAATCAGCGAAATCAAATTGCCGAATGAGTGTATCATTATTACCATTCTAAGGGGGAAAAACGCTTTATTCGCCAAGGGGGATGTTGTTCTAGAGTCCGGGGATCTGGTAATTGCCATTTCAACCCAAAATGAGCAGGCTGCCGTCAAAAAAGCCTTAATTGGCGGCGAACCTTCCGCGTAAAGGAGGTAGAAACATGATTTATAAAAATATTTTGATTCCTACCGACGGCAGCAAAGCTTATGAAGGTATCATTGAATTTATATGTTCCATTCATAAAGTAATTCAATCCGCAATTTATGTTATTTATATTCTTGAAGTTCCCCGCAATCTATCGTTAAATGCGGATTTACCCGATAAATCAGCTCTTGCCAAAGCTGCGTTGGAAAAAGCCGTGAAAATTGCTGAAAAGTATAGTGTAACCTTGGAAACATCGGTTGTTTACGCCAGATCAGCCGAGGATGCCATAATTACAACGGCTGATGATTTAAAGTGCGATGTCATAGCCATCATGCAAGACAATCATAGATTGGGAATCTTTGGTGACTCGGCCGCATCTATTTATCAAAAAGCCAAATGTAATGTATGGTTATTCAATAATAAATTGTCCTGATTTAATATTGAGTACATTTTCTTTTTCTTGCTCGGGAACCTTTTCCAGCCACCGCTGTTTAAAGCGGTGGATTTAAAATTTATCAGGGTTTTCACACACTTTAATATAAGTTGACTGCTTCAGCCCCTTGGTAAAAATGTTTTAAAATCTCATCGCATAAATACCCGTCAGCCGCCATTCCCGCCGCGCCGCTCTGGCACATTCCCACACCATGCCCCCAGCCTCCGCCGTAAAATAAAAAACTCTCGGGTTGCCCGTTAACATCCATTTTGGGCATGACCACAAACGTATTGCTGCGCAATCCTCCCAATCTGGTACGGATCTTATCGCCTGATACAGTATACTTGCCATTACTACCCCGGATTAAAACCTTGGTTACCATACTATTGATACTTCGTCCCGCAACTTCTACCGAGCGAATCCGTCCCAACTTATTGCCGAGGTTCAGACGGCTTTCGATCTCCGCCCGGGATACCCACGCGACCCAACGGAACGAGCTGCGGGCCGAATATTGAGGATGTGAGCTATAAGTCCGGGGACGGGTGGTTAACCATTCAAATAATGCCGTCGGACCGAGCGGACCGGAAAACGATAGGAATTTATCAGGAACCGCCTGCAGATAGGGCAGTTTAAAGCCCCAAACATCTTGGCTGTTAGCAGAGTAACCGCCATTATTCCCCGTATAAACAGCATTAATCGGCTTCCGGTTATATTGCAATATCCGGCCCCGGCTAGCATCCACCGCTGCGTTGGTTGAGTTTTTCTCTGCACCGGCTCCCCGGTATACCTGTGAAGCAACTGTAGCGCGAAGATCGAATCCTCTAGCTTCAAAGCGCTTCAAATTTGCAAATGCATATGTCCGGGCCGCCACAGCCTGGGCTTCCAACGCTGCCCTGGGCCATGCCGGTTGCATTTCCGCGGGGACTACCCCGTACAAATATTCTTCCACGTTCAAACAATTTACAATTGTTATTAACTGTTGTTTCATCAAAAACTGAAAATTACCCCGGTAAACACGATCCTCCCGCCCGCTCCAAAATGTGCCTTGCCCATATTGTACATCAAATAAAATAGTGGTTGCGGCGGGATCGTTATAAATCAAGGATGTCCGGCCGTCACCGGCGAATATCAGCTTCTCATGCTCGTCCCGGATCTCCAGTGTTTTACCGTTTGACTTCACTGACAGTATGGCTTGGGCTTCACCTTGGTATCTTCGGGAGCCGGATAATAATTCAAACTTAGCTCCGGTTTTGAAATAACACTTTTTAATTCGTTCGGCTAAACCGATCCGGATCATCGGAATCTTGTCGCGATCCTGAATAACAGGAGTTACTTGAGGTACAGTCGTAATTTGGCGCCTTTTTTGGGCCTCAGCCAACTGCTGTTGAAGCAATTCAGGATATTCGTCCATTAGCTTTCGCAGTGTGCCGGCAATCTCCGGGTCCCGAGGGTAGGCAGCCTTTGCGTTCAATAAAAAACTATATGCTGTTTGATATTTGCGCAACGCCATATAGGCTTTTGCCAGCGGGAAATAAATCGTTGTCATATTAGGTTCCTGAACGGCGGCTTTTTTGTAAAAGTCTACCGCCTTTTCGAAATCAGCGTTCTTCTGATACAGCTGTCCCAATACAAAATTAGCCATGGGATTAAAATCGTCCTTGGCCCGGGAATCGATGAGGTCCTGTATCGCCTCCCGGTCAAAGCCCAGCTCCATATGAGCCATCCCCCGCCAGAAAAGTTCAGCGGCAGTTAAATTGGATACCTTATCCGATAATTTTATGGTTTCTTTCCATTGGCCTCCCAAATAAGTTGTACGGATAAGTTCCGTACGGTACTCTATATTTTGGGGATTTTGAGCCTGGAGCAACCGGAGCTGGGCGATGGAATCGTTATATTTGCCCATCTCATTCTGCAGCCGGATCAGATTTAATTTCATGGCGATATTATCAGGATTTGCATCTGCCAATTGCCGAAACTTATCTAGACTTACATCCGGTTCTTTAGTGTAAAACAAAGTCAGGGCTTCGGTCAAATCGGGAATCTCTTCCGCATCAGCCCTCAAAAGGCCAAAAACATACTGGTTTCCCCCATAAAACGCAACCATCAAAAGACTTATTCCCAAAATCCCAATAAGGATTTTGCGCATCCCGAACCACCCCTGGTTATCAACGTATCATATTTATGACATCGGTCACCCGAGTATAATACCATATATCTACTCGAAAATATTTTAAAGCTTTTAACGTTGTGTTTCTGCGCAAGTAAATGTCTTTAATGACTTTCACGGCGCCCTGTAACAAAAACCCCCTATTACCATAAATAATAAGGGGTTCTCGCATCATTTACTCATCGAGCGGAAGATCTCTTCCGCTTAATTATCGCGTCGCTGTAGCCGGTTTATCTACCAGCTTCCTTTTCTCCTGCCATTCCTTAAACACCGCCCAGATGGAACTGGCGACAAAGATGGAAGAAAAGGTTCCGGAAGTGGTGATCCCGACAATCAAGGCGAAACAAAACTCTCTCATATTGGGAACCGTAGCGAATAAAACCATGATGGCAAACAACGCCGTAAAACCGGTATTCAAAGAACGGCGGAATGTTTGCAGCACACTGTCGTTTGCCAACTCCACAACGGTGGTTCCCTTTTGCCGGTATTTTAAGTTTTCACGAATCCGGTCAAATATTACAATGGTATCATTGACCGAATAACCGAGAACCGTCAGCACTGCCGCAATAATGGTGGCGTTGATCTCTAAACCCAGTAAGCCGAACATTCCCAAAACAATGGCGCCGCCATGCAGCATCGCTATAATTGCCGCAATCCCGGA
Organism: Bacillota bacterium; assembly: GCA_029974635.1. Lineage (GTDB taxonomy): Bacteria > Bacillota > UBA4882 > UBA8346 > UBA8346 > JAEZJQ01. The sequence goes on along the minus strand of JARKQY010000024.1, from coordinate 134,745 downwards.
GATAATTTCAAACCGGAATGAAATATAGATCAACATTGCTACCGAAGCGATTATCATTGCCAGGATAGCATTGTTGACAATTTCCTTTCCAACCAACGGGCTAACTCTGGTAATATCCAAGCCTTGAGTTTTGTCCTGGCCAAACTTGGCTTCCAATGCGCCGACCACGACTTCCTGCTCGGAATCCTTTAAGAATCGTGTATAGATTAAAACCCGGTGTTTCACATTCCCATTGGAATCAATATATTGGCTTGGCTGTGGAGCGGAAAATTTAAACTCCGGTAAATCAATGGTTTCTAAAACCGCGCTTACCTCCGTGGTGGAAACCGGGTTGGCTACCGGAAAGTATATTTTGGTGCCGCTTTTAAAGTCGACGCCTAAATTCAGAGAGTCCCCCGGTTTGGCTCCCCAATCATTATACGGATTGACAAACAAGAATAATACACTCAGAATCATCGTTACAACAAAGAATCCCAGGAAATACCAGCGGTATTTTAACAGATTCATGGTTGGACAACCTCCTTTGCCCCAAAATATTTGGCGTATTTATCGGGGTCTTGATCAATTCGCCACTCTAAGAATACCCTGGTTACAAAAATTGCCGTGAACATACTGATCGCAACACCAATTATCAGAGTAACCGCGAATCCTTTCACCGGTCCGGTTCCAAAGAAGAACAAGACCGCGGCGGAGATTATAGTGGTGAGATTGGAATCCAGAATCGTGCCAAAAGCCCGGTGGAATCCGCCCTCCACCGCCGCCCGCACCCGTTTGCCGTTTCGCAATTCATCCTTAATCCGTTCAAAGATGATGATATTGGCGTCAACCGCCATACCCAGCGATAAAATAAATCCGGCGATACCGGGCAAAGTCAGCACTCCCCTGAATAAGGCCATCACCCCTAAAACAAAGACGCCGTATGCGATTAGCGCAAAATCGGCCATTAAACCGGGGACACCGTAAAAGATGAGCATGAAGACAATAACTAATATAATTCCGATAATGCACGAGAAGATGCTTTGCCGGATAATCTCTTCTCCGAGAGTAGGAGCCACTTGAGTTGACTGCTCAACCTTCAAGGAGACGGGCAGCGCACCGGACTTCATTAATAACGCATATTTCTCGACTTGTTCCTTGGAGGCGTTTCCCAGCTTGATGATTCCGGAACCGTCTTTAAGCGGTTCCTCAATGACCGGATTCATTAGCTCCGTCTCATCAAGATAAACACCCATATTCTTATTCACATTTTCCCGCGTTACTTTTGCCAATGCTCTGGCGCCTTGGCCTTTAAACGCGAAATGGATTACATAGCCTTCTGTAGCCTGGTAATTGACCCCGATTTCCTTCATATCGGCGCCATCCAAAACGATTTTACCGTCGATCCTAAAGGTCATGCGGCCGGTGGCCATAATAACATCCTGGGCCTCTCGCAGGCTTTGAATCCCGGGTAATTGAACATTGATTCTATTGTTTGTATCAATCCGCACGTCAGCCTCGGCCATTTGTCCGGCGGCCTCATTAATCCGGTTCTCAATAACAGCCAAGGAGCGCTCCAAAGCATCCTCTGGAAAGTCTTTGGCGTCTTGTAAAATGGTTAATTCAAGCCGGTTCCCTACAGTTTTGGTCTCCAGATTTAAATTCTTGATTTCACCAAAAAAATCAAATTTATAACGGGCGGGGAACGCACCGATATTAATGGCCCGTTGGATGTCGGCGGCGCTATTAAATGTAATATTCAAACCATCATAACGCCCGTTATCCAAGGTTCCCAAATAAGCAATCTTCGGTGACGGGATATTCGCCGCCGTCAACTTCGACAGTAACTCATTGCTTACTTTTGCAAGAACGTTTTCACCCAGCCGGTAGTCGGGGGTCAGTAACAATTCGATTCCGCCCTGTAAATCCAAACCCAGACGGACCGGTTCGGCCTTAAATAAGTTTTTGCCCAGGGGACCGAGTAACAGCACAAAAACCAACACCAACAAGAAGATCAGCGCCGATTTCCATCGTAGATCATGTCTCAATGTGATTTCCTCCTTATAACTAGTCTGTTTTATCTATTAAACTTTGAGCTGGGGGCTACCCCTAAAAACTCAAGCCTTTTGCCTGATTAATCGTATCAATTTCACTGCTGGTCCGGGAGTTCTGATAAAATTGGAAGAAGATTAAAAAAACTATCGCCGGTATGAAAAAACCCGGACTATTTATGCGTAATTTCGGGGAAAAATCTTTCACTAAAATCAATAAAAATGGTTTAGCCAAAATATTGCTTAAAGATCTTACCAACCCATTACGAAAAACAAACCTTTCCGGAGACTCCCTTAAAGGCGCGGTTGGATTCAGTTTACCTTCCATCTGGGTTAAAGCTGCAAAAGCAGTTGAAACAAAAACTCTGGTTGTATCCGATGTTTTTTGGTCAACCTGAAAAAAAGCCACACATAGTATAGCTAAAATGAAAAGGATATAAATAAAAAAATACTTAACGACAGATCGTTTCAAGTTCAAAATCCCCTATTGTTGCCCAAATCATGCATTATTAAAAACATCTTACTATTTTACAACTTTCTTATTGGTTTTCGGTGCAATTTTAGATGAAACTTTGGTCTGCTGAGCTTCACGGTTCGCCTGCGCCTTGGCTGCCACTACTTTCTCAGCACGAAACGCGCCATAAGCAAATAACGCAAAAATTGACAACACAATTGCAATGGTAACAATCTGAAAAGTCATAATGCCCCCTCCCTTCTTTTCAAGATTACAAAAAGCCTATTTCATTATAACGATTACCATAAAGCTTGTCAATTCTTCGGGCAGTTTCTGGTTTAACAGTATTTGGCTGTCCATTGCTTAACCCTGCGTCCCTGCGCGAGTGAATGTTTTTAATGACTTTGACGTAACCCTGCAATATCAAAAACATGGTGCTCACCCTCTCATGGAATAAAAAAAGAGCCTAAACCATTTCCGGTTTAAACCCTCTTCCTGCTGACTTAATCTTTGACCCGGGCTACCGAGGCCTTTAATATTTTAATTTCGACCTTGTCCGCTACACGTACCTTAATATCCTCATCGTCGAGTTCAACGATCTCACCGTGCATTCCGCCGCTGGTAATTATTTTATCGCCTTTTTTCAAGCCGTTTAACATTGCCGCGCGCTGTTTTTGTTGTTTCCGTTGCGGGACAATCGTAAATACCCAAAATAAAACCAGCATTCCTATCATCATAATCCAGAATACATTTCCCCCGGCGGCAGGAACGTTCTGCTGAGCTGCAGTCGCCGCAAAAATTAACCAATTCATTTTACCACCTCCTTATATTCCAAAAATTTTATTCGACATTTAATATTATTTCCCTTCCAACCGGAAATACTTCTTTCAAAACCGGCAAAATTCGCAAAATAACTAATTCGTATAACGCGCAAAGAACTGCTGTTTTCGTTCGGAAAAAGTGTCACTGCGCAATCCTTCCTTGATTTGTTTCATAACCTCCATCAAGAAAAAAAGGTTGTGATAGGTGATTAAAAATCCGCCCAGAAATTCGCCGGCTTTGAACAAGTGTCTTAAGTAAGCCCGGGTATAAGATTTGCAAGTATAACAAGCGCAATTGGGATCTAGTGGGGTAAAATCTCTTAGATATTTAGCATCCCGGATGATGACCCTGCCCAAGGAGGTCATAGCAGTTCCGTGCCGGGCGATTCGGGTTGGAAAAACACAGTCAAACATATCAATGCCCCGTTCCACTCCTTCCCAGAGGGCGTCAGGAGAACCCACGCCCATTAAATAACGGGGTTTTTCTTCGGGAAGAACCGGAACCGTGTAATCCAACACTTCATACATCAGCGGTTTCGGTTCCCCAACACTCAAACCTCCTATGGCATAACCCGGAAATCCCAGGCTAGTCAGGACTCTAGCGCTTTCTAGCCTGAGGTCACGGTAAGTCACGCCCTGAACAATCCCGAACAAAGCTTGTTTCTTCGCTTCATGGGATTTCAGGCAGCGTTCCGCCCAACGGTTGGTTCTTTCCATCGCCTCTTTCGCCGCCCGATATTCGGACGGATAAGGCAGACATACATCAAAAGCCATTGCAATATCCGCCCCTAGATCCAATTCAATCTCCATCACCTTTTCAGGGGTAAATAAATGAGTTGAACCGTCGATATGGGACCGGAAGATTACCCCTTCTTCGGTAACCTTGTTCAGATTGGTCAGGCTGAACACCTGAAATCCGCCGCTATCGGTAAGTGCCGAACCGTTCCAATTGATGAACTTGTGAAGCCCTCCCGCTTCCTTGACAATATCGGCCCCAGGCCTCATATAAAGATGATATGTATTTCCCAGAATAATCTTGAACCCTATCTCTGCCAAGTTTTCAACGGTCATCGCCTTGACCGCCCCTTGAGTACCCACCGGCATAAAAACCGGGGTCTCGATTTGGTTGTGCTCGGTGGCGATGACCCCTAACCGCCCCCGATTTTCCTTGGAATGCTTTAAAACCTCAAATGAAAACGCCATGAAATACCTTCCTCAATCAGTATGTTAAACAATCAACATCGCATCTCCGAAGCTGAAAAAGCGGTAACCGGTCTCAACCGCCCGCCGGTAGCTCTCCAAGATAAACTCCCTACCGGCAAAGGCTGCTGTCAGCATCAGCAAAGTCGACTTTGGCAGATGAAAATTGGTAATCAAACCATCAATGATTTTAAAATCATAACCGGGGTAAATAAAAATATTCGTCTCTCCTGAACCGGGCTGAACCTCGTCTGGAGAGAGCGCCTGGGATTCCAACACCCTAACGGTGGTGGTCCCAACCGCAATGACCCGCCCGCCGGCTTTTTTAGTCCTTATAATAGCCTGGGATAAATCATCGGGAAGTGTAAACGACTCCGGATGCATGGTATGTTCCTCGACAACCTCCGTCTTTACCGGCCGGAAAGTGCCCATCCCTACATGCAACGTCAGGAATTGGATTTGGATACCCTGTTGCCGGATTTTTTCCAGCAACGGAGGGGTAAAATGCAGCCCGGCGGTGGGTGCCGCCACGGATCCCTCATAACGGGAATATACGGTCTGATAACGCTCCGGATTGGCCAGTTTATGGGTAATATACGGCGGCAAAGGAGTTTGGCCACATCGTTCCAGCCAGTTCCGGAGATCCAACTCCGGGGGAAACTCAATTACCCGGCCACCATCAACTACGGTTCCGGTAATCTGGCCGGTAATCCCTTCATCAAATATTAAGCTGGTTCCGGGTTTAGCTCTTTTGCCGGGACGCACCAGGCATTCCCAACGATTTCGGCTGAGTTGTTTCAGTAAAAATATTTCAACCATACCGCTGCTGCCCTGCTTTACCGCAAACAGGCGCGCCGGGATTACCCGGGTGTTGTTTAGCACCAACAAATCCCCCGGCTTTAAAAACAACGGCAAATCGTAAAAAAAGTAATCGGAAACCATGTGTTTTTCCCGATTCAGAACCATTAACCGGGAGTCATGACGGGGTTCCAGCGGAGTTTGGGCAATCAACTCGGGCGGCAGATTATAATCAAATTCACTAACCAGCATCAAGGCAGTCCAACTTTCATTTCAATTTATCGATAGTTGTAATCTGGGCGCCAGGATAATAATGAGTCAGAATTTGGCGCTCATTGAAACCGGCGTCGGCCATGCCTTTCGCTCCCCATTGGCTCAAACCCACACTATGACCCCAGCCTGCGCCATGAATGACCAGTTTAAACGGTTCCTTATCCTGAAGCCAAGCCCAGGGGTCGGGTTGATCCCACGGCGGATTAAATATTTCCGCGATTAACCCCGGTATGTCGTTACGCGCCATCAATGCTTCGGGATAAGGGAAGGTTTTCGGATTAGACCACCAAAGCGTGATGTAAGGATCCGGACCGTAAATCAGCGCCAATTTAATATTCGGACTGGGAATACCGGTTAAGCTCCGGAATTGAGATCCGGTGATGGATACCTCACCGAGGTCTCCTTTCAGGATCAGCCGCAATACTTTGGAATCCTTTCCAAACGCCACCGGCAGCAGTTGTTTTAGCCTGCCGATCCGGGGATAAGTTTTCTGGGTTAATACCTGAAGATCTGTCCAGTTAAAAGACCGGGTCCAGTTAGTATAAGGAGAATTTTGATCCCAGTCCATCACCGGTTTTAAATAAGATACCGCACTTTTCCATATATTGGCGGCATCTTCGGTATATCCTCCAGACGAAGCGTGATAAAAGGCATCAATGATCTTCCCTTTATAGGCCAACACTTGACCGGCAGTTTCACTAACCGCCTGATTGGTCCCCGGCTGTTCCGCGGAAACTCCCCCATATACCTGACAGTGATCCGTCGGGCATAAATTGAACAGGTTGTTCTGATGACGGCCTAATGAAGCCAAAGTATAAGTCCGGGCTGCGATGGCCTGTGTTTTTAATGCAGCCATCGGCCAACCGGCAATAACTTCTTTGGGCACCACGCCCTGCAAGTACTCTTCTATATGAAGCCGGTTCAGCAAATTTATTTTTTCATTTTGAACGACCAGTACAAATGTGCCGCGATAACCCTTTGAATTCCAGGACAGAACTGACTCACCGGGTATGATCAATAATGGCCCCGTTCCGATGGGGATATCATTTAAACATAATATATCCCCCGCACAAGATATTATCTCCTGATCCCCGGGGTTAAAAAGAGTAACGGGTGGTGATTGGGAAAGATCCATAATGGTTTCCGTACCATCCAGTATGAGGGAAACTTCAGTTTGACCGGTAGCCAGTCCGATATCCAAAATGCTTGGATATTTCCGTCCGGCCTGAACTTCCGGTTCTGTCATAAAAATCACTAATATTACACCCAAGATCGCCACCAACCAGTTTATCCTGGGACCCATAGCCACAACCTCCGTTTTATTCTTCATCCCCATAACCAAACTCTTTTAAAGCCGCTTGATTGTTACGCCACTTTTTCCTGACCTTTACCCATAGATTCAGAAACACCGGCATTTCCAACAATTCCTCGATGCTTTTACGGGCCTCACTGCCGATGTTCTTCAGACGCTGTCCTTTGGCTCCGATGATGATTCCTTTCTGAGTATCCCTTTCAACATAAATAACCGCTTCAATGTAGGCGCGGTTATTGGACCGTACTGTCATCTGATCGATAGTCACGGCCACTGAGTGCGGAATCTCCTCCTGGGTATATCGGATGACCTGTTCCCGGATAAACTCGGCCACAATAAAACGTTCCGGGTGATCGGTAACCATTTCCGCAGGATAATATTGAGGCCCAGCCGGCAAGTCTGCCACCACCGCCTCTAAAAGATTAGTAAGTCCGGCCCCGGTTACCGCCGATACCTCAAATACCTTTTTAAAATCGGTAATTTCAGTGGCTACCCCCGCATTCTTAATATCAATTTTATTCCATACGCCGAAAATCGGTAATTGGTTAGCCTTGATAACTTCCGCCGCTCTGCGATCGTCATCGGTAATCCCGATGGAAGCATCCAGTATCCATAACACCAAATCAGTTCCGGAAAATACCGCATGTGTACTCCGGACCATATTCTCCCCCAATTGGTGTAACGGACGATGCAGACCGGGAGTATCAATCCATACAATTTGATAATCCATGCCGGTTGTAATACCGCGCAGCTGGTTACGCGTAGTTTGCGGTTTTTCAGAAGTAATTACAATCTTCTGCCCGACAAGCGCGTTCAACAAACTTGATTTACCGACATTCGGCCTTCCTATGAGCGCTACAAACCCTGATTTAAATGAGTTATTCATAACCTGATCCTTCCCCAATCCCATTCAAGAAGCAGACGGTCCTCACCTGGCCCATAATAATTACGGATAAAATCAACTTGCTTCATGCCGAATTTATCTTGATAAATGTGTATGGCGGCTTGATTCTCAGGATGAACCGTTAATTGCAACCGCCGGTAACCGGCCTTTGGCAAAGATTCCAGTATAGACCGGAATAAGATTGTTCCAATCCCCGAGCCCCGCAGATCCGGCGCAACTGCAATTCCATACAAATAAACAAGTTCAGGATCACGCCAGTCGCGCATCAACTCGGCTGTTCCCACCGGTTCTCCATTCAAACGGGCAATATAAAGCCTACCATAATGGAGAAACAAAGGCAGCGACCATTCACTCAAACTCCCAAATCCAAAAGCTTCTTCATCAATCTGTAATATGATATCCCGTAAGTTGTCATCGGCTTCGGTGACAATTTCAACGGTTATTGAAGATTTCGGCAAACCCATATTTCCTCCGTATCAATCAAGACTGTCCGGCGAGAAGGGAGCGGGGAAATATTCCGCCAGGGTGGTTTTCACAACCTCACCTTCCAAATTCGCCAGAAACAATTTTAAATCCAGACCAAATTCACTTAAGAACTGACGGCAAATTCCACAGGGCGTTCCTGGTTTTGAACTTGCCGTTACAACGGCCATGGCTTTGAAGGAATGCTCACCCATGGCTACTGCATGAACGGCAGCGCTTCGTTCCGCGCAAATTGCGGCCCCATAAGAAGCATTTTCCACATTACAGCCGGTATATATCTTTCCTGAGTTACTTAACAATGCGGCTCCGACTTTAAAATTTGAATAAGGAGCGTAGGCCCGTTCCCGAACCTTTTTCGCCTCATCAATCAACTGTTGGATTACCCTCTCGTCCATTGAAAATCCTCTTTTCCCGGAAAAGATGAATTAAGAATCTAATAAATCCGGATTACCCGATACGCAGTTGAAAAATCAGCAGCGTCAATAAGAAACCTATCAAGCCGCCTGTCAAAACTTCGTATAGAGAATGAATCTTGGTTTCAATCCTGCTTTCAGCAACCATAAAAACCAAAAAAAAAGCCAACGCGGCAATCAAGCTGTTATGAGCGGTAAATAAGATAGCAGTAGCGGCAGCTGCAGCCAAAGCCGTATGACCGCTAGGCATCCCGCCATGGATGGGCTTGCCTCTTTTGGTAATGGCTTTTCCGGCAATCACCGTAACAATGGTAAACAAAAATGCCACTAAAGTTAAATAAGCGGGGGTTTTTCCCAACCTTTCGATTACCAGCGGCAATAGTGAATCAAATTTCGGAAATAAGATCAAATATCCCACTATCAACGACAAGACGGAAGAAACCAAGACTGCGCCAGCCGCTACATTTTTGGCAACCGCGGCCATGGGATGTATCTCTTGGGTCACCAAATCTACGACAGCTTCAATGGATGTATTGATCATCTCGGTGACAATTACAAAAGCAATGGTAACCAGTAAAAAAATGATTTCAGTTTTAGTTAGCTTCAGATATAAAGATAGCGTCAAAACCACTACCGTGGTTATAAAATGCAGCCGCATATTCCGCTGCGTCTTTAAGGCGTAAACGATACCGTCAAAAGCGTAGTTGAATGAATCTATCAAAGTCCGCGCCCGCAAGCAAATTCCTCCTATAAAAACGGTGTAGTGGCCGGTTAAATTCGGTTTAACTGAAAATGATTTAATATTTCTTCTTCCGCTGTCCGCATACGGGTTGTATCGTCGGGGCTTTGATGATCAAACCCCAAAAGATGCAGTAAACCATGGACAGCAAGATAACTAATTTCCCGCTCCAGCGAATGGTGGTAGTTTTCAGCCTGCTCTACCGCCCGTTGGACTGAGATGAAAATATCCCCCAATAGTTCCGGAAACTGATTTTCCGGGTTAATGTGCAAAACCGGCGTCCCCGGTTGATCTTCCTGAATAGCAAAGGATAAAACATCGGTGGGCTGATTCAAACCCCGGTATTCGGCGTTTAATGAGCGGATATATTCATCATCAACCAGAATGATACTTACCTCAGCCGTCTCTTTATGGTATTGACTCAAGCCGTATTCGACGACGGTCTCGATCAATTCAAGCTGAGACTTGGTAAGCGATTCCTGTTGTTGCAGGTTATTTAGTAAAATCGGCACCGGTTTTTTTCCTTTCAATTTCTTTCAAAACAACCTCCGGATATTCGATCCGGTTATGGAACATTCCGCCCAAAACCTTTATAAAACTGTTTTTAATCTGGTTCAAATCTTTTAAGGTCAGATTGCATTCATCAAACTGGCCGTCATCCAAACGTTCCCGGATGATCTTTTGGATCAGGGCTTCAATTTTAGATGGCGTCGGCTTGGGAAGAGACCTTACCGCCGCTTCTACCGAGTCGGCCAGCATAACCAGGGCTGCTTCCTTGGTTTGCGGTTTGGGCCCCTCATAACGGAAATCCCTTTCATTGATATTTTCCTTCTCGCCCTGCGCGTTTTCAGTTGCCCGTATATAAAAATAGCGTACCAGATCCGTCCCGTGATGCTGTTCGATGATATCAATCAACTTCTCCGGCAGGCCATGCTCCCGGGCAATTTCAGCGCCTTCTTTGACATGATAGGTAATGATTAAGGTACTTAGCGAAGGATTCAGCTTTTCGTGGGGATTTTCCTGAGCAAATTGATTCTCCACAAAGAAATACGGCCGCCTGATCTTGCCAATATCGTGATAATAGGAGCCGACTCGTGACCATAAAGCGTCGGCCCCGATTTTTTCAGCGGCGGCTTCCGCCAGATTACCTACCATTATACTGTGTTGATAGGTTCCCGGAGCTTCAATCTGCAATCTACGTAATAAAGGATTCCCCGGATTAGCCAATTCCAATAACCGAATCGGTGAGATAATTTTAAAAATATGCTCCAAAAAAGGTATGGTCCCAATGGCCAGCACTGCCGACAGGAATCCGTTGACCATGGCGAGTATGGCCGCGATGGGATTAAAATTCGTCCGGAACAATAAGTTTAAAACAATGGCCGTCATTGCATTGATCACCATCAATATAACGCCGGAACGAACCAAATCTCTCTGGCGGTGGAAATTTGAAAGTGATAGAACCGCCACCACCCCGCTGGTCAAGTAAAAAATGGTTAATGCCAGATTATATTCCACAATGACTCCACCGATTAAACTTAAGATAATCGTCATCATCATGGCAATTAGCGGGTTAATCAAGATGGTGATCAACATTGCCGCAAAACTCACTGGCGCCAGATAAGGAATCGCCGGGTAGTCTATAAGTGACAACACCTTGATAATCCCCACCACTAACAAGGTTAACAACAACAACAGGTATAATAACCTTTCCTGCTTAAAAAGCTCGGGATGGTACTGATAAATATAAACCCAAGCCAACCCAATCAATAATATCACGAAAAAAGCCAAGCTTAAAAAGACGAGGACCTGATTGGTATGATCGACAATCAAGTGCAAATCTTCAAGCATCGCCAAATCATTTTCGGTAACTATCTGATTTTTAGCAATCAGCAACTCCCCTTGCCGGTGAATTACCTTCGGCACTTCGGAACTGACCCGTTTTTCCAGTCGGGCCAACATTGCTTCATTTCTGGCTGTATTCGGACGAATTGAGATATCCACCAAGATCTTCAACACGGAGCTGAGTTCCGGAGTGAGACTCAATTGGTCAATCAACTCCGGTACCCCGGATTTTATTTTCATGATATTTATTGAATTAATTTTCTGTTTGGTCTCCAGGTCGCGCAAAATGGAATGGGACAATTCCTTTAAACGTTGGTATTCCACGGTTGGCAGCAGGACAATCCGGCGCAGAAAATTACGGTTCGGTAATTCATAAAAAAATGATTGGAACTTGGATATTCTCAGATCAGCTTCATCAATCACTCCGGTTGTCGCATAATGCTTTCTGGCCTGATCCATAATTTCAAAGAAACGGTTTAACCGAAATGCCACTCCTTTGCCCGCCTCTTTATCGATTATATAATAATCCAAATCCTGTTTGGCGGCGTCTAAAGCGCGATTAACGGCTTCTTGCTGGGCGAATTTAGTGGCTTGATGATCGACAACATCTTTGGGAGCCGTAATATCCGATTTGCTTGCTTGTCCAACTTTGAGATTGTATGGGTTCGGAAGGTTAATCTGTAATAATATTATGATGATTACAAAACAAAAGATGATCAAAAAAACCTCACGGAATGAAGGCAGTTTAAGAACATCGATGATTTTGGCCGCTACTTCCGAAGTTGTAGGATTCAAGGTTTTGGCTTTTTTAGGGTTTGGATTTAAACCTTGATTGTCATTCAATTCCAAGATCGCCAACCCCTTTATTCTCATTTAACTTTCGATATCGTTCGTAAGCTCGAATAATCAACTGGACCAGTTCATGACGGACAACATCCCGATCACTCAATCTCACTACCGCGATGCTCGGGATATCCTTAAATATATCGGAAACCTGGACTAGTCCGGAACTGCTTCCTTTGGGTAAATCAATTTGAGTAATATCCCCGGTGACTACCATCCTTGAACCGAAGCCCATCCGGGTGAGAAACATCATCATTTGCTCCGGAGTGGTGTTTTGAGCTTCGTCCAAAATAATAAACGCATCATCCAGGGTCCGGCCTCTCATATAAGCAAGCGGCGCAATTTCGATAATTCCCCGTTCCAAATTTTTTTGGAATAAATCCACTCCCATAACATCATAAAGGGCATCATAAATCGGTCGCAAATACGGATCAACCTTCTCCTGCAAGTCTCCTGGTAAAAAACCCAGTTTTTCACCAGCTTCAACCGCCGGCCGGGTTAAAATAAGACGGCTGACTTCTTTAGCTTGGAGCGCGGCCACGGCCAGCGCTACCGCTAAATAGGTCTTTCCGGTACCGGCCGGCCCAATGCCGAAGGTTAGTCCGTTGTGCTTGATGGAATCAACGTACAGCTTCTGCCCTAAGGTGCGCGGATATATTTTTTTGCCCCGGGCGGTGATGGCAACAATCGTCTCGGTTAACGAATTGACTTTATATAGTTCATTGGCTTTGGCCAGTCGAACCATATACCCGATTTCCGAAATTGTAAGTTGGTATCCTCGTAATAACTGATTGCTAATGGTTTCAATCACTGAAACGCCGCGGTCAACATTGATATCTTCCCCTGAAATTACCATTTCGTTTCCCCGCGAATAGATGGAGATTCCAAGTCCTTCCTCGATTTCATGCAGATTTTCACCGAGGTTCCCTACCAATTGCTGGGCAATTCGGGGTTCGATTTCCAGTTTTATTTCCTTGTGATTATCATTCAATAATTTCGTGGTGCTCCTTTCCACCGCGCTCTGGGCGCAACTTAACTGTGGCAATATCCTGAGTGGTTTCCAATGTTACCATCAGTTTAAGAAAATTATCCTCTTCCCTCCAGGCCATTGCTTTGGAAACATGCTTTTGAAGACCGAAATCGCGTATTTTTTCATTTATACTGCGGACGGCAGCTTTTCTAACTTCACTATCCGATAACCGCACTCGACGCCAGTTTACTTCCTGCCAATTATCCTTTATTAATTCTACAATTGCGATTGGATTCCTCCCTTGAAAGATCCGCTTCCGCTGCCGGATCAGAGAATAATTGCCGTCCTTTTTCTCACCCCAACCGAACAATGTCCATAACTTCGGACCCCAACGCAATTTGTACTCCCTGCGGACTGATGGTAAAAATTCCGGCCGCCAGACTATTTTGGGCTCACTGACATTCAAATCATACCACACTCTGGCTTCAACTATTCCGTTAGCCGGAACCTCCCGGCTGATTAAATTGTTCGCTTGGGGATCATTATACCAGATTGAACCGCTGATTAATAGATCCCCGCGGGCTACCGAGTCGCCTTCCTTGACGACAGGGATACCGCGAATGGTGATTAATTTAGTAATAACACCACTCCGCCCGGCTACGATATCGCAAGCTTTTATCAGGTGAGGGGTATTTTTACGCTTGACCACTTTTATTTCGGCAACGATACCCCGGATGGTAATCCCCAGCCAAACGGCATTGGGAGTATCCACCATAATCTCCCGCTCAATTAAATTTTTCCGCTCCAGTATTTGCCGGCGTGTAACTCCGGGTTTCAACCCCTTCCGGGCCAATGCATTCAGCAGTCTTTCTTTTTCATGGCCGGTGAACCCGTCTACATTAATAAAAAATACGAACGATGACAGGTAAAATAAAACGCTTGTAAAAGCTACCGCTCCCAACAGAAATATTTTACGCCGGTTGATATCCCGCCATATAAACGGCCATCCCCTTTTGGAAACGATCATCGCATGTAAGCCGGTACGATGAATCATTTCCCGCAGTCGTTTAAAGCCATGAGCCCGTATTTTAACCTCCAATGTTTGGGGTTCCAGACGCCGGATATCCCAAACATACAAACCGGAGGTAGCCATGAGATTTATTATTTTTTCCAAATGGGCTCCACGGATTAAAATAACCAGATAGCCGGTGAGAAAAGATATCAAACGGTTAAAGTGCAACAGTCTTTACCTCCAATCGACGAGTTCAATATTGCAAATTCTGCCTTCCACCACGATTTCTTCTTTTAACGCACAAACTAAAACCAGACCATCTCCGGTAATCAATAGTTCGCCCATTTTAGTGCCAATCCGGGCCACTGATTGGTCATATTCAATAATGCCGCGGTGATTCTGGATAGAAACATTTTTATTGCCGCTTAAAATAATTCGCGGCCAATCGATCATCGTATCCAGGGGTAAATCAAATAACCGGGCTAATTTATGACTTAACGGCGCCTTTTTTTGAAATGACAAAAAAATCCCTCCTATAAGTTTTATGCAGCCAGTCGGGAGATTTATAACCGGAGGCATTGATTTACTATTCCGGTGGTTAAATATATCTATCTAAATGCCATAAATGCTTCAATTATATGTTGGTCTTCATTATAATATGGACTTTTTTAATCTTAGAAAGTGGCTATCCTTCCGCAAGGAGAATCAAAAATAAATTTATGATGAAATCACTTAGTTCAAATATGTTATCTGGCGGCATACTAGAAAAGACTCCGGTTTTTATTAACCGGAGTCTTTTCACGAAGGAGTTATAAGGGGGATGTCGAGTAAGCTTTTATAATTGCAACCAAAGTGCAGGTACGTTTGGCGGCTCCCAACTCACGATGGAAGTATGAGGCTGCCGGCAACTATAATTCAAGCCGCCATAAGTTACAATAGTCCCTGCCGCATAATAAGTATTAGGCGCCCAAGCTTGATAACCGCTTGGAGTTGGAGTTGCAGCCCTGGTCGGGGTCGGAGTTGCGGTTACGGTTCTTGTTGGAGTCGCTGTCGCCACCCTGGTCGGTGTTGCAGTTGCAGCCCTAGTCGGAGTAGCTGTAGCAGTGCTTCCATAGATAACCGTATTACTCCGTACACTGCCGCTGCCATTCGTTACATAGAAGGTATCCCCGGAAACAGCGCCGCTAATTGTATAGGTGCGATTGCCGGTCCAGGCTAACCAGTTGCTGTTCTTATAAACATGATAATCATTGCCGCTCGCGGAGTCAGTCCAAGTTAACACATTTCCATTGAGGGTCAATACAATTCCCGAGCCCGCCGGAGGGGTAGGTGTCGCGGTTGCTGTTCTGGTCGGGGTCGGAGTGGCCCCTATGACTGCAGCTAAGAACCAGTTAATATTCCAGCCGCCGCCGCTAGCAAATAACCGGATGGTTTGACTGCCGGCGTTCAAGCTGACATTGGCCGATACCGTAGTCCAAACCTGCCAGCCCCCGGTGTTGGGTATGGCGGTTGACGCCAGGGTAGTCCCGCCGATTCTGAAATCCACTCTTCCGCCGCTACCCGTACTGGCTACCCGGTAATCGATCCGGTAGTTTCCGGATGCCTGAACATTGACATTGTAGTCCATCCAGTCATTGAGGTCGATCCAGCCGACATTCAATCCGCCGCCGGTGTCTCCGGTAGCTTCCGTGTCAATACCGGACATGGCGTTATAGTTTTCCGCCTCGATCTGGCCCGGTATTACTTTGGCCGCAGAGGTTGGTGTAGGAGTCGCCGCTCTCGTCGGAGTAGGCGTCGGAGTATTGCTTCCGCCGTTGAGTCCGTTCCATACGGCATTTAACAACTCTCCATTGTTATCCTGGGCATATTGCCAAAACATCGCTCCGCCCAGCGCATTGGCTTTAATATAACTTGTTTTGTAACCGATGGTTTCGGGATCATCATATGTAATAAATCCACCGCTGGAGTTTTGCAGGTAGGAAGTCCTTGCAGTAGCGTCCCAATAACGGGTCCAACCATTTTTGTTGATATAACTGGCGACCAATTCAGCATAAGTCGGCCACTGACTACCATATCTGCCGTAAAAAGGTATCCCCAAGTTTATCTTACTAGCCGGAACCCCGTTGTTCCGATGGATCCGGACTGCCAGATCCCCACTGATACCCGTAGAAGAAAACAAACTTGATTCATAGAGGTTGGCATTATGACGATAAGCGCCGAAATCGTAAGTCATGATATTGATGAAATCACAAATACCGGCAATTTGACTCAGTTCAGTATTGTTGGCGTATTCTTGACTAGCGCCGGTGGCTATGGTCAAAAGTTTACCGCTGCCGATGGTATTACGAATTTTTTGCAGCAATAGGGTAAAATTTTGTTTGTCTTCCGGCCGGCACTTAATCATGCCCCAGCCGCCGTTTACCGGATATTCCCAGTCAAGATCGATTCCATCCAAACGATTGGCATTGATAACTGCAAGACAACTATTGGCAAAACTGGTACGGGAGGAATCGGTTAACGCCGCATCGGAGAATCCTTCCGCTCCCCATCCGCCAACTGAAAGAATCACCTTCAAGTCGGGATTTTGGCTCTTCAAGGCCACCAAAGCGGCTAAATCTCCGGTGTTGGCCACATAAACCTGTCCATTTTGAATAGAGGCGAAAGCATAATTGATATGGGTCAATTTACTGGCTTGAATACCATACGGCGAACCGTAAACATATCCGATGACCCGGTATGCTGCCGCTGAAACCGAAGAAAATGATATCATTGAAACAACAAGACTTATTATGAGTATAATCAGCATCAACTTAAGGGCTTTTCGCATGTTTCACCACTCCTTTCATGCTTGTTTTATATCAGTTCAATATTCTTTACCAAGCCGGCAGAGACTTCTTAAAGCGCCAGCCAGAGAGCGGGTACGTTAGGCGGCTCCCAGCCTGTAAGGGAAGTATGCGACTGCCGGCAACTATAATTCCGGCCGCCATATGTGACAATAGTTCCTGCCGCATAATAAGTATTAGGCGCCCAAGCTTGATAACCGCTTGGAGTTGGAGTTGCAGCCCTGGTCGGGGTCGGGGTTGCGGTTACAGTTCTTGTTGGAGTCGCTGTTGCAACTCTGGTCGGAGTAGCTGTAGCAGTGCTTCCATAGGTAACCGTATTACTCCGTACACTGCCGCTGCCATTCGTTACATAGAAGGTATCCCCGGAAACAGCACCGCTAATTGTATAGGTGCGATTGCCGGTCCAGGCTATCCAGTTACCGTTCTTATAAACATGATAATCATTGCCATTGGCGGAGTCGGTCCAAGTCAACACATTTCCATTGCGGGTCAATACAATTCCTGAACCCACCGGAGGGGTAGGTGTCGGGGTCGTCGTTCTCGTTGGAGTAGGTGTCGCGGTTGCATTTCTGGTCGGTGTTGGCGTCGTCCCGCTGGTTGGCAGAGAGTTTAATTTGGGCCTCACAGTGTTTGCAAAGTTATAACCGTTGGAGGCATCCCAATTGATGGACCAGGTCATCACGCCGCGGATGGCGGGATAAGTCCGGGGAGGCCTGAAGGAACCAACGACCGTACCGTACGCTAGACAGTCAAGAGCCTGGTTAACTACAGTCGGAGCCACGTAACCACCGCCCGCCGCCGAGGTTGAGGCTGGCAGTCCAAGTCCGACCTGGTCAGGACGCAAGCCGTTTTCTAATTGAATGGTCGCTAACGCCGTTAGAAAATCCACGTTTCCCTGGGAATAAACCCTGCCGTCATATCCGAGCATTGTTCCTGAGTTATAATATTGCATGTTGCAGATGGTGAGAATATCCTTGATGTTCAGGGCTAATTTAAAGTATTCCATGCCGGTGGATTGCATATCAATGGTCTGGGGCGCCATGGTGATGATGGAACCGCTCCTGATTGACCGTAACGCTTGGGCCATATATGTAGCATTGACGCCATTTTCAAGGTCGATGTCAACTCCCTCGAACCCGTACTTGTTCATCAAGTTATTGATGCTGTTGGCGAAATTCGTTGCAGCCGCGGAATTGGTCACACTCACAGTGCCGTTTTGCCCGCCCACGGAGATAATGACATGTTGCCCCCGTGCTTTTACCGTTGCGATATCGGCAATGAATTGAGCCTCGGTGTAACCGCCGAGCTTCGCCACTAAGCCGGAATCCAGGGTGAAATTCACCGCCCCTGGAGTACCAGTTGCATCGGCGAATGATACTGCAATAATATCATAAGAAGTAGGCACCTCACTGATGCGAAGACACCTGGCGCCGTTGTCAAAATTATGCCAATATCCCGTCAATACATGGGCGGGTAAACTCACCGCATGAACCACCGGAAGATTAACTCCCATAACAATGACCATCACGATTAACAATAAAAAAATAAGTTTTTTTCTAGTATTCATCCACTTTTCCCTTCCTTTCTTCATTCAGTTTTTACCAATGCAACAACCTGTCTTTATACCACCTCCCAACAGTCGCTACAGTGCTAATCCGCTTTATTTCAATATGAAAAAATTAATTCGAATGAATATACCATGCTTCATTCATTATTGTTATACTTATATAATACAATACTCATCAAATTAATAATCTACTATATTTCAATATGAAAAAAAGTTGCAAAATCATTACACCTATGTTCCAAATCTATTATACAATAAATCATAAAAATATTAAAGAAATTTTAATACAAAAAACAAGTATCCAATATACAAAGCTCTAAAAAAATAAGAGCTAAACGAATCTTACAACGCTTAACTCCTATTTTTCTTATTAATTCTAATTATTTATAGAACAAAAAATCGTGACAAAGCCAAATTACCTTTGCCAGAAGGTGGCATCATTCCTGCCAAGCTCATCCCCGACCGGTTCGGAAAATAATAAACCGTTACGATGACGGATATATCTTCCGGGAAAGTTCTTGGACTCAAAACTTACCGCGGAGAACATTGTCAAACCCTGTCGTTTATACCAAGTGGCGTCATCTTTGAATAACTGAGACCCATCATTGGTATCCAGCCAGATTTCCCCATTCCGGTGCCGCAGATAACATCCGGGGAAATTCACGGACTGAATGGAAACACCGTTAGGATCCGCCAGCCCTGGAACCAGCCTGAACTGGCTGTCGGCAAAGGGGTTGACATTCGGATCAATACGGCCGCGGCCATAAGCATGACGGATAAAATTGCAGGAAATATTAATGGCCTCAAATCTGGAGTAGTTAACCTGAACGGTTCCCGCAGGCTCCGCTAATATTGCTCCATAGGCAACAGGCGTTCCGAATACGGGATAATTTCCATTCCACGAGAACTTCTGGGTCCTAACGCTCCGATTACCCCATCCCCCGCCGGAATATTGGAAAGCATGGTATACTATCCAATCCTCAGCCCCATTGGGTGATTTTGTGAAACAGTTATGCCCTGTCCCATAGGCCGTAGCTGCCTGGCTGAAAACAGGCGCGCTGTTTTTAACCCACGAACCCGGATTTAAAACATTGCCGTTGGAGCATGTAATTATGCCCAGGCAATATTCATTCAGCCAACTGGCGCTTGCAGAGTATACAATATGGATTATCCCGTTTTTAATTAGTACTTCCGGGCCTTCATTAATTGCCGCTCCAACTTTTTCCCAGGCATATGTCGGTGTAGATATTCTAACTTTGGCGCCACTAATCGTATACGGATTGCTCATGGGAGCGATATAAAGATTCTGCGGAAAATCAGCATTTACTTCACAGCCTGACCATACGAAATACAAGGAACCGTCGGTCTTCTGCAGGACTGTACCGTCAATAGCCCATTTGTTATCGGAGGAAGACACTTTTCCCCTAAAGGTATATGCGCCTTGTGGATCTTGGGTATTAGCCTGCAGGCAATACATCCGGTGGTTGACGTTATTGCCGTCGTCAGCTGCGAAGTATATGTACCAGTTGCCATTGATGTATTGAAGTTCAGGCGCCCATATCTCTTTGGAATAAGCGGTTCCGGCGGGAGGAGTCCATACTGTTACCATATTGGCGCCGCCGATATCCTGCAGTCTTTGCGCCTTTGCAATGCCGATTCCCGCATCGTTCAAGCTCTTGCAATAATAGTAATAACCGTCCTTGAAAACTACCGATGGGTCGGCGGAACCTCCTCCACTGTATGGAGCAACAATAGGGTTTGTAAAAGTCACCGCCGACGCGACTACGGGCCTGATGGTCACCAAAAATACCGCCAATAAAACAACAGTCATCATGAAAAATAGAATTCTTGCAATTTTCATCGTCCTCAACCTCCTTTTTTATTTATGGTATTTGGGAAACAGTTGTGAATTACTAATAAATCTTTATATACCGGCAAAAATAGCTTTCAATACACCCTGTTCATTAAAATTCATTGATCTATGGAACAGTCACTGTTACATCATCAAAAAATACTGTACAGGAACCGCCATGGTCTGACGTACCCCCGTTCAACGCCGGGTAACCGCTGCGGCCGCTTCTCGTCCATGTATATGGCCAGTTGCTTGGTTCGGCTACACCATCCCGCCATACTTTCCCGGATAACGTGCCGTTTTCCATTTTTAGCTTGAACCAGTACCAGGTTTTGTTGCTCCAATTAAAGGTATAACTTGGTCCCCAGGCTGTCATGTCATCCAGGAACTGGACGGTGGAATGATTATTATGGAACAGGAGATTATAACCTCTGCCGTCACCGGTTCCGGTGAATAACGATACTCCCGCCCTGGCGCTGTCGCCGTCAGTCCAGGAATCAACATAGACCTTAGCCAAAATCGTATGATTGCTGCCGAAATTACCGACATTACTGATCATCGCCTTGCAAGGATCTCCTTGAGAAGCGGAATCCTGTCTCAGAATGGTGCCTTGTTCATTCCAGGTGCCGCTATAGAATGACCAGGCGCTGCCAATGGCGTTATCGTTAAAATTATCATTAAAGCTGACTGGAACCGGGGTTGGAGTGGCTGTCGGTCCAGAGGCTTGATAAACTTCCCATTCGACTACGCCCCCGGAATACCCGGATTGTAATTGTACATTAACTCTGAGTCTTGTCGTATTCACGGGATTGAAAGTAGTGGTATTGAACTGATTGGTTGCTCTCCCGTAGCCGCTGGCACCTGAAACAGCCTGCCAACTGTTCCCATTCCAATATTGAATCGTATAGGATGCGGGCACCCGGCATTGCCCCGACCCGGTATCATCAAACCACCATAGTTTGACGGAATTGATATTTAAGGTCATCGGCCAATCATATTCAACCCATTCAGCAGTTCCAAGGTGATTCCAGAAAGTTTGGCGCGGAGTAACAGCTGTGCTTCCGTCATTCATGGCGGCCACGGAATCACCGCCATAACAATGGGAAGCCAGAGGGATTGCGGCAGTAGCAATATTTCCGCTGCTGACAGTGGTAGTCACCGGGAAATATGTTACCCGGATGTTTTCCGCTCCAAAAGGAATCAGCGTTATCTGTTCAGTAGCTGCAGTAGAATATACCGGACTGGCGGGAACTTCGTTGGCATTCACATTAGGTGAGGATAGGACCCAACCGGGCAGTTTTTTGGCATTCACCGTTAAAGTAACCGGAGTCTGACTTTGCAGGAACGGATTATTATCCGCCGGCCAGACTCCCTTACTCACGGCAATGGAAGCTCCGGGGTTGTTACGGTCGGCCAATACTAGGCCATAGTTCCAGGGTGTGGTTGGTGTTACGGTATTCTCGTTATATCCGGGCATTAAGGTGCTTTGAGCCGTCCATTGTTCGCCAATCTTCAGGGAATATACCAACGGACCTCTTTCAATGGCGATGGAATTGTTGATCTGGGTAGTTCCTTTGACGTTCATCGGAAGATCCACCGTAACAGTATCGTTATTATTCCAAGTACGGTTAATCGTGTAAAAGGCGCCGGCGGAAACTCCACTCTGAGCTATTCCGTTCACTTTCACACTGGGACTGGCGCACCAAGCCGGAATTCGCAGTTTCATTGGAAATGCAACCGCCTGGGAAGCATTGAAGGTAAATCGAATCTGTTCTTCAAAGGGGTAATTAGTGTTTTCGGTAAAGGTTACACTTACCCCATTGGCGACTTTAGCGGTAAGGTGGCTCGGACCGTAGGCCATAACTGCCAAACCATTATCATTGGTGGCTGCCCACATATTTTTGACAAAATAAGGCCAGCCCATATGCATGTTAAAGCGGCAGCAGGGATACCCGGAAGTGGGGCTAGGCATTAAGGCATTATTATAATCTTGTTCGTAACCGTGAGAGCCGGAGACACTCTGGGCTTGATTGGGTAAATGATAATACTGGTGGACATGCAAGTCCGATTTATTGAAACACGCGGGAAGGGCGTTGAAGGCGATTCTCTCCAGTTGATCACCCAGGTACGGATTGCCCAGGATCATTAAAGCTTCTTCATTACTTTGCATCCGTTCCACAACAGCGCAGGTTTCAACCCCTTGAACCGAACTCCTGCCGGCCAGCATTTCCGTACCGGATGACATCCCGGTAATCACGCCGTGATCACGCGACAGATGGGTGTCTCCATTGATAAAGGCATTTCTATCAGCGGAATTGTTGGATTTTTGATAATAAATAGCCGGCATTTTAATAGCTTCGGAGACATTAACATTATGTTTGGGTTGAAAGTCGCCGCCAAAGTTCTTAAAGGTGTTATTCGTTAGAATATCCGTCCAGTTATAAGCTTGATTTCTTAATGTATCAGCCAGTGTCAATAAAAATGCATTACCGGTCCGGTTGTATAACCAAAGTACCGTATCAATATTGTCCCCGGCCCTGGATTTGCCCCATTCGGTTAAAGGCCGTGAGCTAAGGTTATTGGCTTCATATTGAAAGTATTTGGTCATAAAATTAAGAACTCTGGGATCACCGGTTGCTTCATAAAAATCTTTAATGGCATACAGCATCGGCATCCGGGGCCACCAATCGTTATTGGTGGCAGGGCCGAAATAACCGCTGGATTGTTGGCTGTTAATCGCCCAGTCAATCCATTTTTTCGCTTTAAGCTGCAGATTGGTGTCATCCAGTATATATGCCAAAGCTACCAGCCCTTTGATATAATAGGGTGGACGTTCCCAATCCGAGTTGGCGGCATTGCCCCCCAGCCAGGCGCTGTTGCTTCCCAACTCGGTATAAAGGGCTTCGGCATTGCCGGTGAACCCGTCCCGTTGAAATTGGAGCATCTTTAAGAGCCAGCCGTCAGCCTTTACAGTTCCTAACGGCAGCGGGACAAAGGGTGTATCAACTAAAGGCGCACGGTTGGAAACATAATTGGTGTTGGCTGCATTAACCGTGTAAAGCGGACTGATTATTTGGGCTACGATAAAAATCAGCATAATGGTCAATTTCTCTTTTATCCCGGAAAATCGTTTTTCAAACACATAAAACCCTCCTTTTCCTTTGGTTCTATCGATATCTATAGTTGAAAGTTACTTGCCGGATTTATGTTAAAATTGTAAACAAAATTTAATCAAAAATTAATAAAAATTTTTTCTATTGTCTTTTACTTTTTTACGATTCAGCGAACTTCAGCAAAAATTGAAATTTACACCAATCACTACTACAGAAACCGGACTATTTCCACTCCCAACGGATTATCCTGGTAGAGGCCGATGCTTCTGAAAAACATTCAGCAAACTTTGATGTAGAAAACTCCACCTCTCGATTTGAAAGAGGTGGAGTTTCGCTTAAAGTGTAAGCAGCGCTCTCATTCGCACACCAGGATTTATTTATTGATTTAATAGATCTTTATCGACGACATCTTGTCATTGCAATCACTGCCGACCCAGGGTGTATCCGCCGTAAAGGTCCATTTCGTTCCTCCAAAGCCCCCATGTTCATAAACTTCAACGGTCCAGCCGCTGGGAATTTTCAAAGAACTCATCCAATCGTTAGGAACCCCACTGGGTAAAGAACTATAATTGCCTTTGGCAATTACCGGACTGGCAGCCCCGCCATAGTCGGCGTCCTGATAGAAAATGACACCGGATGGATTTCCAGGAGTAAGTTTTAGGTAATCGATTCCAAAAAGATATCCGGTTGCCGATCCATTCTTGCCTACCATGACTGCTTTCAATTGATGGGTTCCTGCCGACAAACCGATACTTCCCAGGGCTATTTCTCCGGTTGGTATTACGCCGTTATTATATAAATCAATGGGTCCACGGGATTATTATCAATATATAATTGAACCGTGCCATAGTCCCCCGCTTTCGTAAATGCCGCCTTTACCGTATAGGTCTGGGTGCTTCCGACAGGGAAGGATAATACTGCATTTGAGTTTACTCCTACACCGCTTAAGTTGTTTTGGAACCACATCATCTGCTGCTGATTGCTCCAGCCGCCGCCAAACACCGACATATATTGCGGCCATAAACTACCGCCGGTTTTGGATATGATCGCCATATCCTCACCCTCGATCCGGGTAGTGTCCCTTGGACCCGCGGTTTCATAGTAATTGGTGCGGTTTACTAAAGAAACTGCGCTATAAGAATCTGTCGTTCCGGAAGCTTGATACCAGTATGGCATTATGCCATAAGCAGTATAGCTGTCGTTGTAATATTTTTCGATATCCGCTTCAAAGGATGTCTGAAAAGGTATACTGTCGGATACTTGAAACCTGCTTAATACTCTGTTCCCCTTGGTATGGATTCCACCTTCATTATATAGTTGATTGTGGTATGCCTTGCTGAAATAATCGGGGGTAGCCCAGGCATATCCAAAATAGTCCTCAGACCCCGTACCAAACCAGGAAGGTGTTAATTCACCATCAACGAAGAATTTTTCGTCTCCCTCTCCCCACCAATAGTCCCCGGGTGCACTGCCTGGTGCAACACCATCACTGGACTTGAAAAGATGAAGCATGAATCCTAAGAAACGTCCTCTTCCATTGGTGCTCATTACCTTATAATCGGGCCAACGTCCTAAGCCGCTGACAAAGGAGCCCCTGTTCCATTTGGCGTGGAAACGGGCCAATGTGCTGATGGACTTTGTCAGGGGAGCTCTTATGATCGAAACATCGAAATTCCTTGACACTGTTCCGTCGTTTCCGATGACAATCCTGGCTCTTGATGAGAAAGGCATATACCAGTAACAATACATCCAACCATCACTCTGGATACCCAGCGGAAGTGATTGATATCGATTCAAACCGCATGCAGAACCAAAAAAGTCTCCCAAAGGCGCCCAAACACTTGGTGATGTCTCTCCATCCCAATACATGCTGACAGTCAATTCTCTGAATGCAGCCCATTGATCCTGCTTGGACAACAGCTGATTGACTTTGACTTTAAAACAGGTGATTGCTCCCTGACCGGTATAATCCAATGGAATTACTGTTTGCCCCGCATTAATATGATAATTTCCGGCGGCTATTGTTTGCCCGTTTCGTGTACCCGCCGGATCGGAGCCCAGATTGTTGGTAAAGAAGCTGTCCAAACTCGCTAAAGCATTTAATTCCGTAGCAGTAAGATTCCTCGTAAAGGTTGGGACAATGCTTCCTGTAGGAAAAGTAGTATACTGATATGGTAATAGGCACCCCAATCACCGTAAGCAACTACTTTGCATGAATTAGCGTATGATATAGGCACATAATTATTAAGACCGCCTGCAGCATTGTATACCAGCGATGGATAATTAAATGGCGTTTGGGAACGGTCAAAATACTGGTAAAAAGGAAGATCCACCGCCGGAGTATTTGAGCCGTTCAAAAAGATCTTGACATGTCCTGAATTGGCTCTAGCAGTCCATATCCTCCAAATACAACCGGGTCCGGTCATTTCAGCCATTACTCTGCCGCCATCTGCCTCTGTCCGAATAAAACCAGTACCATCCCCGTTGGCTGACCAGTTTGCATAAGTTCCGCCATGATAAGCGGAGGCCTGATCCCTGGAAGTCCATTCAGCAGTTCTCTCTCCAATATCAGGTAACACTGATAGCCTTTCCAGGTCCTTTAACATATTGACCAGGTTCGTATAAGTATAAGTCAAGGCTGCCGCTCCAACATCCGCCGCAATAATCGCAAAAACAACAAATACATATAAGATAAAATGAAAGAGGCCATTTAATGGTCGTAATCTTTTTTTATTCATTTGATTCCACCTCCTTTTATTTGTATAAATCATTGTTTTTTATGATGAAAAATGGGAGGCTGGAAAACCGATAAAGCAGCAACCTCCCAATATGCTTACATATAATTTAGATTTAATAGATTTTAAACGACGACATCTTATCATTGCAATCACTACCGACCCAGGGTGTATCCGCCGTAAAGGTCCATTTGGTTCCTCCAAAGCCACCATGCTCATAAACTTCGACTATCCAGCCGCTGGGTATTTTCAATGAACTCATCCAATCGTTAGGAACTCCGCTGGGAAGCGAACTATAATTGCCTTTTACAATCACCGGACTGGCTGTCCCGCCATAATTGATATCCTGATAAAAAATGACTCCGGGCGACGATTCGGTTGCATAGACAAAATAATCATGTACGAGATAAGTATTGGATGATGCTGCATTTTTAGCCCCGGTCACCACCACTTTAATCGTATGGCTTGCATTTGGTAGTCCGGATATGCTGAAAAGTTTGTGGACTGCACGTGTGGTACTGTAACAGTCAATATTATCCCCTCTTAATACATTATCGATATACACATCGGCCATGCCGAGGTCAACATTCTTTAGTCCGTACCAATCCACCTGGGTTCCGGTAAAAGTATACTGGAAATAACCGTTCGTAGTATTTCCAACATGGCAGGTGCTGTTATAATAGATCGGATCATTATTGATAGCATTCCAAGTGCCGTTATAGGCTACACCGGAATCAGCGTCGTCAACCATCGGTTGGCTGGAACCGGAATACGTAAAATAATCATGAACCAGATAGGTATTTGCTGATGAGCCATTCTTGGCTCCGGTTACTACTACTTTAATCGTATGGCTTGCATTGGATAATCCGGATATGCTGAAAAGTTTCTGAACCGCACGGGTAGTGCTGTAACAATCAATGTTATCGCCTTTTAATACGCCGTCGATATATACATCGGCCATACCCAGGTCATTATTCTTAAGTCCATACCATTCAACCTGCGTCCCGTTGAAAGTAAATTGAATATATCCATTGGTAGTGTTTCCGTAATGGCAGGTATTGTTTAAATAAATACCATCATTATTCACCGCATTCCAAGTACCGCTATAGGTTATGCCTGAAGCCGCATCGTCAACATAAGTCTTTTGTAACGCCGTACCTGGCCAAATACGTTTTAAATTCCGATAGTCCGCTGACACTAAGGTAATATTTCCATTGGCAGTCATCGATATGGAATGATTCGAAGGTGTAAAGGCAAAATTTTCCGAATACGATAGCTGTCCGTCATTTCCGAATAGTTCGAGTTCGCCCCAGTCCACCAGCATCCGGATTTTTACCTGGTTATTGATAGGATTTAAAGTCTTGCCAAGGATCGTCTTGTTTGTTAAATTATATGTTATTGTCCTATTTGCAATCTGGAAGTTGATTTGGGTTGCGGTAGCTCCTGATACGTTAAATACAGCTTCAATATCGAAGCATTTCGAGAATTTACCGGCAAACAGGTTCGTTCCTGATGTTAATGTTTGGGTTCCCCAGTGCTGGATGGCGTCATATAGACTGCTAATTTCGGAAATAGGGGTTCTGGTAACTCTTACACCTTCCGGAAGAGTCTTTAATTTTAGCTCACAGGGGAATGATGCGTTATGGGTCCAATTGGGGGTTTTCCCCACAGCAAAGCCTCTCATCCAACCCATCTGGATCACCCGGTTACTCGGGAAGTTGTTCATCGAAAAGGTCTGGGAGGCGTAAAAGTGGTCGCAAGTATCCATTCGGTATGGTCCGCCTGCATCCGGCGTAAACGTTATTCCGTTAAAAGAACCGATATAATAGCTGCTTGATGCATCCATAAGTACCCATTTCTTAATGGATCCGCCATCTACAGCCAGCTCAAACATATCGGGACATTCAAATCCCCAGTTGAAGTTACTGACCTTTGTCCAATTCTTGAGATTCGTTGATGTATAAAACGTCATTCCGTTTTCCCATATAATACAAACCCACTTACTGGTAGGCGCGTGCCAGAATACCTTGGGGTCACGGGTTGCTTCGTTGGGTCCGCCAACCGCTACCGGGTTACCCGGATAATCTTGCCAGGTTGCGCCCAGATCGTTACTATATGCGATGCAAGTACCTTTTTTCGTGGCGGTATATAAAGTTACAAACACAGGATTGCTTCCGTTCTTTAAGCCGGATGTATTGTTCACATCTACGACTGTACTCCCAGAATAGCACATGCCGGTAACATTGACATCCGGTTCCAACATGATCGGCTTTTGTACCCAGTGAATCATATCAGTACTTGTTGCATGGCCCCAGTGCATATTATCCCATGCCAATCCGTGAGGATAATGTTGGTATGACATATGGTATGTACCGTTATAATACCACACTCCGTTGATATCATTCATCCAGCCGCCTTGTGGGGAAAAATGGTACTGAGGACGGTAAATTTCGTCATAGTTGGTTGCTGCATAAGGAAATTCAGGATAAGCCGCTGCGTATGTCATGTAAAACGGATAAATTGAAAACGCAAGTAGCATCACAACTAATGAAGCTAAAAGTTTTGCTTTCATGTTCTGTTCATCTCCTTCTTTTCTATTTTTTATTACTTTTCTTTTTTAGGGTATCGATGTAAACCGCTAATAAAATTACGGCCCCTTTGACGATGAGTTGCCAGAACGACGATACCCCAAGCAAGTTAAGTCCGTTATTCAGCACTCCAATTACCAATACACCGATGATCGTTCCACCGATGGTACCGATACCGCCGGAGAAACTGGTGCCGCCCAGAACAACTGCGGCAATAGCATCCAATTCAAAACCATTACCGATAGTCGGTTGTCCGGAATACATCCGGGCGCATAAAACGATTCCAGTTACAGCGCTTAAAAAACCAATGATGGTATATACTACAATCTCAACCCTGGCAATATTGATCCCGGAGAAGCGTGCCGCTTCCCGGTTGCCGCCCACCGCATAAATATGCCGCCCAAGTTTGGTCCGGTATAACAAAATCATTACCGCGATATATAAAATAATTGTATAAATGACTGGAAAGGGTATAGGTCCTAAATAACCACTACCAACTTTGTTAAAAATCGGGTCGAGGGTCCGGATGGGCAATCCCCCGGTATAGACATATACTAAGCCCCGGGCCATGGTCAACATTGCCATGGTCACAATAAATGGCGGCATTCCAGTTTTGGCAATGACCGTCCCGTTAAAACAGCCAATAGCGATTCCAATCAAAAGCCCTAGACATAGCGCCATCCATACGGGTAAACCGCTTAAGGCAATAAATCCGGCTGCCATTGTTCCTGCAATAGCAACCACTGCCCCTACCGAAAGATCAATACCCCCGGTTAAGATAACCAAGGTCATCCCTAAGGCAATATTGGCGTTGGATGATACTTGCCGCAATACATTTAAAATATTATTGGCAGTAAAAAATACCGGAGACATAAGTGTCAAGATAATACACATCGCCGACAATCCAATTAAAATTCCGGCATTTCGTTTGATATATTTTACCGGCGTAGCAATTAACAACCGTTTGATCAACCAGTTGTCAGTTCCTATTTTAACTTGCATGTTGAATACCCCCAGTTGCATAATGCATAATTACTTCCTGGTCTAATTCCTCCCGGGTAAGCGTACCGGTTATCCGGCCGTTGTGCATTACCAATACCCGATCACTCATCCCGATTATCTCCGGCAACTCTGAGGAGATCATCAAAATACCAACACCCTGTTCAGCCAGCATATTGATGATGGAGTACAATTCGGCCTTGGCCCCAACATCCACTCCCCGGGTTGGTTCATCCAGGATCAGGACTTTGGGGATGGTAGCCAACCATTTCGCAATGACGATTTTTTGTTGATTCCCACCGCTTAAATTACATGCTAGCTGCTCATGAGTCGGGGTTTTGATGGAAAGCTTATCAATATAACTATTGACCAATTCTTTTTCCAATTGATGATCGATGGAAATTCCTTTCATAAACTGTTTTAAAATTGTCAAAGTAATATTATAAGTTACACTTTGAACTAATACCAGGCCTTGACCTTTTCGATCCTCCGGTACTAGAACAATTCCAAAGCCCATCGCATCCGTTGGACTACTTATTGCGGCCTTTTCTCCAGCCACCAGCAGTTCACCGTCATCAATCGGATCAATTCCAAAGATGGCCCTGGCAAGTTCAGTCCTCCCGGAGCCAACCAAACCCGCAACGCCTAATATCTCCCCTTTTTTCAAGGAAAAGTTTATATCATGCAATACATGGCAACGCTTAAAATGATGGACCTCTAGAACCGTATCCCCAAGGGGGTGAAAGGTTCGTTTATATAAATCCTGCAGTTCCCTCCCAACCATCATCGCTATCAATTCTTCCCGGGTTGTTTTTGAAGTCTCTTTGGTGCTAATGCATTTTCCATCCCGTAATACCGTAACCCGATCCGCCACCTGAAATAATTCTTCCATCCGGTGGGATATATAAATTACTGCGATATTTTTCTTCTTTAGACCTTCAATCATCTGAAAAAGCTTCTCCACTTCCTTCAACGTCAAGGAAGCCGTAGGCTCATCCATTACAATGATTTTGGATTCGATGGATAATGCTTTGGCGATCTCCACCATTTGTTGTTGGGCAACACTTAACTTTGAAACAATAGCGCTGGCCTTTATCGCCAAATCAAATGAGTCCAATAAATCTTGAGCCGCCCGGTTCTGTTTTGAAAAATGAACAAATCCGGTTTTATCGGTTTTTTCCTTGCCAAGGAAAATATTATCGGCCACAGTCATATTCGGCGCCAAACATAGCTCTTGGTGAATTACGCTAATGCCTTGCGCTTGAGCTTGGAGAACATTTTGAATTTTAACCGGTTGCCCCATCAGAAAAATCTTACCTTCATCGGCAGAATAGATCCCTGCCAGGATCTTAATCAAAGTTGATTTGCCGGCGCCATTTTCGCCAAGCAGCGCATGGACTTCGCCGTATTCCAATTCAAAGTTGACTCCTTGCAGGGCATAAACTCCAGGAAATTTTTTATGAATATTTTGCATGGTTAAAACAATCTGCCCCATTTTAACCCTCCGTATGCTTTGTCTTCAAAAAAGCACAGCTTTGCCCGCTGAACCGGGCAAAACTGTGCGATGTATATATCGTTTACTCGAATTGATCCACCTTATGTTTGCTTATATTGGATTTATCAATTAACTCAACTGGCACTTTAATGTTTTTGGCAACTTTTTTACCGTTTAGGATCTGATAAGCGGCATCAGCACCCATGGAACCGATTTTGGAAGGGAACTGGGAAGCGGTTGCAGTTAACTTGTTGCCTTCTTTGATCATCTTCTTGGCATCCGGCGAACCGTCAACACCGTAAACCAGTATGCCTTTCAACCGGTTAGCACTTTCCAGGGCGGCAATCGCACCCATCGCCGTCGGATCATTCAAAGCCATCACCACATCGATCTTGGGTTGTGCTTGAATGATATCTTCCATTACGGTCATTGCTTGATCAAGTTGGCCATTGGACGATTGTTCAGCTACAACTTTGAGTCCAGCGTATTTTTTGATCTCCGCTTTAAAGCCTTCCGTCCGGTCGATTGCTGATTTTGCGGTAGGATGAGCTAAAATCACAATATTGGCTTTGGTGCCAATTCTTTTGATCATGTCTTGGGCGCATAATACCCCGGCATTCCAGTTATCGGAAGCCACGGTGGTAGCGACCAAATTAACATCAAATACGGGAGCATCAACGATGATTACAGGGATTTTGGCCTTTTTAGCGGTTTCCAGGGCCGGTTTAATGCCTTTCCAGTCAAGGGCCGCGACAAAAATAGCATCAACCTTCTGGGAGACGAAGTCTTCGATGCCGGAAATTTGCCGGCTTAAGTCTTGTTGGGGATCAAAAGAAATGAGTTTGTCGCCTTTGCTCTCAACGACCTTTTTGATGCCATCGTTCAAAGCGACAAAAAACGGGTTGTTCAGGTTATGGAAAGTAGCTCCAAATACTTTTTGTTTCGGAGCGCCGTATACGGTTAAGCAGGAAAAAACGAGCACAATCACCAATAGAACAACAAAAAGCTTTTTACTAAGCATTATGACCCTCCTGTGTTAATTTTTTAGCCCATTGTCGCAGGTATATCGAACCGGCCGGTTGATTCCCTTATGCTTAGATCATATAAAATTTTAACATTATTGTCACATACGGATGTCATATCAGGATTATAATTTTTGTCACATCGGTTCAGTGTTTTTTGTCAATTCAAACGTTTGACAAACATCATCTGAAAAATGACAATTGTCATTGTCCACCGGGGGTTAGGTGAAGGGAAAAAACAGGAGAGTCTTCTGGATTATTGTTTTAAAAATTTATTGATTTCCCGATTGAGCTTTTGTAAAGAAGATTCAATATCGATATCATCATTGATCATTCGAAAGATCTCTTTATCAGCCACCTCCATCGCTTGATCATATTTATGAAAACGGGGTGTAACCGTTGACTCTTCGATGACTTGGCCCAATACTTTTTTATCGACCGAAACCTCTTTATCGGGAGTATATTTCGAAAGCTCCAGATCGGCCTCTTTGGACTCCGTCACTTGCCGGAGCACCGAAACACCATAAGAGTATTTGAAGACATTCTTCTGAATCATTTTGTTATAGGTTAAAAACTTTAATAGTTCCCATGCTTCCCGGGGATGAGAGGTACGCGAGCTTATCCCAATCATAAAACTAAAAAGTTCGGAGGCGTTTTTACCATGAGTACCGCGGGGTAGTTTGATGCATTCCCATTCAAATTGGGCATAACGAATGAGCCGGTACGGATAGGATTTATAAGCACGGTAAGCGGAAAAAAGAAAGGGCCGAAAAGCGACTTTGCCATTATCAAAGTCATCGGCCGTAGGCTTTGGATTGGAATTTAATTGATTCAGTTTTCGTAAAAATTGAATCGCTTCTACCACTCTTGGAGTTTCAAACATCGCCCGCGTACCATTAATATCGAATAACTGTTGCCCATTGGTATATACGGCATGTTGCCAACCAAAGTCAACCGTTCCAAATTGATCGATTTCGCCGTCTCCGTCTGTATCTTTGGTTACTTTCCGGCAAATACGATAAAAATCATCCCAGGTCCAATCTCCTTTGGGAATATCGATTTTTTCCTTAGCAAGTAAGCTTTTATTTACAAACATCATGATTGGAACCACTTCACGCGGCAGAGCGTATTGGGAACCATTGAATTGTCCGGACTTTACGGCCTTAATATATATTTGGTCAATATTAAAAGCGGAGTCATTTTCCATCAAGTCGTCAAGGTTCTTTAAAATTCCGATGGACGCAAAAGTATTAAAATCACCGGCTAAGACACAAAAAACATCCGGTTCCTGACCTTTCACAATCTTTTTGGCCAACCACTCGGAGTAATCATTCTTGGGTGTACCGGTTAAATATTTGATTTTAATCCCGGGATGTAAAGTTTCAAACTTGGCAATCGCCTCATCATTAAATTTATAGCCCTGCCAGTTAGGGATATCCCAGTAACTACCGGCAAAATCACCAAACTTGATCACCACCGGTCCGGAATTTAATTGATGCAGATAAAAGATGGCGAGCATTATCATCACCAAAGTAGTAATACTAAAAGCGGTGTGAAAAACCTTAATTTTTAGCGAACCACACCGCTTTTTCAAAAGAGTTGTGATATACGATTTCATATAAATTGAGTTTATCAAAACTCTACTCATCAGCATTATTCTTTTATTTTTCACTTTTATCCCCTATACCCGTTTCTTGAATGACCAATCCCGCCTGAACCGCATATATTGCAATTTGAGTCCTATCCCGCAACTCCAGTTTATGCAGAATATTACTGATATAATTGCGCACGGTACCTTCGCTGCGTTCCAATTTAAAGGTAATTTCCTTATTGGACATTCCCATACCAATCATCTGGATGATCTTCCGTTCAATCTCGGTAAGATTTTGGATACTATTATCTTCCACTTTGCTGCGGTAATCAGCCTGAGCCATCTTTGAAAACAAGCGAAACACCTTACTGGTAATATCGGGGTTAATGAAGGCGCCACCTTTGGCCGCAGTTTTGATCGCTTCAATAAGTTCTTCGAAGGAGATCCCTTTTAATAAATATCCGCTGGCTCCATTTTTGAGCGCATTAAAAATGTATTCGTCATCATCAAAAGTGGTCAAGACAATAATATTAATTTGCGGATTTTTCTCTTTAATGATTTCAATACACTCAACACCGTTTATTTCTGGCATCCGAACGTCCATTAATATGATGTCCGGCAGTAACTTTTCAGCTAACTCCACTGCTTCCCGCCCATTGACAGCTGTTCCCACCACTTCAATTTCCGGCCTGTCACTAAGCATGATCACTAAGCTCCTTCGGATCAATTCTTGATCTTCGGCTATCATTACTCGTATCATATTTCCATCCTTCCTCGGATCGGAATCTGAGCTCGTATGGTAAATCCCCCAAACTCTCCCCCATCGAACTCAGCCCAACCGGCTAACATTGCCACTCGCTCTTTGATATGTTTTAAACCGAATCCTTCCTCGATTTTGGCAGTGCCAATCCCATTATCAGATACTTTTAGCCGGAGACTATCGGTTTCAAAGCAAAGTTCCACCCCAATCTCCGTTGCCTTGCCATGTCCCACCGCATTGGTTATCCCTTCTTGAACGATCCGGTAGACTGTCTCCTCTTCGTCAGCGTTCAGCCTATAAATTGCACCTTTAATACTGAGAATCACTTTGGTATTGGTGCAATCGTTGATATCCTCAGCCAGTTTTTGAATCGCTGGAATCAGTGAAAAACGTTCCAGCATGTCCGGGCGTAATTCATTCACGGAACGGCGGACATCAAGCAGGCCTTTCTGGGCCAAATCAGTGATTTTATCGAGCTGAACCTTGGTTTGTTCCAAATCCCGGCTAAGTAATGCCCGGCAAGCCTGAAGCCCCGTAGCCATACTGGTAAGAGTATGTCCGATGGTATCATGGATCTCACGGGCCAACCGGTTTCTTTCTTTGGTTTTGGCCATTTCCTCCGACTTCTTGGAGTAATTTTCAAGTTGGATATTGACTACTTTTATCTCTTCCGCAGTTTGATAAAGTTTACGATACAACTCCTTGATTTTGGTATTTTCATCGATCTGGCTTTGAATCATAAAGATCATAAAAACGATAAACAGCATATCATTTAAAGAAAAGAGAAAGTTGCGAATCCCAAAGATATAAAAGCGTTGGGAAGAGGTATAATACTGAATATAATCATTGATGGAAAATAGCCGCATCTTAATCGAAAAAATATCATAATCAAATAACATATACACCAGGATTGACCCAATTAAAAAAAGATATTTATGGCGGATCTCATCAATATAGATGATGATATTCACTATTGCCAGAAGTAAAATCCCTTTATAGCTAATATTTAAAAAATACATGATGGCAATGGAAATGAACAAATCCGAAATACAGAAGAGATAAAGTAAAGAACGCCGTTCTTTCACCAGGCGTTCGCGAATGATCACACTAATAAAAAGAAGTAGTAGCAGTATCAATGAAAATACCGGTACCTGCCAAGGTATAGTCGGTACGTATTTGATCTTTTCTAAAAAACTGCGGGCCATATCATTCCAGCAAATGAGGTCAATCGTTTGGTAGATTACAATCGACAAGAATGAAATAATGGCCAAGTTGATCATAAACATGGCATTTCTGGTGATCATCATATTCCGTTGACTTTTGACCACAATTATCATCCTTCATTTCAAGGATTCTATACGGGATAATAGCCATTCGAAATATATCTAGCATCAAGCGGCATATTCTAATACAGTTAATCTTCTAAATTCATTGTAACAGCTAAACTTAAAAGGTCAAGCCGAAAAAATTCACCTCTTTTAAAAAAGCACTGACGTTATTACCGTCATTGGCCTCATAAGCGCAACCCTATCGTTTCACTAAATGAAAGGCCGCGCTTTAATCCAGTTTTTGCACGGCCTTCGTTTTTTCTTCACGGATTCGATTGATCCGGACTAGTTCCAGAGAGTTTCCCTGATTTGGCATCGAACTACATTTTTTACTTGCCGAACTGAGGTTAAATCATGTTTTAATACATTTCTATTTTATGGAACTGTAACCGTTATATCATCAAAAAATACCGTACAGGAACCGCCATGGCCCGATGTGCCGCCGTTCAACGCCGGATAACCGCTGCGGCCACTTCTCGTCCAGGTATACAGCCAGTTACTGGGTTCGGCCGCACCGTGTTGCCATACTTTCCCATATAATGTCCCGTTCTGCATCCGTAACTTAAACCAGTACCAGGTTCTGTTGCTCCAATTAAAGGTAAAACTCGGTCCCCAAGCTGTCCCGTCATCCAGGAACTGGACCGTGGAATGGTTATTATGGAACAGGAGATTATAGCCCCTGCCGTCACCGGTTCCGGTAAATAAAGACACTCCGGCTCTAGCGCTGTCGCCGTCTATCCAGGAATCTACATATACCTTGGCCAGAATCGTATGATTACTGCCGAAAGTCTTACCGCTGTTACTGATTATCGCCTTGCAAGGATCGCCCTGGGTGGCGGAATCCTGCCGGAGAATGGTGCCGTTTTCACTCCAGGCGCCGCTGCCATAAAATGACCAGGCGCTGCCAATGGCATTGTCATTGAAATTGTCAGTAAAGTTGGTTGGAACCGGAGTTGGAGTCGGTCCCACAAGCTTGTAATACCCGGCTTTCACTACATTGGGAATAGGGTCGCCAAAGGTGGCGTTATTGAAAGTTATAATGCCGTTGACACCATATTTGTAGTTGAAACTACCATTCGCACCGTAGGCCACATCGGAAATACCGGGCAGGTTAAAAGACTGGCCTTCATTGGCGCACCAGACAAATCCTACAGGGCCAGCCGGTGTTGGAGTCGGAGTTGCTCCCGCGCTCTTATAGTACCCGGATTTTGCCACTCCGTAACAGGGATCGCCACCAAAGGTGGCATTGTTGAAAGTGATACTTCCTGTAACCCCATATTTATAATAAAAACTGCCATTGGCCCCATAAGCGACATCACAAGACCCGGTTAATGTATAGGCCTGGCCCTCATTGGCGCACCAGGTGTATCCTGCCGGGCCGGATGAGTTTGTGGGATATGCCCTAAATGAGTATGTACCCGGACTTACATTAAACTTGACATAATTGGTATCCTCACCGTTCCAACTGATTCCGGAGACACCGCCGGTATATGAACCATTGGACCATATCGTGGTACTGCCAACAACAATGGACGACAGACCACCGATGTTATAATTCGAGAATGCACTCTTCGGAATGGCCATTATCGCCATGGTATTGGCCGGAGAAGTCAAGTTTTGGGTATATACCGAACTACTTTTGCTGATGGATGCTTGAATATTTCCCTTTACCGAAGGAATCATCGCCGATATACTGGTTATATCGCCTAACTGCGGCTGGAAGACAAACTGGCCAAACCCCGCCCCGGTGGGACGAATTCCAAGCATAAACGCTTCCATCAGATACAACGGACCAGCCGACCAGGCATGATTGTTGGAGTTATTTGCCGGAAATTCTTCCCAAAGCGTGGCAGCGCCGCTGGAGATCATGCTGGAGTATCGGCTGCGCATCCGGTTGATTGCCTGTTGATTTGCACCTAATGCAAACAAAGCATCCAAAACATACCTTTCCTGGTATGGACTGCAATCATTCCGCGATCCAAGCACATCCAGAACTCCATTTTTCCGGTTATTGTCCACCATTCCGGCCAAGGCCGCCCAAGCATTACTCCGGTCATCGATACAAGTGGACTGTACGCCGTCCTTTCGATGGAAGACGTAGGCATTGGAAGAGCTGTTCCAGAAATACGCATTGAACTTATTCTTTACCGGATCCTGTAAACCTTGATAATAAGAGAGATCTCCCGTATTTCCGGTGACAGTGGCCATGCCCTTGGCTGCATCCATTAATTTAATAAACATGGCATTAACGATGGTATTGGCGCTGCCGGCTTGAATATCCATGTTGCCGCCCCAGTCAATCCAATTCCATTCGCCGTTTGCCGACTGCATGATTAACATTCCCTCTGAATTTCTGGTCCCGGCCAAGTACTGGATATACTTCTTAACCCTGGGATATAATTCCGTCAATAAGCCGCTGTCGCCGGTATACATATAATAGTCCCATAATGCAATTACGGCTGTCATATTTTGGTCGGGCAAATAAAAAGCAGTGCCAGGTGCTGTAGTATACATGGTGCCATCCGTTTTCTGGCAGTTCATCAGTTCCCGGAAGCCTTTTTTAGCGAGTAGGTTGGCATTGTTATCATACAGATAAAAGGAATAGAGTATCTGTTCGGAAACATCCCCCCACCACTGGCTCCGTTCCCGGTTGGGACAATCATAGAAGATATCCCTCATGCAGACAAATGAGGTATTCTTACATTTGGTCCATAGTGTATTGAGATTACCGTCATTGCAGGTGAAGGTTCCGATAATGCTGGTATTGTAGCTGGTTTGATGGAATTTCAAATCAAGGATCTGTACGGTACCAGTTACATTACTGAACTCATATTTTGCCCAATGCGTATTGGCACCTTCGTTGGTACTGTTACTGGCATTAGTCCATACCATGCTGTCAAATTCCTGAATTCCCGCTTTGGTATAGTATTCAACGTAGTAAAAGTCGTTCATATACATTTTAATCTTGACTCCGGCCGGAGCATTGACCTTGAGGTATTGACTGCCCTGTAGATTGTTGCCGACAATTCCGGTGATGGTGGTATTGGAGCTAATGGAAGCCGGAAAGCTTCCCTGGTTCTGGTAAGCGGTCAGTCCGTAGTCCTTCCACATCGGTATGGTTCTAGGACTTAGATCGTTCCACGGGGAGACCGGAGGCACGCCCTTTTGGGTGGCATAGGACCATGAAGAATCATCAAATATAGATTGATACCAGTTAACCATCTCATTCCTGGCGTCATAACTTATGGGCCAAGCAACCCATTTCCAAGCGCTCCATTGTTGTTGCTGGCTGGTAGCTTTGAATGCCGGGTTAATCTTTATCTTCCATGTATTGTCGGATACGATTTTTGACGGGCTTGCTCCGGATAGGGAAGACTCAAAAATAAATCCTCCCTTGGAGGCCATTCGCTGGGTATAGCCATTGTTTCCACCTTTATACCATGCCAGGACAGCGATTGTATTTTCCCCGCTCTGCAGGTAACCGGCAATGTCAATCTCATCGTAATATGTATTGGTCAAATCCGGCCGGCACTGAAGTCCACCTTCTTTTACCACCAGTTGCCCGTTAACGTACAACCAGTACATATTCTCCGCCGCTATCCGGGTTGCCGCTGATGTGGGTTTGGCGCTTAAGGTCACCTTTTTCCGAAAGGAAATCCAGGTATTATTGGGTCCGTCTGCTGACTGCCAAATCCAGTTGGCTGTCCAGGTGGCGGCTTTTACAGTCGCTCTATCCGGAGTAATAAGTAATAATGGGCAAATCCCAACCAATAATAAGATGCTTGCTACAATTAATCTTGCTTTTTTCATTTGATTTTTCCTCCTTCTTTGGGATTATAAGACTGCTATGCTTTGTTTCCGAAAAAAGATATTTGAGGTTAAGTTCAATCTTAACCTCAAATCTTCATGGAGTTATTGTTTATTCAATTTTGATTGATGCCATCAAAACCATTATATTAATTGCATCTAATGGATATTATCCAATTACTGAATTTTTACCGATGACATTTGGTCGTTACATGCGGAACCTACATAACTGGTATCCGCCGTAAAGGTCCACGCAGTTCCGCCGAAATTATCATGTTGATATACGATAACCGTCCAACCACTGGGCACTCTGAGCGATGACATCCAATCGTTGGATACTCCTTTGGCCATCAACTGCGCCAGTGTATATGTCCCTTTCGCAAAGACTTGACTGGCGGTTCCGCTGTAATTGGAATTTTGGTAAAATATTACTCCACCAGTAGGCGTAGGTGTTGGGGTCGGATTGGTTCCTGCAAACATTTCAATCTCCGCTAATTGGATTTCATTCCCGCCGTTATTGGCTGTGATATTCAAACGATACATCTGATATGCCGTTGGATTGGTAAAGCTGAAGGTCAGCTTTTGGTAGTTGGCGGTAAAGGAAACATCCGTCCGGGTGTCCACTGTCGTCCAGGTACTCCCGTTATTGGAACCTTGGAGAGTCCAGTTTTTCGGATTCCGCCCCGGATAAACAGTAGCATCATTGGCCGAGGTAATCGTATACTGATTTACAGCATAAGCAGCGGTTCCGGCAAAGTCATACTGGATCCATCCGGTGCTGGCGAAGACCAACCATTTGGTGGAGGTGCTATTGTCAAATGCTTGTGCCGTTCCTTCACCGCTAGAAGCATTATCTCCACTGGCCGATGCTGTTCCGCCAGTGCACAAGTCGTTTCCCGCCGGCAGTGGAGTTGGAGTCGGGGTTGCTGTCACCGCTATTACGGTACCGGAAAACCAATTGATATTCCAGCCACCGCCGCTGGAAAGCAGGCGAAGAGTTTGTGCCCCCGCATTTAAAACTACATTTGCCGACACAGTGCTCCAGATCTGCCAGTTACCGGTATTAGGTATGGAAGTCGAAGCCCGTGGAGTCCCATTCACCAGAAAATCCACTTTACCAGTGGTATAAATACTGGCTACCCGGTAATCGATCCGGTAAGTACCGGATGTTGCCACACTGACATTGTACTCCATCCAATCATTGAGATCGATGGCGCCGATATTCACTCCGCCTTCGGAACAGCTTTCCGTGATAATACCGGACATTGCATTATAACTCTCGGCCTCGATCCTTCCGGGTAATTCCTTGCTTACCGGAGTTGGCTGCGGAGTAGGCGTGGGTCCTGAAATTGATGGATTAGCCGCATAATCCGACCAGAGCTGATCAATGGTTTTGCCGGTCTGGGTTATCCAAAAATTAGAAGTATATGTATTAGTACGACCGGCGGTATTTAAATTATTGAGGATTGAAGCACCGTATCTCAATTCCAACCAAACAAAGAATCGGGCTGTAACACGGTAGCTGTCGGTGTATTGCTGGCTTGAGGAGAAGTTAGGCAGGGACCATCCGGCGGCCGCATTATTAACACCATATTTGTAACGGGCATAGTCGGCCAGACCTTCAGTCGCCCATCCGGGAATACTGCTCCCGCTATAAGCTTGTACAACATGCATTGCCTCATGTGTAACCACATCATAATCCTGCGGATGGCTGGCCATATAACTGGCGCTATATGTTATCTGGGTGCCCACCGTATATGCTACTCCCGTGTAATTAGGGTCAATAACAAAAGTAACCGATTTGGTGGCATTGGGATTGAAGCGGGCCACCATCTGCGGATAAACCGCGAAGAAAGTGTTAATCATATTTTGTTTTATTGTTGCGCTGAAATTTGAAGCATTATCCGTGACCGTCAGTGTATAACCGTTTTGGTTATAGGTAACGGTATCCGCAAAAACGATATGTACACAAACGACCAGAACTAATATAATTACTGCCGGAATCCGAAACACTTTCATAATATCCAACCTCCTGTTACTTGGATTCTAATATTGAATGGCTTCATTCACTTTTTGGCTTTAATGAGGATTCTCTAAGAACTCAAAATATGCAATCCCTCCTTTCATAATGTAACATCTCCATGCAGACCTATAAGTCTGAAGGATTGTTGTAAATGCTATTGTATTTAATTTTTTCAATCTGAAAAAAACTCGATTTATGTTTTCCTAAGAATAAAATCATTATCTCTCTATATTCCAAAAAAATGAGTTGGTTTTATTGTATAGCACTTGTTAATCGAATGGAATATGTCTTTTAAAATATATAAAATAAAGATTTTCATATAGAAACTTATAAGCAAAAATCATTCCAACTATAACAAGCTAATCTAAACATTTTTTAAAACTTTTTATTGTGCAAAAAGAAATGCTAAGTGCACACAAAGTATGCACTTAGCGAAATTGTTGCCTAAAAATTGTGCGGGATAACTATTTTTGCTTCATGATCGCATTTATTCATTCAGCTTTACTAAATTCACCGAGGAATTACCGAGTTCGGCAGTAATATCCTGCCCCGAAGTAGTATAAAATTTAATATTGGTGCCTTCCGGCATCAATTCGGAATCATAACTGAATCGTATCACAGCGTTCAGATTACTATTGCGCAAGAAGTACAGTTCCGGCATTTCACTGGTATCGGCCCAGGTGGTATCCAAAGATACCGGACGGAAATCCGGGGTATAGAATACGGCCCAGGCGTGACCTATTGGCTGATTGTAAGTATCACCCGAAAAATAGGCGGCTGGTATCTGTAATGCCCGCAACAAAGTCACTGTTAGTATTGCATAATCCTCACATATCGCTCTTTTGCTGTTAGTTAATGCCCTATTCAGGCTGACCTTCTCCCGGGTTGTTCCCTGTGTAACACGGTATTCCATCGTTCGAAGGACATAGTTGTACACCGTTCTCACCAAGTCCTTTATTTGGGTGCTTTTCACACTCTGTTTAATATCTTTGATAATTGTTTGAACTCTGGGGTCAAGTGTATCGGCGGTTTCAGTCCGTGCCGTTAACAATTTATAACGTGAATCACTGGGATTATAACTGGACAATGTTTTGTTTTGAAGCAGATCGGGATTGATTCGCCGGCTTTCGACTCGCACATTGCATTCAACGGCAAGAATATTTTTACCGATTACAAAACCATCAGTGATTTGAGAGGAAAGACATTTGGTCCCGAATTTATCGGTTACGATTTCGTAGGGGATTTTCCGGTCGTTTAAATACAGCTTAAGGTTTCTGGTTGTTTGGTATTCATAAGTTTGCGGTACCAACAAAATAACTTCGGCCTCCAAGGAAGGCAGTGAATCTATATTTCCGCTAATAAATACCGGGTACTCGGCGTGATAACGATAATCCGCAGTCCCAATATCATGATATTTATCATAGCATAATGGATAAAACTCACTATCTTTGTAACCATCAATCACCTTTTTAAATTCCGCCTTGGCCAGACCGTCATTATTCTGATATAGATAAATAAAACCCAGCGTCTGATGGAGATACGGATCGGCTTTTTCGGCCAGAGAACCCTTGATACAAACGATGGCCCGCTCGAATAACTCCGGTAAAGGAGGATTTAAGATATAACTGCACAAATTATTGGCTACCACTTCCAAGGAATCATCGTTAACCGCCGCTGTTTTGATAAAATCGTAGGCATAAAGCAGCAAAACAACATTTTCCGGCCTTTTCGATGCTTTGGCAAGCTGCAAATAGCAATACACGATGTTGCTCTTCGTAGGTCCATCATCCTTATATTGCAAAGCAGCCTTATAATAACCAATTGCATTGCGGTAATCGAATTTATTGGAAGATCGATAGCCCAGTTTAAATAATGTTTGAGTCAGCCATTCGTTAACCTTTGCCGAATCATAACCGGCTTCCCGCGCGGCATAAAACTGTTGCAGCGCAGTATCATAATTTTCCAGGTAATAATTACTTAAACCCAGTAAATAAAGGGCCCGACCCTGATCATTATAACTGGAAGCCACAGTTCTAAATAAAGGAATTGCTTGCTCATATAATCCCCGGTTAAAATAGTTGACCGCCTTATTATATATGCTGATATAGTTATTATCCGGCTTAGAATTGGCGGGAATAACAAGGGGGCGAAATTTCAGTTCTTTGGCGGGGATATCCGGGATTCCGTTAATGATATTTGATATTTGATTGGCCTCGGCGGTTGCGGCTAAAGCAGATACAGTTGATGGCCCCAAGGGAATTCCAATGATTGAAAATAAGAATATAAATAAAACTATCGGATAAAATTTTTTCGTCATTGAATTACTCCTCGTTCAAGCAGAAATACTTTAATACATATATTCAAGGTCATCCGGTTCGTTTTTGAACTAAACTGCCGTCATTTTTCAAGATACTTCCCGCCGGAACGATCCCTCTGACCATGGTAAGCGGATAAATGTTCGTCCCTGGTCCCACAATGGTCCCGGGATTCAATACCGAATTACAGCCCACTTCCACACCGTCTCCGAGTATCGCCCCGAATTTTTTAAGCCCGGTTTCATAAGATTGGCCGCCGGATTCATTGATCCTAACATTATCC
Source organism: Bacillota bacterium (assembly GCA_029974635.1). GTDB lineage: Bacteria > Bacillota > UBA4882 > UBA8346 > UBA8346 > JAEZJQ01. Next base: position 90,330 of record JARKQY010000024.1, on the reverse strand, counting down.
TTGGCTGATTTAACATTGGACAGGATGACTCCGGCGCCCAAATGCGCACGGTAACCTAATACGGAATCTCCCACATAATTAAAATGCGGTACTTGAACATTATTAAACAGGATCGCATTTTTAATTTCGGTTGAGTTCCCTACCACCACTTCGTTCCCGATTATCGCGCTACCCCGTATGTAAGCCGCATGGCGAATTTCGCAATCACAACCGATAATTGCCGGTCCTTTGATTAAAGCCGTCGTTTCGATGGTTGTTCCTTTGCCAACCCAAACATTTTCACTGATCCTTTCAAAATCTCCGGATAATTGGGAAGCAAGCCTGCTAATGAAAGTTTTAATCCCCGGTAAAACCTCCCAGGCATAGGTTGCTTCATTAAACATACCGGCGGCAATCGTTTGGTGGAGATCAAACAGATTACGGACAAAAACCAACGGGTTGCTCATAAAAACACTCCTCATTTATTTTCGAAGATACCGGGCAAAGTGAATCCATATGTCAAAAGCGCCGATTTGTACGAAAAATTTTTTATTTGCTTCAGGTAATATCATCATATCATCTTGTTTTGGTAATCGACAATATCAAAAAAAACTTAAAGCAATCGGCTTTATTTTTACCGAACTCTAGAAATATTCTTTTCATCTTCAAATTCTTCAGCCTCGATAATACTCCTTCTTAATTAAAATCTATGTTATTGTTCATTATTATTCGTAATGCTTATAATTTTATTTCTTTGGAACTGTCTAGATCAATTATAAACCAAACCTGCAGCAATGTGATATAAAGTTTAAAATCCATTCGCCAATTTCGGGGTTGCCGTTAGCCGTCTTTCCATATGCTAGAAAACTATTTTACATTACTCCATAAATATAGAAGGAGAATAGTCAGTTAAGTGGAATATAATTATGCACATTGACACCCCATCTGTCTGGGGAAAAATGGATTTTTATACCGATACATAGGGTGAAGTTTATTTCTATTTGTAAGCGTTAGCATTATTGAAATTCATGAAAGTGAGTGAGTATAGTGAAGACCGTCAGTATTGTTCGTCAAATCGGTACCCTAGGCAGATTAACCATTCCGGAGGAGATTCGCCCTTACCAGCCCGGTGATCTGGTGCAAATTTACGCTGATATTAAAAAAGGGGAAATCATTATCGAAAAACTGGACTCCGGAAAGCCAACGCATAAAGAGCTCTAAAACTAAATATAAATTATAGTCACTTCATTGCTTGGCTTTAGCCAGGATACTTTTTAGGAAAGGGCTTACCAAGTATGATTCCAATTTCGCACAGCCCTACAGAGATTTCTCTGGTCCTTTGCGGAGAAGCCGGTCAGGGCATCCAAACCATAGAAACAATTTTAACTAATGTCCTAAAGCTACACGGATATCATATTTTTGCTACCAAGGAATACATGTCCCGGATACGCGGCGGCAGCAATTCTACGGAAATATGTGTCGCCTCCAACCGGGTAGCTTCCTACGTTGATCGAATTGATATACTGATACCTCTTGATAAACCAGCCATTGACCATTTAAAGCATCGAATCTCCCCTAAAACAATTATCTTGGGTGACCAGGAGCAACTGGCCACGGATTTGCCGATAATTGACATCCCGTTAACAAAGATAGCCACTGCCTTGGGCAATCATATTTTTACGAATATTGTAGCCGTAAGTGTTCTGTCCGGATTGTTTCAAATTGATCTGGAAATGCTGCAAAATTATCTGGCATCATATTTTGCCAATAAAAATCGTGAAATCGTCGAAAAAAATCTTGCCGCCGCCCATCAGGGCTATCAAATTGCTCAGGAGCTTATTTCTTCCGGATCAATAAACATTCAAATACCTCAAAATCCAAACATCGGACCTGAAATCATTATCAATGGCGCCGATGCCGTCGCCCTTGGCGCCATTGCCGGTGGTTGTAATTTTGTCGCTTCTTATCCCATGTCTCCTTCCACGGGAGTTTTCACCTATCTTGCCCAATACGCTCCCGAATTTGGAATCCTTGTCGAACAGGCCGAAGATGAAATAAGCGCAATAAATATGGGGCTTGGCGCTTGGTATGCCGGGGCCCGGGCTATGGTGACCACCTCCGGAGGTGGATTTGATCTGATGACCGAAGGCCTGAGCTTGGCTGGTATAACCGAGACGCCGATGGTTATTTTATTGGCACAGCGTCCCGGGCCGGCCACCGGTCTGCCGACCCGGACCGAGCAAGGTGATTTGGAACTGGCGCTTTATTCCGGACATGGTGAATTTCCGCGGATTATTCTGACCCCCGGTTCGTTAAGTGAGGCTTTTTCCCTGACTCAAAAGGCCTTCCGGTTTGCAGACGAGTTTCAGGTACCGGTTTTTATCATGGCTGATCAATATTTACTGGATTCTTTCTATAACGTATCCGAATCAGATCTGAACCCATCCCCGGTTCATTCTTGTATTATAGAGACTAGCGATAATTACCAGCGTTATGAATTGACATCGGATGGAATTTCACCCCGTGGAATTCCGGGGTTCGGGACCGGATTGGTGGGTTTGGATAGCGATGAGCATGATCCGGCCGGGCATATCACTGAAGATCCTGAAATGCGAATTCAGATGGTCGACAAACGGCTTAAAAAACTTGAATCGATTCGAAATGCGGTAATTCCCCCCGAATTCTCCGGTTCTCAGGATTATCAAACCTTGGTTATCGGGTGGGGATCCACTTATCATACCATCAAAGAAGCCTTTGCGATTTTAAATTGTAAGCGGGCCGCTTTTTTGCATTTGAAACAGGTTTATCCTCTCCCGAAAGAGCTGGCTTCTTATCTAAAAACAGCAGATAAGACGGTAATTGTTGAAAATAACGCCACCGGTCAATTGGCCAAGTTAATCAAGCAGGAAACCGGCGTTGAAATTGGGCACCGGATTTTAAAATATGACGGTTTTCCTTTCTCAGTGGAGGAACTGGCAAATAAACTCTCAAAAATATTATAGAATCAATAAAAAATGGATATTACGGCAGGTGGCTCTTCGTGGATAAAGCGGTGTTTAAAATCGAAAATCAGGATATCGCCTGGTGTCCGGGCTGCGGCAACTATGGAATCCTGAATATTCTGCAGCAGGCTCTGGCGGAACTGAATATTGGTCCTGAATCCTTGGTGATGGTTTCGGGAATCGGCCAGGCAGCCAAGATTCCCCATTACTTGCGGACTAATTTTTTTAACGGATTGCATGGCCGCGCCTTGCCTCCGGCAACAGCCATTAAAGCCGCCAATCCCAGCCTTACTGTAATTGCCGAAAGTGGTGACGGCGATATGTATGGTGAAGGCGGCAATCATTTCCTGCATACCATTCGTCGCAATCCGGATATTGTGAATATCGTTCATAATAACATGATTTACGGTCTTACCAAAGGCCAGGCCTCTCCCACCAGTCAACTGGGACTTACCACTCCGGTACAAACCCGCGGCGTGATTAATGAACCTTTCAATCCTTTAGCTGTAGCCATTGCGATGAATGCTTCCTTTGTAGCCAGATGCTATGTCGGAGACTCCGTTCAAACCGTGGAAATACTTAAAAAAGCCATAACACATAAAGGATATGCTTTGGTGGATATATTTCAACCATGTGTTTCCTTTAACAAGGTGAATACTTATCAATGGTTCAAGGAGCATACCTATTACCTGGACAATACCCATGACACCGGCAACCGGGTAGCGGCGTTTGCCAAGGCCATTGAAACCGATAACATGCCGCTTGGTATATTTTATGAAAATTCCAAAACCACTTTTGAGGAAAATACGGGTGTTTACCGGAATGACCAGCGGCCCCTTTTCCGCAGGGAATTGGACGTATCAAAATTAACGGCTGCTATCAACGCGAAAAAAATGTAATCAGCAAGATCCGGTTATTTGACGCCGGATTACAGCTCCGACCGGCACGTTCCGATGCACCGGAAAATAAATCCGATAGCCATTATGGGCGCTTTTTACCTTATAATTGTTATCATCAGTCATCTGTCCGGGATCCAAAGGAATAGTTGCATCCGGCAGTAATAACTCCAGACGATCTTCTTCAGTAAGTTGATTGCGAACCCCCACTAAAATTCGTGCGGCATGCGGTTCATAATCCAATACGGTTCCCACCAAATCGTGAGTTTGATAATACTTCACCTGAGGGCTCACTTCATTGATCATGGATTCACGCTGAAAGTAAAAACCGGTAGTATATCCCCGGTTTGAAATCATCCCTAATTCAGCCAGCCATTCCGGGCGGGCAATGAATTGTCCCGGCTTTTTTTGCAGTTCATTCAGTGCTTGCCTGTAAGTACGGGTAACTACCGCCAGATAATAAACGGACTTCATCCGGCCTTCCACCTTGAGGCCGGTAACACCGGCTTTTTGGATATCCGGCAGATATTCAATCATGCATAAGTCCTTGGAACTAAGCAAATAACTGTAACGCTGATCCTCTTCAAGGATCAGCGGCTCGGTGGGACGGGTTTTTTCCAATAATACATGCTCCCAGCGGCAGGGATGAGTACAGTCCCCATAATTGGAACTCCGTCCGGTCCTGAAGGCCGACAGAAAACAGCGGCCGGAATAAGCCATGCACATTGCCCCGTGTACGAACAATTCCACTTCCATTTCCGGAACTGCAGCGGCTATCTCCGCCACTTCATCCAGGCTTAACTCCCGCGCCAGCACTATACGCCGGACACCTTGTTCCCCCCAGAACCGGACTGCTTCCACATTGGTCGTATTTGCCTGTGTGCTTAAGTGAACCGGAATTTCAATCCCGGACTTCCGGATAGTTCGCAAAACGCCAGGATCACTAAGAATAATCGCGTCCACCCCTGCTTCATTCAAAATTTCAAGGGCCGGAGGGAGATTTTTTAGATCCTGGTTTCGCGCGAAAATATTCAATGCAGCATAAACCTTGATACCGTATTGATGAGCCCTTTGGACCCCATCCGCAATATGTTCGGGGGCAAACTCGGCCTGACGGGCTCTGAGACTGAATCCTTCCATGCCGATATATACCGCATCCGCGCCATATAGAATGGCGGTATGCAGTTTCTCCGGATTACCCGCCGGTATAACAAGCTCCAATGATTTCATGATATCCGCTGTCCTTTCAAGCCTTAATACCGTAATGAAGTTGCAACCGTTCCCCCCTTAAACTGCTTTAGTATGATGCTGAAATCCTCTAAATCGGTGACCGGAGGCAGGCAAGTGCCATCGGAACAGATGTAACAAGTCGGCTGCCCGTTTAGCGTATCCCGCTCAGCAAGTAGCGCCCGGGCCGGATGTTCCTCCGGCGGTTTGGAATTGCCGCTTTTATTGCGTAACACTACAATCCGGTAAGGTATAAAGCTTTTACGCAACCGCGTCAACATCTCGGGCAAGGCCGGGCTTTCAGTGATAAAAGCAAACTCTTTAAAATGTTGATAATACATGTCCAATGCCCCGACAAGAGAGGCATAACCCCAATAATTACGGGCCATTTCCAGGCCATAAGCCTTAAATATCCTTTCCGCTTCCTCCCTTAACTCTGTTTGGCCGGTAAATGAGGCCAACCGTAAAAGATTCTCACATTGAACCGCAACTCCGCTGGGAATTGCTTGATCCGCGCCGGAAAGCGGACGTGAAATCAAATCTTTCCGGCTTTCCACCGTAAGATAGTATTGACCATTCATACCAAACATTTCGGCTGCTTTCCGGGTTAGATGCAAGCTCTGTTCCAGCCAGTATTCGTTAAAGTCGGTTTCATAGAGGTCAATCAATCCCGAGGCCAAAAAGGTATAATCATCCAAAAATGAAGCCGCTTTTACCTTGCCGTCCTTATATATTCCCGTTAAATTTCCATCTACGACCCGGGCCAGGTTCAGTAGAAATTCCGCCGCTTTTTTGGCGCTCCGGTAATCCAATGGATTCGCAAAAACCTGATACGCCAAGGCAAGGGCTCCAATCACCAAACCATTCCAGCTCGTCAGTATTTTTTCATCACGAAAAGGCTTAACCCGCTTTTCGCGAGCCTGTAGCAAGCTCAAGCGCGCCTGGTTTATTTTCCGGCGGACCTCGGTACTTGAGAAATCAGGATTTTCATTGATCGTTTCCGATAGGTGTAAAATATTCCTGCCTTCAAAGTTGCCTTCATCAGTCATTTGATAATACCGGATCAGCAGTTCCGCCTGATCCGGTTCCAATATTTCCCGGATTTCCCGGATATCCCAGAGATAATACTTGCCCTCTTCTCCCTCGCTGTCCGCATCCTGTGCCGTATAAAAGACGCCTTCCGCAGAAGTCATCTCCCGTCTGATATAATCGGTGATACCATGAACTATATTTTTATATTCCTCATCGCCGGTTAATTGATATGCCATAGTATAGACGCGGATTAATTGCGCGTTATCATAGAGCATTTTTTCAAAATGCGGAACTTGCCACCCGGCATCGGTTGAATAGCGGTGAAACCCCCCGCCGATTTGGTCATATATTCCGCCCCGGGCCATCTGTTGTAAAGTGAATAAAACCAGTTCCTGTTCGGGGTTGATTCCGTTATAGCGGCTGCCAACCCGCAACAAGAGCTGCAACAGATTCGGATTAGGAAATTTCGGCGCCCCGTTAAATCCTCCCAAGCGGCGATCAGCAATGCCACTTAATTCCGCAATAGTTCGGGCAGGCAGATCCGGTTCCGGGATATTTCCAGGACCATTTTCTCCGGAAGGCTTGACTTGCGCGTTAATGTAGTTCACCAGTTCTTCTCCCGCCTGGTGGATTTTATTCCGGTCATTTTGCCATTTTTCATGAATTGCCTTTAAAACTCCCGGGAAACTCATCCGGCCATACATTTCCTCCGGCGGGAAATAAGTGCCGCCGAAAAAGGGCCGCCGCTCGTGATCCAAAAAGACGGTCAACGGCCAGCCCCCTTGTCCGGTCATCAACTGGATTGCCTGCTGATACAACTGATCAATATCCGGTCTTTCCTCCCGGTCCACTTTGATACAAATATAATAACGGTTCATCAAAGCGGCGATCTCCGGGTTTTCAAAGGACTCCTTCTCCATAACATGACACCAGTGGCACGCTGAATATCCACAACTTAGCAAAACCGGCTTATCCTCGGCTCTGGCTTTGGCAAAGGCATCGTTACACCAAGGCCACCAATCAACAGGGTTATAAGCATGCTGCAAAAGATACGGGCTGGTTTCATGAATCAAACGGTTCGGCGTTGGTTGTCCGTTCACTGGAATCACCATCCTATCATCGTAATCGGAATTCATAAAACTTGTCACTCATATTATAGACCAAAATACGGATTGAATTTCAAACAACTTTTTATTCACCCATTATTATAAAGGAAATTCATTTTGGACTCAATCTGCGACTTATTAAGCCAACAAAACAATCCTTGACACTCTTGGGATCTCATGTTACATTTACTCCAGAATTGAATTTTATATCAAATCGTAAAAAAAGGGGAAAGCTAATGCGACGATTTTTCTTTTTTCTTGGTTTCATGGCATTATTTTTGGGATTAGCAATAACCATTCAAAGCGCCGAAGGGACGAAACCCATGACTGCAAAAAAAACAACCGCCCAATCCAATCCTCAAGTTTTATTGGAAACATCCCTGGGAAAAATCCAACTGGAGCTGTTTGCCGATAAAGCCCCAATTACTGTGAAAAACTTTTTACAATATGTCGATACCAATTTTTACGCCAATACATTGTTTCACCGGGTAATCCCCGATTTTATGATTCAAGGCGGCGGGTTCACCAAAGGAATGAAGCAAAAACGAACCAGCGCACCCATTAAAAATGAGGCTGAAAACGGACTCTCCAATGATCGCGGCACCATTGCCATGGCCCGGACTCCCGAAATCGACAGCGCAACTTCCCAATTTTTCATCAATGTAAAGAATAACTTATTTTTAAACCAGCGTGATACTACAGTCAATGGTTATGGTTACTGTGTTTTCGGCCGGGTCATTAAGGGGATGGACGTCGTAGATAAGATTGTAGCAGTTTCAACCGGAACAGTCGGACCTTTTCAAGACGTCCCCGTTCAGGATGTTGTAATTATATCCGCCAAACGGGTTAAATAAACGCGACACAATCATTGGGGAGATTCTAAGCCATTTGGTTATTCAGTCTCCATTGCCAAAGATGGCCACGAAACCATCGAAATTTACCGGCATGCCAAAAAAAACGGTAAACCCTTTGACGCCGTGATTATGGATTTAACCGTCCGAGGAGGTATGGGCGGCCAAGAAACCATGTCCTACCTCCAGGATATTGATCCCAAAATAAAGGCCATCGTTTGCAGCGGCTATGCCAACGATCCCATTATCTCCGATGATAAAAATTTTGGATTCAGCGGTGTCGTTACGAAACCATATAAGTTTGACGAGCTAAACGAAGTTCTTCATACGGTAATCACGACGCAAAGCGTGTGAAATCCATTTTTAACAGCATAAATGAGAACCCGTATACCAGGCAAGTTGCAAAGGCCAGTACTCCGGCGTCATTGACCAGATAAGCCGCAATTCCGGTAATCAGAATTGATTTCCATAAGGCTTCATCCCCCGCCCGGCCCAGCTTTTCCTTGGTCACCAACCGGATAATCACTCCCAGGCTCAAAGTTGCCAAAATAATGCGAATCCACGGACTGACTACGGTTAGGCGTAAATTCATGGCTAATTTACGAAAAATAATCTCCCCGACTTGCTGAAAATCCCTTACAAAAAATAAGCGAATAAACCTGCCGATATGTGTTTGAACCTCGGGAGGCCGCAAACTGTCCCACCAACCAATGGCTGCCAATCCTAAAACCCCGGCAAGCAAGAAGAACCATAGCTTTTTATCCCTGAAATTTACTTTGTAAAACCGGATCAAATAATAAGAAAAACCGGCAGTCCCTGATAGAATTCCGCCAAACTTCGCCCCCAACTGCGGCCAGCTTAAAACAAATATGCTCAAACCCAATATAAAAGGCGGCAACCATCGGAATTTCTGTTTTTCATTCACCAAATGCCCAAATATTAATGCGGCCGCCAGGAAAACTCCCATGAACTCATTGCCGAGCCCATAATACCGTGAACCGGCCATAGCGCTATAACCCAGCGGCGAAAACCGGATAAGGCGCCATCCCAAAATTTGATCCAGTATCAAAACGCCCCAGATCAAACCGGATAAAATCAATATCCGGGTATTAACATCTTTCACTTGGATAAAGAGTATACTTAAAACGGCAGTCAAAAAAAGAAAACTGCCGACCTGCCAGAACCAGGCTGGAAACAACGGCAACACGATTAATGTTAAAGGGATTACAGCGACAAAAGTGATTAACCATTGGGCGATCTTTAGTATCTTCCGGTTTTGCCACCGGTTTTTTTTAAAATATCCCAGGCAAAATAGGAGTAACCCTGTGATCCAACAAAATATAGTAAGTCCCATAAACCAGTCGAGAATTGGGCGCTGGCTTTTATTATTGGCAATCAACCGCAGGTTAAGGGCTCTAAGTTTTTCCCGGTAGTCCGCCATATGATTGACGGTGGCAACACGGCCGATTAACCGGTATTTGGTTTGAATATTTGCGATTTGCAGCAAGGTTGGCAGCAAATCAATATTGGCAACTAATCCAGGCCACTTTGTCGTCCCGGAAGTCAATAAACCGGGTTGGTATGTGGAGCCGTAAATCATGACCGGGGTTAAAAGATTTTTATTGGCTAGCGATTCTTTAGAAACCGACGGCGAAACAACTACCAATACAAATGGGTTGACTCTCCTCAGTTTAAAAAGCTCCGCTAAAAACCGGTCAAAATTTTGCCAGCAGGTTTCCTTCAATTTCAAGTACTGGGTCGGGGTCATTTCATCCCGGAATAAGTTCAACCGGTAAAAATCACCGAACTCCACTCCGATTAACAATTTAGCGCCGGTGAGGCTGCCGCGTAATTCGTTGATGGTCCTGTCAACACTGAACCGGTAGCGGTAGGGAAAACCAAAATCATCCTGATTGATGGAATCGCCGATATTTCCTTCATCGATAATGCCTTGGCGGTCCATCAGCACCAAACCGCCGGGCCGGTTGCGGGTATTAAAAGTATCAAGGTTTCCTATTAAACAAGTCCGCCAGCCATTGGCATGAAAAATAGCCCCGAGGCGGCCCGGATCGACTTGACGACTTTCAGCAAAGGCCTGGTTTTTAATCCAACCGATCTCCGGAACCAGCAGATTTGTTTTTTCCAATGTTTGCACCGTTTTACCAAGACTCCAATATAAATAGGAATCCGAATTGCCACCCGGTAACGGCCGGCCAATTTCGAATGTCCTGCCGGATTCACCTGGCATTTTACTCCGGGTTCCGGTTCCAAGGGTCAAGTAGCCGCTGGCTGAATCTCCATAACCGGCGCTGCTGCGGATATTCATCAAACCGCAAGCCCCTTCGGCCAACAGCTGTTGTACAGAGGGTAATCCGCTTTGTAATAATTCCAAACTGTCAAGTTTATCGGCTGTAATGATTACGATTGGATGATTTCCGGTTTCGTTAATTCCATTGCCGGACCTTGGTCCGGCATCGGATCTTCCAGCAACGCCGTTTGGTACCAAGGCGTATTGGAAAATAACCCCGGATAAAAGAATCATGAATAAAAGAATCCGGATAACCCGTTTTCCCATAATTTGTTTATCCCACCCATCAATTGCGGTTTCTTATGCCCCATTCCTCGATAATCGTTATTAATAACATAAACGCCCCAAAAATAAACATTGTGGCTGCGGTTACTATTCCGGAGTCGTTTACTAGTAATCCAATCAGCGCAGTGATGTTCAACCCTAAAAATCCTTTGGCGATACCTGGATATTTTCGAAAAAATCCGGCGAATATAGCGGGCGGTCTTATATAAAGCACGGGAACCACAAGCAATACTCCGATTAACACCTTGGTCCAGGCCGAATAGTCGATTAGTTTTAGGTTTAATTGGAACTTCCGGACTATGATTTCAGTGAAGTTTTTAAATCCGCTGTATTTAATGAATGAAATCAGCTGGCCAAAGTGAGTAATGGAGTTCCGGTTAATATAGGAATCCCAGATTCCTACCAAAATTAACATCAACAGTAACGCTGCCGCAAGACGGAGGATCTCCTTGGCGCGAATCGGCCGTCCCAGCCAAATGTAAATACTCACTCCCAAACCAATCAAAGCCGTGATTCCCCCGCCGATTTTCGAACCCAGGCTGGGATGAATAATCAGAATTGTGATAAAGATGACTGAGATCCAGAGAATTTGGGCGCTTTGCTCAGCTTTCCAAGTATTCATGCGGTTGAAGTTCATTGAAACCCAGACAATGTAGCCTCCCAATAAAAAACCCAAATACTCATTGCCTATCCCGTAAAAACGGGCGCCGGCTACGGCCGAATAACCTAAAAAGGATGTTAATTCCGCATATCCGTTAAATAAAATATCAACCAGGATAAGAACCACGGTTATGATACTGATAATCGCAAGGGCGTTCACCGGATTCCGTTTGGAGGCAAAAAAGGCGGCCCCAAAAATCAATCCGGCCAAACCTAAGGTCCAGGCGGCAATCGCCACCCAATTCAGGGGATTTATCACGGCCTCCACCAAGAATACCGCCGGAAAAGTTAAGAAGAACAAATAAACCCATTCCGCCAAGCGCAATATCCGGCCCTGAAAACCGAAAATTAGTCCCAGAATCATCAATAAAAACAGTCCGATGAGTAAATAACCATAACCGGTCAATAGGGGCCAGCGGACATTATAGTTTTTCATCAAATCTTCCTGGAGGCCAATCATTCTGCGCCAATCCCCCGGTTTTGATTTCAACTGATAACCGTTATAATATCCTTCCGTGTGAATATTTAAATAGTTAAGAATGGTCACCGGCAAATCATGTTGGGTCAGAATCCCGGTCTTTCGCGTACTACGGGAATAGAGCAAACCCGGGTTGAAACTTTGCCCTTTGAACAATACCGGAGCCAATCGCGAGCCGGGGGTCGATTGAATCCCGGGGGGCAGCACCGTATAAAGGATTACCAGGGTGTTGTTAAAGTCAATACCGGGAAGCAGTTCACCCATTAACGAATCGTAGTTTCGTACCGCTTCTTGGCGAAAATAAGCCCACCGTTTCTCGGTTAAGTAAACTCCATAATTTTCGAGCCGTTCAAGATCACCCAAGGTAATCTGAATGACTTGAGCCTTATCCTTATACTTGTGCCAATAAGAAGCTATCTGGACGGGATTGGTTTGAAATCCGCCGGGGAAGAGGGGAGCTTGTTGTAAAGTCTCCGGGCCGATGGCCGCAAAATCGATGGCGCCGTTCTCATCCATGAGTGCGGCCGCCGCATAACGGTTCTTGGTTGTGACTTCGGCGCCGGCATCGGCATTCCCGATTACCGCAGTGGAAATTCTGTTGCTATGTAGAAGTTTGCCGAATAATCCCAAGGTCTCACTGATAATCGTACCATTTAATTGAATGATTTTAGGGAGATCCATGTTAATTGCGCCTTCGCCGGGAGGAGTGATCCCCGTCAGGCTTTGATATAATTCACCGGCCCGCTGTTTACTGACCTCTTCGTGAACATTATATACGGAATAACCTCCTGAAGGGGGCTTCACTTGGTTACCGCTGTTAATGCTCAGGTAAATTTTCTCCAATGTCAGCGGATCCGGTAATGGTGTTGTAACCAGCCCGGTGGCACCGGTTTCCATTAAATGAAACAGGTTGGGAGTCTGTTCCGTGATATCCGTCAAACTCAGCCTGGGAATATCGAGTATAAGAACCTGCTTGAATGGGTTGGCATAAATAGGAAAGAAACAACTTCCCATCAACAACAGACCGATGACTATAAATACAATCATGGGCCTAATCCGGCAGATCATAATATCACCTCGGGAAATCGGATTTTTGGTTAAAGTCAAATTCTTGATGACTATAGCGCAGACAAGCTACCCCAACTATAACATATTGCGGCATTCGCTACAATTATTTTGCCGGAGATTTGCAAAACGAATCGAATATGTCTTACATAAACAATAATACCAACCTATTTATCACAGTAAATCTTCGTTTGTAGCATTCCAAAAAAACTGGTTCGAAATTCTTTCCCAGGACAGTAACTGATATAATGTAAATATAAGTTTAATTAATTCCCCGCAACTGGTTCCCGGAAGCACTGGGGTCAAAAGGCATACTCTTTCGGTTCCGGCGTGAAGGGGCTGGGCCAGGGAGATTAGGGGGCGTGAATATGATTTCTGCATGGAAGATTGCCCCCGGAGTGGTTGGAAAACTACTCAAAAAACTCACCGGTTGCGAAGTATATTACCTTGGAATTCAAGCAGCAAGAACCGGCTTGGGGGAAGGGATTTCAGACCCGGTCCGGAAAGCCGGGGAGATGGTGGTTCAGTTTTTTGGGGAATGGATAAGGGGTTAAAAATCGGTTCTGAGAAGGAACCGGTTTTTTCGTGCTGGAAAAGATAATAAGGAATTTGCCGGTTTATCCGGTGCGCGCGCGTTCCAGGGAACGCGAAGGGTGAAAGCGCCGAATGGCATAAATTAAGGAGGACGGGGAGTGCCTCCTATCGGCCCTCAGATACCCCCCATAACAAAGGGCTAAAGACACACGGCTGATTCAAATCTTATCGGTTAAAACCGATATAAAGGCCTTTCACTTAATTAATTGCTTCAACTTATATAGCCTTAAATTACACTACCTTCTTTCTCCTCAACTCCAAAAAACACCGGGCACAAGCTGCCACGTCATTATCAGCCCGGTGGGCATCCTTAAAACCCGTTTGAAACAATATGTAATATAATTCTTCAAGTCTGGGATACTTTCTATTGGGCAAGTTACAATAGTCAATAGTCAATCGTGCTTTTCATCGTACAAATTTTGGGAAGTTCAAAGAAATTGCTTTTGATATTCATGCGCAGAAGCTCAGCACCGACAATTTTCTCATCAAAGGCCATATTATGAGCCACTATAGTTAAGTTTTCCCGGTTGACAGCCTGACAAAAATCATGTAGGACATTCATTAACGACTCGCCTTCCCGGTCCGCTCTTTCGGTTGTAATACCAAGAATGCGCGCTGCATCCGCGGGAATTGTAAACCCATCCGGTTTTATGATTTTCGAATAATGGATTTGAACTTTCTCTTTCTCATCATACAGAGTCCAGGCTAATTGCACCAGCATCTTGAGGGATAATTAAATGCTCCCTAAATTTATTATATCCTAATTATTGCCGGATAGCTACTGGTTAAAAAGAACTCTATTGCCCTGTATGGACACCACTACATAGAGTTATTATTTTCTCTTGCGTACCGCAACGCCGCAAAACACGAAATACACCGCCCCGCCATGGAGACCACAGCTAAAAAAGCAGATACATAAAGCAATATACTTAAGGCTAACAGGCTTTCACCGCCAGGGTGGTTGTAAATCACACAGGCGGCAAACGGAACGATATAAAAAATGACAGCCGCAATCCTGCCGGCTATGTCAAAGACAAAAGGCCTACGAATGATTTCCGGTTTCATGCGGATCAAAAACCTTGAAGTCACCAGGAATACCAGAAAGTTGGCGGCGGCGACCGCTGTAAACCACACCGGCAGTATTTTGAAGAGATTGAAAATGAACAGTGAAGAAAAGATAAACAAGCAGTCGGCGGCCACATCCAAAACGCCTCCTATTGCGGATTCCGCTTTTAACCCGCGCGCTGCCGCCCCGTCCAATACGTCGCTAAGGCAAATAAAAGCATAAATAACATATATCCCGGCAGGTATCCTTAAGCCCTGAATTAACCGGTCCACCAGTATCCCCAAGAATAAAACGGTTAAAATGACCCGCAGGATGGTTATCGTGTTCGGCAGAAAACCCAGGTATTTTTTCATAATGACACTCCCTGCCTTATTTCGGCACATAAAGCTCTTATTATGCTTCATCATGGTTTTGCAATTGTGTTATCTTTTAGTTATAAAAATAGTTATCTTCTTAAAATTAGAGTTGTAACCCACCATCCAAAGCCTAAAGTAACAATTATCCCTGACAATAATGCATAGGTGGACATCTGAAGACCAATTAAATAAACGATCATCACTGCTCCTGTTACATAGACAGCACTTAATAACAGCCACGAAGGGGTATTATGAATTATAGCAAAACCAACAGTTAATAAACTCAATCCTCCAATTATATATGAAATAAAACTACTATCCATTAGGTCAATCGGATATTGGCTCCTGCCCCAGATACCTATGATTACACCTAATGCAATTAATACATATCCCAGTATTGTTAATCCGGAGACACTGGTTCGCCCTTTCTTTATCAAATTTTCCTGAAAGCTTTTATCACCTTTAACCAGCTCATCCAGAGACAGATGAAATACTTCCGACAGCTTTAATATTGTTTCAATGTCGGGATAGCTTTTTCCGGTTTCCCATTTGGAAATCGCCTGCCGGGAGATATCCATTCTTTGCGCCAACTCATCCTGCGACAAATTTAATTTTTCACGTTCTTCCTTAATCCTGCTTCCCAGGTCCATAATTATGCTCCTTGTGCAATATTAATATATCTGTAAGTTTACTTTAAATGTCGTTTAAGTAAAGATATATATAGATGCTTGCTGGCAACTATTAGTTGCGTATAGATATACCATTTATCTAGGCATCTCCTAAGAAATTCATTGTTCGCGTTACGACGATAACCCGTTCCGCCGTTTTGACGTTGCCAATTTTATTCTTGTTTTCTCCCCCGACTTCCTCTATTAAATTTAACCTGGCCGCCCTGATCCGATCAGGCGACACGGCAAGCAATATGAAACCGGGAAGCGCCAAGTTAAGCAAAATACTCGGTTTATCGATAACTATATCGCCAAGTCGAATCCGGCGTCAAGCCTTCGAGGAAAGCGTTCCGTTGCCGACTAAAGAACCGGGGATTCAAACCCGAAGGCAACATTAAGCTAAAGCATTCGGTTAAAATAGAGACACATATGCAGAAAGATTTTTCCGCAAAAAAATGCCCTTCCAAAATGCGGAAGGGCACCGCTCCGTCATTTATCCCCATCCGGGAAAGAAAGAGGTTTAAACGCTTTCAATCCAAAAGTATTTTTGGTGATTATGATTTTTTCCTTCAAGATCTCCCTCCATAATCCGGTTCACCCTATACTCTTTTCCCTCGGAATTAGTGATGATTTGGCCGATGAATTGATTTTTTCCGTTCTCCGGCATTTCCGGAATTTCTCCGGCCCATTTTTCCTTCAAACCATCCGCCTCTACGAATTTGGCGCCGAACCGGACGGAATTGTTTTGGCTCTCAATCTTGAATACATCCCGGCGAATACTCTCTGCCATAGGCTCTCCTCCCTTATACCTTATCTGAAAATTGGAACCCGGACTCCGCAAAAAAAAGGACTGCCTATAGCATTTTCCAATCGCAAAAAAATACCCTGGAAAAACCGAACATTAATTCCCAATTCCATTTTAAGCAATCTTTAACTCCATGAATTGAGAATCACTCCCTCCCCCGGCGCACCAGCTCTTCCCTGCCGCCCAGCACCTCCAGCATCAGCAGCGCGCCCAGCTTAAAACCGTATCCGAAGGAAGCGGAGGCTTCCAGGGTGCTGGATTCGTAGTACAATTCCAGCAGCGCTTCCAGCAATTTGAAATCTTCTGTTGAAAGTTTCTGTTGCCACGTTTCCTTGAGATCGGATATGGTTTGGTTTACGGAGCAATAGTCGAGGTCTTTGGGGACAATCAGTTCGGCGGGGAAGATCCGGCCGTTATACAGTTCTTCCAAAATGCTTCTCATGTTTCGCCTGCTTTCTGTCTTTCAATGCAAGGGTCCTTTACTCCTTTCTCTTTTCAATTTTTAATATCTCAAACCTCAATCTCCCCCACTCCCTGCCCGATCAGCGCCGTCCAATAGCCAATAGAGATCCCCCGCATCAGCGCCTGGGTGTAAATGATCTCATCCTGCCGGTTCAACTGCTTGATCCATTCCCCGTCGTATTCCCAGAGCAGTTTTTGATCTGCGGGGGCGAGCTTCTCCTTGATCTGTTTCAGTAGTTTACTGGGGCGCTCCCCCAGTTGGTTGTATTCCGGGTCGCAGAAGAGGATCGTGTCGTGGATGTGCATGATATGTTCGAAGATCATGGCGTGGATGCCTTGGTGGGAGTCGGATAACATTTTGAAGACCTCCTTTTTGACTAGTCAAGAGCTGGGAGTCAGTGGACAAACATCAGACAACGATCTTCCCCACTCCCCTGCTCACCGCGGCCACCCAGTAGCCGAGCAACATCCCGTCCATCAAACCGTGGCTGTAGAACAGCTCGTCTCTGCGGATAATCTGCTCAAACCAGATATTGTCGTACTCTTTTAACAGCTGATTATCCTCCGGGGTTAATTTGGCGACGACCAGCTTCAGCAGTTCATCCGGGCGCTCCCCCAGTTCTTGGTATTCTGCGTCGTCTTTGACGATCTCCTCGTCGATTTGGCAGATCCGGTCAAAAATTAATTTTTGAATACCGGTGTTTTTGTCGGTGAGCATTACAGATACCTCCTAAATAAAGAGTTTCTTCACCCTTTATCCTTTTCGCTTTCGATCAGCCCGGCCCAAACCCGCAGGGGATAAAAGGAGAGTTTATCGCCCCAGAGATAATAGCCTTCCAGGCAATGGGTAACTTCCATTCAATCCAGGTTGGTCCGTATCGATTTCCAAACGATCGCCGCTGCACAATTCGTGGCAGGTATCCGGTTGATACAAGGCGTAATGGCCGCGGGAGCAGGACGAAGCCTTCGATGGACATGGGTAACCTCCTGGTTGAAAAATGATCGCCACAATTTGTCTTTTCGTTTATATTTTATAGACTTTATGTGGTGATGTCAATAAATATTTATACAATATGTATAAAACAATCAAATACTATGGACAAACAGTCTTAAAGTTAAGAGAATTACTTTGAGGTGTTTAGATATGGTATCGTTTGGAGAACGACTTCGATTTCTACGTGAAGAACGCAAACTGGGCCAAAAAGAAGTGGGAGATTTATTGGATGTATCCGTATCCTCCGTAGGTAAATATGAAAATGGGGAACGAACTCCATCACCTGATACTATCATCAAGCTGGCAGATTTTTTTGATGTTTCGGCGGATTTTTTACTTGGGCGTTCTGAGGTGCGAGAACCGGCAGAAAAAATATTAGCGCGGTTTAATATCGGTAAAGATTTACCTGAAAAAGCTTTGAAGGAGTTTGAGGAAGTTAAGAACTATATCCTACATAAGTACGGGCATAAATAAACAATTTTACTTACTCAATCTCTGCTCCAACTTGGCCAGTTCTTCCAACATGGTGGGACGGCGGAGATAAAACCCGCGCAAACGGCAATAATTGTATCATAGATACATTCCCCAAATATTTGATAAGCTTCATCTGGATATATGGCGGCCAATCGCTTGCTGTAATTAGATATCTTCCATAGTCCAAATTTCTATATTTTTGACTTGTTTCAATTTCAA
The DNA here is from genome assembly GCA_029974635.1 of Bacillota bacterium. Classification (GTDB taxonomy): domain Bacteria; phylum Bacillota; class UBA4882; order UBA8346; family UBA8346; genus JAEZJQ01. The sequence continues at coordinate 71,803 of JARKQY010000024.1, read as the reverse complement.
ATCGTTAGTAAGAAATATATCAGCCCTGTTTTCTATTGCAGTCGCAATTTGAAGAGCATCCATGGATTTAAGAAACGGATAACAGCCCCTTAACTCGCCAGCTTTGATAGCTATTTCTCGCGAAATATCAAAAAGATGAAATTTCCTGCGGTTTTCAAATAACCGGATAAATTGTTCCACCAACTTTTTGTTATCAATTTGAAATGGTTTTGACAATACTTCAGTTAAAGTTATTACGGAAGAATACATTTGGAGATCATTCATATGAAAATAATCAAAAATAGCTTTGATACGCTGCCCAAAATCCGCATAGCCTTCCACAAAATAAATAAACGGAGCGGTATCAATAAAAATTGAATGGATTTTAGATAATTTAAGTAAATCCATTATCATTCCTCACGCAAACGGTCAACATATTCTTGGGCGTCTTCCTGCCATAATCCTTTGGATATACCGTAGAATTGATCCCAACTAAAATCCTCTCGGTTATCTTTTAAATTTTCTTCCTTGATGTGATTGATTATTTTTTCAATGAGTTCCAACTGATCCTGGAGCGATAAGTTAATTACCTCCTGCTCGATTTTTTCTATATTTGAATTACTCTTTATTTTTCCATACGCCATTGCTTCTTCCATGACTTTAAGACTTTCTCGGTGGGTAGTTCCCGCAAATTTAAGTAAATCTTTACCCGATGGGGTTGTAGCATTTAAAGTCCGGGTAAATTCCAGGACTTTTTTTTGAGATTCCAATGACAACTGGTTAAATTGCTTTAATAGTTCTTCCGCTATTGTCGAGTAAGCCAAGAGGAACACCTTCTTTTTCAAATAAACTTATATTTATTATACCAGTTTTTTCAAGGACTTACAATTAACCATTTCTTATTCCAGGTATTGATTATTGTGGTTTGCTACCAGTCCACATTTACAACTAATGGCTAATTTTGAATATTATAAAAATAACAGAAGTAACTCGACGCTTTGAGGCGAAATTACTTTCCATAAACCTTTCTCCGCCTATATTATGCCCTATTGATTTAAAAATAGTTGAAAGTTCAACCAAAAAATGTTATATTCATAATAGTTGAACTTTCAACTATTATCTTTTAGGGGGTAACATGCCTAAGACTTTAAAGAATCCTATTTTACGGGAGATTGGATCCCTGTCGCGTACCATCCACACCAAATCCGATCTTAAATTCAAATCCTGCCACTTACAAAAAGGCCAGTTCATTTTCTTAACCAGAATCTGTGAAAATCCCGGAATTAATTATATTCACCTCTCCCATTTGTTAAGGGTCGATAAGACAACCACTACCAAAGCAGTGCAAAAATTGATCGACAGCGGCTATCTATACAAACAAAAAGACATCTCCGACAGCCGGGCCTTTCAGCTCTTTCCCACCCCGAAAGCCCTGGAGGTTTATGAATTGCTGATTGAAGATGAAAATGCCAATATTGATTTATGTTTCAAGGGTTTTACCGCCGTGGAAATCGAACAAACGTCTCAATTGATTAAAAGAATGTGCGCCAATATGGAAGTTGTCTGGTATCACCTTAAGAAAGGAGAAGGGAAAAATGGTGCGTTTGGCTGAGAGCAATGATTTGGAACAGATTATGCCGATTGTAGGCGCGGTGGTGGCGGAGATGCGGAATAACGGGATTAACCAATGGGACGAATCATATCCCCAGGTCACCGACTTTAGAAATGATATTGAAAGCCATGAACTGCATGTTGCCGATATTAACGGACAAATCAACGGCTTTGTTTGTATCAACCATCTCGAACCCGAGGAGTATGCCGGCGCCAATTGGTCCCTAAATGAGAAACCGCTGGTCCTTCACCGAATGGCGGTTCACCCTGGCTCGCGGCAGCAAGGAATCGGCATCATGCTGATGAGATATGCGGAGGAATTGGCCCGAAGCCAAGGAGTCTATTATCTCCGGTCGGATACATATTCGCTAAATCCTAAAATGAATGCTTTGTTTCGGAAACTGGATTATCGGTTTACCGGAGAGATCTACTTTGCAAGAAAAACCGAACCCTTCAATTGTTACGAAAAAATATTGGGCAGAGAAATTGAATCCCGTTAGTAGCTTTTCCCCGAATACCAACCGGAAATAGGTGAGAATGTGGAGTGAGGCGAAACTACCTACCATTTGTTCCAGTATACTCTCGCTTCATCATATCTATCCACCGCGGCTTTCTCTTCCAACCTTTGGCTTTATTCCTGGCTTTTGAACCAAAACTCCAATTATGTCATAACTTTATCGAAAGTAAACCAATAGTGAAATTTTACGCTTGCATAGTTTACTTTTTTAGGATATACTAAAAGTAGACTTACAGTTTACTTTTATTTACTCGAGGTGAAAGATGGGAACCAATGACCGCCGGGAAAAGGTACGGAACATACGCCGGGAAGACATTATTAACGCGGCTGAACAAGTATTTTTCGCCAAAGGATATCATAATGCCACTATGGATGACGTGGCCAAAGAGGCCGAGTATAGCAAAAGAACTATTTACGCCTACTTTAACAGCAAGGAGCAGGTTTATGACGCAATCATCGCCCGGGCTTATCAAATCTTAAACCGCCAGTATGAACAAGCTTTTAATACCAATAGCCCCGCCAATGGTTTGGAAAAAGTAATTCTTATGGGCCAGGTATATATTGATTTTCTTTACCAATACCCCAAATATTTTGAAGCCATGATTTATTATGAAAATCGTGATGAAGATTTAAGCAGCCGGGATGAATTTAAGCTGGCCAATTACAGGGAAGGAAATGTCAGTGCCGACAGGCTGATTGCTTGTATCAAGGCAGGAATCGCTGATGGCAGTATCTGTGAGGAGCTGGACCCCGTGAGTACCGCTTTCACGCTATACGCCAATATTATCGGCATCGGCAACATTATCCAAAAAAAAGAAAAATATATTCAACAAACTTATAGTAGAAGTACCACGGAGCTGATTGAAACGATGTTTAAATTAGTAACGGCAGCTTTAAAATCGTAAGGAGGAAAAACAATGTTTAAAAAATGGTTCGGGTCTTCATTGCTCCTAGTGTTAACCGGATTAGGTTTACTCTTGGTTAATCCGAATTGGTTGCAAACCAGTCCGACTGGTGCAGTATTTGGCAAGGAAACCGGCTCCAATTTTATAGAGAACGACAACTTGCGTATTATTAAAGAAATCATCAATTACGGCGCTTTAGCTCCCAGTTCCCATAATGCCCAAATGTGGCAGGTAAAAATCGTTTCCGTTCATGAGATTATTGTGATGTTGGACCAAGAACGCACCTTGCCCCAAGTCGACCCTTTAAACCGGGAATCGCTGATCTCTTTGGGCGGTTTTATCGAAAACATGGTGGCAGCGGCCCCGCAATATAACTTAGAGGCTGATGTGCGCATTTTGACCCAAAAGCCAACCGATACGGAGATTGCTGCCGTTACTTTTAAAACAAAAACCATGGGCGATAGCTCTGATGAAGTGATTGCAAACATCAAAAACCGGCATACCATCCGGATTCCCTACCTGAAAAAGGAGTTAACGGAACAAGATCTTAACCGCCTAAAAGCCATCAGTCAAAACATTAGCTATTTCCCTTTAAATAGTAACGCAGGTCAATATCTCAAAACAGCAATCATTCAAGCCACCAAACAACAGGTGGCCGATGACGCTAAACAGATGGAATTGGCCGGGCTGATGCGTTTTTCGAAAAAAGATGCCGCCGCTAAAAAAGATGGCTTAACTCCGGAGATGATGGGCCTCTCGGGAATCGCCAAATGGTTTGTGACTACCTTTTTTAATCAAAATACCGTTTTATCAAAATCTTTCCGGGAACAGACCGTCGCCACCGTTAAAAAACAGGCTGAAAATTGCGCCGGATTCATCATGATTTCCAGTCCTGACCAGTCGGTTGAATCTCTGGTGAATTCCGGCCGGACATTGGAAAAGTTATTGCTGAAAGCCACCGGGCTTAAAATTGCCGTTCACCCGCTAAGCGCCCCTCTGGAAGAAAGCCCCTGGCAAGAAGAGATCGCCGGAAAAATCGGAGTCAATCAGGAAGTACAAATGTTATTACGGGTTGGTTATGTAAAAGACTACGGCAAACCGGTAAGCAAAAGACGGGCGGTTACGATTATCCAACCGTAATTATTATTAATTTAGTGAAGGGTACAATGAAACAATTACGCGTAAATCTCTTCCCAAAAACTCCAGCGAACCTATTCCCCGCTTTAAAACATACCAACTTTCGGTTCTTTGTGATCAGCCAACTTATCTCGCTCATTGGAACCGGTATTCAAAATTTGGCTTTGATCTGGCTGGCCTTAACCATCACTGACTCCCCCTTTTGGGTCGGAGTTATATGTATCGGCCAGTTTTTACCTTTGCTGTTTCTCTCGTTTCATGCCGGGTCAATTGTTGATCGGTTTTCAAAAACGAAAGTATTTCTATTGGTCCAAGTTTTTACAATGAGCTTAACTGTTATTTTGGGAATTACTACCTGCCTGGAGATCATCAATTTTTGGGAGTTGTTGGCGATAGCCTGTTTATTAGGTTTGGCGAATACTTTTGATTTGCCTGCCAGGCAATCCCTCATCGCCGAACTGGTTGATTCGGAGGATTTGGCAAATGCCGTCAGCATAAATTCAATGATTTTTAATATCGCCCGGCTAACCGGTCCTTGCATCGCCGGATTGATTATCAGCTACTTGGAAATCGAACTCTGTTTCTTTTTAAATGCATTGAGCTTCATTCCATTATTCATTGTACTTGGTTTCTTGCGGGAACCAGAGCAAGATCCTAAAAGGAGTTTGTCAAGGAGGGAAATGAGTTTGGGAAGCGGGATAAAAGCAGGTTTTCAATACGTAAAACAGGCCAAATCCTTATCAATTGGCTTAATCTTGCTGGCCGGCGTTAACTTTTTCGGCCTGCTTTATATGTTATTGCCTTTTTATATGGACAATATTTTTTTCGCCGGCGCCGGAGAGTTTGGAATCATCTTTGCGGTTAACGGTTTCGGGGCCTGTTTGGATTCGGTAATTGCGTCGTTCTACCCCAAAAAATTTTTTCCGCCGCTCATATTATTGGTTTTATTAACCGTTTTTTAAGCTATTTTGGAACTTTTACTGATTCCGGCGACTACGCTCTTCCCGGTCTATCTTTTACTGGGGTTAAGCGGTTTGATAATGAGCGTTTTTGATAATTTGATCAAGATTTTAATTCAAGTTCAAGCGCCTCCCGGCTTAAGGGGCAGAATAACGGCAATATATGCCTTCGTTTTTATGGGTTTAAGTCCGGTGGGAATTTTATTCAGCGGTATAGCGGCTTGTTTCTGGGGGGTATTAGCGGCATTAGGGATAGGAGCAATTATTAGTTTATTGATAGCCGCCTTGATATTGGTTAAATATCCTCAAAATTTCCCTAAATATCACTTACTCAATCTCCGCTCCAACTTGGCCAGTTCTTCCAGCATGCAAAGTTATAAAAAAGCCTCCTGCTCTAACTTGGATTTTACTTCTAGCATTGAGGAGATAACATCATGAAATTCTAAATACTCTTCTTTCCCAAGCATTTCTTCAAGGATTGAGCCATACTTTTCATCAAATTTTATCCAATATTGTTCTCTTGATAGAAAGGCTTCCTTATCCATAAGTAACGGTTTTAGAGCTGGTATAATATTTGTTTTAAGTCTCTTAAAAATTCTAAAACCTCCGATATCAATGTCACCCCAGTGATAAAACGGTATCTTGATCTTACATCCAGCCTCATATACCTTTTTTAAAAAAAGACCCTTTACCGGACTGTAAAACCCCCCATGGAATATCACTAATTCATTTTCATTTTTCTTTTTTAGAACATAGTCGATATAATTTGCTTTATTTTCAACGAACAATACTTTTTGAACCGATTTTAAACTTGATATCTCTAATTCCTTAACTGTATATGAGTTAATAGTGATACCGTGTTTAAATGGTGAAAAATCAATATTTTCACCCGCCAACTTGCCAATAATACCACCGCAAAAGTCAATTTGCTTGGGTGATTTCACAATCCCGACCTGAGCTAAAATTTCATCTTCAGTAGGTGGCTCAATGTAATCATAATCGCATAGAAGATAGTTTTTTATGATACTGACTACTTTTTTTCTGACATTCTTCTCAAAGAACTTTGAATCCCCAAAGCATCTTAAGCTAAAAACTCTTTCGAGAACTTCTTCATTATTTTGATCGTCAATAGCTTTCAATGCATCCAATATGGCTCTAGCGCTCTTTTCATCATCCGGTAATAACGGGGTTGAACATTTATAGGTTTCAATATTTGATTCCGTCTCTTCAAGATACTTGCTAATCCAAGGTAATGAAATGGACGTTTTGAGTTCCTGAACCATTTTAAAAATGGCAAAAGCTCTGCCGCTTTTGAGGGGTCTGCCGGCTTCCTTGTATGCCAAATTAATTGTTTCCGGTCTTAACCAAACCTTTTCAATAATATTTCCTTTTTCGAATTTAAGCCATTCAAACCCCACCAATTCTTGTGCTTCAAGTTCCCGTACTATCGAATTTATAAGCTCCTTAATCTCAGACTTCTCAATATCGTACTCCGGAAACTCTTTAGAACAAAGCTTTATTAGAACTCTTCTTGATGATCCTTCATTCAAATACGATGTGCTTCGTTCAAATTTATCGAGGAGTTTATTTAAAAGAACTTTTTTATAATCCATTTACATTCTCCTCAATCAAATGCTTGGAATCGAAGGCCTTTACGCATGCTCTATCTTCACCGCGAATTACACATAAATTCCTATCAACCAAAGGCGCTACATCGCCAATTTTCTCGGGTGGCGCCGACAGGACGGCTTGTAGGCCAAAACGTCGCAACAATTTAATACTCTCTTGAATCCTCTCACTATCCATTTTACTAAAGGCTTCGTCAAAAATAATTAAGCGCATGGTGTTTCCAGCTTCGTTCTTCTGCCTGATGCGATATAATTGGGCAAATGAAGCCAGGACCGTAATATAAAACGGGGTCTGGGTTTCTCCTCCTGATTTTTTTAGTAAAGTTTTAGAAAGTCGTTGAGTCCGGTCCTTTTCATCCGTAACGATTAAGTCAAAATTTAAATACGTCTTATAATCGGTAAACCGCTTAATGTTCTTTTCAAGTTCCACTCTGGCATCCGCGTTTAACTCGGAGTCAATATCGATGATTTGTCTAAATAATTCATCGATTGCATCACGGTGCTTATCACGAAATACTTGGGAATAAACATTGTAGCCTTCTAGGAGCATTTCATCGGTTATCATGTCATAATACCGCTTATACTCGGGTTTGGGGTTGACAGCAAACCGATAGCGATCGTTTCCAAAAGAGCTTTCCTTTAAAGCGGCGTTTAACTCATCAATTTGGGTCTTAACAGTATCGATATTCATTTTCAGTTTGGCCAAAAAGTCGTCCCGGAATTGTTCGGATGCCTTTTCCTGAGCGTCTTGAATCTGCTTTTTATATTCAGGGAGCTTTGCATCCTTTAATTCGGTTAATTCCTTTTGATACGCCGCATTATCGGGGCTATTGATATCGTAAGACATTTTATAATCCCGGTTATAATCGGCGCGTGCCGCGGTTAAATCCTCGTTTTTCTTTCTCGCCTGGCTTTCCGTTCTCGCCAATTGTGAAGCAAAATTGTCATGGACCTCAGATGCGGACTTTCTGTTAGATAGCTCCCTTAAAAACCTGGGTTCACCCTTTTCGTGTATCCATTCAGCTAAATATTTTTCGTTAATTTGTTGCTGCCAATTTTCAATATTATCTCCCTCGACAGGGATCTCCTTGTTTTTTATTAATTCATTTGTTTTCTCCAGTCCCCCGAGTTTTCTGATTAATTCTTTCTCATTATCTTCGAGTTTTCGTATTTTTCCTTCAAGTTCGCTAATTTGATCGTCTATCTTTAATAACCATGACAAATCCAACGCTCCCAGTTCCTGAACGGCCGCCTGAAATTCCCGCTCTTTCTCCGGTATTAATTCGACTTTTTTAAGCACTTGGATAGTACTTTCGGCTTCATTGGCATTCATCGTTTCCATGCCAAGTATTCCTTTTAAAACTTCCAAGTTTATCTCACATATGGTGAAATCATAGTTTAGAGCGTTAAGTTCCGCTTGTTTTGCCTTGATTTGTTCCTCAATGGCTTTCCGTCCAATATAAGGAGTTTTCCACCTGTCCGGGTTCAATTGCCTGGCTACATAATTTTGATAAAGCATACAACTGTCGGTAATGGCCCTTTCATACTCCCTTAAATGTTCCACTTGATTACATTTCATTAAACGGCCAATAGTATGGTCGATGAATAACCGGGCATATTTGTTGTCAGTTAGAACCTCCTCCGCCAAACTTCCCTGTTCCCGATATGTCTTAATCGCGGCAATTTTTCCGGTATCCACCAGTCCCCAATCATAATAACCTTTTTCAAACTTAAGCCTGTCATATACTTTTAAAGCATCCACAAAGTATTCCGGTTCGATAATTAGATAGAACTTTTGGGAGTGTAAATAGCCTTCTATCGCCTTACTCCAACGCAGATCTCGGATTTCCAGTAAATCCGCTAAGATATGAACTGCCACTGACTTCCCGTATTTATTTTTTAACGATTCACTAATATCCCGTTTTAAATCCAATAACTTTGGATGATAAGGTTTTACGCCCTTTCCCAGGTCACTTAACTGTCCGGTTATTTCATTCCGTTTTTGCTCAATTTCATTTTTAAGATTTCTAATGGTATGATTAATCCCGAAGGAAATATCCTTAAAAATGGCAATATGATTTCTAATTCGGTCAAACCCGGTATTGGTAACTTTTCCAAGTTTGTCTCCATCAGTATCAATTAAATTTTCAGCATGGTATAAAGTCTCATTGGCATATTCACAAAGCTTTTTCCAATCCTTAGGTAGATTATTTGCCTGAAAACAACCGGATTTCCCCGGATCAAATTCCTGATGACCAATAATTTTTTTAGCGGACTCACGCCAAATTAAACCATATTTTCTGATCTTATCCACGGTATTTTTAAGAGCGTCTTTAAGATTATTAAGTTCACTTTCCAGATTGTTCTTTTTCGTTTGAAGTGTATCAAAGGTTTTATTAATATCTGAAGCCAACTTATCCGCAGTCAGCCGATCCTTTTCTGTTTTAAACTCAACTATGGTGACTGCACATTTAGATTGGGCGGCGGATAATTTAGCAATTTCCTCATTATTCTTCCCAATCGTTTCATTTAACGCCGCCAGCCGGTCTAACGCCGACTGGTGTTTGGATCTATCGATGATATAGCGCTGTTCCTCCAATCGCTGGCTTTCCTCGGTATACGCTTTATATTTTAAAGCGATATTCTCCAAGACCAGAATCCGGGCTTCCATTAAATCCGCATCATATTCAAGCCTTTTATAATGCCTGATATTATCTTGCATGAGACTAATGTCGATCGGATTTTTGACGTCGCAAACATGTTCAGTAATAAAATGCTCAATATCAATTACCGGAGAAAACGGCACTGCTTTTTTAAAAAGACTAAAATATCGGTTTTTTAATCCCCCTAATTTGCCTGTTAGTGCATCTTGATAACTTCTGTTGGAATCCGGAAAATCAAACCGGCCTTTTTTATAATTTTGATAGAAATAATTTCGCAATTCTTTATACGACATCGGTACTTTATTTACAATAAACCTATTGTCGGGTATCGCCGAATCCAAAATAAAAAAGTGATGTTCCTGGTTGCCATCTTCATAGCAATCGAATACAATACCTAATGTGAGTCTGGAATTTTTGATATCATCATAAAACTCAAGCGCGATATAACTGGAAAACCTGCCCTCACGTAAATAATTGAATCCTGTATCTCCATCATCGCCTATTTCCCCGCGCAAATATCCTTTCAATGTTCTAGCGGATTTTTCATTCGCCGCTTTATTGAAATAATGGCCGGTGGTGTCTCCCAAGAGTAAAAGTTGCATGGCATCAATAATCGTCGACTTACCTGCTTTATTTTTGCCGGTAAGAAAATTAATCTCTTCAAAATCGATTATTTCATTCCAGAAGTAATACCAATTTATAAGCAGTAGTTTTTTAAGTAACTTCATACGGGGCTATCCTCCCCTCTTAATACTTCCTCCGCCATCGCGGCAGCTTCCGTTTCCTCCGATTCCGAAAAGGCGGTTTCCGCCGCATCATCCTTAGTTTCGTACATCTCAGATAATTTACTAATTCTTTCGTTCGTCACAATAAACAAGATTGATGGCAGAATTAACAATTTCGATTCGGCGTCTTCCCAGGAACCAGATATTTTTTGAATAACATGATAATTATCAAGCTGTCGAAAAGCTTCCGTAAGGTCTTTATCCGACGGTTTCTTTTTGGTCAGGCCGAGCGTGATCATTTTATGGACCGTTTGGGCAACTGTTGTCAATATTTCGTTACGTAAAGTTATTTTTTCTCGTTCCTCTTCAAAGATTAACCGTAGCGTATAAAGAATTAACGTAGTATTGCGATCCAGCCTAACTCGATTATACTCATAGACATTTGCAAGCGCGATTACACCGTAATTACTATCCTTTTGAAGCGACCATCCGCCAAAACCAAGATATTCAACAAACAATTCATAATTTCGTTCCACAAAACGATATTCCGGGTTGACTTTCATGAGATTTTCCTTGGTATCATAAATATCTCTAACCAAGTAAGTATGAGAAAGCAAGGAACTTAGCATTCTTCTAAATTCCTCCTTCTCCGAATTGGTTAGCTTCTCATACAATTCAATCCACATGTTTTACTTTTCCTTTCGAATAAATCTCATCTCCGGTACCCGATAACCATTGTTATTAAGATAGCCTTCACCAAATTCCACTTGATAAAAAACATTCTTTTCCCCGCCTTTTAAGGTTCCGAGCATCAATAATATAAAGGATTCGTCATCGGGTAACGGTATCTCCCGGCTTGTCGCAACACTAATACCAGTCATGACGGAGGTCATAAATCCGATTATTCTGGCATGACTGTAACTTTTTTTAGCTTTTTCCAGGAACTCTGCTAAATCGCTTTCGCCTTCTCCATCCTGGGATATAATCACTTCCAGCGGTTTTCCTTCTTTTTTGATATTCTTGGCCGCCCTTACAAAGAGCGATCTTTCATCAAGATATCCTTGACGGAACAAATCGACAGCATCAGCTAATCGCTCAATTAATATTTCTTGTCTTCCGGGCAGACTTATCGATATACTGGTCAAAAGACCCACGAGCTTTCCCTTGATACTCCGGTCGGAATTTAATAAATAACGCATTTTTTCAATCGAAGCTCTAGTGTAGGCTGAATTTTTCTTATCAATCTCCTCAAGCATCTCTTCCAGCCGTTCGTAAGTATCGGATATCTCACCTATTTTCAAGATGATATCTTCATTCGCTTCCGGTTTGGTTTTATATTTGCCACGGATGATTGCCTGATCGCTAATACGTTCTCTTAAGTTATGATCAGCCAACCACTCCCCCAAAATCTTCAAAATCGGTCCTTTAAAACGCGGTACCGAATCAAGGGTTTTTAAAGGATGGTAAATCCGGTCTGTAATTAAGTTTTTGTATTCGTCAAAATGCCCTTTTAAAACATCATTTACAGTTATGTATTCATTCAGAGCTTGATGGTAACGGCGAATATTGTTATGGAGCGTCTTTAACTCATCTACCAACTGGGATGTCTTATCATAGGCGTTCATTAACGCAGTGTACATATAATCATCCCGCTCTTGATCGGCGGTTTTTAGATCCGAATAGGTGGAGTATACATAGGAGTTGTATTCTTTGACACTCTCATCCGTAAATGAAAATAAAAGATTGGCAAGTTTCACGGAATAATCGGGTAAGGTGATGTTTTCTTCAAACGAGTCTACTTGGTATTCCACATCGATCCAGCCGGTTTCTTTCAGTTTTCGTAATATATAATGGGCTCTTGAAGAAAGGGTGGCGCCGCCTTTTTCTTCGTCGGAATCATCATTGCCGGTTTTATCGGCCGTTAGATCCATTTCATACATTTTTTCATCCAAATTGGCAATCAGCATGGACGCCAGATCGGTTTTACGGATCGTCATTTCTTGCTTAAACGCTTTGCGAAGCACAAATAAAGCCTCAGCATATATCTCTTTGTTTTTTGAGGCTAGTATGGAGAATAGATTTTGGGGAAGGATTTGGAATAGTTTCATTATATGTAGTTCCCAAGCAAGTGATTTTGTTTAAGAAACTGGTTTTCAAGATAAGCATTGTTTATGTAGTTAAATCTGATTCGCCAAATGCGCCAGGGCTACGGTTAAAACATCCTGTAAAAAAGTCCTGATGTTAATCTCAAGCTCTTTCACTTCCAGTTCCGCCGAGATCGTCAGCGGTTTTATTTCTAAAGGCGATAAGATAGCGACTGAATCGTCACTTACTTTTCGAACTCTTGTCGTATGGGATTGACTATTCGATGGAGCCTGTTCGATGAATTCCAGAAATGCGCCGAAAGCGAGTGTACTGTCATCATAGCCGAAATGATGTAATGTAATGATTAGACTATAATTCTTATCTCCCGGAAGTTTAATGTTTATCCGGACCCAGCCTCTCGGTAATGAAGCATTAAAATAATAGTCGTGTTGTTTAGCGTATTCCGCAATTTGGTGAGCATAGTAGTAATCACGGTTATTTTCCGGAGGATTTTCATCCACCGTAACTTGCGCTAACTCCCATACTTTTTTTTCCAATTCACTGATTAACTCTTTAATCACACCCGAGCCGAAATTAAATATATCCGTCCGGTTCTTCGCCACAGTTAACACATGCTGTTCGTTTTCGCGACTTTTCAGTTTCTTGATTTTATCCGTAAAAACTCCGACAATTTCTTGGTAATTTTGTTTATCAACAATGGTTTCCCGATTCAATGCCGCTTCAATATTCCTGATTTGAACTTTGCAAAAAAAGTCTACGATTGGTTGATACTCTTTCTCATCCGCTTTTTCGAGGCTGTCAATGTACTCTTTCTTCTCTTTCGGCGCAATGGTTAACGGAAAGAGGTTTTCCTTCACCAATATCAAGCTGGCCAATAATCTGGCCATCCTCCCGTTACCGTCTTGAAATGGATGAATTTGGGTAAATGCATGATGAAAAAATGCCGCTTTGATAACCGGGTGAACCGTTTTATCCTCAAATTCCCGATAAATTGTTAATAAATTATCAATTTCCGACTCGGTTTGTTCCGGTGGACAATAGAAGAATTTAAGATCACTATCCTCCCGCTTGGGATTATTAGGAAATTGTTTAAACTGCCCTTTCAACAAATCAACCTTTATGATTCTGCCAAATTGATCCAAAGCTTCTACTTGATCCTGATGGGCTGTGATTAATTGGTGAAGTTCAAGGAGGAAGCTTTTCGTTATCCGGCGATTGCTTTTTACAAAATCAAAAATAAAATCGATCGCTTCAAAGTGATCTTTTAAATAATGCATTAATAGGCTAGGTTGAATATTGGTGTCGCCATGTCCAAGGTATGAGTCGATAAAACCTTCCCGAATAAATGTTTCGGTAATGCCTTCCTTTAGGTCATATAACTTTTCAATAATCCCGGTCTCAATGGCTTGTTTTCTCTTTAATTCAGCGATAAACCGTTGATATTCGGTTTCATTCTCCTTAAACAGTTCTCTTTTTCGAGTCCATGAAGGCCGGATGTTATCAAGTTTTAGGGTGGATGTTTCAAGCCATTTGGGGTCAAAGGTTATCGGTTCCCATATATATTTGTCGGTCGTCATGCTACCCATCTTCTTTCCTTGTAAAATATAATCATATTATATCTGGTTTTAATGAAGTTTCAAAGTTATAACAATTGAAGAATGACATGCGTTCATTTTCTAAACTAAAGCTTTTTATACAACTCTGATAATGAATCGTTAATTTGTTCCAGTTGAATTTTTAAGTTTTTATATTTTTCTGTTTCAGTATTGATTGGTTTTTTATCAACTAAATTGATGGGACTTGTAAAGCTAACAATCTCTTCTGTTACCTTATCACGTTCTTTCTTTAATTCAATAATTTGTTTAAGTATAACATCGGTGTTTTTCGCTCTATATTTATCAACCAATTCCTTAAGACTACTATTTTCAGCTAATAGATTATTATAATATTCTTTTTGTATATAGTTAGCTTGCATTTCCCTATAGTAGTCTTGATAATATATGTATGTACCTTTCTTTTCTATTTCAAAATGTAATAAATTTATCAGTGATAAAATTGCCCCAAAAGTTAAAGAGCATCCGAGTATGAAAGCAGTTAAAAAAATATAAACTGGATGTGATTTTAATTTAGTTTCTAGGTTTTCTAGATTACTGTTTATATTACTATTTTTCTTATTCAAAGTGATTCCCCCCTATTTAAACTAATTATTTGTAGTATCAGGAGATTCGAGCGGTTAATCCTGAATTCGGCCCTCCAGGCACTCCAAAAGCCTCTTCAATAGTAACAAAATCATTTCTCCTAAGCGTTACAAGAAGAGCTTCAACATCGACTTCTGTTCCGATCTTGGCTTCTGATTCCGGGCGTGGTTGACTGACCTGTTTACCGCGATATACCTTAAGAAATCTTTTCCCTTCAGCTTTTGCCCTTACACATAAACCACGAAGATAGTAACGATTGAATTCACCTTCCGCTAGTTGTTGAGCAGCATGTGGTTGATTGATTTTCCTCAAATTTACATTACCAGATCGAGAGTAAGTCTCTTGTGAGAGTATAAAATTACGTTTCAATAATTCTGTTGCTAGCCAATCATCGTTATAAGTTTTTATAGCTTCTTCTAATAAGGATTGCCATGCAGCTTGGCCTTCTGGAGCAAGTCGTGGACTAATGTAATGCCCTCCAAGCCGAGATTCTTCAAGCATGTAACTCCGTGTTTTTGCATCTAGATTTTCATAAATTATTCCCATTAGTACACCTCCATATAAATTTCTATTTTAATCCATTTAAGTTACAATGGATTAATACCCTCTGAAGGATGACCGACTGAATTTCAATTAGAATACAGCTCACTTATCAGCATATCTTGAAAACTATTCGAACCCAGATTATCAAAGCTTGCAAGAATCTCTAAGACTCTTCTAAAGAGTATTGCCAATAAAAATCATTCTTCTATTATTAATATCTTTAGCTCTGAGGAATGATACTATGTTTTTTCTTCTCCCAGGACACTTAAAAACGTAAATATTCAGCCGAAGACCGTCATTCAAAACACGCTCGTAACTCATCCGCTTTCCTTCCGGAATAGTAAATTGGGGACTGAAGCCGTTAACGTAAAGTAGCCGTTTTTGCGGCTCCCGTGGAATTCAAGCCATCCCAGGAGTTTGAGGACTTTAATATCACGCACCAGCGAATTTCTGGATACGCCGGTAATCTGTCGCATCTCCGCGACCGAAAGCTTTTTCTTTTCTCTAAGAGCCAGGAGAATCTCTGCCATCCGGTTCGGAATATTGGGTTGACCGAAATAAATTTTTAGCTCCTTTGCCGACCGCCGAATCAGTGAAGCCAATTCCCGGATGGGCGAAGAAGCGCCGTCGTCTGGTAAAGACCCAGTCTTAACAAATGTAGCATCATTTTGAGATGATGAAGACTCAAAGTTATCTGATGTAGCACCAAAATTGAGCAGTGTAGACTCAAAGTCGGAGGATATAGACTCAAATTTGAACGATGAAGCATCAAATAACTGTTTCAAAGACTCAAACTCGGAGGTTAAAGACTCAAACTCCGCCGTAAGCGATTGGGCCAGCAATTGTTGGTGCTGGATTTTGGTCTTGAAAAAATCCAGTTTCAGTTGAAAACCCCGCACTGCGACTTTGGTATTATCGTTTTGCATAGCTATAACCTCCCGACCGCCACAACCTCCAAAAACCTGGCAACCCGGCTTCATCTCCCACATTATGGCTGATAAGCTGCCGAACCCTAAAAAAATTTCCCTCCCACGAAGGCGCAAAGGTGCTCGAGCAAATCTATAAATTACAAATTGATCTTTCCTTATTCTTCCTCCCTAAAGATCTCAACTGCATCCACCTGCAAATCTCCTCCAAAAATCCCGACTCCCACTGTATCATGCCGGTCATAAACCGCCGGTTTACCGTATTTCCCGTCTTCCTGCAAAGTAAAAACCATAATCGTCCGGTCCAAAGGTTGGACCAGCCAATACTCCCTGACTCCGACTCTTTCATATAAAGCCAGCTTAATCTTCAAATCTTTCGCCGCGGTATAAGGAGACAGAATCTCCACGGCCAAATCGGGAGCGCCAATACAACCACGCTCATCCAGTTTTTCATGGTCGCAGACCACAGTCAGATCCGGCTGGACAACGGTCCGGATCCGTTTTCCAGCTTCATCTCCTTGCGGCAACCGGACATCGAAGGGAGCCAAAAATACCTTGCAGGGTTTATTTTTTAAATAAACGCCGAACTGAAGGTGTAACTCCCCCAAAATTTCCTGGTGCCGCCGGGAAGGCGCGGGAGTCATATCGTAAGGCACCCCGTCAATCAACTCCCAGCGCTGATCCTCGGGCCATTTTTCATAATCGCCGTATGTATAATTTTCTTTAGTCGCCGCGCAAGGATTGGTTTCTCTAACCTTAAAACTCACCGGAATCACCTCCGAATTAGTGCAATAATGATAAAATTCTGTATTATGAGTTCTTTCCCTTTAATATTTGGTTATAATTTTATACTTTGGAAATATTATTAATCAAACATTGAGCTTGTCCATTTCAGCTACGGCGTCCGGAGACGGCTTTTCGGCAAAAAGCTTTCCATAAGGATTAACCTCAACCTTCTGCCCGAATTACTTCCTTTGCCGCCAAGAACATGGCCATAGTCGCCCGACTCTCCGGTTCTGCAGGAAAATCATAACCTAGCCTATTTAGGATCTCGATCAACTTGGCATATCCCCGGTCAGTCATGGCGTTCACCGCGAACAACTTCTGTTCCATATCGTAAAAACACTTGCAAAAATGCGGATGACTATGCCAACGCTTCAGAGAGAGCATGTAAAGGAGTCTTTTTGTTTGATGATATAATCTTGGCTGAATTTATTCACTGCAAAATTCTCTTCCCGAAAGTTCGAACTGACAATAACTACCATATCTTCTTTATGAAAAGTCACTGGGAACTCTACCTCCACCCAAAGCATCATAAAGGGAATCGGATTCTCCTTTAATTTATAATGCTTCGGGAGACATAAATAAATAGCTCCATCCATGCGAACTGGAGTCATATCGTAAGGCACTTCGTCAAACTTCACATATCTCATAAGCCAGCCGCTTTTACTCTATTTATATACTCCGTCATATTTGCATCTTCTGCCAAATTATATGTAAATCCAAGATTTTTAGCAACAAGCGGTGCAATTGTGCTGAACAATTTACAGGCCATAAAAATTGCGGCCCAAAAGTTATTATAATCACTGTCGGAATAGGTTTGTGTATACATTTCATATATTTCTCCGGGCAAATACTTTTTATAATACTTGCCACTCATTCCCACAGATACGGAAAAATCAGTATTTATCCCGATATACCAATCAATCATTTTCCCAAGCATATCGTGAACAACTACATTATACATCCACATGGCATAAGGCAGTTGATCCCTTGCAATCCCTTTGGCTACATTATTTAGGCACCACCAAAATTCATTGCAGCAGCTTTTATATCGAGCTTCCGTAGGCATTTTTACATGATAATCGCTATCATTCGATGCCGGGATCTGCGGTAAACAGTTATCTTTATCTAAAAGCGGGACCGTTAAGCTATCTTTTAGATAATCCTCTATCATTGCTTCCTTTGTTTGGATATGTAGGTCGATACGGTTGCCATCTTTAAACAACATCAGCCATCCATAAGAACGATCAAAGTTTGCGTTCATCCCCCAACCAAAATCGTTGCTATCAGGTTCTTGGACAATGGCTAGCTCCCCAAAGACTGAAATCCAATCTTTGTTGTTCAAAAATGATCGGGTTTCCGCTACCACATAGACAATGTCATAGTCCTGGTAAATATCCTTCCGAATATTCGGATTGGCGCGAGAACCATTCATGTATACCGCTCGAACGCGATCATCCGCTTTGGCAATGCCGAGTATTAAATCAAACATTTCCTGTTCGCTGCGCATAGTATCACCCTCCGCTTCTCTGAGCGCGTCATCAAAATGCTTTTCTCCATTCTTCTACAGTCCCGGCATGTAGATGTTGAAATAATAGTAAATCCATCTCCCTGGGGGAATGAATTACTATTTCGATAACGGCCAAATTTTTCCTGTTTGATAAATTAATAAATGTGTTTCATATCCACCACGCTCAACGACGGTAGTCCCCGCCTGCAAAAATCCTAATCAAAAAGATATAATCATAACAGCCTAACTTAATGCAGATTAATATGGACACAAAAATAACCAACCCCGGCATACGAGCCGGGGAGGGGTGCGTGGCTTCAAAACACAAGGTTTTACAGCCGTCGAGCTATGTTCAATCTAAAATCGTCAATTCACCATCTTCTAACCTAAGTAAGAAACCGATACGCAGCTATTATGATGCTCACTAGAAAGATGGTCCCGAAAATCATCTTATTGTACCTGGCGATCCATTTGGGAATAAAAATATCAAATCCAACCGAAACATTTCGGCTATATTTTTCACTAATCAGGGTTATAGGGCAGTGTCCGCCGTAGATTAGCAAGATAATGCCCTCCAGGACAACAAACCCAACCGCCATCCAAAAATAAGCATCGATTTTATCGACAATTGCCGCATAGAGGGTATATAGGATGGTCATTGCATAAAACAGCCAGATTACCGTATGCAAAATCTTTATCAGGATCAGTTTTGTCTTTGATTTCATTTAAACTATCCTTTACTGCTTACTAATTAATAACTTTACTATCATTTACACCAAAGGATCTCCTCAGAGACTATTTTGCTGTTTCCGATAAGACGCTTTTTTAGAAGTATACAACTTTTTTGTTAAGAATAAGGTTTATCACACTTTTTTTAGTGTTTAACTGTTTGAACAAAAAGCAATATTACGGATACCAGACCAAATATCACCGACCAGATGCCGATGCCCATGTGAAATTTCAAAGAAGATACATCCGTTACATGATTGGCCTTGATCCATAATCCGCAGGTTAGAGTAGATAATAAAAGTAGCCCCGTAATAATCCCAATAACGAAACATAGTGTTTTCATGATAATTTCTCCCCTCATTTTTATTTTTGTATAGGCAATAAATTATTAATCAGGACATCAATCACATCATTCACATCTTCCAGGGAATTCATCTTCAAATCCATATTTTTCAGATAAACCTCTGCATGCATAAACATGGTTTGGAGCGGCACTAAAAGCTGCAATGCAATGAGGCGGAGCTCCCGCTCGGTCTTTTGCTCCGGGAAGATTTTCCGCAAGATGGGCAGGATGGTCCGGACCGTTGCCTCACTGCCGCTTTTTAATTCAAAGGCGATGCCCTTTTTCATCAAAAAATGATAGCGAAGCGCCAGCTCACTATTCTTTTTGATCATGCTGCGCAATTTTTCCACCGGATCATCTGACATATTTTTATCATCGTACATTTCAGCGGCGATGCCCCGCATGATGATCCCGATTGCCTGCTGGATTAAATTCTCTTTGGATTGAAAATGATAATTGACCAGGGCGAGATTTACCCCGGCCCGCTTGACAATATCCCGGGTCGTAATCTTCTCGGGATCAATTCCTTCGTTGAAAAGTTCCAAAGTCGCCTGAAGCAATTTCTCCTTGACGTCGCCGTTGATAGGAGTCACTTAAAAATCACCCGCTTGTATTAAACATATTTTAAATTTGTTTTAAACATGTTTAATATATCATGATTTTTTCCCCTTTGTCAATTGTTTTTTTGATTATATAAGGATTAAATTTCTGAGTTGCGGTAAGGCATTGAAAAACTTATTTCGTCTTATCGAGAATATAAATAGTGAAAAAATGAAAACTACCTATGGAGGCTTAAGATAAATGACGCGTTCCCAAAAAATAATAATAGCCGGCATCGCGCTGGCTGTTTGCCTGTCCCTCTTTCTTCTGTCTGGTCTCTTCCAACCCCGGGTAAGCAATACCGTCACCTATTATTGCCGCGAGGGAGTCATCACGGCCACTTACCTTAACCGAAAAGTCCGGCTAACATTGCCCGACGGCCGCCGGTTCCAACTGCCGCAAACCGTGGCGGCGTCGGGAGTCCGGTATGCCGGCAAAAAAATTACCTTTTGGAGCAAAGGCCCCAACGCTTGGGTCACCGAAGACGACCAGCCGATATACAGCGACGGTGTAGCCGGGACCGTTACCTACCCCAACGCTCATACCGCCGTATTTACCGATAGTTTCAAAACATTCTCCTTCAGCTTTCCGCGTCAATTTATACTTTCCGGGAAGGAGCCCGGATATACTCAAAGCTGGCGCGCCGGAACCACCGATTATGGAACAGTGCTGGCCCTGGTGACGATTCCCCGGTCTTATGCGCCCCATACTAATTTTAGCGGCGCTGAATTCAGCATCGGTCAAAGCAGTGATCCCGAAGCGATTAAAAACTCCTTTATCACCCCCCAAGGCTACGGCGTTAAAACTGAGCACCTGAAGCTCGGGGGAGTTCCCTTTGTCAAATACACCTTCTCCGATGCCGGAGCCGGCAACCTTTATCAAACAACCAGTTATCGTACCCAATATAGGGATAAATGCTATGTAGTGGAGTATACTATTCACTCCACCAATATCGGCAATTATTCACCGGAGCAAGGGGTGAAAGAGTTTGATGAAACCAAGATCACCGGAGTATTGGAAAAGATGTCCCGGAGTTTCAAGTTTTTATAATAAATATAGAAAGTTTACAACCCTCGAGCCAGACCAACTGCCGAGAAGGCCTCCGACACAAGGTCGGAGGCCTGGATCTTAGACACTCGGAAACTTACAACCAACCCATAACACATCTGCCCAACCGCTGATGGTCAGGAATAAAGGGGTCCAGGGACTCTTCCCTGCATACCTAAGGAACCGTAACCGTCACATCATCAAAGAAGACTATGCAGGAACCTCCGTGACCCGAAGTACCCCCATTCAAGGCGGGATAACCGCTACGGCCGCTTCTTCCCCATGTATACGGCCAGTTTCCTGGTTCGGCTGCGCCATCCTGCCAGACTTTACCGTACAATGTGCCGTTTTCCATCTTCAACTTAAACCAATACCAGGTTCTGTTGCTCCAATTAAAGGTATAGCTGGGTCCCCAGGCCGTTCCGTCATCCAAAAACTGGACGGTGGAATGATTGTTATGGAACAAGAGATTATAGCCCCTGCCGTCACCCGTTCCGGTATATAAAGATACTCCAGCTCTGGCGCTGTCGCCGTCAGTCCAGGCATCTACATATACTTTGGCGAGAATTGTATGATTGCCGCCAAAACTCGTGCCGCTATTACTGATAATCGCCTTGCAGGGGTCTCCCTGGGTGGCGGAATCCTGCCGGAGAATCGTGCCGCTCTCACTCCAAGCGCCGCCGCCGTAGAATGACCAGGCATTTCCGATTACATTATCATTGAAATTATCAGTAAAGCTGCTTGGAATTGGAGTGGGCGTCGGTGTTGGAACGGTCCCGGTAGTCACGCTGATATTGTCAAATTTCGCCGCTGAATTAAATGTTCTTACGCCGATAGCGCCGGCGCTAAAAGAAGTATCCGTATAATTGATTTTAGGAGTACTCATATCCGTGACGAATACTTGAATATTGGAGCCGTTGGCCACTACTTTCATACGATACAACGTATTCGCGGCGATGGCCATATTGTAGGTTGCTAATTGAGTCCAGTTATGACTGGCTTTCCCGAGTATAACATATCCGCTGGAATTAAGTCCCGCATAATATCCGTTATAAGCATCTATTCCAACAGCAGGATTGCTGACTCTAAAGACTAAGCCGGCATCACCGCCGCTGATGGATACATCAGCCAGATAAGTGAAGTTGCTAAAGTTGGTGCCAATCGCGACCGACTTTGCTCCAGCAACGGCGCCGACATTATATTGACCGTTGACCACCGACCAGGACCCATCATAAGTAGTCAAGCCGTTGGCGATTCCATCGTCGAAATCTTCGCTAAAATAACTACTCGGCGGTGGTGTGGGAGTCGGGGTCGGAGTTGGCCCGTCATCGGTATAAACCAGCTTCACGATTCCCACATCAATCCCTTGACCGCCGCTGGTCTGATGACAATGCACGGCGATTACATTGTTTCCATTAGCGATCAAAGCATTCTTGGCGGCTTGATTGATGGATATGAAAACATAACTTGTGGTATAACCGGTAACGGAAGCCGCCAACACTCCATTGATATAGATCTCGCAATCCTCATCGTGATAGAGACTAAAAGCCATGTTGCTAAGATCAGTTGCCGTAAATGATCCCGGATTAAACTGCTTTCGCAGCCAGATATCCGCAGTATTCCAAGTAGTGCGGATCACGGCGCCAGGGGTACCGGAAGTGCCAAATCCGGCGTTGCCCGTGCTCCAACCGGAATCGCTAAAGCCGGTGGCATACCAATTGGATGCCGGCGGACTCGTTGTATATCTCCAGCTTTGAGCCGTTACCTGGGAGGTCGGCAGTACATTAGTGATATTTAATAATTTTGTTCTTAGCTTAATATTCGAATTATAAACATTTCCTTTCGTAACTGCCCGATCATACGTCATGATGCCGTTCAACTCAGTCTCCACATCAGTGATTTGCGTATACACCGCAGCGCTCAAGCCATTATTGGTCTTAAAACTGGTAAGACTGGTGGCGTATCGATCGTAAGTATTCACAAAATCCGTTGCATTATTTACATTGGCGTAGGGATTGCCGTTGATGCTCCACATATGCCCGTCAATTTGGTAACCGATGCCGCCATATTCGCCATTCACCACCGCCCGGGTTGTGCTGCTCGGACAAGAAGGAGACGGATAACTATGACTGTCTTTGATATGACCTACCTCGTAATCATTCCAACCGCTGGCGCAAGAGACGATCCGGGAAGGGTCAAGTCCCATTGTCCAGTTGGTAATCCGTTCGGTATCATATTGCCCCCAACCTTCGTTAAAGACCACCCACATAATTATGGAAGGGCTATTCCAATGGGTCTGGACCAAACGGCCCAATTCAGTTTCAAATTGTGTTTTATCGGCGGCGCTACTGTTATTACCCGACGGCATGTCTTGCCATACCAGCATTCCTAATTTATCCGTCCAGTAGTACCATCGCGCCGGTTCTACTTTCGCATGTTTTCGGATCATATTAAAGCCAAATTCCTTTGTCTTTTCAATATCAAACCTCAAAGCGGTATCCGTTGGCGCGGTATAAATCCCATCCGGCCAATATCCTTGATCGAGAGGACCAAATTGGTAGACAAAACTATTATTTAATAAGATCTTCCGATATCCGCCCGAAGTAGCAACCTGGACCTTCCTCATTCCAAAATAGCTAGTCACGGTATCAATGGCAGTATTATTCTGAATCAAAGATACTTCCAGGTCATACAGAAAAGGATTACTGGGAGACCACAACTTTTGGTTCGGGATGGAAACATTGAGTTCGTTGTTGGGATTGCCGGTTACAGTAGCAATCACATTACCGGAATCCCTGACAACCGCCGAGAAGGTAACTCCGGAAGCTGAGCCTGTAGTGTTTACTGTAAGTTTCAATCTTGAGTTATCAATATCCGGGATTAATTTTAAATCTTTAATACTCGTCGCAGCCACCGGTTCCAACCAAACAGTCTGCCAGATTCCTGTGGCAGGTGTATACCAAATACCACTGGGGTTGTTTACTTGCTTACCCCGGGATTGGCCTCCGGAATCCGTCGGATCATAAACCCGGACAATTAATTCCTGGGCGCCGCTTCCGCTAAGATATGGCGTAATATTATAACTGAAGGCATCAAAACCGCCTTTATGGATTCCCACACTTTGCCCATTGATATAAACTTGCGATTCCCAATCAACCGCTCCAAAATTCAACATGATTTGTTTGCCGCTCCATCCCGGCGGAATGGTAAAGGTGCGGCGGTACCAAGCGCGATCAAAATGCTGCATAACTCCTGAAATGGCGGATTCAATCGGGAACGGTACCAGGATATCACCGCTCAAATTGTTGCCGATCGGAACTGCATCAGAGGAGTAACCGCGTTGAAATTGCCAGACTCCGTTTAAATTAAGCCAATTGGTTCGAACCAATTGCGGTCTGGGGTACTCCGGCAACGGATTATTCGGGTCTACCTGACTGGCCCACCGGGTCATGAGCGGAGCTTGTTTTAACGACCAACCGAAGGAAGCGGGTAAAAACAACAGCGATAGGATGACAATCAACATCACACATCCCAAAATTTTTTTCCCAAGCATTTTCTCCTCCCCTTTCACCTGCTCTTATTTAGTCCTGAAGCTCGTCTTGTAATGCTTTTAAACCTCCTTTTCCATTGATTTCATCGACCTGAAAGAAGTGTGACAAACCCTATTCTTAACAAAAAGTGACCCACCTCTTCCTAAGAAGTTATGTGAAAAAGCAAGGTGAATAATTTTTGTTTTACTGAAAAGGAATCTTTTTCACCAACTTCTAATTGTCTCAATGTTCAAATTGTAATTAAATTTTAACCAAAAGTTAATTAATAATTTTTCAATTGTCTTTTACTTTTTTACGATAACTAATCTAAGCCATAGTTTCAACTCGAGTTCAGTAAAGCAGCTTTAAAAACCAATTATGGTCAAGCCTGTTAGGCAGCCTGCAAGCAAAAAAGAGTTTCGGCAGCCGAAACTCTTGATGCAAAAAATCGTTTATAAAAATTAATTTACCGGTGTATAATCCCTCATTCTTTGGTCAATATTGTCACTAAGTAATTATCCCGAAAAATTTCTTAGGGAATAATTGAGTTACGTTGCAATAAGAGGTGATATCCATGGACACAACCAATCTCAAAGTCGTCCGCCGGGAACGGGATGCCTTAAATCTATCCGCTCGCGAATTAAATGAATATGATGACCCTTTGCACAATATTTTACGGGATGTATTGACCAGTGATTTTTTCAGGGAAGATCCAGAACGGTAATTTCTAGTTGGCATCCAGCGGCAAGCTGGTATTCAGCGCTTCCTGATCGCTAATAATGCCCGTATTTGATTCTCTAACCTTTTGATCAAGCTCGGAAGCGGCAGGAGATTCCTGTACATATTTTTCTTCCATTCTATCGTAAAGGGCATCCTTAAGTTGTTTGATGACTTGCGCGGCTAAAACCCGGGCGCGCAGGGAATGAAAAACTGCTTCGGAATAGAGCCCCTGCCGGAATAACCCCACGGCATAAACTTGATGGCTTACGGACAACCCCAAGCCTTTATTTTTTTCTCCTTGAGTAGCCACTTGTTGAGCGGTCAAAATGACTGCCGCTGTCCGGCCGATAATACGGCGCGCATCCTCCCTGGAAGGTTTGGGCGCCGCCCCAAAAACTACCGGGAGGATCATGCTGAGCATAACGGAGGCTAAAAGCCCGGTAATTAATATTTTTTTCATTAACGTTTCCCCCTTTTAACCTGGATTCGTAACCACTTGCCAAATCAGGTTCCCCCGTGGGCAAAACTATACCAATTTTAGTATTAGCATAACACCCCGGCCTGAAATAACAATAAAAATTTATTAAGATTTGTTAAGAATTCCTTCCGGTAACCAACGGCAATGAAAAAGACACTCCCAAACCACCTTTAGGCGGTAAATATGCCCAAATATTACCACCATGGCTTTCAACAATATTTTTGCAAATGGCTAGGCCCAGTCCGCTCCCGCCTTTTTGACGGGAACGCGATTTATCGACCCGGTAAAATTTATCGAAAATAACGGTTAAATCCTCGGGAGGAACCCCGGGCCCGCCGTCTTCAACCGAAAAAATTGTGTAGTTTTGCCGGACTGAACAACGGAAAACAATTTTACCCGATTTGTCGGCATATTTCAGGGAGTTTCCTACCAAATTGGCAAAAACCCGCCGTATTCGTTGAATATCCATCTCTAGAAAAAGCTCTTCCCCGTCTCCGGTCTCATCGTAACGGTAAAGTTCAATTCCTTTTCCTTTAAGCTCTGTAAAATATTCATTATAAACTGAATCAAAAAATTCCCGCAAATCAACGATATCCTTATTCCCCGCGGCGCTGCCCTCCAGGTCGCTGGTGACAAAATCGTTAAACCCTGTAACCAGTTCATTAATATCCTGCGCTTTCTGATAGATAATCCGGCAATATTCTTTCCGGCGTTCCTCCGACGCCTTCCGGCCCAATAATCTTTCCAAAAAACCAAGAATCGAAGTGAGCGGCGTTTTAAGATCATGAGAAATCGAGGCAATCATCTCAGTTTGCTGCCGGTAGGATGATTCCAGCCGTTGTTGCATCTCCCTGAATTTGCGGGTCAAATCCCCCAGTTCGTCATTGCGCTTATAAGTCTTTAACGGCATGGCAAAGTCACCGTTAGCGCCGGTATTTCGATAGTTGATGGTTTCAAGTCCCCGGTTCAACATGGTTAAGGGTCTTACCAGGGAGAAGTGGAGGTAGATAATTAATAAAGTCACCAATAACACCAAACAAACCAAGGCAACATCACGGATCTTCGTAAAGGAGTTAAGCTCTCCCAAATTCTCAATGGAAAAAGGGTATACCACTTCCACCACATAAATATTATTCCGGCCGACCACTGTAAACCCTTTTAATTCAAGGCTTAATCCATAGCTTTTCCGCCGGTCGACACTGAGAATCGTGTTGCCTTCCACATCGGAAATGGTGATTTTGGTGTTATTCCCGGCTGAAAATCCGTCCAGATAGGTCCTAATTTTACTGAGATCGGGATAATAATCTTTAATTTTGGCCGTGACTTCCTCGTTAACCTGGTACAGATGATCTTTGAACACGTCAAAATCATGTCCCAGGTTTTTCATTAAAAATACCCGGTAATATAAGACTAGAAGTAGAATGAACAAAAAAAAACCAATAAAATAATGAGCGGCATTTTAAATTTTAGACTTACTTTCATGGTTCCACCGCTCCTCCGGTAAATTTATACCCGGCTCCCCATATGGTTTTAATATAGCGGCTTTCGGGATCCAGTTTATTCCGGAGATTTTTGATATGAACAGTTACCGTATTCAAATCACAATAGTCGCTGCCGCTACCCCAGATGGCATCGTATATTTGCTCGCGGCTCAACACCAGATTCTGATTTTCAATCAAATAGATCAGAATTTGGAACTCTTTGGTGGACAAGCTGATATTTCGGCCGCCCTTGAATACTTCAAAAGTGCCTTTATGAACTACAACCTCATCAAAATGAACGACGTTATCCTCCGTCCTGATCACTGGAGTGTTCCGCTTTTCCCGGCGCAAATGAGCTTTGACCCTGGCAACCAATTCGTTGATGCTGAATGGTTTAGTGACATAATCATCGGCGCCCACTTCCAAACCGACTACCTTATCAAGCTCCCTGCTTTTGGCGCTCAATAAAATAATGGGAACGGGCGTATTGTTGCGAATCCGGCGGCAAACCTCGAGTCCGTCCATCTCCGGCATCATAATATCCAGGATTAATAGTGAAATATCGGGGTTTGACAACAGGCTTAGCGCCTGAACGCCATTGTAAGCCGGGACAACTTCAAATCCTTCATCTTCCAAACTGTCGGCAATCAGCCGTACAATCTCCCGATCATCATCGGCAACCAGGATTTTAGCGGTACTCATCCAATCACCCTTCCGCCGCATTGGGATAAAACCCATTCCTGCTTATATTCATAATTAATTTCGGCGCGGGTCATATTATTCCTTTAATTTATTAATGGAGCTTTCCGTTTCACTTCCCTGCTTATCAATTAGCAGCTCGCCACATTTTCACGACATAAAACAAAAAGGTCTCCGGGTGAAAACCCGGAAACCTTGGATGATCTTATGGCGCGCCTGGTACGAATCGAACGTACGACCAACGGATTAGAAGTCCGTTGCTCTATCCCCTGAGCTACAGGCGCATTTTATTTATTTGCGTTTTTTATTATACCACAAAAAACACCAACTATCAATAAAGTGCGATTTTGTGGGAAAGCTTATTCCCTTTCAATTGAAATTGAATTATTTAGCTAATTTATAGTCCATCAATTCCTCAGTTTGAGTTACTTTATTCGCCGTAACCAAGCTTTTCACATACCCGACTCCCTTGGCATACCAGGTTTGATCAACAAATTGCGTACCGTCATCAAACGTACCTTCAGTATGAATCAATATAGTATCGAAGGTTCCGGCCTGGACCTTAACCTTGCCGCCGTCCATAACTTTTGCTTTGATGGCTGCTTTAGTGTTAGTCGATGCCCAGTTCCAAGTTGCGCCGGGTAGCAGTTTTGAACCTAGTATCTTCTGCGCCGGTTCAAAATAAGTCGTGCCACCGGCGGAAATCTCTTTTACTTTAAATAACCCCTGCTGATTTTTGAGATAATGGATCTCCGCCACCGGAACTTCATTGTTATATACATTTAAACGCATAGTTTGCGCATCCGGATCCAAAACAACCAAGTCCGACCGTACTATTTTACTATCCGGCAAAGTGACTTTATAAACCCATCGATTCCCCGCTTCCAAGGGGAAATAGCTTAAATCGTCGTCCGGGTTAACGGACAAAGCAATAAATAAACCGATTCCTAATAAACCGATACATCCGAATATAATAATTATCCAGCTTTTTTTCATCATATGAACCCCTCTCCTAAAAACTATTAGTGTTAACAAGAGAAACAATGATTATATTTCAAAACAACGGACTTTGCGGTTGTTTTGTTCCGAACCGGAAACAAAAAAATGATGAATAAAAAAGCTTTCAGGTATTCTGAAAGCTTTAAATTTACAATGGAGCGGGAAACGGGGCTCGAACCCGCGACATTCAGCTTGGAAGGCTGACGCTCTACCAACTGAGCTACTCCCGCGTGAAAACGAATACCGCCTTTTTAGGAGCGACTTTAATTATATCAAAGAATGAAAGCATTCGTCAACCATAATTTTTGCCCAAAATTTGGTCCGGGGCCTTTATAACTTCCTCCGCGGTGAAAACCGGGAACCCGGCTTGCCGTAATAATGCCGTGGTTACTCCATCGCCATTTTTAAGTCCACCGCGAAAATTTCCGCTATAAATCAATCCCTTGCCGCAAGAAGGACTTTTTGATTTGATGATAATAAGACCCGGTTTCCAAGAATTCGCCAGGTCCAGTGAAGCATATGCCCCTTGCACAAACTCCCGGGTTAGATCCTGCCCCTCAATATTCATCACCTTGACCAACCCTGATAACACTTCCAAACCGTCACCATCCTGAATCTCAGCCGGGGGACGCGGTACCGGCAACCCGCCCAAAGATTCCGGGCAAAATGAAATTAGCCGATAATCTTTCAGGAGGTTCAACAGCACTGGCATTGCTTTTTCCGTCCCGTCGTATCGACAGTTTATCCCGAATAAACAAGCACTGATTAAGATGGTTTGCGACATCCACAATCCCGTCACCGAAGTTTACGATGATATTATCACAATTTTAACAATTCTTCAAGTAGATGCAGCACTCTCTCCGGATTTCGGAGGCCGGTTAACAACAGTTTTGAACCGGGCAGGTTCGAAACGGAAATTACCAAAGTACCGATCCCGAAAAGTTTCCCAAGCCATGACTGCTGCAACTGGACATCGGATATTAAACTGATATCAACCTCTGAAAACCGCCGGTTTGCCCCATCGATAATCTGTAATGAACGGTTCGTGATGCGGTATTGCTTTGACAAAGAAATTCCCAGCCATTTTTGGGTATCTTCCCACAATACTTCTACTTCTTCGGTTTCATCCGTTGTTTTTAATTCCGGTTCCGGTAAAATCGGCTTCCCGGTTGATTCAAGTTCCAAATTAATACCGTCAATGGCATCTCCTGAAATTTCTCCGGCAATCCATTCATTCTCGTCCGTTGACGGTTCAACCCTGTTATTAACAATTGAGGACCCTATGGATTCCGTCTTCGGATTCATTTCCGGCATTTGCTGGCCTAAAACCGGTTCCGAACCCTCTACCAATGGCTGAATTATACTGGCCGGTTCATTCTTCTTGCCAGATTCTTCAGTTTCAGTATCCGGACAGGTTACACGGAATTCAACTACTTTATCCTTATAGGTTTCGGCCTTAACGAAATTCGAGAGCGGTTTATCATATTTAAAATGAAAGCCCTCCAAGTCCTGTTCAACCAAGTTTGGTTTTATCAACCCTTTTCCGATATGTGTTTCAACGATATCGGCCGGTCCGGATTTTATGCCATTCCGATGGTGATATCTGGTATTTTCCACCTGTGATTCATCGAAATCTGGTGGCGCTGAAACTTTTTCCGCTTCGGGTTCTATTGTCAATTTATTCCCGCAACTAGCACAGACTACATCATCACTTTGATAATTGATACTGCAATCTTCACAATAAGGCATTCGTATCACCTCTTAGGAGGTATTTGTACATGTATATGAATCCAAAAACAAAATATTCCTGATTATCTAGGATAACCCTACCCCGGACGATCCGGAATCAAATAATAAAAGCCATGAATTTTGGAGTTTAGAGTTTAGGACCTTGCCCGATAATTATTGGAAAGAATCGTTTCATTCTGTGAATAGCAGGAATTTTTACCTAATATGTTGAAAGTTTGCCATAGTATTTATGCGATTTTGATATAAAAGTTCGACTATATATTAACCGCAAATCTCGAATGAATAATTTGTTATGGCGGAAGGTGAACCGAGTGTTGAATATAAAGCGATTGGTAATGACCATTTTTATGGTGACGCTTTTTTTTCTTCCGGTAATTCTTTTTGAGGAAGGATATACCGCGAAGGAATCGTCTGCGGACTTTAACGTACGACTGATAATTGCAGCCGACAAGGGCGAGGTTAATACGGTCAAATCTCTATTAAATAAAGGAGCGGATATAAATTCCAGGGATTATAACAATTGGACTCCTCTGATGCATGCAGCTGCCAAAGGCCGGACCCAAGTGGTGAAACTGTTAATTGAAAACGGCGCTAATGTTAACTTGCAGGATAATGACGGCTGGACCGCAATCCTGTTTGGAGCCAGCAACGGCTTTTATGAAATCGTTGAATTGCTTATCGCCAATGGCGCTGATATAGCTGCCCGAAATCTCAAAGGTTATACCGCGATTATGTATGCGGTACGGAATAATTATACTCAAATTGTAAAGTCATTACAGGAAAACGGCGCCAATTATAATTTAAGCCTGCTTTACGCCGCCAAAAACGGTGATACAGCCGCTGTATTGGCTTTGTTCAAATATATTCAAAAAGCGGCTTTGAATGAAACCGACTCGGCCGGTTGGACCCCGTTATTATGGGCGGCGAAAAAAGGCGTTACCGATACAGTCAAAGTATTGATTGAAAAAGGCGCTGATGTAAATTATAAAAGTAGGGACGGTTATACCCCAATTCTTGCCGCGGCTACAGCCGGAAACATGGACACCGTCGAACTGCTCTTGACTACCAATGCGGAAATTAATATCAGTGATCCGGATAATAAATCGTTATTGTACTGGGAATCTTCCAAAGGCCATCTGGCAACCGTCACCATTTTGCTAAACAAGGAGGCCAATGTAAACAGCCCAGCGAAAGACGGATCGACTCCGTTAATGGCAGCCGCCAAAGGCGGTTATGCCGGGACTGTTCAAGCTCTAATCAAGAAAGGAGCCGCTGTAAATACTGTAAATAATGACGGTTGGAGTGCCTTACATTTTGCCGTCCAAAAAGGCTCCCTTGAATCCGTTCAGGAATTAGTCACCGCCAAAGCCGGGATTAATGCCAAAACCAAAGCAGGCCTGACACCTCTACAAATTGCCGTTTCCAATGGGAAGATTCCAATTGCCAAACTGCTGGTGGCTAAAGGGGCTAAGCTCGATATCTCCGATTCCCGGGGATGGAGTTTACTGCACCTGGCTGCAAAAAAGGGGTATTTGGAGATTGTTCAAGTTTTAATCGACAAAGATATTGCCATTGATCCGAAAAATAACCAGGGTCAAACTCCATTAATGCTGGCGGCGATGGAAGGCGAGACGGAAATCGTAAAATTGTTGATTGCCAAAGGCGCTTCCATTAACGCATCCGATAATAACCGGCAAACAGCCGCTGATTTAGCCAATCAGAATTTTCATAAGGATACGGTCCAAGTATTAACTGCCAAAGGGGCCCTTCTGCTCACTGAGACAAAGCAGGAAATCAGTCCATTACCCGTAGAAACCGCAAAACCAAATAGCGACATTGCCCAGATGAATCAAGATTTGCACCAGGCAATTAAAACCGGGGCTTCGGCTAAAATCGACACTTTATTGGCCCAGGGCGCCAATATGAATGCCCAAGATGATGCAGGAATGACGCCGGTGATATTGGCAATCCGGAATGACGCTCCAGACATTGCCCAAGTCTTCTTAAACAAAGGAGCGGACCCCAACATGGTTGACAAATCAGGATGGTCCGCGTTAATGTGGGCTTCACAAAAAGGTTACCTGGATATTGTAAAATTATTGATCGATAAAGGCGCAAATCTGAACCGGCGTACGAACAAATACGGCTGGACCGCTTTAACAGTCGCCGCCCGTTATGGAAAAACGGATATTATCAAGCTTTTGATTTCCAAAGGGTCTGATCCCAATACAACCGATAATGACGAAGACAGTATTCTGCATATAGCAGTATTGAATGGCCAATATAATGCGGTTCAAACTCTTTTAACTAGCGGCGCCCACATAAACAGTCGTGGCAAGGACGGATATACCCCCTTAATGCTGGCCGCATATAAAGGGAATCCCGGAATAGTTACCTTGCTGCTCCAAAATAAGGCCGAACCCGACTTACAAAGTAAAGACGGATATACCGCATTAATGATCGCTGCTTATAAAGGATATCCTGAAATTGTCCGCTTGCTCTTAAAAAAGGGGGCCAGCTTAAAACTGGCCACCAAAGAAAAAGACACCGCGTTAGCTTTGGCTGTTCGCGGCGGGAATAAAGAAGTTATTCAGCTGCTAAAGAAAGCCTCCGGCCTCTAAATGATGGTTATGAAACTTCCGTTTTCGAACGTTTCTGCATCCGTTCTCTTTCGGCGCGGTCCAGGATTTTTTTGCGCATCCGGATCGTGGTTGGGGTAACCTCCACCAGTTCATCATCGGCAATATACTCCATGGCCTTCTCCAAGCTGAAAAGAACCGGGGGGGTTAAGCGGATTCCTTCATCGGCAGTACTGGCTCTCATGTTGGTAAGATGTTTCTTTTTACAAACGTTAACCTCCAGGTCCTGTTCCCGTGAATTCTCTCCTACAATCATCCCGGCATAAACCTTTTCTCCCGGGCCGACGAAAAACTCACCCCGGTCTTCCAAATTATGAATCCCGTATGCCGTTGATTCCCCACTTTCGAAAGCAACCAGCACACCCCGTCTTCTGCCTGCAATTTCGCCTTTCCACGGTCCGTAATGATCAAACATATGGTGCATAATGCCTTCCCCTTTGGTCTCGGTTAGAAACTCCGAACGAAACCCGATGAGTCCGCGGGCAGGAATCAGAAACTCAATTTTTAAATGATTTTGGCCCACCGGATGCATATTGATCAACTCGCCCTTGCGTCCACCCAGATTTTCAATTACTTTTCCGGAATATTCATCGGGAATATTGATAAATAACCGTTCATAAGGTTCAAAAACCTGGTTGTTAACTTTCTTTAAGATCGGTTCCGGCTTGGACACCTGAAGTTCGTATCCCTCACGCCGCATTGTCTCAATGAGAATACCCAAATGAAGTTCACCACGGCCAGAGACCTGAAAGGAATCAGCAGAATTAGTTTCCGCCACTTTAAGACTGACGTTTATCCGGGCTTCTTTCCAGATCCGATCCCGCAGATGCCGTGAAGTGACATATTTTCCCTCCCGGCCCGCAAACGGACTGTCATTCACCATGAAGGTCATTGTCAAAGTCGGCTCGTCAATGGAAAGCAATGGCAATGGCGTTGGATTCTCAGGGTCGCTTAATGTTTCTCCCACATTTACATGTTCCAAACCGCAAAAAGCTACAATATCGCCTGTCGTCGCCTTTTGGACTTCCACCCGTTTCAATCCCTGGTAACTCCAGAGTTTCCCGATTTTTGCCGTATCAACCCCACCTTGTTGGTTGCATACCGCCACCACCTGGCCCGATGCAATGGAGCCGTTAGAGATTCTGCCGATTCCAATCCGGCCCACATAATCGTCATAATCCAAAATGGTCACCTGAAGTTGCAACGACTCATTCAAATCCCCGGCGGGAGCCGGGATTTCTTCCTTGATCATCTCGAAAAGGGGCTGCATCGATTCGCCGCGCTCCCCTGATTTCAAAGAAGCCGTGCCCATACGGGCCGAAGTATAGATTACTGGAAAATCCAGCTGCCACTCATCAGCCTCCAGCTCCACAAACAGATCGAAGACCTCATCCAACACTTGGTTCAACCTGGCATCGGGGCGATCAATTTTATTAATCACGACGATGATCCGCAATCCGATCTCCAGCGCCTTGCGCAATACAAATTTAGTCTGTGCCATGGGTCCCTCAAAGGCATCCACCAGTAAAAGGGCCCCATCCACCATCCGCAGCACCCGTTCCACTTCTCCGCCAAAATCAGCGTGTCCCGGTGTATCCACAATATTAATTTTTAGATCGCCATAATTCACGGCGGTGTTCTTCGCCAAAATGGTAATGCCTCGTTCCCGTTCCAACTCATTGGAATCCAGCACCCGCTCCTGGACTTTTTCATTTTCCCGGAAGATTCCCGATTGGCGCAGCATGCAATCAACCAATGTAGTTTTACCATGATCAACATGGGCGATAATGGCAATATTCCGTATGTCTTCCCTGGCTGTAATGGTCAAATTCATCTCACCTTTTTCTAAATAAAATACCCAAAATATAATTAAAGCACGAATTGACCATAAAAGCAATATTTATTCGATTGAAAAATTCTAAAGTTTTTCTTATAATTGGATTCGAGAATATCGCTTTAAGAAAGGATTTAAATCAATGAAACTAGGCATCGTTGGACTGCCAAATGTGGGCAAGAGCACCCTTTTTAACGCCATCACCAAAGCTGGAGCCGAATGCGCCAACTATCCTTTTTGCACTATCGAACCCAATATCGGCATGGTTCCCGTTCTCGATCCCCGGCTTTTCCGGGTGGCCGAACTTTTCAATCCTAAAAAGACAACCCCTGCCACTATCGAATTCGTTGACATCGCAGGTTTAGTCAAAGGCGCCAGTCGCGGTGAAGGCCTTGGCAACAAATTTTTGGCCCATATCCGGGAAGTGGATGCCATTGTTCATGTGGTGCGCTGCTTTGAAGATCCCAACATCACTCATGTGGATGGTTCCGTAAATCCGCTACGGGACATGGAAACTATTCAATATGAACTCATCTTCGCCGATCTGGAAACACTGGATAAACGCATTAACAAGACAACAGTAATGCTTAAGACCGGTGAAAAAAAGTATCGGGTTGAGCTTGATTTGCTGGAGAGCATTAAAACCCATTTACAAAGCGGTCAGCCGCTACGAACCATGCCATTGACCTTTGAACAAAAAAGCGCAATTGACGACTTGTGCTTATTAACCGGCAAGCCAGTGATTTACGCGGCAAATATCGCCGAAAACGATGCCCAATCCGTATTTGAAAACCCCTATGTTCTCGAAATATCCAAACTAGCCAATCAAGAAGGGGCTCAGCTCATTACTATTTGCGCTAAAATCGAGGAGGAAATTGCCCAACTTCCGGAAACTGAAAAAAAAGAGTTCTTAGAGGCTTTAGGATTGACCGAATCAGGCTTGGAACGGTTGATTAAAGCCGGATATAAACTGCTGGGACTCATCAGTTTTTTCACCGCCAATCAGCAGGAAGCGCGGGCCTGGACCATTAAAAATGGCGCCAGGGCTCCGCAAGCCGCCGGAAAGATCCACAGCGATTTTGAAAGAGGTTTTATCCGGGCTGAAGTTATCGCCTATCAAGACCTCATGGATTGTGGCTCTCTGCATATCGCCCGCGAAAAAGGCCTGGTACGTTCGGAAGGCAAGGAATATATAATGCAGGACGGCGATGTGACTTTATTCCGATTTAATGTCTAAATCTGCCGCCACTTTTTTACCAATTTCAATGTATGTACTGCAAAAATTTTTAATTCCAACACCGATCTGCTGATTCTACTCTACTCCCAAATGCATAAACATATTCTGATGCCAATTGTATTATGAGGAGGAATCATATTTGGGATACTATGTTCCAGTAGAACCGGGCGTAAAGATTTACGTGGAAGACCTTAACCCGGAAGGAGAAAAAGCCATTCTGTTTCTTCACGGTTGGCCCGGCAGCCACAGCTTGTTTGAATATCAATTCAATCATCTTCCTAAAATGGGATATCGCTGCGTTGGAATAGATACCAGGGGATTTGGCAATTCGGATAAACCTTGGAAAGGTTACGACTATGACCGGTTGGCGGACGATGTTCGGGCTGTGGTTGAAGCGCTGAATTTACATGATTTTACGTTGAGCGGCCATTCTACAGGAGGAGCCGTTGCCATTCGGTACATGGCTCGCTACAACGGATATGAAGTAGCCAAACTTAGCCTTTTTGCCGCCGCAGCTCCCAGCCTCATTCAACGTCCCTATTTCCCTTACGGTTTGCAGCGGGAAGCTGTGATTGAGATTATTGAACAAACATATAACGACCGTCCGGCAATGTTACGGGCATTTGGCGATATGTTCTTCTTCCAATACAGAACTCCGGCTCTCTTGGATTGGTTCTTCCAACTGGGCCTTCAAGCGGCGAACTGGTCCACCGCAGCCGTTGCCTTCTCCTGGTTG
Organism: Bacillota bacterium; assembly: GCA_029974635.1. Classification (GTDB taxonomy): domain Bacteria; phylum Bacillota; class UBA4882; order UBA8346; family UBA8346; genus JAEZJQ01. The sequence continues at coordinate 34,792 of JARKQY010000024.1, read as the reverse complement.
AATGAAGAACGTTTATTTTCGGATCTTGAAACGATCCAGGCACCCACTTTAATTTTGCATGGGATTCATGATAAGGTCTGTCTCTTCCCGTTGGCTATCGCTCAAAATAAAGGAATCAAAAACTCCCGGCTGGTTCCCTTCGAATATAGCGGCCATGGATTGTTCTATGACGAGCGCGATAAATTCAACCAGGAATTAGCCCGGTTTATTGAGGAATAAAGTTTATATTCCGGGTCCATTTTCACTCACCTGGTACAAATCCAACCGGCGGTGTTTTAAAAGCGGCAACCCTTGCCTGGTTTTTTCAAGCAATGAAAAATCAATTTCAACCACCCCGACGGTCTCATCGGCTTCCGCCTGCCAAATAATGTCGCCATACGGATCTACCATCAGTGAATTCCCATATGCCACGTAGGAGGAGTCCAGGTCCCGCGCGGGACTGACTCCTGCCATGAATACCTGATTATCAATGGCCCGTGCCCGGAACAGGACATCCCAATGGGCAGGCCCGGTGGTCATGTTAAAAGCCGCCGGAACGATAACCAATTTTACCTCATCGGCCAATAACAACCGGAATAATTCCGGAAACCGGATATCATAACAAATGACGAGTCCGAACCGGCCGAAATGGGTTTGAAAACTGGTGATCCTATTTCCCGCCGCAAGTACCGCCGATTCCTTAAAAGAGATTCCTCCGGGAATATCTACATCAAATAAATGGATCTTCCGGTGCCTGGCGATAATGTGCCCCTCGCGGTTAACTACGAAAGACGTGTTATAAAGTTTTTCACCGTCCCGCTCCGGAATGGAGCCACCCACTATATAGCAATCAAACTCTCTTGCCGTATCCGCCAGGAACTGAACTGTTTCCCCATTTGCTTCACTTTCAGCGAATTTCGGGAAAAACTCTTGCTGGTAAGGACAGTTGAACATCTCCGGCAGTATCACCATTTTCGCTCCCTGGGCTACTGCCTGCTCAATCATTCGCCCCGCCCGGTTCAAATTCTGAAGCTTATTATTGGAAACTTTCATTTGGCAAAGTCCGATTTTAAAATTCACAGAAGATCACCCTATTCCAATGATCATCAATATAGATAATCTTTTACCGATATTATACCAATTCCTAAAAATATTCGAAAGTAATACTTTTCGTGTGAAGCATACAACCATACTTACCGAAAATAAAAGAAGGGAGAAAAACTCAGACCGCGAAATTATACTAGAAAGAATAGTACTTACCTGGTTTATACAGATCAAAAATCCGGTCTTTTCCAACCACAACCGGGGTCCTAACATTGTTATTCATAGGAGGGTGATTATATGAGGAGATTACAACTCGGAGATATTAATTGGGCGCTGTCAAAACTGGGTAATATTAGTATCTTTCATTATCTTACCGATGATGAACGTAAATTTCTTTTAAACATTAGCGAAATCTTTGAGTATGATCAAGACGAGAGAATCATCAATTATGGAGAAATCAGCGCTTGTTTTTATGCCATACTCTCGGGAAAAGTAAACGTATCGGTCCCGGATGCAAATACCGGTAAAGAAGTCTTTCTTTCTTGTATTGGCGAGGGAGAATTCTTCGGTGAAGCCGGTATTTTCAGCAATGCCAAACGCACCGCCAATGTTATTGCCGCCGAAACCTCGAAAATTATTAGTATTGGCCGGAACGACTTCTTTTCCTTCATCAGTCGCCACCCTTCCGCCGGGGTAAAAATTCTGATGGTATTTGTCAACGGACTTTTGAAGAAACTAAATGACTCCAATAAAGAATTAGCCTTTGAACGGCGCAACGTACTGGATCAAAGCGCCATCGATCAATTCCTGCAAAATATGAAATAACATTTGAATTTAATATCTTAAGCTAATCATAAATACACTGCTATATACGCTACATAATACCCAGGTATTTTGCCCATCCGGCCCAAAATTGGTCCATGGTTAATCCCTTGGCTTTCATCAGCTTTTCCAGCACCATTAAACGGTATTCCACTTTTACCGGCTCATTTTTAGTATCCTGGAGTTCCGGCGCATCCGGGCTCAAGAGGCAGAGTGGAGGATATAGGATGCACCACCAGTTTTTCCCCTTCGCCTCCCCCAGCTTAACCAATAAACCCTGATATTTCCCCGCCGGAAGTACCCCGAAGGGATAAACTCTCTCGGGAAACATTTCTTCTCTGAAACTGATTTGCACCGGTATATTCCGCCCATTGTTTACTAACTCGTCTTCCGCTTCAGCCCGAATCTTATCCAGGTTATGAGTCAAAATGATCCCGGCTTGGCCGGGATCTTTTACTTGAATAAGTAAAGGCTCGGTAGTTTTAATGATCCGATCCCGGACCTTTAATTTTAGCGTTTGATCATGGACAGAATCGCTATTTCCAATGACGTGGAGCCGGATTAAATTAGTCCGGTCATAGGCTTGAGTGGTGGTCGCCCGCATCCGGGCAACTCCCGACCCTAGAGAACCCACCATCAAAAAAATAACAATAATTATACCCACAGTTATTAAACGATAACGAAACAACTTATTAACCTCCCCGAAATGCTTTATATATAATCAAGCCTTTTCATTATCCGAAATATAGCGTCTCATATGCTTTAATGCTGTTTTTTCCAATCGTGATACCTGGGCTTGGGAAATGCCAATCTCCTCGGCAACCTCCATTTGGGTCCGGCCATCAAAAAACCGCATTTCCAAGATCATCTTTTCCCGGTCATTTAATTTCGACATGGCTTCTTTAATTGAAAGGCCTTCTAACCACTGGCCGTCAAGGTGCCGTTCATCGCTAATCTGATCCATTACGAAAATTGGATCGCCGCCGTCATGATAAATCGGCTCAAATAATGAAATGGGTTCCTGGATGGCGTCTAACGCGAAGACCACTTCCTCCCGTGGCACTTTAAGCTCATCAGCAATCTCTGCCACGGTGGGTTCCTTTGAATTTTTTGATACCAGGGTATCTCTGACCTGAAGTGCTTTATATGCAATATCACGCAGTGAACGGCTGACTCGCAATGGATTATTATCCCGCAGATACCGGCGGATTTCTCCAATAATCATCGGTACCGCATAAGTAGAAAACTTTACATTTTGGGATAAATCAAAATTATCGATGGCTTTCATTAACCCGATACAGCCTACCTGGAATAAATCGTCCACAAATTCGCCCCGGTTGTTGAACCGTTGAATCACACTTAACACCAATCGTAAGTTACCTTGGATAAGTTCTTCCCTGGCCGAACGTTCCCCGGCTTTCAAACGCTCCAGTAAATTCCGCATCTTACTGCCCGACAGTACCGGTAACTTCGAAGTATTGACCCCGCAAATTTCTACCTTATTCACCAACATCCCGTCAACTCCTAAGTTTAAGCCAGACACCCCGCAATATACTTGCAGCGCCTTGCTTTGTTAAGATTAGATCCTTTTTGATGCGTCTAACATTGATTATTGCCACTCAACCCGGAATTTATACTTAAGAGACAACGTTTGAGGCATTCTCCCAAATAAATACAATGTCTGGAAGCTTCTAGAATGGACTTGACAACCATGAGAACTCCCTTTATAATTAGTAATAGTCAATTTATTGCCCAGGTGGCGGAACTGGCAGACGCGTACGTTTGAGGGGCGTATGGGCAACCGTACCGGTTCAAGTCCGGTCCTGGGCACCAGAATGAATACCACACTGCAGATGAGACAGGTTCGGCAAAAAGGTATACCTAAAGAGAATCATCTTTTGGATTAAACTCTAGCTGCTGAACAAATACTCGAAGCAGTTTTCTTTTTTCTCCGGGCTTTCCGCCGCGAAAGCCTCCTCCAAGGTTATTTGATTGTTTGGTTAATTTGGTTTTCAACTTCACACAAATCTAGCCAGCCGGTGCCGTTTTGTCGGCATATACCTGGTTAGCCTAAAAATTTTATAATTCCATATAAAAAATACCAATATCATACCTCAATAATGCAAAATAAAACATATATTATAGTATTAATTCTCCAAAAAATACTACCTACGGAGGTGTGCTTTATGGGAGAAGTTCAGTCCACAGGGCTTTTCGGCGGCATAGATTGCACTTGCATACTACTGATTATCGTAATTGTATTCTGTCTTTGCGGTCGCGGTCTTTTCTAAATTTTCTATAGATAACCTTCTTAGCCGAGTATCACAGTTTTGAGTTTACGAGGAATCCCATACCACAAACGACAAACACCTGCGGAATGCTTTGACATTTGTCCGCAGGTGTTTTTATTTGATATGTATTAGTACAATATGTGTCGGGTGTCTGATAGTTTAGTGCTGTAAAAAGCTTTTTTGATTATGCATCTAAAAATCTTTAAATAGGCGGCAAAGCAAGGCAATCCCCAAGATGTCCGTGTTGCATCTTACGAATCGACATCTTCGATCTTAATCACCAGCCCCCCCACGATAGCTGCAAAAGCATTATAAATGAAAGCTCCGATAATTCCAAGTAAACTGTTGATTAAACCGTAAGCCAGACTGCCAATGAGGATCCCCAGCACCGACGCCCCAATTTGCAAAGGGCCTTCCGTATCAAATTGGATGGTTCCCAACTGAAGCCCGATATCTTGCACTAGCGAACCGGTAATTAAAAAAACAACACCAATGATTAAACCAATTGCAGCTCCAACAATAAAACTTAATTTAAACACGGAACCGATTCCAATTTTTTTTATTTCGAGAAACCTATTCATTCTCTCATCCCCCCTGTAATACTTCATCACATCCTATGGGGGATAAGTGAAAAATATGTATTCGTAAAACGTTTTCGAAATAATATTACAATCCAAAATAAACGTTTTACCAAAGTATAGCGCTTTTCTACTAATATATTCTTGGGGGAGCGCTATACTAAATAACCAAAAACTCACTAGATGCTGTGGTTAACAGCTCCGGGCCGTTCTCACGGATTACCAGAGTGTCTTCAATGCCGATAACGCCAATACCCGGTAAGCTTACCTTGGGTTCAACCGCCACTACCATTCCGGATGCCAGTAGGAAATCATTTTTAGGAGCCAAAAACGGGGGTTCATCAAGTTCAAGGCCAACACCATGGCCGACAAATCTCACTTTTTCCGGTTCCAACCCCATAAACTCTTTTTCATAACCCAACTCAACTGCAAGCTGTAAAGCGCCATCGTAAACATTACCCCAGGTCAATCCGGGTCTGAGGTTTTTAATGATAAACTCCTCTACCTGGAGCATCGCTTCATATGCCTGGGACACTTCGGCAGACGGTCGCCCCCAACTGAACATCCGCGTTTGATCAACATGATATCCTTCCAGATTATACGCATAATCCAGTAACACGGGAATCCCTTGACTTATTTTATCTTTTCCTGCTCCATAAGGGACTGCCGCTGAAACTCCGGTTCCCGCACAAATGCCATCAAATTTCGTTCCAGCCAGTGTATTTACTCCGGCAGAACAAACTCCGAATCCCATCTCAATCCCTTCCCGGCGGCAGCGTACCAAAACACCATGCCCGTTGAGACGGAAGTAACTCTCAATTACAGCGCTCAACTCGAGTTCCGTCATCTCCGGCTTAAAACTGGCCCGAACCAGGGATGGTACCTCTGCCATAATCGCGCCGGCTCTAGCTTGAATGGCGATTTCCGATTCCGATTTAACCATCCGTAATGCACGGATCTCCCAGGATAAATCGGTCATTTCCGCCTCGGGAAACAACTGCTGCCAGCGCATCACGGTTGTATAAGCGGCGGTTTCCAGTGTCATCCCGATTCTCCGTGCTTTCGAAAAGTTATTTGCAGTAATGATCCTGGTCAAATCCTTCATCCCGCTAAATGGTTCCAGTTGAATATGGACAGAGTCCTTGCGGATCTGTTCTACTGCCTTTCTGGCTAACAACAATGGTTTCCCTTGTTCCGGAACGAGTAAGTAAAGGGGTTGTACCGATCCGGAGTAATAATAAAGGTCCGAATTCAGGTTCAAAATGGCCAGATCAATATTTTGGCTCCCCAAATGCTTCTGCAATTTCTCAATTCTTGTCATGAATTCTTTCGCGCATATCGTATCCATTCCGATAGCCCCTTCCATATCAGGATTTAAGGATTATAGAATTTGCAGAATTACTGCCATCCCACATCAATATTTCCCTAGCCCTTAAAAATCCCGTTAATCTTGCTGTCCAATAACTTTGTTTTAGGCCCACTAAATCACAAACTTATTTTTAGACGGGATTTACGGGATTGATTGGATTGAACCATTTTATATCACACTATCCTTGCTTTTATAAAAATACCCTTAATTCCGTTAATCCTATCCAATTATCTTGTCTAGACTTAAGCCATTATCTCAATAAATCACTTTATTTAAAGGATACTCCACAATTCCTTGAGCGCCGGCTCGCTTTAATTGAGGAATCAGATCCCGGACCACTTTTTCATCAATAATGGTTTCGATGGCAATCCATTCAGGATCCGACAATTGGGATACGGTTGGATTTTTGAGCGATTCTAAAATTCCCAGTACATTTTCCAGATTCTTTTTGGGAAGATTCATCTTTAGGCCGACCTTACCCTCCGCCAATAAAGCTCCTTTTAATAACATGGCGATGTTTTCGATCTTCTGCCGTTTCCATGGGTCTTCCCAAGATCGCCCATTGGCGATGAACTGATTTTTGACCTCCAGGACTGTATCAATAATTCGCAGTTTATTGGCCTTTAAAGAACTGCCGGTTTCAGTAATCTCAACAATGGCATCCGCCAGCACCGGGGGTTTTACTTCGGTGGCCCCCCACGAAAATTCGACTTCAGCGGTAACACCATGCTTTTTGAAGTAATCTTCGGTTACATGAATGAGTTCCGTAGCAACCCGTTTCCCGGCTAAGTCAGCCGCTTTTTGAAAGGAGGAGTCATTGGGGACTGCAAGTACCCAGCGGCAAGGATTTAAGGTTTGCTTTGAGTATAATAGATCGGCCACGACCACCACAGAAGATTTATTGTCGAGAATCCAGTCGTTCCCGGTAATCCCCGCGTCCAAAACACCTTCTTCAATATAACGGGACATTTCCTGGGCCCTGATCAGCATTCCTTCCAGTTCAGGGTCGTCAATGCCGGGATAATACGAACGTTCACTAATCGAAATATTATAGCCCGCTTTTTTAAATAATCTTACAGTAGACTCCTGCAGGCTTCCCTTGGGCAAACCCAGTTTTAACGCCACGTCCGGTCACCTCCGCAAATTTACCACTTTTATTAACCAAAATATTTTACTAAAATTTCTAAATCCAACTCCGGATACACGGGAAAACGATCTAATAAATCTTTTACCCGCTTCTTGGCTTCCCCTTTTACTTGATCATCAATTTGATATTTTGCTTTGCTGGGTTTTCCGGTATTTTCGCCGCTTTTAATTATCTCAGGCCTGGTATTGGCAACCACCAATTTAAGAATTGCCGCAATTTCCTTCATTTCGGTATTGTCCATTCCCAGTGTTGTCACTGCCGCTGTTCCAATTCGTAAACCGCTGGTATACCAAGGTCCGTTAACATCGAACGGCAATGAGTTACGGTTTAATGTAATACCGCATTCCCGCACCGCACTTTCTGCCTGACGTCCCGTAAGACCGAAGGGAACAACATTGACCAAAAACAGATGATTATCGGTTCCTCCGGTAGCTATGGCCATGCCTTCCTCTTGACAATATTGGGCCAAAGCTTTTGAATTTTCAACTATTTTAGCGGCATAAATTTTAAACTGGGGAGAATTAGCCTCTTTTAAGGCAATGGCCTTTGCGGCCATAATATGCGGTAATGGGCCGCCAATGACCAACGGGCATCCTTTATCAACATGCTCGACGAATTCGTTAGTGCATAATACCAGCCCGCCTCGGGGCCCCCGAAGCGTTTTATGGGTGGTTGTAGTCACCACGTGGGCGTGAGCCACCGGGTTAAAATCGCCCTCAAAAACTTTTCCCGCAACCAAACCCGCAAAATGGGCCATATCAACCATAAAAACAGCGTTAACCTTATCCGCAATCTGGCGTAACCGTTTGAAATTAATGGCTCTGGGATAGGCGCTATATCCTGCTAAAAGAATCAACGGTTGAATATCCAGCGCCATTTTTTCAATATTATCATAATCAAGAAGCCCTGTTGCCTTGTCCACTCCGTATGAATAAGCGTCAAACATTTGGGCGGAGACATTCTGCCGGTAACCGTGGGTTAAGTGCCCCCCGGAATAGTAATCCATTCCCAACAGCCGTTGATTCCCCAATTGTTGGCGTAGTTTATCCCAATCTTGTTTTGACAAATGGGACGGATCCGTTTCTCCCAGTTTCTCCAAAGCCGGCATTTTGACTCTAGCGTTTAATATCGCCCAATAGGCTACCAGATTTGCATCAGCGCCGCTATGAGGCTGCATGTAAGCATGATCACAACCAAAAAGCTCACAGGCCTGCTCAGCGGCGTATGATTCAATATCGTCCACATTATCACATCCGGCATAAAACCGGTGCCGGGAAAAGCCTTCGGCATATTTATCCGTAAGTAAATTTCCCATAGCCAATTGTGTAGCCAGTGAACAATAATTCTCGCTGGCGATGAGCTTGAGATGATTTCTCTGATCCTTAAGTTCATTCACAATCGAATGGGCAATCCGCGGAGCAATTTTAGCAACTTCAATTAGCGCCGCCAGATAACCCAGGAACCCGGCGTTTATCTGCCCGGATTCCGTTTTTGATAGATACTCCTGTAATGCGACATTGGACATGTTCATTCCTCCCCAATTAATAAATCCTATCAAACCCTAATGCCGCGCCAATCAGCCAATCAACAGGCAGAAAATAAAAATGAGATCGTAACGACCTCTCTCGAAACAAAAGGATTTGGGCAACATAAAGACAGCCGCAATATGCCCTCCCCTCTGTCCTTTTGCCTGAGAGATTTTGCTTTTTACATAAGTAAAAAGACTTAGCCCCTTCGGCGCCCAAAATGGGTCTCTCCAGAGTCCGTCCGGCCGTACTCCTTTTACCTGAGAGTTTTTCCTTTTTACAACTGCAAAAGGCTTTGCCCCTTCGGTGTAAGCGCACTCAATGCAACATACGCGAAATATGATAGCAAGGATGCGATTCGCTCTCGTACGGCTTTCAACCGTTTATTTAATCTGAAAATGAATCCAAAATGATTATAAACTTCTTGAATACAATTTGTCAACCTTGCCAAAGACCGGTTTTTTTCTTTCCGAAAAAGGCCCCGATTTCGGTATAATTCCGGGTATTAAAAACATCCTTGGCCTCTAACCATCCTTTTCGGGCAACATATACGGCGGAGCGCGCCAAATCCAACTCTTGGATACTATGGGCATCAGGATTTATCGCGATTAGAACTCCAGCTTCCTTAGCCCGTCGGCACCAGCGCCAATCCATGTCCAACCGATGCGGATTGGCGTTAAACTCAATAATAACATGTCTTTCTGCCGCCTTCATCAGGATTTGTTCCATATCAATTTCATAACCTGCCCGTTCCAATAATATCCGTCCGGTAGGATGGCCCAATATGGTTAACAAGGGATTATCCATAGCTTTTAAGATCCGGGCAGTCATATCCTCCCGGTTCATTTGAAAATGGGAATGGATGGAACCAACAACAAAATCAAAATCCGCCAAAATTTCCGGCGTATAATCCAATTCACCTGATACCAATATATCGGCTTCAATCCCCTTAAATATTTTAAAATCAGGATATTCCCGGCTAATTGATTCAATCTCCTGAAACTGTCTTTTTAAAGCGTCTGTAGTCAAACCATGAGCATATGTGGCAACTCGGCTATGATCCGCAATTCCAATATAGGAAAATCCTTTTTCGATGGAAGCTTCCACCATTTCCCGTAGCCCGTGAATCCCATCGCTATATGTAGTGTGAATATGAAAGATTCCTTTGAGATCTTTCGGTTCCACTAAAACGGGTAAATCTCCCGTCTTGGCAGCTTCGATTTCACCAAGGTCCTCCCGAAGTTCGGGAGGTACATACTTTAATCCCAACTGCTCATATATTTCCGCTTCATTCAAACATAAAATGGGCTCCTCTTCCCCTTCTTTGAATAAACCGTATTCGTTGACTTTATAACCTAATTGTTTTGCCAGATGCCGGAGTGAAGTGTTGTGTTCCTTGCTGCCGGTAAAATGTTGCAAGGCATGAGGATATTCCCGCGGCGTCACAATCCGCAAATCAGCATTGATTCCGGATTGCAAAACTACTGATACCTTAGTTTCACCACTGGCTATAACTTGATGAACCATGGATAATTTTGTAAAATATTCCGCAACGGATATCGGATTGTTGGAAGCGGCAAGCAAGTCCAAATCATGGACTACTTCTTTGGAACGGCGTAAACTTCCGGCAATTTCTATTCTTTCCACTGCCGGGTGATCGGTGAGTTCATTCCGAAGAGCTATTGCCATTGGTAATATAATAAAACTCAAATGTTCCTCCTGATGTTCTCTGACAAACCGGATTCCCGCGCAGATTTTTTCCTGGGTTTTAACCCCAAAACCGGAGATGGCCGCTAGTTTATTATCCAAACAAGCCTTTTCCAAAGCATCAATACTGGTAATCCCTAGCTGAGAATAAACTTGGCTGATTTTTTTCGGACCTAAGCCCGGAATCCGTAGGAGATCGAATAATTCCCGGGGGATAGCCGCTTTTAAATTCTCATAATATCCAATTGTTCCAGTTATGGCCCATTCGTTTATCTTTTTAGCAATGGCGTCCCCAAATCCCGGAATCTCTAATAAACGCTGTTCATCAAGGAGGATCTGCAAATCTTCATTTAAATTCTCAAGAGTTCGGGCCGCATTATAATAAGCCCTGGTTTTAAAGGGATTGTCCCCTTTTAACTCAAGTAATAGCCCAATTTCGTTAAAAATTCGGGTTAACTCATGTTTGTCCAATTAGATCACCATCCACAACCTTCGGGATATTTGCTTAATTTCCTGCTACAAACTCACCCTTGGGTCAGCCTTTTTAAAATCAGAACTCTTATATGCAATACTTTCCACCTATAATTTGCCATTTTGGGAATGATTAGCATTAAAAACGGTTATTCATTATTACTTATAATATTAATAACCCCATTAATCCTATCCCTGCTAAGCCGGAACCAACAAAGAGTTTTTTATTAGACGGGATTCACAGGATAATGATGTCACCGACCACTTTTCAACCGATGCTGGCTACAATGGTGATCCCTTTAATTCACCGGATTTTACCCATGAAATTAAATGGGACCGATACCGCAAATTCCTACTCCGGTTTGTCCATTTACTGAAACCTCGATACGGCAAGGGAATGTTCAATGGGTAAGACCGTTGATAGTTTGTGAAGTAGAGTATTTGGAGTGAACCGACGATGGAAGTTTAAAGTTTTAACGATTTCGGCCAGATCTTTTTCCGGCAAATTGCATTTTTGAAGAATAAACGGCAGATTCTACCACCGGAGAGTAGAACCTCTATATTGAATTTTGATGAATATTTTATATTTTATTGGAGTTAAAGATAATGGAAACAACTATTCAAATCAATAATTATCAAATACCTGTAAAAAATCTCGATAAAGAATTCTGGCCGGTTGAAAAATATACCAAACCGGATATTATGAAATACTACGCGCAAGTTTGGCCCTATTTAGCCCCTCATTTAGCCAACCGGCCCGTATCATTGGTACGATATCCCGAAGGGATTGCCGGCAGCCACTTTTACCAAAAAAACATTTCCGAACCGCCGCTTTGGGTTCAAACCTGCTTAATCGCTTCTGATGAACGAGAGATCAATTACGCCGTTATTAACAACCTGGAAACTTTAATCTGGTCGGTAAACTTAGGTTGTATTGAGGTTCACCCCTGGCTTTCGCGAATCGAAGCCCTGGACTATCCGACCTATGTCATATTTGATCTGGATCCGATGGCCCCGGCCACTCTCAGTGACGCCGTAAAAATTGCCGGATTTATTTAAGCCCTTACTGAACCTGGAGCAAAAAATACCAAGATTAACAGAATTTAAAAACTTGCAGAATTAATATTTCATAGAAGCGGATAAATAAGTTTAGACAAAGCTGGATAATAGACTCTGTCTTGAGGAATTCTAGGCGCGATAATTAGGCCAACCCTCTATCTTGTGCTGTCTTTTTAGACAGCCACACGAACTATAATTGTGCCAGCCTATGATTTGATGATGCTTCGCAGCAAAAACCTGATCAATACTTATCTCTGACAGAGTTTTATAATCATCCTCGTTAATTCTGCAAATCCTGATTAAAATTCTGATCCGTTATGGTTAACCCCAATTCCGCTATAACCGGCAGGTGATCGGAGATGTAATTATCCACAATTTGGTAGTTCAAAAGACTAAACTCCGGGGTAATGAAGATATAATCTATCAAAGACCCGATCTTCCCGTCCCGAAGCCGCAAGGAACCTTGTTTTAAACCACTGAGTTCCTGTATATTTATGAAATGCTCCCTCAAAAGTCTCATGGCCCCATCATTCATATCGGCATTAAAGTCGCCGGTAATGATCATGGGGCCGCTGATTTCCCGGGTGATCTGCAACAGGGCCTGGACTTGCTGCAGACGGTCCGATTCCGATAAACCCAGATGAACTGTTATAAAATTAATTCGGACACCCTCAACCACGACCTGGGAAAATACAAAGCTTCGTTGTTCCAGGCTGCCGGGCAGTTGCTCCGCCCACATTAACGTAATGGGGTATTTACTTAACACCAAATTGCCAAAATAACGGCTATTCCGGTCCAATGAGACCGAATAAGAAGAAAACATCTTCAAACGAAGAGCCAATTCACCTGGTAAATCTTGAAACAGGCTTAACGGTGACCAAAAGCGGGCCACTTCCTGGAAACCGGCTAAATCGGGACTTACATGCTGTATGAATTGGATGATTCCCTCCAAATCATACTTACCGTACCAATTTATACCGCTATGAATATTTAAGCTAACCACTTTTAACCGTATAATTTTCATGGGATCTCCCGGATGATCCGCTTTGGATGCGCGGACGCTAAATGAGCATAAAAAAATAACCGTGCTTATTATTATGAATATTTTGCCTCGGTTCAAATTATTACCTCGTTTCGGTCTGGCCAAAACTTTAATTACTGATTGACGTTAAGAATTTGAAAACTCTGCGGATAACCCACGACAACAATTTGCGGAGGGTTGGCTTTCGTCGGATTTAATACAGCCACACTAACCAGCTCATTTTTATATGAGATCCCCGAAACTACGGGAGTTAGCGAATTATCTTTCCAGGCGAAGAACTCAACTTTCCCGCTTGGCGAAGCGGTTACCAAACGGGTTTCGTCTTGAAAACCGGCGATGGTCATTGAATAAATCGCTCCACTGGCTGCTTTCTTTAAATAATTAACTTCACTTAGTTTGTTTTCATCCCAAGAAAAAACATGAATATTGCCAGAAGCATACCGGAGTCCCTCATCAATTACAATTTCACTTTTGCCATCCCCGTTAAGATCACCGGCGGTAAGACTTCTTATATTTCCTAACAAGCCTGATTCCGCAAGCAATATGGGTTCCTCAGCCTGTAATTTCCAAACTTGAAGCATTCCATTGTAAAATGTATTGGTGATTTTACCGATGCGGGCAATAATTAACTCATCTTGCCCGTCACCATCAATATCTCCACCGGCAACGCTCAAAATTTTTGAAAAATTATGAGCTTCCTGTTTTGTTAAAACCAAATCATTTTTGTTGGATTGGTAGAAATAAATACGACTGTTGGTTATAGCCAGCAATTGATTTTGATTCGCGGTAAATTTACCGGAACAAACCCATAAGACACTGCGTTCTTCAAAAAGATTATCACTTTGCCATATGATTTCTGGTAGATATTCCTGGCGAACCGCCAACCAATAAATAAATACTTCCTGAGTGGTATAATTTTTCCCGGTTACGATTAGCTCCGGTAAGCTGTTATTATCCAAATCAGTGGCAATCACTTGATGAATACTTTCCATCAAAAATTGATTGTCTTGAAATACCGCTTGATATTCGGGAAACATTGCCCCCATCTGAATAATTAAAAATAATATGACGAAAAATACCAAGCGATGAGAAGTTGATCCCATCCAACTTTCCTTCCTGGAGAAAATGGCTCCGCTGAATATATATATTTATTTTCGCGATGAACCTCCATTTTCCTTCCAACATATTTTTGTTTCATCATCATAGAGTCTGGAGTAAAATTTGCCCGAATTTTGACGTTTTGGAGAAAAATAAACCCTAACATTTGTATATAAGCCATGAATTACGGCAATATTATTAGAAGATTTGTGTTGATATAAAGTAGTCACAGCTTTTCTAAATTATGTGCCGGCGAAATCGCGCCGAAAAAGCGCGTAGAAAGGGGGATATTAATGACCCGAGAGGAATTGGCGGGAAAAACGAAAACGCAATTAACTGAGATCGCTAAATCTTTGGGCATCAAAGGAATATCTAAGTTAACCCGAAACGATCTCTTGGAGCATATCTTGCTGCTTGACCCTCCGTTTTCTGCCAATCCTGAACAAGAAAAGGAGATATCCCAACATCTGGAATGTACTTTAAATGGGACTATATCCCAGTATACCCCGCCACCGTTACCAGAGCACCTTACTGGGGTTGCTGTTCTGGACAAACTCGAACAGGAAATCCCGCAAGATTACGATGATACTCGAGTGGTATTAATGGTTCGCGACCCCTATTGGCTATACTCATATTGGAGTATCAGCCAGGCAACCAAAGGTTTCATCTCCGGAACCATTAAAGCTTGGGACCAAATATCGTTGGTGCTCAGAGTATATGATATTACCAACCGTAATTTCGACGGTTCCAATAGTAACTATTTTTTTGACATAAATATTAACCATGGGGCAAATAACTGGTACATTCATGTTGGCGGTCCGAATCGGACTTTCTGTGTCGACCTTGGCTTTATCCAGGACAACGGTATATTTTATACCATTTCCCGCTCCAACATAGTTACAACTCCGCGTGATAATGTTTCCGAAGTAATCGATGAAGAATGGATGATCATCGAAGAAGATTTCCGTAAACTTTACCAGCTGACTGCGGGTGGCATCGGAAATAGTTCGGCAGAACTTGTGGAATCATTACTTAAACGTCTGGAGCGGGAAATGGGTTCGCAAGCGGTAAGCAGTATGTCGAGTCCCTCCAAACTGCCGCCTCGAGAACGAAATTTCTGGTTTGTGTTAAATACTGAATTAATTGTCTATGGAGCCACCGAACCTGATGCCACAGTCACGGTTCAAGGTGAACCAATCCAATTGCGCCCGGACGGTACATTTACGCTGCGCTTTGCTTTACCCGACGGTAATCTTGATATTCCGGTGGCGGCACGGTCTAATGATGGAATTGAAACAATTACCATTACTCCGACTGTTGTAAAACAAACCAATTATCAGCAAACTCAAATGTAATTCTTTCGCAAAGGGATTTACTTTAGAAAACAAGGAGGAGCATATATGGAAAAAGGGTATTTAACGCTAGTTTTACATGCTCATTTACCTTTTGTGCGTCATCCGGAATATCCGGATTTCTTGGAAGAAGATTGGTTCTATGAAGCAATTACGGAGACCTATATCCCTTTATTAAGGGTTTTTTATAATTTAACCGATTCGGGAATTAAATTTAAGCTAACCATGAGTCTATCTCCTCCATTACTGTCGATGTTTAAGGATTCACTGCTTCAGCAGCGCTATTTAAACCGGATTGAAAAACTAATTGAACTGGCAACCAGGGAAGTGGAACGGACCAAATGGCTACCCCAATTTCATGAGGTAGCCTTAATGTACTTGGAGCATTTCCGGTATTGCCACTATTTTTTCACCGAAAAATGCCGTTGTGATATAACTACCGCTTTTAGGGAAATGGAAGCTTCGGGGAATATTGAATTGATCACCTGCGGAGCAACTCACGGTTTTATGCCATTAATGCTGCACGAAACTGCGGTCCATGCTCAGATCAAACAAGCCGTAGCTTATCATCAGGAAACTATGGGTCGAAAACCCAAAGGAATATGGCTACCGGAGTGCGGTTATCAACCTGGACTGGACAAAATACTTCGTCAGGAAGGCATCCGGTTCTTCTTTACCGATGCTCATGGGATTTTACATGCTTCTCCCCGGCCGAAATATGGGGTTTTTGCGCCTATTTATTGCCCCTCCGGAGTAGCAGCCTTCGGCAGAGATTTGGAATCCTCTAAACAAGTATGGAGCGCAAATGAAGGATATCCCGGCGATTATGTATATCGGGAGTTTTATCGGGATATTGGCTATGATTTGGATTATGATTATCTCAGACCGTACTTACCGTCCAGCGGTATCCGAGTGGCTACCGGTATGAAGTATTATCAGATTACCGGTAGAACCAACGATAAATATCCGTACAATATTTGGGCGGCCAGAGAAAAAGCCGCAGTACACGCCGGAAATTTCATGTTTAATCGTGAAAAACAAATTGAATATTTGGAAAGCATTTTGGACCGCAGGCCGGTTATTGTGGCGCCTTATGATGCTGAATTATTTGGGCACTGGTGGTTTGAAGGACCGCAATGGCTGGAATTTTTAATCAAAAAAATCACCTTTGATCAACAAACGATTCGCATGATTTCACCCAGCGATTACCTGGAAATCTATCCGAAAAACCAAGTATCTACTCCTTCTATGTCAAGTTGGGGATATAAAGGGTATAATGAAGTTTGGTTGGAAGGAAGTAATGATTGGATTTACCGTCATCTTCACAAAACCGCCGACCGGATGGTTGAATTAGCCGTTCAGTATCCATCCGCCGGTGGAGATCTCCGGTTAGCTTTAAATCAAGCCGCCCGAGAATTATTGTTACTACAAAGTAGCGACTGGGCATTTATCATGAAGACGGGAACCATGGTGGATTATGCCATTCGAAGAACCAAAACCCATATTAATCGGTTTAACAACCTCTATGAACAAATTAAATACAACCGGCTGGATCTAAATTATCTCCATGAAGTTTCCGGGAAAGACAATATTTTCCCAAATATTAACTATGAGATATACAATCCCAATTATTCGCCAGTTATAGCAACGCCTGCTTAAAATGGTCTTCTTATTCCCCCTCTTTTGGTTTTAGAAGAGGGGGAATCTTCCTGCTAATAAATCACTTCTTCCAGAGACAATCCTGAAGCCGGAGCGGTAGGCCCTGCCAAAGAACGGTCCTTGGCTTCAATGATTCTAATCAAAAAATCGGCCGGCGCTCGTTCATTGCCAATTAATAATAAAGCACCCATAATATTACGGACCATGTGATACAAAAAACCGTTGGCGTTGATTATTAAGGTTATTTCATCGTTTGCCGTTGTTAAATCACAAAAATGAACCGTGCGAACAGTATTTTGAATCCGGCTCCCGGCTGCTTGAAAACCTCTGAAATCTTGCGTTCCCGATAACCTCGTTATTGCTTCCGTCATGAGGTTCACATTTAAGGCGTATTTATAATGGTATACAAAGTTTCGTTGAAATATGGGACGGACCTCTGATTGACAAACCCTATATGAATAAGTTTTTGATTTGGCCGAATAACGGGCATGAAAATCCGGGGGAACCTCCTCGGCTTGCCGCACCACAATATCTTCAGGTAAGAAATGATTCAAGGCTTTTTGGAATTCTCCCGGTTTCAAATTACTGTTGGTACGGAAGTTGACTGCTTGCCCCCGGGCATGAACTCCGGCGTCGGTGCGTCCAGCTCCGGTTATGTTCAACGATTCCCCTGTTAATTTTTGAATGGAACTTTCCAAAACCCCCTGAATGGTCGGTAGTCCTTTCTGCCTCTGAAATCCCGCATATCTGGTTCCTTCATAAGCAATAATTAATTTAATATTCCGTTCTAATCCATTCATTTTTTCACCATCGGTCATAATAGAAAATAGCCCAGCTCGATTTTTTCGGATGGGCTTTCTTTTTTTTACGTTTACGTTATTTAAGCAATAAACTAAACTAGTAAAACGTTTTCGAGATAACGCTACAATTAGCATAAACGTTTTACCAAAGTATAGAGCGTTTCTACATGACATATTATTTTGAAAACGCTATACTAATTCTAAAATAACCATGGGAGCAGCATCACCGCGCCGAGTTCCAACTTTTAAGATCCGGGTGTAACCGCCCTTGCGTTCAGAATAACGTCCGGCAACAGAATCAAAAAGTTTTTGCAGAACTTCAGGTTCAGTTATTACTTCAGCCGCAAGACGCCGGGAATGCAGATCGCCTCTTTTAGCCAGAGTAATCATCTTTTCAGCTAAAATCCGCGCCTCTTTTGCTTTAATTTCAGTAGTTTCAATCTTTTCATTCGCAAAAAGAGCCGTCACCAAACTGCGAAACAATGCGGTCCGATGGGATGACTCCCGTCCCAATTTACGTTTTAACATGATTGCACCTCCTATACATACACATTATGCGGACTATAATAAATGGCATTTGTCAATCTTCTGATTTCCGTAAAGAGAGACCCAATGCATTAATCTTTTGCTCAACCTCTTCCAGGGATTTACGTCCCAAATTCCGAACTTTCATCATATCTTCTTCGGTTTTCCGGATTAATTCCTCAACACTATTAATACCGGCGCGCTTTAAACAATTGTAGGAACGAACCGAAAGATCCAATTCTTCAATGGTCATTTCCAAGATTTTATTCTTGGATTCCTCTTCTTTTTCAACCATAATCTCCGTTTTTCCAGCGGTTTGACTTAAGTTCACAAAGAGAGCCAAATGCTCGGACATAATCTTCGCGGATAACGAAACCGCTTCAACCGGGCTGATGCTCCCATCAGTCCGCACCTCTAAAATCAATTTATCGTAATCGGTAATTTGCCCGACCCGGGTATGTTCAACGGTATAATTCACTTTTTGTACCGGCGAAAAGTGAGCATCCACCGCAATTACGCCAATTATATTTTCAGTGGTTTTATTCCGTTCAGCAGGAATAAAGCCCCGGCCGCGGTCAATGGTAATCTCGGCATTCAGAGAACCGCCGTTGGATACGGTTGCGATATAAAGATCGGGGTTTAAAATTTCAATATCACTACTTACTTGAATATCGGAGGCAATCACTCTTTTTTCATCTTTGACGGCCAGCCGAACTTTTTTGGGGCAATCACCATGGATCTTTACCAATAGTTGTTTGAGATTCAAAATAATATCAGTGGTATCCTCAACAACCCCCGGAATCGTCGAAAACTCATGCAGAACTCCATCTATTTTAACGGCTGTTACAGCGTAACCCGGCAGGGAAGAGAGAAGGATCCTCCGGAGCGAGTTGCCCAGCGTCGTTCCATAGCCTCTTTCCAAAGGTTCAATGACGAAAACTCCATAACGTTCACGGTCATTAATATCTTCTATGGTAATTTTGGGCTTTTCGATCTCTATCAATACGTAAACCCTCCTTCTCGCATTCGCGAATTCCTCAATGTACCCGATATATCGGGCTAGAAAATGATATTAACGGGAATACAACTCAACAATAAGATGCTCTTTAACCGGGCTATCAATTTGTTCCCTAATGGGTAATGCTTTAACTTTACCACTATGATTATTCAGATCCAATTCCAGCCATTCCGGAACGGTATGGTTGCCCGCATTATCAATGTTTTCCTTTATTTTAACCGAAGATAAACTACCCTCTTTAACAGTGATAACATCTCCGGGTTTTAATAAAAATGAAGGAATATTAACTTTTTTGCCATTGACTTGAAAATGTCCGTGCAGAACCAATTGCCGGGCTTCTTTACGGGACACACCAAATCCCAGACGATAGACCACATTATCCAGCCGGGTCTCAAGTATTTGTAATAAATTTTGACCGGTAATTCCTTTTTTGCGTTCGGCCAAGTTAAAATAACCCGAAAACTGCCGTTCCAGAACTCCGTAAATACGGCGTAATTTTTGCTTTTCGCGAAGTTGCAAGCCGTATTCCGAGATTTTTTTCCGATTCTGGCCATGTTGTCCCGGAGCATAACTGCGTTTTCCAACACTACATTTTCCAGTATAACACCGTTGACCTTTTAAATAGAGTTTTTCTCCTTCACGGCGGCATAATCTACAAACTGATTCAGTATATCGTGCCATTAATTTTCTTACACCTCCATAATTCTGATGTTCCTAGGTCTTTATCATATTGCTCTTCATATATCGGAATTTTACACCCGGCGGCGCTTGGGCGGACGGCATCCATTATGAGGAATCGGCGTAACATCTTTAATGAGATTAACGAATAATCCTGCCGCCTGCAATGACCGAATCGCCGCTTCACGGCCAGCTCCCGGCCCTTTTACATAAACTTCAACATTTTTCATACCATGATCCATTGCGACTTTTGCAGCTTCTTCAGCCGCCATGCCCGCCGCAAACGGAGTACTTTTACGAGAGCCTTTAAATCCCATGTGTCCGGCGCTTGCCCAGGATAAAACGTTCCCGGTCAGATCGGTAATGGTCACAACTGTATTATTAAAGGTGGAGTGAATGTGGGCAACCCCGCTATCAATAAATTTACGTTCCTTCTTACGAGTGCGAACCCCTTTTTTGGCAACAGTTTTTGCCATGGTCTATTTACCTCCTTTTAAGCCTTTCTTTTAGCGCCGACAGTTCTCCGTGGTCCTTTTCGGGTTCGGGCATTGGTTTTGGTCCTTTGTCCTCTAACAGGCAAACCGCGACGGTGCCTTAAACCCCGGTAACTGCCAATTTCAATCAGACGCTTAATATTCATTGATTCTTCCCGGCGCAAATCACCTTCAACTTTATAATCACGATCAATTACTTCACGTAACTTATTGATTTCCTCCTCGGTTAAGTCCCTTACCCGGGTGGACGGATTTATACCGGCTTTTGCCAATATTTCATTGGAAGTAGTCTGCCCAATACCAAAAATATAGGTCAAGGCAACCTCTACTCGTTTGTCGCGTGGTAAATCGACTCCTGATATACGCGCCATCTATTTTCCCTCCTAATTCGTTATTAGTTATTGATTACTGGTTATGAGTTGATTATTAGTCAATTGGTCACTGGTTGTTAGTTATTGGTTCCTCTTATGAATCTTGCCTTCTTAATAACCAATAACTAGTGACTAATAACTGCACTTTTAGCCTTGTTTTTGCTTATGTTTGGGATTGTCGCAAATAATCGTCACGCGGCCTTTACGCTTAATTATTTTACAGTGCTCGCATACCGGTTTAACGGAAGGTCGTACTTTCATATGAATCCTCCTCCTGGTAATTTTGCCAAATTCCTCATTTTTTATGAATGAATCCAAAATTCGTCAGTGCACTTATTTGGAGATCGCTTTGACAAAATGAGTCCCTGCCAGACGAATTGGATAGATTTTTTCATTTATTTAAAACGGTAAATAATCCGGCCTCTGGATAAATCATAAGCTGATAGTTCAACGGTCACTTTGTCTCCAGGTAAAATCTTGATAAAATTCATCCGCATTTTACCCGAAATATGCGCCAAAACTTTATGACCGTTTTCCAATTCCACCCGAAACATCGCGTTGGGTAACGGTTCAATTACAGTCCCTTCGACTTCGATTACATCTTGTTTACCCATTCAGCCGATCCCCTTCCTCCAAATCTTTTTGAAGTCTCACAATACTTGCTCTTATTTCGGAATCAGTCACCTGATTACCGTTGGCAAACTTATTTTCAATCTCTTTAGCGACTAACATCATTACTTTTACATGTTTTAAATTCTTTTTCTTCGGTTTGGATAGTGGATGATTCTTACCATTGACTGCATTGATAAATTTTTCTCCGACCATCTCAATGATTAAGTAGTATTGATTCCGGTCCCTGCCGCGGATTGAACGGACCAACTGCCCGTGGCGCAAACCATCAACAGTTGTAATCATATGCTACTTAACCCCCTGGTAATAATTCCGGCCTTAACACCGTCAATATTTCAGGCTCCCCGCCAGTAATCGCTACAGTATGTTCAAAATGAGCTGAATATTGATGATCCGCCGTAAATACAGTCCAGTTATCATTGGGATCCACATCTACTTCATAAGTTCCTATATTAACCATCGGTTCAATTGCAATGGTCATGCCGGCTTTTAAACGAGGATTATAATCATTTCCTACAAAATTTGGGACTTGAGGTGCTTCATGCATCTTGCGCCCGATTCCATGACCCACAAAATCACGCACCACGGAAAACCCATGATATTCTACGAAACGCTGGATGGCGTCTGAAATATCATATAATCTGTTCCCGGCCCTGGCCTTTGCTATCCCTTTGAAAAGAGCTTGTTCAGTAACCTCTAACAGAGTTTGAACTTCAGGAGATACTTTTCCAACCGGAACTGTTACGGCCGAATCACTATAAAAGCCATTATATATAACCCCAAAATCCAGACCAACTATATCTCCTGTTTTCAATACACGGCTACCGGGTATTCCGTGAACAACTTCCTCATTTACTGATGCACATACTGAAGCCGGAAAACCATTATACCCTTTAAAGGCGGGCAAAGCTTCATAACTTTTGGTCAATTCTTCAGCCCGTCTATCCAATTCCTTTAAGGTTATACCCGGCCGAATCATTTGCTTTAATTCACTCAACACTGCCGCCGCTATACTGCCTGCAATTCGCATGATGGCAATCTCGGAAGCTGATTTGAGTACAATCATTGGTGTGTACCTTCAATTATTTTGCTAACTTGAACAAATAAATCCGCCATTGGAATTTGACCGTCAACTGTAAATAATAATCCTTTATCTTTATAGTAATTAATCAACGGTTCGGTCTGGGTTCGATAAACTTGCAGCCGATTATTGACGGTTTCAACCGTATCATCGCCGCGTTGATAAACTTCACCGCCGCAATGATCACAAACCCCATC
Organism: Bacillota bacterium; assembly: GCA_029974635.1. Taxonomy (GTDB): domain Bacteria; phylum Bacillota; class UBA4882; order UBA8346; family UBA8346; genus JAEZJQ01. The sequence continues at coordinate 11,854 of JARKQY010000024.1, read as the reverse complement.
AATTTTGGTTGGTTTGTTTTCAATATGAAAAACCGCAGCGCAATTCCGGCAGACTCTTCGTCCGGTTAGGCGTTTGAGTAATATCTGGCTATCTACTTCAATATTAATCACGGAGGCAATTTTGCGGCCGCTGCTATTCAAATATGCGGCCAATGAATCCGCTTGCGGTATTGTGCGCGGGAAACCGTCAAGTAAAAATCCTTTTTGACAGTCATCCTTGGATAATCGCTCTTTTACAATCCCGATAACTACATCATCAGGTACTAATTGACCACTATCCATATAACGTTTGGCTTCAAGACCCAGCGGTGTTCCTTCCTTGATTGCAGCGCGAAAAATATCACCCGTAGAAATATGTGGAATATTATATTTTTCGATAATTAATTCCGCCTGGGTCCCTTTCCCAGCGCCAGGGGGTCCCAATAAGATAATATTCATCATTATTTAGTCCTCCCTATTTTAAGAAACCTTCATATTGTCTCATGAGTAACTGGGCTTCGATCTGCTTCATAGTATCAATTGCTACTCCGACGGCAATCAATATACTAGTTCCGCCTAAACTGATTGGAATTCCCCGAAACCAAGGCACAACTCCCAAAAGATACGGCAACAAGGATACTACTGTCAAAAACAAGGCGCCGGCTAAAGTAATTCGGGTGAGAACCCGGTCCAAATATTCGGCGGTAGGCTTGCCAGGCCGAATTCCCGGAATAAACCCGCCGTATTTTTTCATGTTATCGGATACTTCAACCGGATTAAAGGTCACAGCAGTATAAAAATAAGTGAATATAAAGATAAAAAGTGCATATAAGACTAGATAGGCCCAACTTCCCGGAGAGAACCACATTAAAATGTCACGAAACGTATTCTTCTCAGGAAAAAAACCTGCCAATGTCGGACCGAACATCAGAATGGAGGATGCGAAAATGATTGGTATAACTCCCGCCTGGTTAACCCGCATCGGTAAATAGGTTGAACCGCCGCCGTACATTTTACGCCCTACCATGCGTTTGGCATATTGAACCGGAATTTTGCGTTCGCCCTGAGTAACAAAAACGACTCCGGCTACGATGGCTATTGCCAAAATTCCGAATATGATTACACTGAGGAATGACACCCCCAGTCCTCTGGAACCCAATGTCTTAGATACTCCAATTGCGCTTGGAATCAACTGGGCAACAATACCGGCGAAGATTAATAAAGAAATACCGTTGCCGATACCTTTTTCGGAAATAACTTCCCCTAACCACATCAAAAATACCGAACCGGCTGTTAACGACATGATAATCAAAACAAAATCCCAAGCCGTGGGGTTGCTCATCGCTCCCTGCAACCCGAAGGCATAAGCAGCTCCTTGAATTATCGATAAAACTACCGTTCCATACCGGACATACTGGGAAATAATTCTCCGGCCTTCGCCGCCCTCTTTTTGCATCTGTTGCAGTGCAGGAATAACCATCGTCAATAATTGAACAATGATCGACGAAGTAATATACGGGTTTACGCTCATGGCAAAAACGGACATCTTACGCAAAGCTCCGCCAGCCATCAAATCTAGCAATCCGAAGAGGTTACCGCCGCCACCTAACAAATTGGCTAATTTACCCGCATCCCATGGCCCGGGTGCCGGAATATGAACGCCCAGACGGAAAATACCTAATAGTACCAACGTCCATATTATCTTCCTTCGTAAATCGGGAAGTTTAAAGGCTGTTTTAATGGCCTCGAGCATCTAAATCACCTCAACTTTGCCGCCGGCTTTTTCGATCTTGGCGATTGCCGACTTGCTAAAACTGGTACCTTTAACTATCAGTTTCTTTTTGAGATCTCCGTTCCCTAAAACTTTTACGCCATCGCCTATCTTTTTTATGATTCCAGTCTCCAAAAGCAACTGGGGCGTTACTTCAGTTCCGTTATCAAACCGATTCAATTCTTCTAAAGGAACAGCGATAATTTTCTTTTTAAAAATATTGGTGAAACCTCGTTTGGGAAGCCTGCGTTGTAACGGAGTTTGACCGCCTTCAAAAGCAGGACCTTTCCCACCGCCGGATCGGGCTTTTTGCCCTTTATGTCCTTTAGCGGAAGTTTTACCTAAACCGGAGCCAATACCCCGGCCAACCCGCTTCGGATCCTTTTTGGCACCGGGTGCCGGCCCGAGTTCAAATAGTTTCATCGTGGGACACCCCCTAAGCTTCTTTTACTTGGACTAAATGCTCAACCTTTTTAATCATCCCGCGGATGGCAGGATTATCAACTTTTTCTACAGTTTGATTTAATTTTGTTAACCCTAATGCTTGAATTGTGGCTCTTTGTACCCGGTTCCTACCAATGGTGCTGGATATCCAGGTTACTGAAATGGTTTTTCCTTTTGAATCAGCCTTTTTTGCTCTGGGCATGATTTCTCCTCCTAACCGAAGATTTCATCCACGGTTTTGCCACGCAATTCTGCAACCTGAGCCGGTTTTTTAAGGCCTTTCAAACCGGTGATAGTGGCATTTACCATATTTAATGCATTGGATGAGCCTAACGACTTCGTTAAAATATCCCGGATTCCAGCGCTCTCAAGTACTGCACGTACTGGTCCGCCGGCAATTACTCCTGTCCCCGGAGAAGCCGGTTTCAGAAGAACTTTTCCAGCGCCAAAATTACCTTCAATAATATGAGGAATCGTAGTTCCATTAAGAGGAACTTCAATTAGGTTCTTTTTGGCATCTTCAACGCCCTTACGAATTGCCTCCGGAACTTCAGCAGCCTTACCAAGTCCCATTCCAACATGGCCTTTTCCATCTCCGACCACGACCAATGCACTGAAACTGAACCGGCGGCCACCTTTTACAACTTTGGCAACCCGATTAATATGGACGACTTTTTCTGTCAATTCCATTTCACTTGAATCGATTCGTTTCATACAAATCCCCCCTTGCCAACCTAAAATTCTAAGCCGCTTTCCCTGGCAGCGGAAGCTAAAGCCGCTACTCGACCATGATATATCTGTCCGCCGCGGTCAAATACAACCTTCGTAATACCTTTTTCCAGGGCCTTTTTGGCGATGGCTAAACCCACAGCCTTGGCCGCTTCGATATTTCCGCCACTATTCTTCAATTTGTCACGGAGTTCTGGTTCCACTGTTGAAGCCGCTACCAAGGTTACTCCTTTTGCATCATCAATAACTTGGGCATAAATATGGTGCAAACTACGGTATACGCTTAACCTGGGACGTTCAGCAGTTCCAGAAACTTTCTTGCGAAGACGTATATGTCTGCGTAATGTTGCTTCACGCCGTTTAGGCTTGTGAAACATAACCGGTCACTCCTTTCGCTGCATTGCACACCAACGCAACTTAAAACATTAGTGAATTTGGAATTACTTCTTACCTGCCTTACCTGCTTTTCCGGCTTTCCGCCGGATAACTTCATTATCATATTTGATGCCTTTACCTTTATAAGGTTCAGGTTCCCGGAGGGCCCGAACTTGAGCCGCGGTCTCACCAACTGCCTGTTTGTCAATTCCTTTTACTACAATCTTGGTTGGCGCCGGAACCTCAAATTCGATTCCTGGAAATGGTTTGATTTCGATAGGATGCGAATAGCCCAATGTCAATTGAAGATTTGATCCCTGTTTGGCTGCTTTATAACCCACGCCGGTAATTTCAAGTGTTTTCGAAAATCCTTTGGTAACACCGTCCACCATATTTGAAACAAGAGTCCTGGTTAATCCATGTAAAGAGCGATGCTTTTTTTCATCGGAAGGACGTTCGACTTTCAATTCCGAATCACTTAAAACTAATTTCATTTCCGGATGAAGATCCCGAACCAATTCTCCCTTAGGCCCTTTTACTTTAACAGTATTGCCATTAATTTCAACTTGAACCCCTTGGGGTACAATAATAGGTTTTCGCCCGATTCTTGACATAAAATACACCCCCGATCTTGTTAGTTATTAGTTATTGGTTATTAACTAAATGACTAAATTAACCATTGTACTAATAACTGGTTACGAATCACTAGCTCTACTACCAGATATAACAAATAACTTCACCGCCGATTCCGGCTTGCCGTGCTTTTCGGTCGGTCATAACCCCTTGTGAAGTGGATAATACAGCTGTACCCAGTCCTCCCAACACTTTGGGGATTTCCTCTTTTTGCGCATACACCCTAAGACCCGGTTTACTAATTCGTTTTAAGCCTGAAATCACATTTTCCCTGCCGCTATATTTAAGGTAGACTCGAATGACACCTTGTTTATCATTCTCAATTGTTTCATAATCCTGAATATAGCCTTCTTCTTTCAAGATTCGGGCCAATTCCTTTTTTATTTTCGAGGATGGAATCTCGACGGCTTTATCCTTAACGATAGTCGCATTTCGAATTCTGGTAAGCATATCAGCAATTGGATCGGTCATAACCATTTAAATAAAACCTCCTTCCATTAAAGCGGAGCAAATTTTTACACACGGGACTTTATGCGGAAATTTATGTTCCAAAGAAACTACTACCAACTAGCTTTAGTGACACCAGGAAGTTCTCCCCGATGAGCCAAAGTCCGGAAGCAGATACGGCAAATTCCAAACTTACGCATATAAGCATGTGGGCGCCCGCATAGATTGCACCGATTATGGCGTCGTACCGCAAATTTTGGAGTCCGTTTTGAACGAATAATCATTGATGTTTTAGCCATTTTTCACCCTCCCTTAAGCCCTGAAAGGCATTCCCATTAATTTCAACAGCTCAAAAGCTTCTTCATCATTTTTAGCGGATGTAACAATGACTATATCCATTCCGCGAACTTTATCAATTTTATCGTAATTGATCTCCGGGAAAATTAATTGTTCGCGAACTCCCAAAGTATAATTACCTCTGCCGTCAAAAGCTTTGGGAGATACACCCCGGAAGTCCCGAATTCTCGGGAGGGCTAAGTTGAATAATTTATCTAAAAATTCATACATACGCTTGCCTCGCAAAGTTACCTTACATCCAATCGCAACCCCGGCACGAAGTTTAAATGCCGATATCGACTTTTTGGCTCGAGTTACAATGGGCTTCTGCCCGGAAATGGCTGTAAGATCAGTAACAGCGGCATCAATTGCTTTGGCGTCGCCCGTAGCCTCGCCGACTCCCATATTAATGACTACTTTTTTAATATCAGGAATCTCCATTACATTTGAATATCCAAACCGGTTTTTTAAGCCCGGTAAAACTTCACGGGTATATTTTTCTTTAAGCCGCGACAATGGTCGCACCTCCCTCCATTATAAAAGCATAACTTTAATTTAAAATTGCCTGTGGCAATTCCTTATCAATCCAAGGTCCTGCCGCAATGTTGGCAGATCCTGACTTTAGCGCCATCAACAGCTTGCTGCCTGCGAAATCTTGTAGGCTGATTGCATCCCGAACAAACCAGCATCACCTTCGCTACCTTAACTGGTAAGGCTTTATCGATAACTCCGCCTTGCGGACTTGCTTTGGTCGGTTTCGCGTGTTTTTTGGCAAGATTTAAACCTTCAATGATTACTGCACCTTCACTTGACAATACCCTTTGAATCTTTCCGCGCCGGCCTCGATCCTTACCGGAAATAATATAAACTTCATCACCTTTTTTAAGTTTCGTTTTCGCGCTCATAATGTTTCCTCCTCTGCCCGCGCACTCCGCGAAACCGTCTAAAGAACTTCCGGAGCCAACGATACAATCTTCATAAAGTTTTTATCACGAAGTTCTCTAGCAACCGGCCCAAAAATACGGGTGCCTCTCGGGTTCATCTGTTCGTTAAGAATAACTGCAGCGTTATCATCAAACCGGATATATGAACCATCCGGACGTTTGGTCTCCTTGGTGGTGCGAACCACAACAGCTTTTACCACATCACCTTTTTTTACGCTGCCTCCAGCTGCTCCTTTTCTGGCAGCCGACGGTGGAAGTGCATCCTTAACGACCGCTATTATCAGGTCTCCAACCCGGGCATAACGCCTTTTGGAGCCTCCCAATACTTTAATACACATAACCTGCTTGGCGCCAGAGTTATCTGCAACATTTAAAAAAGTTTGCGCCTGAATCACGGTCGGTTCCTCCTTTCACGAAACTGATCCCCATCGCGGGAATTACTTCGCTTTTTCAATGATATTAACAACCCGCCATCTCTTGTCTTTACTGATGGGCCTAGTTTCCATTAACTTAACTTTATCGCCGACGCGACACTCATTAGTTTCATCGTGAGCTTTGAGCTTATTGGTCATTTTAATGATCCGACCGTAAAGCGGATTACGCACCAATCGTTCCACTGCAACCACTACGGTCTTATCCATCTTATCACTAACAACAAGCCCTATTCTGGTCTTTCGAAGTGAACGTTCCAGCATTGATTTACCTCCTTGTACTCGCACCCGAGTATATTAACTTTCACGGTGTTTGTACTTTAAAATGAAGCATTGTATAAATATTTCCGGTTAAATTGCCTTAATACCCAGTTCCCGTTCCCGTAATATTGTTTTAACACGGGCGATACTTTTTCGTACATCTTTAATGCGCATCGGGTTATCCAATTGACCGGTGGCAACTTGAAAACGAAGGTTAAATAATTCTTCTTTCAAACTACCTAGTTTCACTTGCAATTCATCATTGGTCATATCTCTAACTTCCTTAGCTTTCATTTGCTTCCCCACCCGCTTCCTCTCGTTTTATGAACTTACATTTGATCGGAAGTTTATGTGCAGCCAAACGAATGGCCTCACGAGCCAGTTCTGCTTCAACCCCGGTAACTTCAAAAATAACCCGCCCTGGTTTAACCACGGCCACCCAATGTTCCGGAGATCCTTTTCCACTTCCCATCCGGGTTTCAGCCGGTTTTGCAGTAACCGGTTTATCCGGAAAGATTTTAACCCACACTTTACCGCCCCGCTTAATATGACGGGTCAATGCGATACGGGCCGCCTCGATCTGAACATTAGTAATCCATCCCGGTTCAGTTGCCTGCAGGCCATAATCTCCCAAAACGAGCGTGGAACCCTTAAGAGCTTTTCCCGTCATCCGGCCGCGCATAACTTTACGGTGTTTAACACGTTTCGGAACTAACAACTTTAAGCACCTCCCTCAGCTCTTACAAGCCGTTTTTTTGTTTGGAGGATTTCACCTTTATAAATCCATACCTTAACCCCGATTTTGCCATAGGTGGTATTCGCTTCGGCAAAACCGTAGTCAATATCAGCTCTCAAAGTGTGTAAGGGTACTTTTCCCTCACTATAACCTTCCGTTCTTGCAATTTCAGCTCCCATAAGCCGGCCGCTGCATGAAACTTTCACTCCCAAAGCACCAAACTTAATTGACCGGCCAATGGACTGTTTCATGGCGCGCCGGAACGAAGTACGCCGTTCCAATTGAAATGCAATATTCTCGGCCACTAATTGGGCGTTTAATTCCGGTGATTTAACTTCCGCAATATTTAACTGAACTTGTTTTCCGGAAAACTTTTCAATCTCTTTACGAATCACTTCGACTTCAGTTCCTTGCCGTCCGATTACCATGCCGGGGCGTGCAGTATGAATGGTAACTTTCACACGGTTGGCAGCCCTTTCAATTTCGATTTTGGCAATACCTGAAGCAAAAAGACGTTTTTTCACATATTTCCGGATTTTTTGGTCCTCAAGGATTAAACCAGCATACTCCTTTTTACGGGCAAACCAACGCCCGTCCCAATCTTTGATGATACCGATTCGAAATCCAATCGGATGGACCTTCTGACCCATAATTAGCCCTCCTTCTCTGCCACAACAATCGTTATATGGCTGGTGCGCTTGTGAATCATTGAAGCCCGGCCTTGCGCGCGCGGCATGAATCTTTTCATCGTAGGACCTTGATCAACATATGCTTCAGAAACGACCAGGTGTTCCCGGTTTAATTTATTATTGTTTTCTGCATTGGCAACCGCCGAGTTCAACACTTTACCAATTACATCGGCGGCAAATCGTGGTGTAAATTTTAAGATTGTTTGTGCGTCATTGACCTTTTTACCCCTAATTTGGTCAATCACAAAACGGGCTTTTCGAGGCGCAATCCGCACAAATTTAGCAACTGCTTTGGCTTCCAAAATAATCCCTCCCCATTCCAATATGGCTTCTTCAGACGGTACATTGCAGCTTACTAAGTACTTACTTAATATACCGCCTTGCAAGTATAGTAATATAAATTAGCCTCTCGCGGCCCCCGTGGTTTTTTCAGTACGTGAACCATGGCCTCTGAAGGTACGAGTGGGAGCGAATTCACCTAATTTATGACCAACCATATCCTCGGTGATATAAATAGGGACATGCTTCCGGCCGTCATGAACAGCCAAGGTATGGCCCACCATTTCCGGAAAAATGGTTGAACTCCGGGTCCATGTTTTAATAACTTTCTTTTCACCTTTGGCATTCATTTCTTCGATTTTTTTGAGAAGACTTGCTTGCACATAAGGTCCTTTTTTTAAGGATCGTGACATTATTTACCCCTCCAACTCGAAATACTACCGGACGATCCGAATTGTTCCAAGATATATACAAATCCGGAAACGTATTCAATAATCTTTTTAGGATCGCCGTTTGACAATTAGTCGATCAGAAGCTTTATGCTTCCGGGTACGATGTCCCAAAGCAGGTTTACCCCAAGGCGTCACCGGAGCGCGGCCAATGGGAGAACGGCCTTCTCCCCCGCCATGAGGGTGATCGATAGGATTCATAACTACGCCGCGGTTTGCGGGTTTTTTACCCAGCCAGCGCGACCGGCCTGCTTTTCCGATACTGATATTTTCGTGCTCTTCGTTTCCTACCTGCCCGATGGTGGCCATACAATCAACCCGGATCAAACGCATTTCTCCAGATGGAAGCCTAACATTGGCGTACTCGCCCTCTTTAGCCATTAACTGGGCTCCGGCTCCCGCGGTTCGGACCAATTGCCCGCCGCCGTTTTTCTTTAATTCGATATTATGAATAATGGTACCAACCGGTATATTTATCAAAGGTAAAGCATTCCCGGGTTTAATGTCGGAATTCGGTCCTGAGACAACTGTATCCCCGACCTTTAAACCAGCAGGAGCCAAAATATAACGTTTCTCGCCATCCGCGTAATGCAATAAAGCAATCCGCGCCGAACGATTCGGATCGTATTCCAATGCAGCCACTTTGGCGGGAACATCATGTTTATTCCGTTTAAAATCAATCACCCGATACATTTGCTTATGCCCGCCACCGCGATGTCTAACGGTTAACCGTCCCGATGAATTGCGTCCACCGGTTTTACATAGCGGTTCCAGCAATGATTTCTCCGGCTTTGTTTTGGTTATTTCCTTAAAATCGGAAACTGTCATAAATCTTCGCCCAGGTGAGGTTGGCTGGTATTTTCTTACCGGCATTTTCCCTACCTCCTATAGTAATCTAAAAAACTAATTAAAAAATTATACTCCTTCAAAGAACTCAATCCGGTCTCCCTTTTTAAGAGTTACCACAGCTCTTTTCCAGCTTGGGCGACGCCCTTCATGACGGCCCATTCGCTTAACCTTACCGAGTAAGTTAAAGGTATTAACTGAGGTGACTTTTACCTTAAATATTTCTTCAATAGCTTGCTTAATCTGAATTTTATTTGCACGTGGATCAACCACAAAGCAATATTTACTTTGCTCCATCAACCGGGTCGTCTTCTCTGTTATAATCGGACGTTTAATTAAGGTTCTTGCTTCCATTACGCTAGAGCCTCCTCTACCTTCCCCACTGCATCTTTGGTAATAACCAGATGGTTATGGGATAAGATATCATAAACATTCAACCCTTCGCTAACCATAGTTGTAACTCCGGGAATATTACGGGCTGATTTGTAGAGATTGATATCGTCAATCCCTGTGACAATCAATGCATTTTCCGTCTTCAAATTATTGAGAATCTGAATTACTTCTTTGGTCTTCGGCTCCGCCACTTGAATCAGATCGACTACAATAATCTCACCGGCCTCAACTTTGGCTGATAAAGCGGATTTTAGAGCTTGACGCCGTGCTTTTTTAGGTAAATTATAGCCATAATCCCGCGGAGTAGGTCCAAAAACCACTCCACCGCCTCTCCAAATCGGTGAGCGCCTGCTGCCATGCCTAGCTTGACCGGTTCCCTTTTGACGATAAGGTTTCCGTCCTCCACCGCGTACAAAAGATCGACTTTTAGCGGCAGCCGTTCCCAACCGCTGAGAAGCGAGCTGCATGGTGACCGCTTCATGCAATAAAGGCTTATTAACCTTAATAGCAAAAATGTTATCATTCAGGGCGATTTCGCCTACCTGCGATCCTTTTACATTATAAACTGGTACGGTCGGCATTTTATCCCCTCCTTTATCGAAAATCAAAACTACTTCTTGGCGTTTTTAACAGTCTTCTTCACTAGTAAATATGAGCCGTTGGCTCCGGGAATCGCGCCTTTAATTAACAGAATATTACGGCCCGAGTCGACCTTGACAATTTCCAACCCTTGAATGGTTGTTTGAACGCCACCTAATCTTCCCGGAAGTTTTCGACCTTTAAAAACCCGCGCGGGGTCGGTAGCGCCTAAAGATCCGGAACGCCGGTGATACATCGAACCATGAGTCATGGAAGCCCGGTTAAAGTTCCACCGTTTGATGACGCCGGCAAAACCCTTCCCTTTGGAAGTTCCGGTAACATCAACATATTCGCCTTCATTAAAAACATCTGCCTTGATCTCTTGGCCCAAATCATAGTTTTCGCCGACATCCAGTCGGATTTCTTTAAGAAACTTGAAATTTTTACCAGAACCTGATTTTTGAAAATGCCCTTTCAGCGGTTTATTGACTAACCGTTCTTTTTGTTCGCCGAATCCCAACTGAACCGCTTCATACCCATCAGTAGCGGTCGTCTTTTTTTGAACAACAATACATGGGCCGGCTTCAACGACAGTTACCGGAACTGCCTGCCCTTTCGAAGTAAAGACTTGAGTCATTCCAATTTTTTTACCTAATATACCTTTGGCCATTTCTTGCGCCCCCTTCTAGCAACTTGCGGGTTTTGCGTTCTGCGTTTTTTTCTGTGAACTCGAGGATGCTCGTTCCGCGTTTCGTGTTCATCGTTCCACGCTTAAGCATTGCGACTCGAAAACCTTGAACCCGGAACTCGGAACGCTGAACGATTGACCCGAACCTAAAACCCTAAACTAATGATTTACAACTTAATCTCAATATCAACCCCAGCGGGTAAGTCCAACCTCATTAATGCATCGACTGTTTTTGAACTGGGATCTAAAATATCGATCAAGCGTTTATGAGTTCTCATTTCAAATTGCTCGCGTGAATCCTTGTCAATATGGACTGACCGAAGAATCGTATAAATATTCTTTTCAGTCGGAAGTGGAATTGGTCCGGAAACATAAGCGCCGGTCCTTTTCGCCGTCTCGACAATCTTCTCCGCTGATTGATCCAGCAATTTATGATCAAATGCTTTTAAGCGGATCCTGATTTTCTGAGTGGCCATATGATTTCCCTCCTCTTTACCAGGTTAGGCTGAGTATTTACTAAAAACTAGCAATTCATTACATATTACTATTTACTATCAATTCTTTCAGCAACGAATTACTTTAAGTAGAGCGTCGTCGCTATTTTTCAGTGTAGTTTATATACATGACGCTCTACACTAGTAAATCCATACGCTTAACCTTCACTTATTCATAATGGATTACATCGTAATTATTATTGCAATGCCTATTCGATAACTTTGGTAACCACACCGGAACCGACGGTACGTCCGCCTTCGCGAATCGCGAACCGCAGTTTCTCTTCCATGGCGATGGGGGTGATTAGTTCGATGGTCATCTTTACATTGTCACCCGGCATAATCATTTCA
>JARKQY010000020.1 GCA_029974635.1 Bacillota bacterium | reverse complement strand
CAATGTAGTTAAGTGCTTTTCTCATATTTTCGAGTGTATCCACAATAAAGCCCTCCTTGAATTAAGTTTACATTGTATGGTTATTTCAAGTCCGACTATTTCCGCAATAAATTGTCGGTTAATCTATATAGAAAATAGACATAAAACTGTCATATATATCTTATCATATCGTTTAATCACTGTCATGGAAGAGAGTGCGAACGCCGCAGACAAAATGTTTGCGGCGTTTTTGGGGCTGAACTTTGGCATTTCCCCTTGTTCGTTGTTGTGGGAACTGAAAGGAGAAATGCTTATGGAAACCGTCCCGTGATTCCCGGCTTTTTTATTTTAATTTTAAATTCTGTTTTCGAAAATGAATTTTTTACGTATAACTTAATTTTTCGATTTGCATTTTATCTGTACCAAAATCTCAAAAAGCCAACAATGTGCAATTAATAATTAAAACCGCTAATCTCTTCGTGAAGATCATCCGATAACTTATAATAGACGAAAGGAGGTGAATATATGTCGGAATTATCAAATGCCAGGGCAGCCGTGACATTTCAGCTTCCCGAGACCAAATTTCAACCCGGCGACTTAATCCAGTCCAGGAAGAATTGGCAACCGGGTTCGTCTCAAAGTAATTTTCAGAGTTACTTGGAAACAGCCGCGAAAGGTTCCGCGGAATCCTTCGGGGAAAAAAACCGGAAGATTTGGGAAGACCGGCCCTTCGATGGGGATCAAAAGCTGACCCGGCATCAGGAACTGCAAGATGATTCAGCAGCATACGACCGGCGGGTTGACCGGAAAAAACCCGACCGGAACTCCTCCAGCGCCCGGATGAACCAGTCCCGTGAAACATCGGAAAAGGCCGGCACGTCAGGTAAAGCGCCGGATCAACCGGAGAGTGACGGCGCAGCATCCAAACCGGAGGATTTCCAAACTGTTGCCAACGTTACCAATCAAGCCGTTGCATCCGTAAATCCGGAGCTACAACAGCAGGGTAATACAGTGGCGGAGCTTGTTTCCGGGGAAGGGACGCCCGTTGCCGGTGTCGCGGCAAGTAAAGCGGGCGAATCCGGTTTGAATCCGGCCGCATCGGCCATGGCCGAAGCACAGGCTGATCCGGATACCCAAAGCAAGGCCGCACCGCTTTCCGGGCAGCAACAAGTTCAACATCTGCAGGGAACGGTAGCGGATCAAAAGCCGGCTATATTGGCCGGGGATTCTCTTGCACCGGCTGTGCAGACCGCGGCTGCTGCCGCCGTAGCCGAATCCGGAACCTTGTTAACGGGGAATGCAACCGGGAAAACGGAGCACAACTCTCAGAAACCGGTTATTGTTGGCGATACCTCCGTGAATACCAAGGAAAATACTGCTACGCCCCTTGAAAGCTTGAATTCGGCGGTATTGAAAGCTTTTCAGAACAAGGCCGCCGCAGGAGCGGATACCCAAAATGCACCCCATAATCAGGATGAACTGCAGCAAAATCTGCAAAACGCCGCGGTGGCGGGAAAAGCCGGGGCAGTTTCCGGTGAAGGCAAACCATTGAATATGGCTGTATTGCAAACCCAGTCGGTGATCGGCGAAAATCCGGACAAGTCGCAGATGATACCGGGGATGCAACTGCAACAGCACCAGACAGCTTCGGGACAGCTTCAGGAAATGGCCGCAACCGGCGCTCAAGCGGCGGGTAAGGGCCATTTGTTCGCCCAGATAGTGGAGAACGCCAAACTGATGCTGGCCGGCAGCCATAGTGAAATGGAGATCAACCTGAAACCGGAACACCTGGGCAAGCTCCAACTGAAGATTGCAGTGGAAAATCAAGTGGTTACAGCCAGATTCGTAGCTGAATCCCAACAGGTAAAGGGGATCATCGAAACCAATCTCAATCAATTACGTGACCATTTACGGGAGAGCGGCCTGCAAATTGAGAATGTAACGGTTTCCGTGGGAACCGGCACTTACGAACAGAATTACAACCAGGCTGCCAACAGCCAGGGAGAGGCCGGAGCTTTCAAGGATTCCAACGGTTTATCCGGCGCCCAAGGGGACTCCGGAGTCCGGGAGGAAGCCGCCCCAACTCCCAAATCACTGCAGGAGACGGTAATCGACTTAATAGCTTAAAAAGGAGGTGAGAACCTTGCAGGTAAACAATACCGAGCAAACTTACAGTACGTTGACCACCGGCACCACCGGCACTAAACGGAACACCGGCGATGAAATGGGGAAGGATCAATTCCTGCTGTTGTTGGTGACTCAAATGCGAAATCAGGATCCGTTGTCACCCATGGAGGACAAGGAGTTTATCGCCCAGATGGCGCAATTCTCTTCCCTGGAACAGATTCAAAACCTGGTAAAAGCCACTGAACTCCAGCAAGCCACCACCATGATCGGCCAGACCATTAAGGCTGAAGTAACCGGGGATCAGGGTTCTGAATTATTATACGGCCGAGTTATTTCTACCAGGATCAATCAAGGCACGACCTATTTAGTCCTGGAAAACGGCCGGGAGATAAAGTCGTCGGAGGCCAAGACGGTTTTCAGCACCGAAGGCCTCTGGAATGAGGCGCAAAATCTCATCGGCAGCAAAGTTTATGTCCGTACCTACGATTCGAACACCCTGGGACTTAAGGAAGTTACGATTACCGGGAGCAAGATCGTAACGGACGAAAATGATTTTGTGTACATTAAGCTGATGACTTCCAACAATATCGAGGATGCAATCGAATTCAAGGATATTTGGAACATTATTCCTGACGAGGCCGCGATATGAACGAAAAGATTTTAATCCGGCCACCCCAAATCGGGCCGGTAGCTCCCGGAACCAGCCAACGGCCGCAGCCGCAAGTGAGCGGACCCAGTTTCGAAACCATTTTTCAGGGACAACTGGACGGCCAAACCGAGGTCAAATTCTCGGCCCATGCTTTGAAACGGCTGGAATCCCGTGAGATTACCCTGAACAAGGATGAGCTGGCGCAGTTGCAAGAAGCGGTAAACCGCGCCGAGGCCAAGGGAGCCAAGGAATCATTGATTTTAATGGACAGGATGGCATTGGTGGTCAGTATTAAAAACCGGACAGTGATTACCGCCGTTGACAGCGGCAGTTTGAAAGAGAATGTCTTTACCAATATCGACAGCGCGGTGATCGTCAAACAATAGGCTGGACCTCTAACCGGGAAGCCGAGGGGCTTTCATATGAAAGCCCAACCCCCGCCGAACGACGGAGGCGGGAAACCAAGAAATTTTACAGGAGGTCGATTTTAACCATGATGCGTTCGATGTATGCCGGAGTCACCGGCCTGCGGAACCACCAGGTCCGGATGGACGCCATCGGCAATAATATTGCAAATGTTAATACGGTTGGCTACAAGGCAAGCCGGGTCACGTTCCAGGATGCCCTGAACCAGACCATGCGGGGCGCTTCGGCCCCCAGTCCCGACGGCAGCCGGGGCGGAATCAACCCGATGCAGATCGGCCTGGGGATGAATGTGGCCAGTATCGATGTGCTGCATTCCCAGGGCAACCTGCAGAACACCGGCCAGATTACCGACCTGGCCCTGCAAGGCGACGGATTCTTTATTTTGAGCGACGGCTCCCAGAATTACTATACCCGGGCCGGGAACTTCATCAAGGAAAAGGACGGCCGGATTGTCAACTCTTCCAACGGATTGATGGTCCGGGGATGGATGGCGGACAGCTCCGGGAATATCAATACCAATACCACCACCACCACGATTCAACTGCCGGTGGGGCAGACCATTCAGCCCCGCGCAACCACGGAGATCGATTTCGGCGGCAATATTCATCCCGCCATTGACGGCTTGCTGGGGTACGGCACCTTAAATGTGGATGACGGCACCGGCAATAGTTGCGTCATTGAATTCGAGATCGTTCCCACCGGATTTTATGAGTATACTTGGACGGCCACTATAGTCCGGGGCGGCGGTGAACTTTTGGGCGCCACTGGTACAATTAGCGTTGATCCGGCTACTAATAATATAACTACCGTAACCGGAGGTCCTTTTGGGGTAGACTGGGATGGGAATGGAGTCCTTGACGCTACAGACGCAGCCATAAATTTGCCGGTAGCTGGGGCGGCTGATGGCAGTTACTTTGAATATGTAGCCGGCGGAACGCAGGCAACGGGAACTTTTCACCCGGCCCAACCGATAAATACCACCAGCAGAGTCTTTGATTCATTGGGAAACAGTCATACGTTCGTGACAACGGTTACCAAAACCGGTATCAATACTTGGTCCTGGACGACCACGGATGAAGGCGGGTTGCCGTTGGCCGGTAATACCGGCGTTCTGACTTTTGACTCCTCGGGGAGGTTGATATCGGCCACCGGCGGCCCGATTACCTGCACACCAATAGGAGCGGCGCCGATGACGGTTAACCCGGATTTTGGCCAATTAACGCAACAGGCTAAAAACCGGCCTCTAGATCCGGATGCGGTATACATTTCACCGGATTCCATGGAGACGTATTCCCAGGACGGATACGCCATGGGTGAGCTAAACGGGTTTACTATCGGCAAAACCGGAATCATTGTCGGCACTTTCTCCAACGGGCTGACCCAGAGCCTGGCTCAGATCGCCATTGCCAGCTTCACCAATCCCGGCGGTTTAATCAGAGTGGGCGATACGATGTTTTCCGAGTCCAACAACTCCGGTGACGTCCGGATAGGTGTCGCCGGCACAGGGGACCGGGGCCTGGTTACACCGGGGGCCATCGAAATGTCCAATGTGGATCTCTCGGCGGAGTTTACCGATATGATCGTCACCGAACGGGGCTTTCAATCCAACTCCCGGGTCATCACCACCTCGGATGAGATGCTGCAGGAACTGGTTAATCTGAAGCGGTGATCTCTTAAATACTAATCTCTCCCGGCCTCTTCCTTCGGGAAGGGGTCGGGGAGAAAAATAAAAAAGGGGATTCCGTCAAAGTCATTACAAACATTGCGTGCGCAGCGACGCGGAGTTGAGATTTACTATAAGGAAGTGGCTTAAATGGTCAAGGTAAGCCGTCTGAATGACGAAGAGATATTTATCAATCCTCATTTGATTGAAACGATTGAAGCTACGCCGGATGCGGTTATCACCCTCACCAACGGCAAGAAATTGGTGGTCAAGGAAGACGTATCCGAGATTATCAAACGGATTGTCCAATACCGGCAAACCATCAGTAATAAGAATTTCTCGGAAACGAACGAGGAATTATGATGGCGGTTGTTACAAAAATGAGATATTTTTGATACAGGTATGATGGAAATAGTTGATATATTTGACGGTAAATAGTATCATTATAATGAACAAATGAGAGTTGTTCCAGGGAGGGCTGAACAAGTGGCAGACGAAAAAGCGGTAAACGTTACGAAGAGCACCACGGCTTCCAATAATCCGAATAATTTTACCATGAAAATTATATTTGGCCTCATCGGCTTGATGATTATGATTATGATTATGGCCACTGTGTTGATAATCAACTTTAGCGGCAAAGGGAGGACCACCATTATCCGGGAAAGGGTCGTGGGTTCCGATGACAGCCAAAAAAGCCCGGGTTCGAGCGGTCCGGCGGAGGAGTTCGGGCTGCTGGTTCCGCTGAACGAGCTCATCGTAAACCTGGCCTCCGAACCCGGCGCAGAGCATTATCTCAAGGTCAATATCACCTTGGAAGTCGTAAATAATGAAAAAGTCAAGGAAGAGGTCGTAAAAAGAGTCCCGCAACTTCGGGACCTGGTAATCAGCATTTTACGTACCAAAACCAAGGACAATATTGATGAAAAAGAAGGGAAAGAGAAACTGAGCATCGAAATAAATAATAAGCTCAACGGGGTTTTAGGCGGACCGAAAGTCAGGCATGTATTTTTTGAAGATTTTATGATTCAATAGGGAGGTGCTGTCTAAGTGGCTGATGTCCTTTCACAATCCGAGATAGATGCCCTATTAGAGGCGCTTTCTTCCGGCAGCATCAAAGTTGAGGAAGTCATAAGCGACGAAAAGAAAAAGAAGGTTAAGCCATATGATTTCCGAAGGCCGAATAAGCTTTCGAAGGATCAGACCCGCACCTTAACCATGCTGCATGAGAATTTCGCCCGGCTGGTGACTACCGCATTCTCTACATATTTACGGACCATGGTCCGGGCGCAGGTTGTATCCATCGGGCAGATGAACTATGACGAATTTGTCAAATCACTTCATAATCCAACGGTCATGACGATTTATTCGCTGCGTCCGCTGGATGGGAATATGGTAATCGAAATTCAACCGCAACTGGCATTTGTAATCGTTGATCGCTTATTGGGCGGATTCGGCTACTCGGTAGAAAAAATCAGGGAACTCACCGATGTTGAGCAGACCGTTATCAAACGGGTTATGGCCCGGATGATTCCTCCCATTAAGGAAGCCTGGCAAGTTGTGGTGGAGCTCAACCCAGCCTTTGAAAGCATTGAGTTAAATCCTTTATTCACGCAGATCATACCGCCAACCGATATGATAGTATTGATTACGCTGGAAGTCCGCATCTCCGAAGCCTTTGGCCTGATGAATGTTTGTTTGCCGTTTGCGGTGATAGAGCCGATATTGGACCGGTTAAACGCTCAAGTTTGGTTTACCAGAAGTTCCAAACAGCTTGCCAACCTGGAAAGCGCCGCCTCACTTCAAAACCGGTTGAATTGGGCTCAAGTTCCGGTCATCGTCGAGCTTGGCCGGGCCAATATTACGGTGGGCGAACTGTTGCATTTGCAAGTAGGGGATGTAATCCAATTGGATCAACTCGTAAAAGGACTATTAGAGGTTAAGGTAGGCAACCAATTGAAATTCAGGGGTAGTCCGGGAGTGGTTGAGAACCGGATGGCCCTTCAGATTGCTCAAATTTATAAAGAGGGATGAGTGACCGCAATGGATCGTGAAATCCTCTCTCAAGAAGAACTAGATGCGCTTTTACGGGGCGCTGCACTGGATCCCGAACCCGAATCAGAACCGGGACTGGAATTCGAATTATCATCCACTCAAATCGATGCTTTGGGTGAGATTGGCAATATTACATACGGCGCCGCGTCAACCACTTTATCCGAGCTTTTGAGCCAACGTGTCGTTATTGATACGCCCACGGTATTTATATCAACACAGCGCAAAATCCAGGAGCAACATCCGATACCTTATTTAATCGTGGAAGTGGATTATAAGGAAGGCTTATCCGGCAGCAACGTTCTCATCGTCAAAACTGAAGATGCCTCGATAATTTCTGCTTTAATGATGGGTTCCGACGATTTATCTCCAAAAACCAACTTCGACCAGATGGAATTAAGCGCAGTGGGAGAAGCCATGAACCAGATGATTGGCAGTGCTTCGACCTCGCTGGCGCATATGTTTACCAAAAAAATTCAAATTAATTCGCCCCAAATCAGGGTAGTTGATTTTGCCCTGGAGGAACCCGTAATTTCAGGCAGCCGCATTGACGAGCAGATCGTTGCCATTTCCTTTAAGCTTCTGGTAGGGGATTTGGTGGATAGTGAAATCATGCTGCTGATTCCAACGGATATTGCGGTTGAAATGGCCGATGTATTGATTGAGAAAACGATGAACATGTCCGTAAACATCCCTGGGGATATTCCGGCAGTTCCGGAACCGGTTCAAATAAACGAATCACTAGCCGCCGCCGCGCTATTTGCAAATGAGTCCGGCCCTGCCATTCAACCGGAACAGGCAGCACAGCCACAGCCCGTTCAAACTCCGGCGCGGAACAATCCGAATTATACGATTTTAGGCAATACCACTGCAGATGGTTTCCGGATTGAAAAACGCGTCCGGGTACCCATTCAACCGGCTGAATTTGTGCCGCTCGGCCCGTCAAAATTTCTAAAAGAGCCGAATAGTTTCGGACTGCTACTGGATGTGCCGTTGAATGTGCTGGTGGAGCTAGGATCTGCCACATTAAAGATCCGCGAAATCCTTGATTTGTCTCCGGGATCAATCATTGAACTGGATAAAATCGCCGGTGACATGGTTGATATCCAAATTAATCAGCGGTTGGTCGCCAAGGGTGAAGTCGTGGTCATTGACGAAAACTTCGGAATCAAAATTACGGATATTGTCAGTCCGCTGGAACGGATAAGTCCGAATCCCACCGCCAACAAATAATTACTTTACAGGAGGTAACGGCTATGAATAATCTACAGCCGGGGCAGTATCCTGCCGCCGAAGGAAGAGGCAACCTGAAGCTGATTATGGATGTTCCCCTTCAGGTAAGTGTAGAATTGGGCAGTACCAAAATGCGGATTAAAGAAATTCTTGAACTTGGAGTGGGTTCGGTGATTGAGCTCGATAAACTCGCCAGCGATCCGGTGGATGTTTATGTAAATGGCCGCTTGATTGCCCGGGGCGAAGTTGTAGTCATTGATGAAACATTTGGAATTAAAATTACCGATATTATCAGTCCGATAGAACGTGTTACAAATCTTCAATAATTCCTAAAAGGGGGATTTAACGTGGGGAATAAAGTATTAGTAGTTGACGATGCAGCTTTTATGCGAATGATGATTAAGGACATTTTGCGAAAAGGCGGTTATGAGGTTGTTGGGGAGGCTGAGGACGGGATTAAAGCGGTTGAAAAATTCCGTGAACTGCGGCCTGATTTGGTCACAATGGATATTACCATGCCGGATATGGATGGGATAACGGCGGTCAAAGAAATCCGCAAGCTGGATCCAAACGCCATGATTATCATGTGCAGCGCTATGGGTCAACAGGCAATGGTTATCGACGCCATTCAAGCGGGAGCCAAAGATTTTGTGGTTAAGCCATTTCAGCCTGAAAGGGTTTTGGAAGCGGTCCGCAAAGTATTATCATAAATAAAAGGCCTTTCCTAGGCGCAGTTAAACGATAGAAAGGAAGCGACTTTTTTGGAAAAACGCAACCGGGTTGTGGTGATTGTTTTTCTTTTAGTTGCTGCGTGGTTATTCCTCCTACCCGTTGTAACTTTGGGAAAAGCCGAAAATGATCCCGGAACCGATTTTAATAGTGGGCAATGGATATGGGCCTTAGTATCATTATTTATTGTGGTAGGCCTTTCCTATTGGGCAACCAAATTTTTCGCAGGAAAATTCGGGGTTTCCCAAGCAAGACATATTAAGGTGGCAGAAAGTCTCTTTTTAGGACAAAATCGCCATCTTTATCTGTTATTGGTTCATGGAAAAGTATTGCTCATCGGGAGTTCGGAACACGGTATCAGTTTGTTGAAGGAGATTGACGATCCGGAATTTTATGCCGAATTGGAAAAAACAGCCCATGGAAACCATTCACCGGTTGGAAAGTTCGCCGGAATGCTGGGCCCGATTTTAAACGGGATGAATCCGCGTGGTGCCATCGATGTTGATGCAACGGGCGGTAGGCAGCGTTTACAGGAAGGGCTGGAGAAAATTCGTGCTTGGAAGATGAAAGGCAGAGGCCGTGAATGAAGAAACATTTTTTGCGGGTTTTGATCATTTTTAGCGTAAGCACCGCTATCATATTAGGGATTGGAACAATTGTCCAGGCAGCAACGGCTTCAACCTTTCCGGTTCCGCAAATCCAGGTTGGGGTCAACCCGGCTCAGAGCCCTAATGAAGTAGCCCAGAGCTTACAGATTCTACTGTTATTAACTGTCATCACCTTAGCTCCGGCTATTTTAATTATGATGACTTCGTTTATCAGGATTATAATCGTTTTATCGTTTACAAGGACAGCAATCGGCACAAATCAAATGCCGCCCAACCAAGTAATGGTTGGGTTGGCTTTATTCCTGACTCTTTTTGTCATGTGGCCGACCTGGACCAAAGTAAATGATACGGCGTTGCAACCATATTTGCAGGGCAGGATGACCCAGGAAGCCGCTTTTGCAAAAGGGATGGAACCAATCCGGCAGTTTATGTACAAACAAACCAGAACCAAGGATCTAAAACTTTTTATCGGAGCGGCCCGTTTAAAGCGCCCGGAAAAAATGCAGGATATTCCCACTCAGGTGTTAATACCGGCATTTGTTGTGAGTGAACTAAAAACCGCATTTACCATCGGATTTATGATTTTTATTCCCTTTTTGGTGATTGATATGATTGTTGCCAGTACTCTGATGTCAATGGGAATGATGATGCTGCCTCCGATTATGATTTCACTGCCGTTTAAAATTCTGTTGTTTGTGATGGTTGATGGCTGGCATTTGGTGGTCCGTTCCTTAATCTTAAGTTTCAGTTAGAAAGGCGGTAAAACGATGACCGATACTTTTGTAATTGGGGTTGGACGGGAGGCATTAACCACCGTTCTATTAGTGGCGGCTCCCATGCTTGGCATCGGGTTGGTAGTAGGATTGGTGATTAGTATTTTTCAGGCCACAACCCAGATTAATGAGCAAACACTTACTTTTATTCCCAAGATTGTGGCGGTATTGGTTTCAATAGTGG
>JARKQY010000048.1 GCA_029974635.1 Bacillota bacterium | reverse complement strand
GGGAACCACCTGTTCCCATTCCGAACACAGCAGTTAAGCCCCTCTGCGCTGATGGTACTTGTCGGGCGACCGGCTGGGAGAGTAAGTCATTGCCAGGAGTAATTTTTTAAAGACTCCTCTCTTAATCCAAAAGATTAAGAGAGGAGTCTTGCTGTTTCTCAGTTAAATCTTTATTTCCAGCGTACTTGCGGCGAAGGATAGTAATTGATATCAAGGGCTTTCCATCGAGGACCGTGCGCTCCCAGACGAACAGCATACTCATCCCAGCTTTTGCCATCTTTTAACGACCAGCCGATTTCGGCGTAACCGGGAAGTCTGGGAAATACCATATGTTCGATGTCGTCAATTGTTTGAATGGTTTCCGTCCAGAGCGGCGCTTCGACTCCTAAAACATCACTTTCGGCGATCCCGGACAGTCTTGTTACCGGATCCCAACCATAAGCATCTTTTACATCGATAAATCCTGCCCAAGTCTGTCCCAGTCGTGTTGAATAGTTATACATCATATCCATATACGCCTTGGGCGCCGGAGACATAATGACTTTTACTCCTTGTTTTACGGCAGTCCTGGCTAGTTCAGCATTATTCCAATGTTGGGCAATTGATGAGGAACTTAGCGGAGACCTGGCGATCTCTTCCCATCCTATCATTCGTTTCCCATAGGATTGTACAATATTTTGCACTCTGGTAATAAAAGAGGCGTAATCGGAATGTGAAGGCGAAAAAACTTCATCACCTCCGATGTGAATATATGGGCCTGGTGTCAAGGCTGCTATTTCTTTAATCACATCATTTATAAAATCATAAGTAATGGCTTTGTCAAGGGTTAATGAGCTAAAACCAACCTTAATTCCGGTGTATAAAGGCGGCGCAACACCGTTGGCATTAAGTTCCGGATAGGAAGATAGGGCGGCATTGGTGTGCCCCGGCATATCAATTTCAGGAATAACCGTAATGTAATGAGCTTGTGCATAAGCCACGATCTCGGTATATTCTGCCTGGGTATAATATCCTCCGGAACCACCTCCGACTGCGGTACTGCCGCCGTGGATCGCCAGATTCGGCCATGAATTGATCATAATCCGCCAGCCCTGATCATCGCTAAGATGTAAATGAAGCCGGTTCATCTTATAATAGGACATTAACTCGATGAAACGTTTTACATCCGATACTTTGAAAAAATGCCTGGCTACGTCTAACATTGCGCCACGCCATTCAAAGCGCGGATAATCCTTAATAGTAGCTGTTTGAATATCCCAAGAGATACGTTGAACTGTAGCGCATTCGATCCTTGGCGGTAATAACTGCCGGATGGTCTGAATCCCCCGGAATAATCCCGCAGGCCGAAAAGCAGTCAAAATGATATTATTTTTATTTATGCTTAAGTCATAGCCTTCTTCCCCTAATGACGGATCTTCATTGACAATTGCAAGATAAATGCTTCCATTGAGCGGCGGATTGGAAGTGGTTTGAACCGGTATCTCATATCCGGTTGCGGGGTTCAGTTTAGCGGCAAGAAATTCACCAATAGCCGTTATATCATCTGAGTTATTATTGACGTAAATTTTCATGCCCTTGGTTAATTTAAATACACTCGGTGTTGGCTTTACGGATGTGGGTTTTGGAATAAGACTGAGAAGTCTTAATTTGGGATTTAAGTTATTAATCGATGCCGCATGCAATGTTTGTAAATTGCAGATTCCTGAAAGGATCAAACATGAAAGGACTATTATCAAGCGCTGAACCCATGGATAATTATTTCCACTAGACATCTAATGTTCCCTCCTTAGTTATTTGGTTATTCCGATTGATAGGAATCTTGAAATTTGTGGTAAATCCTTTTATTCCATCCGATTTGAAGCAAATTGTTCCATTTAGAATATGGATTCTTTGTTCCATATTAGATGCGTCACTAATAGGGTCATAGTTTGCCCAAGAGTATTATGAACGTCACGGGAGAAACGGGTTCGTTCTTTAATGATCGCTAATTCCCGACTGGTTTCAAGATTCCTTTTTTCCAAGTCAAGAATTTTATTAAAGGCAATGACCAAATCCCCAATTTTATCATTGGAGGTTACAGGGATTTTTTTATCGAGATTGACTTCAGAACCTTTGACTATATCATTCAAGTTTTTTACAACTAATGATATATCTTCAATTAACGCTTTTGAAAAATATAAAACCACCAAAAAATATATAACTAATAACGTTATAAAACCAATTACAAAGAAAATTACTGCTTTGGTAGATGCAACCTCATATTTTAAACCGACTATCCATTCATTGTTTTGGATAGGAACTTTTAACATCACTCTCTGGGTTTCCCCGGTTAAGTCTGATATTCTACCATCATGGGCTGGACTTAGATCATAAATGTAATTAATAATATTTTTGTTTAATTTTGATCCATCTGAAGTTATAATTTTTTTCTTTGGAACAGAGATTATTCTAAGTTAATATTTATTATATTATTCGACACGATATCCCTAAAAATCAACTAATTTTTTAATGGTTTCATTGTACAAATGATCTCTCCAGACCAAAACATTTTTGCATTATTGGAATCGGTAACATAACCGGAATGTCGCGAAAAAGGCAGAATAATAAAAGGTAAATTCAAACTTTTTGTCGAATTTATAATATTTCAGTGCAAAATGAATGGGCCGCCCGAGGGAATTCTTAATAAATAATATTAGTATCTGTTATAACACTTTAATTGCTGATCATAACCGTGTAAAATCAATAAGTATTTGAAAACAGGTTAAAGCGATGAAAATATTTCAGAATGGATCCAAGGATATAAACGAACCATCAGATAACCAAAGTATTATCAAATATCAATTGTTGATTAATCATTGTCATGATTCGGTTGTTACGGTATCTCCCATGACTCATATTCTGGAGGCTAATCCGGTAGCCTGCAGGATGTTGGGTTATCAGCGGCAACAATTATTATCATTGAGATTGGTTGATTTGATACTTTTTGAAGAATTTATCCCCGGAATGGATAACTTGCCTGACTTAATTCAGGGATTGCCCTTTTTGGGGGAGATTACTCTGATAACTAGTGATCGGAAGCAAATACCGGTGGAGATAAATACTACCTTGTTACCGGATGGAAATTATCTTGGCATCTTCCGGGATATCTCCGAGCGAAAGCTCGTAAAAGAGATAGAACGGGAGCGGGAGGCTGCTGAAGAACGGGAACGAATTCGCACCAAGTTTCTGCAAATTGCAGCCCATGAATTACGCAATCCCATGGCCGGGTTAAAAGGGATTCTTTCCTTGATTCAACGCAGAATCAATCTGGGGAAACCCATTGATGATCTCCAGCAGTTGCACCAGCTTATGGAACAGGAGATAGACCGGTTAGCGTTTCTTTTGGATGAAATATTAGAGGCCTTCCGGATTCAGGAAGGTCAACTCATTTTGAAGCGGCAGCGCGTTAACCTGATTGAGGTTATTAATTCGGCCCTGGCCCCTTTAAAAGTATCCCAGGATAAACATCGGTTTGTCTTTGAGGAGAACATGGGGGGCACGGTTTGGGTATTCGGCAGCAGTCCGCGTTTGGAGGAAGTAATCCGGAATCTGCTTATCAATGCTGTAAAATACTCTCCTGCAGACAGCGAAATCGTGATCAAAACCGCTTTAAAAAACAATCGGGTAATTGTTTCGATTCGCAATTACGGTTGTGGCATCCCCAAAACACAATTAACCAAAATATTTGAAGGATTTTTTCGGGGGACCAATTTATCCCATCATACGGATCCAGGTGGTTTAGGATTGGGGTTATATATTTGCCGGGATATAATTCAACGTCATAACGGCCGGATTTGGGCTGAAAGCGAAGAAGGGAAGGACGCTACGTTTTATATCGAACTTCCGCTGCTTTTGACCGAAAATGAAAACCAACCACCATTGTTTGAATTGGAAGAAGTTTAAATTAAATGAATAAAACATTACATTTGTTGACATCCCTCTAGTGATATGATAAATTTAAGTCAAAATATCAGTAATACTCCCACAGAATCCTAGGAATCTGTGCGGGTAACAGTTTTCGAAACATATTTAGTGTATAGTAACATGATTTAATACAAAATATTGTGGTTCTATGCTATAAAAAGCGTTCTTCGCACAGAATCCTGGGAGTATTTATGCGCATACTAAACACAAAAACTGAAAAAGAGCAAGTTTTTCAACTGTTGGACCGCCGGGCTAAGTATCAAAAACAGCCTTTGATGGACTTGACCTCCGGAGTCGCCCAAATTATCGCCGCGGTGAGAGACCGTGGCGATTTGGCATTATGTGAATATACAAACCGGTTTGATAAAGTTAATATAACCCCGGAAAATCTTCGGGTAACCGATGCTGAGATCTCCCAAGCCCTTAGTTCCATGTCGGCAGAGCTTTTAACTGCGGTGCGTCAAGCCAAGGAAAATATTGTTTCATTCCACCGTAAACAACTTCCGAAAGATTGGCTCGATGTTCAACCGGATGGGATTATTTTGGGGCAGCGTTACCAGTCGGTAGCTTCGGCCGGTTTATATGTCCCCGGCGGAACTGCCGGCTCCACTCCATTGGTTTCCAGCGTGCTTATGAATTCCTTACCGGCAAAAGTCGCCGGGGTACAGCGTATTATTATCTGTACTCCTCCCAATTCTTCGGGAGGGGTTAGCCCTTTTATATTGGCAGCAGCGGCTGAATGTGAAGTCAGTGAAATATACAAAGTCGGAAGCGCTTGGGCTATCGCGGCGATGGCTTATGGAACGGATACAATTTCTAATGTTGATGTGATTGTAGGTCCGGGAAATCAATATGTAACCGAAGCCAAACGTCAGGTGTTTGGTTATGTCGGCTTAGATATGCTGGCGGGACCCAGTGAGATTTTGATTATCGCTGATGCGGAGAACAACCCGGCCTTTATTGCGGCGGACCTGCTTTCCCAGGCGGAGCACGGTCCGGTGGACGAAGCCGGTTCTTTCTTGCTAACAACCTCGGATCAACTGGCCAAAGAGGTTTCCGTAGAGGTGGATCTCCAGTTGGGGAAACTAACCCGTCGAACAATAACCTCCGCTTGTCTTAATGCTTCGGGGGGGATTATCGTTACCCGGGATTTGGATGAGGCGTTTGACCTGGCCAACTTTACGGCTCCCGAGCATTTGGAGTTACTGGTTAAAGACCCTTGGAGTAATCTTGGTAAGATAAAGAATGCCGGAGCCATATTTATCGGCCCGTACTCCACTGAACCCATTGGCGACTATGTAGCCGGCACCAATCATGTCCTTCCCACCAACGGGACTTCGCGATTCGCTTCGGGTTTGAATGTGGACCATTTCATCAAAAAATCAAGCATTATTTCCTATAATCAATCCGGGATTCGGCGCTATGGCCCGGCGGCGGTTGCCATCGCCGGAGTGGAAGGCCTTGATGCCCATGCCAATGCGGTGAAATTACGGATTGATACGAAGGAGTGAGACAATGCGTAAGGCTTCAGTTGAAAGGAATACCAGGGAAACCAGGATTAAAATGGACCTAGATCTTGATGGCACCGGAGTTTTTGGAATCAAGACCGGGATCGGGTTTTTTGATCATATGCTCACCCAGATCAGTTATCATGGTTTACTGGATTTACAGTTGTCAGCTATGGGAGACCTGGAGGTTGATTCCCATCATACCGTTGAGGATGTAGGTCTGGTCTTTGGAGAAGCGATTAAAAAAGCATTGAATGAAAGACGGGGAATACGGCGGTACGGTAACGCCATTATTCCGATGGATGAAGCTCTGGCGCTGGTGGCAGTTGATCTGGGAGGCAGGCCTTATTTGGGTTTCAAGGCGGATCTAGGCAAGGGAAAACTGGGCGATTTTGATCTGGAGATGGTTCCGGAGTTCTTCCGGGCGGTTTCGGTCCAAGCTGGGATGAATATTCATATCCGGTTATTGGAGGGCGACAATCGCCATCATTGTGTTGAGGCTATATTTAAAGCCTTTGGAAGAGCTTTAGCCGAGGCGGTGAGAGTAGATGAGCGGATGAAAGATATACCTTCGACCAAGGGAGTTATATCATAATGATAGCGATAATTGATTATGGAGTCGGAAATCTGCGTAGCGTAGAAAAGGCCTTTGCTTATATTGGATATCAAGCCAAAGTTACCGCCAAACCCGAGGATATCTTACAGGCTGATAAAGTCGTATTACCCGGGGTCGGCGCTTTTGGGAAGGCCATGGAACATTTGGCGAAAGCCGGAATGGTACCCGTGGTTCATCAGATGATTCGCTCGGGCCGGCCGTTTTTAGGAGTTTGTTTGGGTTTACAGCTGCTTTTTGAAGAGAGTTCGGAAATATTCGGGGAACAAGAATGTTTACACAAAGGATTGGGTATTTTCCCGGGCCGGGTTTTGCGTTTTCCGGTCAGCGACCTAAAAGTACCCCAAATCGGTTGGAACCAGATTACAAGAGTAAAGGACGCTCCATTATTACAGGGGGTTCCTGATGGCAGTTATGTGTATTTTGTTCATTCCTATTATGTGCTGCCGCAAGATCCGGAAGTCACGCTTTGTCAAACCAGTTATGGGATTGATTATTGCTCGGGGGTTTCATATCAAAATGTAGCTGCAGTCCAGTTTCATCCGGAAAAGAGTAGCCGGGTCGGACTGCAAATCCTGAAGAACTTTGCGGAACAAAATTGAATAATGCATGGAGTGACTTACGACGATGCTTGCAAAGCGTGTAATTCCCTGCTTGGATGTGAAAGATGGCCGGGTAGTTAAAGGGACGGAGTTTTTACAATTGCGGGATGCCGGAGATCCGGTAGAATTAGCGGCCTTTTATGATGGTGAAAGCGCTGATGAGTTGGTATTTTTGGATATTACCGCTTCCCATGAACAACGCAAAACCATTATTGAAATGGCCGCCCGGGTTGCTGAACAAGTTTTTATTCCCTTTACTGTGGGCGGAGGCATATCCAGTATTAATGATATCCGTAATATTCTATTGGCAGGAGCGGACAAGACCTCAGTCAATTCGGCGGCGGTGAAAACCCCCCGTTTGATAGCCGAGGGCGCGGAAATGTTCGGGTCACAGTGTATTGTGGTAGCGGTGGACGCCCGCAGAAGAGACAAACTTGATCCTTCCAGGGGATGGGAGGTCTATATTAATGGTGGACGGGTTCCCGCAGGGCTGGATGTTCTGGAATGGGTGGCTACCGTAGAAAAATTAGGGGCCGGTGAGATCTTATTGACCAGTATGGATCGTGATGGGACCAAAGAGGGTTATGATAATGAGTTGAACAGGGCAGTGTCCGAAACAGTTGGTATTCCTGTAATTTCCTCCGGGGGAGCCGGAAACTTGAAGCATTTGGCCGATGGAATCAAGCTTGGGAAAGCGGACGCCGTATTGGCAGCCTCAATTTTTCATTACCGGGAGTATACCATCAAACAGGCCAAGGAATTCCTGGCTGGTGAACAAATAGTGGTCCGAAATTAAAGAGCCCAAATGTATAACTCACTCTTACTCTCTCTTTTGCGAAAGAGAGAGTAACCACAAGGATTCGAAGCCTAAATTTGTTAGAAATACTCCCTATTTTCATCATTTATCCAGGACAATTCCAAGAAAAAAACAAAAAGAAGGATTGAATAGATCCTTCTTTCTTTATGTTCATATATAAAATTGCTTATTTCGCTAACGCGTTAACCTTCTTCGTTAAGCGTGACTTGCGGCGGGCAGCTTGATTTTTATGAATCGTGCCATTGGAAACAGCGATATCCAATGCTCTAATAGCACTCTTCAAATCCACCGTAGCCGTAGTTGCGTCTTTGGAGTTAATGGAAGAGGCCGCTTTTTTCAAAGAAGTTCTTAGAATGGAGCGTTTCGACATATTTGCGGCACGATGCATTGCGGAAGTCTTCACTCTTTTTTTCGCGGATTTAATATTTGGCAAAACCTTCACCTCCTTGAAACACATTAAATATTTTACCATGGGTCAAGTTGTTTTGCAAGGATTTATTCAGCAATAATTAAAATAAAAATTGATTTTTTTGGCAAACTAATCATTATGATGGTTTTAATTCTGCGAATCATACTCGCGGCCCTCTGGCTGATCTTTTCGAACCTCTTAATATCCGGATTTGAACCAGGGGGGCGCTATTTAATTCTTTTAGAAGCAATTGTTATTGGGAGCTTAATTCATTACATTCGTGCCTTTAGCAGTCAACGGATGAACCTTCGGCTAAGCAGTTTCCTCAGCGCCGGCGGGGTCGTTTGCGGTTTGCTATTATTCCGGCTCATTCATACCGGAATTAGGTTGTCCGTTTTGGGGATATTCATAGCCTATCTGGGAATCGCGTTAATGGAGATGCTTATTCCTGAGAGTTATTGGAGACAAGTGGATTGATACATATTGTAGCCTAGCTACAATTTAAAAATTATCCGCAAAAGTTTGCTAAAAAGGCAAACTTTTTAAGGATAATTATATAAGGAGGAGAATCATTGATGGAAGCACCGGATTTAGTTAAAATCGGCGAGATCCATACCGACTTGGCTATTGAAGCGCGAGAAATGGCATTGGAACGTGACGGAGGCCGTGAACCCCAAGGAATTAAATCTGAAACCGAAAAACAAGGGGAGATGCTAATATCCCGGGTAAATGTTGTAACTGAAGCCGCGGGAAGAGCCATTGGCAAAGTGCCTGGTTACTATGTAACCATAGAGGCGGAAGGTTTACGCAGCAGGAATCGGGACCGGCAGGAGAAGATCGCGTTTCAAATCGCCAAAGAACTTGAAGCCTATATTGAGCGATTGAAATTAAAGGATAACGCCCATTGTTTGGTGGTCGGTTTGGGGAACTGGGACGCCACTCCGGATGCTTTAGGACCCAAAGTTGTTTCTCAAATATTGGTGACCCGGCATTTACTGGAAACCAGTCCCCCCGAGAAAAAAGGGGAACTGCGGCCTGTGGCGGCCCTTGCTCCCGGAGTGCTGGGAACCACCGGCTTGGAAACGGGAGAAATCGTCATGGGGGTCGTGCAACGAATCAAACCACAATTCGTTATCGTCATTGACGCCCTTGCTTCCCGGAGCACCGGCAGGATGGGCGCAGTCGTTCAAATTGCGGATACGGGTATTCATCCCGGTTCCGGTTTGGGGAATAAGCGGATGGGAATAACGCCGCGGACTTTAGGCATACCGGTTATCGCCATCGGGGTTCCTACTGTTGTCGAGGCCACCACAATTGTACAAGATGCGCTAAGTGAACTAAACCGGAGATCATATCCCCCGGGTAGTCCCGAAACGGGCGACAACGTGGATGTTATCCGGCGGGTGTTATCGCCTTATCTTAATAGTTTGATCGTAACTCCGAAAGAAATTGATGTGGTCATTGAGGATCTGGCCAGGGTAGTTTCCGCAGGCTTAAACATTGCCCTTCACCCGGGCGTTAGCCCGGAAGAAGTATTCCGGTATTTATCATAAGTAGTTCTAAATTGAATTGTCCGTTCATACTCCTGTGGCAGGGGAGTTGAATAAGCGGATGCTGAATATAAATTGTAAAAAATGGGTATTAATCTTTCTCTTTTACGGATCGGTTTGTTTTACTTTGGGATTTTTAGGTTCCTTGGGCCATGGGGATATGGCGTTTGTAAGCAAAAAACCAACATCTGCAAAGATAAACCACCCTGATTTGGTGGTTCAATCTGAAAAATATCTTACCGGATTACTGGCGGACCTAATAATCCGGGATCGGGAGGATGCGGTGATTCCGGCCTTTGGAACCATATCCCCGATGCCGTTTTTCTTTTGCCATCCGGAAAAAACGGAAGAACCAAGCCTAAAATCGCTTATCCAAAAGATTAGTATCCATTTTAAAGAACGCTTTTCAGATGTTGATATTGTTCCTATTGCCGCGAATTCCAATTGGGAAAGGTCTATAGCCCACATCTTGGAAGAGGAACCACAGGGTGTTGTAATGGGAATGAATCTCACCGGACTCAGTCAGGAAACGCCAAGGGTAAATATCCATATTTATTTCTGTGCTCCGGAGAACCTGCCACAAGTATTTCTAAAGAAATATTCCAAAAGGTTGAATACGTTTCTGCTATCGAAGCAAAGTCTTAAGAACCGGGATTTATATATATTGACCTGGGAAGATATTCGTGGTGAATATATTAATAATCTTGAATTATGCTTTAATGATCTGTTGGAATTAATCGAAGCTCAAGTAGCCCGTCGGCAGAAGTCTGTTTAAACGAAATTGAGGTTTGAGTTATGAGAACCATGGGAAAAATATTGGCGATTATTTGTATGGCATTGATGATACTAAGTTTAGGGTTGTATCTGGTTTTAAATAATCTGGGATTCATGCTTACGGAGGAGCATGCCGGGCTTAGGCTGCAGCCGGTTTCTTCCGGAGTAGAGATCAAAACCGGAGACTGGACGCAAAGAATAGACTTGAGAATCCCGAAGCAAATCCAGCTATCCCGGGGAAAGTGGCGGTTTCAAAGCGGTAACCGGATCATTACCCTGGAAGCAATGCCGGTGATCAAA
Organism: Bacillota bacterium; assembly: GCA_029974635.1. Taxonomy (GTDB): domain Bacteria; phylum Bacillota; class UBA4882; order UBA8346; family UBA8346; genus JAEZJQ01. Next base: position 220,316 of record JARKQY010000048.1, on the reverse strand, counting down.
ATTAAATGGATGTAACAGCCTTCCTATTTCTTCAATGCCCCGTTTTGCCGGATGGATGACTATTATTAGAGCGTATCATAAATAAACGGCATTCAGAAATGGCGGAAACGCTCTACTTTAGTAAAACATTCTTAAAATTATATTATTACGTTTTGAGAACGTTTTACTATGTTTCGTAATTAAAACAAGGCTGCAAAGGACTTCAGTAGAGTCTTTATTTTTTTGCGGTTATTTCTTAGGGAAAGCCCTATGTTTGCAGGAAATTATAATCTTATGGTGAATACTACTACTCCGGTGGTTTATCAAATCTATCGTATTGCTGTCCGTGAGGCTATCAAACATGACTTTATTTGGCATTTTTCTGCAATCGTTTGGAGCTGCCTTTTCAGGTGCGTTGGTTCCCGGACCCTTACTCACCTATGATATTCAGTTGGCTTATCGCAAGGGTTTCTGGGTAGGACCGCAACTGATTTTAGGGCATGCCATTTTGGAATTACTGATAATCCTCTGTTTAATCGGGGGGCTAGGTAGTTATTTACAACTGCCGATTATCCAGATTATATTAGGGTTTGTTGGCGGGTTAATGCTAATTTGGATGGGGTATGACTTAATCAGGACAGAGAGTAAGAAAGGCTATCAAATTATCCAGGAACAGGCGGCGACAGTTGAAAAAGTATCAACCATTATCAATCTAAATCCGGTTGTTGCCGGATTCGTGCTCTCGCTTTCCAATCCTTACTTTCTGTTTTGGTGGGCGTTTATCGGACTGGGGATGATGACTCAATCCCTGACGCTGGGATGGGCTGGAATAATCGTTTTTTTTGTTGCCCACGAATTGACGGATCTTGCTTGGTACAGTTTGGTGTCAGCCGCCGTCACCAAGGGACGGGATTTTATATCGGCCCGTTTTTATCGTTCATTGCTAATCTGTTGTGGTGTGTTTCTACTATTATTAGCAGTCAGGTTCTTGTTTCATGCATTGGATTTAATGGGCTTAACCAAATGGTTTTTCAACCAGGCAATTGAACTATTCAGCCATATCCGTAAATTGGTGTGAATAGAAAATCCATCAGGACGAAACCGGAACTAAAAAAGGGTTTTTAGGGACGGGATTTACAGGATTATCATCAATTTGGAGGTTTATGATTGATTCAAACCAACATTCGCAACTTTTGTATTATCGCGCACATTGATCATGGAAAATCCACACTTGCCGATCGTCTTTTGGAGTATACCGGAGCCATTAGTGAGCGCGAAATGACCACTCAGGTTCTGGATTCAATGGATCTGGAGCGAGAACGTGGTATTACCATCAAAGCACAAGCCGTCAGACTGGAATACAAAGCCAAGGATAACAGTAAATATGTGTTAAATTTAATCGATACTCCGGGACATGTAGATTTTTCCTATGAAGTTTCAAGATCATTAGTGGCATGTGACGGGGCTCTTCTGGTGGTGGACGCCGCCCAGGGAGTTGAAGCTCAAACCATCGCCAATCTATATTTGGCCCTTGAGCATAACCTGGATATTATTCCGGTCATCAACAAAGTGGATCTGCCAAGCGCTGATCCGGAACGGGCTAAAAACGAGATCAAGGAGATCATCGGACTTGATCCGGGGGAATGTATTTTAGCCAGCGCCAAAACCGGACTGGGTACGGAAGATATTTTGGAAGCCATCGTGCACCGGATAAAGCCTCCTGCCGGCGATGCCCGGTTACCTTTGCGGGCGCTTATTTTTGATTCCCTGTTTGACTCATACCGGGGAGTCATAGCTTATTTCCGGGTTATGGAAGGAAAAATAACCGCGGGCCAAAAAATTCGGATGATGGCCAGTCAAAAGGAGTTTGAAGTTACGGAGATAGGAACCTTCCGTCCGGTGATGACCCCGACCAACGAGTTGATTGCGGGGGAAGTCGGCTATGTAATCGCTTCGATGAAAAATGTAACGGACACGCAGGTTGGCGATACCATTACTTCTGCCGAAAATCCTGCTTTGATTGCATTGCCGGGATACCGTCCGGCGCAACCCATGGTTTATTGCGGGATGTTTCCGGTTGATAATACCGCTTACGGGGAATTGCGGGAGGCACTGGAGAAGCTTAAACTCAATGATGCCTCCCTGGTTTTTGAACCTGAGACTTCGAGCGCGCTGGGTTTTGGTTTTCGTTGTGGCTTCTTGGGGTTGTTGCATATGGAAATTATCCAGGAGCGTCTGGAACGGGAGTATGGCTTGAATTTAATCGCCACCGCTCCCAGTGTTGTTTACAAAGTCCATCTGACGGATGGAAAGATCAATGAGATATCCAACCCAGCTGATTTTCCGGTCTCCAATTACCTGGATTATATTGAAGAGCCATATGTAAAAGCCAGTATCATTTTGCCCAATGAATTTGTCGGAACCATAATGGACCTGTGCCAGGAAAAACGCGGCGTTTTTAAGAATATGGAATACCTTACCGCGGTTCGGGTATTGTTAGTCTATGATCTGCCTTTATCTGAAATTCTGATGGACTTTTTCGATAAACTGAAGTCCCGTTCCCGCGGGTATGCCTCGTTGGATTACGAATATTTGGGCCACCGTGAATCTGACCTGGTGAAACTGGACATTTTATTAAACGAAAAACCGGTGGATGCCTTATCGGCAATTGTCCACCGTGAAAAAGCTTATCAGCGCGGCCGGTTGTTGACCGAAAAATTAAAGGAGATCATTCCCCGTCAAATGTTTGAAGTACCGGTTCAGGCCACCGTCGGCACCAAAGTTATCGCCCGGGAAACCATCAAAGCCTTACGGAAAGATGTTTTGGCCAAGTGTTACGGCGGTGATATTTCCCGGAAACGCAAATTGCTTGAAAAACAAAAAGAAGGCAAAAAGCGAATGAAACAATTAGGCACGGTAGAAGTGCCCCAGGAGGCTTTTCTAGCAGTGTTGCGCATCGAAGAATAAACGGGCTCGCCTTATTCGCTATCGAGTATACCCGCAAATCAAGTTTACTCGTAAATCAAGTTTACTCGTAAATCGAGTTTACTCGATAAACATCGGCGGAATTGGTTTTTGGCTCGGTTTGGGGGCTGGCCGGCCTAATTTCCGGTTTAATTGCTGGACACTTTCGATCTGGTCTTCAAGGGCATTCATTTCAAGAATCGCTGCAGCGGTTGGGAATTTTCTGGCGATGGTTTTAACCGTCTTTTCCCACCAGTCGAGATTTGATACAATAGCGGAATGCGTGTCGGTCCGGCGGTCATTTTCATGGAAATGAAAATTCCGGATGCGTTCCATTTTTAACAGGGATTCGAGGGGGACATTTGCTTGCAGCGCATGGCCGACATCGATGGTAAGGCCGAATTCCGGTTCCCTAAATAGCCAGAGTAGTTCCTGAAATCTGGAGCCATCACTGGCTTTGGGATGGAATTCCGGAGCCAAAGGCATATTTTCCATCAGCAATGCTACACCGCACTTTTTAGCTTCGGTTAACAAGATCGATAAACTGCCTTCTTCCAATAGACAGTTTTCATCATAAACCTCGGGCCGGTTGGGTTCCATGGTACACGGGTGAAATGTAATCAAGTTGATATCTAAATCAGCGGAGGTTCGGATTGTATTGAGAAAGATGTTGATGGCCAGTTGTCTTTCGTCGAAATCCAAAGCCCCCAGCCTGATGTTTTCGAAGGGGGCATGCATTGTAAGTTGAAAGCCGTAGCGCTCCCGGTAAATCCGAATAATTTTTTTTTCATTCATGGTAAGGGTGTAATTGGGTGAAAAATACCGGGGATCCGCCTGCAATTCAATGGCATTGAAATGAAGAACGGCCTCTTTCAAATAATCAGTTAATGGCCGGTTTGCAACGATTCTCGAACCAAAACAAAGAGCCATTCCTATTCCATCTCCGTTTTTATTATGCAAAGATTCTATATTAACAATAACGTATTGGCTTTAAATCGTCAACCATATTGTAGTATAGTGATAATTTAAAATTATTTGTAAAAAATTGTCAGAGAAGATGATGTAATTGGCAGAGCAAAGGATAAACCTGAAAAAGGAAATGGCAATTGAAGCTCAAACAACCTCCAAGAATGGCGGTTGGATAAAAATGATAATGTAACGGAGTGGTACGCTTTGAGCAAAGAATTATCCCTGTATTTTCATTTTCCTTTTTGCAAGCGCAAATGTTATTATTGCGACTTCAATTCCTTCAGCGGGTTTGACCAGCTCATGCCGGATTATATTCATGCTTTACTAGCGGAGATCAAGTTTTACCTGCCGCAGTCCGGGAAGATGATTAAATCCATCTATTTTGGCGGAGGAACCCCCAGTTATTTTCCGGTGAATTCCCTGATTGAAATTTTAAAGTTCGTAACCACTCATTTCCTGGTTCCGGGGAAAGCGGAAATCACTCTGGAGGCTAATCCGGGAACCATTAATGTTGAAGATTTGATTCAGTTGCAGGAAGCAGGGTTTAACCGGTTAAGCATCGGATTACAGGCGACCCAGAATGATTTGCTACGGAGAATCGGCCGGATTCATTCGGCCCAAGAGTTTTATGATATCTTTGAATTAGCCCGGGAAACCGGTTTTCAAAATATCGGGGTGGATCTGATTTTTGGTTTGCCAGGCCAAAAGCTGGAACATTGGCAAAACACCTTACACTCGGTGACCGAGGTGGGACCGGAGCACATATCCGCCTATTGCCTGCAATTGGAACCGGGAACCCGTCTGCACCACCAGGTTTCTTTGAAAGAGGTTAGTCTTCCCCCGGAAGAAGAAGTTGTTGAAATGATGGAATTTACCATGGTTTACCTTCAAGAACGCGGCTATGAGCAGTATGAGATCTCCAATTACGCAAAAACCGGTTATAAATCAGTTCATAATCTGGGCTACTGGCTGGGGCACGATTATTTGGGATTGGGCGCGGGAGCGGCTTCTACCAGGCTGGGCCAGCGTTGGGCCAATATTAAAGATCCCAAAGATTATATTGAAAATTTAAAGAAAGGTATTTCGGTGGTAGCTGAGCGCGAGAGTATTGACAAGCATACGGCGATGATTGAAGCTGTTATGCTTGGTTTGCGGCTGCGATCCGGCATTAATTTGCAGCGTTTTTACGATAAATATGCCGTTGATTTAATTCTCAAAACCCAAAAAGATCTGGAATCCCTTTTAAATGCCGATTTAATAGAAATTAACGACGGAACACTCCGTTTAACATACAAAGGAATACTTACCAGCAATAAGATTATTGCTACTCTAATCGCGAACCTCTAAACAAGCGGAAAAAATTTTGGTTTGGACGATTCTCCTTAACGGAAAGATTTGGTCAACCTTGATAAATATATATCTGCCATCATTTTTCTTTGCAAACTTAGGGATTGCGGGATAGAATATAACTGTTACCGGAAAAAATCTAATTTTGCTTTTTTTATTTAAACTATCTTGCATTTAATACCGATATATATTAAAGATAACGGGAATGGATAATAAAAATGAATCTAGAAGAGTGGTGCTGTCATCATCCGGGAATTTAACGCCTGATTTTAACCGCGATCCGGCAAGTTAGGCTCCCTTTTAGGAAGCTTTAACCCCCTTAATGAAATTGATTTTTAAAGTTACTTGCCGGATTCAAGTTTAAATCGTCAATTCCGGATTGAATAACCGGATTATTATGAAGGAGCGATCGTACAGTGAAGATAAGTTTTGATTGGTTTCGTAAAATAAGAGGCGGAATCGGAAAAATAACAAGCTTTGGCAAGGGTTTATTCCGGAGGTTAAGCTTTATTACTTCGCTATTTAAATTTTTCAACTCGTTCCGGACTAAAATAATGCTTATTTTCCTGGCTGTCGCCATTATCCCAAGTATCGTTGCCGGAATCATATCGTCAAACGGTACCCGGAGTGCAATAATCAATAAAGTCGGTTATTTTTCGGTGCAAAAAACAGCCCAGTCCGTCAATCATTTGGACTTAAAGCTAAAAGAGTACCGGAATGCCAATTTGCAATTGACGACGGATCAAGATCTCCGCCAAGCACTGATGGAGTTGGTAATTTTTGAAGACAGCCAGGCCATTACGGATCAAACTTCAAAAATTGATGGTTTCTTCCAAAAATATCTGTCGCAAGATAAAACTGTAAAACATATCATTTTTTTGACGAATAGCGGCGCCAACAAAGCTGATGTCGTATCAGGAGAGGCAACGCCGGTTTTTTCGGTTGATCAGTTGAGGGAAGCTAAGCTATTGCAGAGCATAGATGAATTATATTGGGGTTCTGCCACTGCAATCGGAGAAAATATTAAGGATTTAGTTATCGCTAATGTTGTTAAAAACGGCGAAGGCAAAAAAATAGGGGTTCTATTGACAGTAATAAGTGAGGAAGCACTTTATGATTTGGTTAATCCGGCTCAGAACCAAAAAGAAATTAACAATAGATATATCCTTATCGATAAGCAAGGGCAGACCCTTTCAGCACCCCTTAAAAATTCAATCGGGAAAAATATCTTTCAAACAGGGATGAAAGCCAAGAAATTGGAAGGATTATTGAGCGGCAAAAAAGCGGTCAATTTTGAATTGGGAGCAATGGACAATCAGGCAGTTTTAATTAGTTATCAGAAGTTGGAAACCCTTGATTGGTATTTAGTGAATATAGAAGCAACGGATACTTTATTCCAAGGCGTTCGCTTGATAAGTATTTTAATCTATATTACCGGTTTGATCTTTCTCGGGTTGGGGATTTATGCCGTTATTCGCGTTTCCAATCAGATGTCGGTTCCGATTCAAACCATGATGACTGCCATGAAACAAGCTGAAGACGGGGATTTTTCCACCAGGGTCAGTATTTCGACCCGGGATGAGTTTGAGCGTCTTGGGGAAGGTTTTAATCATATGTTTGATAGAATTAGTCAATTGGTTATTGACACCCAGACAGTCGCTACCAGGACCATGGAACAAATGGCTTTGTTGGAGGATGGTTCGGTACAATCGGCTAAAACAGCGGAAAATGTTGCTTCGGCCATGGCTGAAATCAGCAAGGGAACCATTGAGCAAACCAATGAGGCAGATCAAGCGGCCCGTAAAATGGGCGAACTGGCTGAGAACATTGAAGAGGTGGTGACAAAAGCCGCCGGTGTGGAAATCATTACCGACACCACCAAGGAATTAAGCAGTAGATCCAAGGAAACTATCACCAACTTAATCAATAAAGCAAAGGAATCTACCAATATCACCTATACGGTTATTAAAGATATCGAAGATTTGAATACCAGCGCGGTTGAAATCGGAAATATTACCGATATCATCGCGGACATTGCCGAAAAGACTAATTTATTAGCGCTTAATGCCGCTATCGAAGCGGCTCGAGCCGGAGAAGCCGGCCGCGGTTTTGCAGTTGTCGCTAAAGAAGTCAATAAACTGGCGGCTCAATCCCAGCATGCCGCGCAAGCAATTGAGGATTTATTGCAGGTTATCCGGTCGAAAAGCGGTTCTTCAGCTAAAAACGCTGATCGGGCTCATTTAATCGTAGAGGAGCAAGCTGAAGCGGTTCAACTAGCTGAAAATGCCTTTGAAGAGATTGTCCGTTCAATGGATGAAGTAATTTCAAAAATGACGGAAATGAGCCATCTCATCCAAAAGGTGAATTCCTTTAAAGATCAAACACTGCAATCAATTATGAATATTAGCGCGGTTTCTCAGGAAACGGCCGCTTCTGCGGAACAGGTAACAGCATCTTCCCAGGAACAGACCGCTATTGCAAATCAGGTTAGGATTTCCGCCGAAGAATTGCGGGCATTGGCTGAGAGTTTGGTTGCATTGGTGGAAAAATTTAAAGTAAACGCTCCTTAAATATTTGTTAAGATGACAGCTCCAAACATAAAATAATCAAAGGTTTATTGCTGATAAACTTGATTAATTTAAGAATACCGGCTTAAATTGTAATTTTTCTGATAAAGATCACCTCTTGACAAACGAAAAGAGCAGTGATATGTTGGTATTATGTTAGCACTCTCTGAGATAGAGTGCTAACAAAAAATAAAGCAATAAAAAAGAGGTGCTTTTAAATTGGCCTCCAAATTAGATGACCGTAAAAAACAAATACTAAAGGTAGTAACCGATGATTATATTGCATCGGGTGAACCGGTAGGTTCCCGGACCATCGCCCGAAGATATGACTTGGGGCTATCACCCGCGACAATCCGGAACGAAATGGCTGACTTGGAGGAAAGCGGCTTTTTGGAACAGCCGCATACTTCGGCGGGAAGAGTTCCATCCGAACGCGGGTACCGATACTACGTGGATGCTTTAATGGCCCGAAAATCATTATCAGAAAAAGAGTTAGAGGTTATTTACGGCGAACTCGATCAGTATCACGAAGAAATTGAATCATTGATTCATCAAACATCGAAAATTCTAGTTCAGATGACCCAGTATCCGGGATTGGTGTTGAGTCCCCAACTCCAAACCGCTATATTTAAACACATTCAACTGGTTAAACTATCTAAGAGTACGATTCTAGTAGTGATCGTAACGGATACCGGTTTTGTGGAAAATAAGATGATCGAGCTCCAACAGGAGATCTCTTCAGATGAGTTGGATCGCTTATCCGTTTTACTAAATCAGCGACTGCGGGATTTATCGGTTCGTGATTTGCAGTTGAATCATTTTATGGATCTCAACTCCGAGTTGGTCTTCCATGATCAGCTTTTTAATGAGGCCATTAAGGTGTTAATCAAATCGTTATCGGATCGTAATAAAAATGGTGAGCGTGTTTATATCGAAGGAACTGCTAAAATATTGGAACAACAAGAATTCTTGGACCTGCAGAAACTCAAACCTTTGATGGGAGTATTGGAAGAAGAGAACCGTCTCTACAAATTACTTTATAAAGATGTTATCGCGAAATCGAAGGTTAAGATTGGCCATGAAAATGAGGATCAAGTTATTCAGGATTGCAGTGTAGTTACTGCCAGTTACGAAATCGCGGGGAGAGCGGTAGGCGTCATTGGAGTTTTGGGCCCGACCCGGATGGATTATGCCAAAGTTTTGCCGATTGTAGAAGGTACGGCCTCTGTGCTCAGTGAGTTATTATCCCAAATCAGCAAACGGGGCAAATTATAAGTCGTTCATCAATGAAAAGATAAGAAGTGGTAAGGAGTATATGTCAATAACCGAAGCAATTGAAACGGCGGAAGTCAGCCAGCGCTTAGCCGCTTTAATCAGTAATGTAGGCGCTATTAAAGCAGTTGGGGAAGCAATTGAGGGAACTTTGGGTCCCAAGGGCTTGGATTGCATGTTGATTGATGAATCCGGCAGTGTGATTATAACCAATGACGGTGTTACCATATTGAAATCCATGGATATCAACCATCCGGCCGCCAGAATATTGATAAGCGCCGCAGAGCAGCAGGAAGAATCGGTTGGAGATGGAACTACAACCGCAACGGTCATTGCCGGCGCAATGATATCCGCCGGGGTGGAGCAGATTGTAAAAGGAGTACCGGTAACCAAGGTTATTGAGGGTATTCGCATCGGAATTCAACGAACTTTAGAGTTGTTAACCACTCAGGCAATTACGGTGAATGATTTAAAAAGTCCAATTTTAGAGAGAATTGCTTATATTGCCGGGCGTGAGAACCTTCAAATCGCTAAATTAGTGATTGAAGCGGCCCGGATTCTTGCGGAGGAGAAACTTAAAGAACCGGGATTTCAATTGGCGGCTCAGGTTTCCGCTTTGGATGGAGTGGAAAGTGCTATTATTCGGGGAACTGTAATTAACAGAGAACCGTTAAACATAATGATGCCCCGGAAGTTTGGTTCCGCTAAAATTTTAATCATCGATGATTCCCTTGAACCCATACCCGTTGACAGCGAATCACTGGGCACCGAGGCTGGCTTTAACCAAAAGCTGTGTAACGAACAGGTTTTGAAGGATAGTATCTGCAAACTATCAAAACTTGGAGTTGCCGCGGTTTTTACTGACCGGGCGATCTCGGATACTGCGGAGGAACAGTTAACGGATTTAGGAATTTTGGGGGTACAGGGGGTAGCCAGGCGGGAATGGATGCGTCTTGCTGAAATGACCGGGGCGCGGCCCATTAAAAGGGGCAGTCTGCTTAAATCGGCCTTGGAATTGGAACAGGCAACGGGTGAGGTTGCCTGTATTGAAGTGGATGAAAGGCTTAAACATATAAAAATTCTTGGTAAAAATGATGTAAAATATGTTACTATATTAATTGGCGCGCAAACAAAAGAGGTGGTGGAAGAGAGAGAACGGATTGCGAGGGATGCCGCATCTGCGGTTCAAGCCGCTTGGCGCGGCGGGGTTGTAGCTGGAGGCGGAAGCGTGGAACTTGGAATCGCGTATCAATTAAGCCAATTGCAACTAAAAGGTATGACCAGCTATGGTTATGAATGTGTTATTGAGGCCCTTAAACGGCCCATAGCTTTAATTTGCGCGAATGCCGGGTTTAATCCGCTGGAAAAAGTGGCGGAAGCCATGACCTCCTTAACCGAGCGCGGCTTATATTCCATCGGAGTGAATTGCGATACCGGCAATATTGAAGATTTAACCGAATCCGGGATTTGGGATCCTTATTATGTTAAATATTTTGCCATTAAATCCGCCGGAGAGGTTGCGGAAGCCATACTAAGGATAAACACCGTCATTAAGATGAAAGAATTGGAACGGCATTAACTTTCTAAATATAATTCATAAGGTGAGGCGTATGTCAAAACATAAAAATTCAACAGATGCTGTCATGGAAAACGGCGATGTGCAAATGGAAACAATAAGCAGCGATAATCAAGCCGGTGATACACCGGTCACCGAGACCGGCAACCCTGCTTCCGAGGATCGGAATCTCCAGTTGGAACAGGAACTTCAAGAAGCTTTACGGGCTAAAGATGAATATTATAATCGGATGTTACGGATTCAGGCCGATTTCGACAACTTCCGGAGGCGGAGCAGGCAGGAGTACGAACAGGTTTGTCTTTGCGCCGGTGAAGATATTATCAAAAAAATGTTGCCGGTGGTTGATAGTTTGGAACGGGCTATCAGCTGTTTTACGGAAAATAATGAAAGTTGCAGTTGGCAGGAAGGTGTCCAATTGACCTTACGGCAATTTATTGAAATTTTAAAATCAGAGGGAGTCGAGCCGGTGGATTCAGTGAATCAGGCATTTGACCCTTTGGTTCATGAAGCGGTATTCCAGGAGGAATCGGAAACGGTTGAAACGCCCATGGTTGTCGCTGAAATGCAAAAAGGTTATAAATATAAGAATAAATTACTCCGGCCGGCGCTGGTAAAAGTTGCCGTGCCCAAGAGTTAGACTTAATAATGTTATTCATTCGTCACTGAAAGGTTCATGTTACCCGGAAATACATAACTTTCGATAATTTGAAACAGGGGGTTCAATAGATGAGCAAGGTATTAGGCATTGATTTAGGAACTACCAATTCATGTATGGCTGTCATGGAAGGCGGCGAAGCGGTTGTAATTCCGAATGCGGAAGGAGGAAGAACGACACCGTCGGTGGTGGGGTTCTCCAAAAACGGGGAGCGGATGGTGGGCCAGGTTGCCAAACGTCAAGCTGTCGCTAATCCGGATCGCACCGTGGTATCCATTAAAAGACGCATGGGCACCGATTACAAAGTAGCCATCGACGACAAACAATATACTCCGCCGGAAATGTCAGCGATGATTCTTCAAAAGATGAAGGCGGATGCTGAAGCTTATTTGGGACAGCGAATTGAAAAAGCAGTGATTACCGTACCAGCCTATTTCTCGGATTCACAACGGCAAGCTACGAAAGATGCCGGACGTATCGCCGGTTTAGAGGTTTTACGGATTGTAAACGAACCAACCGCAGCAGCCCTTGCTTACGGTCTGGATAAAGGGGAAGATCATACCATTTTGGTTTATGACTTGGGCGGTGGTACTTTTGATGTATCCATTTTGGAACTGGGCGAAGGAGTATTTGAAGTAAAGGCCACCAGCGGGAATAACCGTCTGGGCGGTGATGATTTTGACGAACGAATCGTCAATTGGATGGCCGAGGAATTTAAGAAAGAGAACGGTATTGATCTGCGCAATGACCGGATGGCGTTACAACGTTTAAAAGAGGCTGCGGAAAAAGCCAAAATCGAACTTTCCGGATTGATCTCCACCGGCATTAATTTACCGTTTATTACCGCGATTAATGGTGAGCCCAAGCATTTGGACCTGACCTTAACCCGGGCGAAATTTGATGAATTGACCGCTGATTTGGTTGAAGCCACGGTTGGACCTACCAAAAGGGCTCTGGCGGATGCGGGTCTTGAGCCGAAAGATATTGATAAAGTAATCTTGGTTGGGGGTTCCATCCGGATACCGGCAGTTCAAGAAATGGTTAAGAAAGTGCTGGGCAAGGAACCTTACAAAGGGGTTAATCCCGATGAAGTAGTTGCTGTTGGAGCCGCTATTCAGGCGGGAGTTTTAACGGGCGAGGTCAAAGATATCGTATTGTTGGATGTTACTCCGTTATCATTAGGTTTGGAAACTTTAGGCGGTGTCTTTACCCGGATTATTGATCGCAATACCACGATTCCGACCTCCAAGTCGCAAATCTTTTCGACGGCCCAGGACAGTCAAACTGCGGTTGATATTCATGTTTTGCAGGGTGAGCGTCCTATGGCCGCTGATAACATTACCCTGGGTCAATTCCGGTTGGATGGCATTCCACCGGCGCCGCGGGGGATTCCCCAGATTGAAGTAACCTTTGATATTGATGCCAATGGAATTGTCCATGTATCGGCCAAGGATAAAGGCACCGGGAAAGAACAAAAAGTTACAATTACTTCATCCAGCGGATTGAAGGAAGATCAAATCAACCGGATGGTTAAAGATGCCGAATCTCATGCCGAGGAAGACCGCCGGCGCAAGGAAGAAGTTGAAACAATCAACGAAGCCGACAGTTTGATTTATACCGTGGATAAAACTTTGAAGGATGTTGGCGAGAAAGCTGACAAATCCCATGTAGACAAGGTGCAACAGGCCAAGGAGGAACTGCAGAAAGCGGTTGCCGCCAAGAATATAGCGGAGATCAAGACGAAAAAAGAAGCTCTGGAAAAGGTACTGCATGAGCTTTCCGCTACCATTTACAACCAGGCTTCACAGGCCGGAGCGCCGGGCGAAAATGCCGGAGCCGATCAAGGCCCGACGGGGTATGGCCCTCAAGGGGACGGCCCGACTGTGGATGCTGATTATAAGGTTCAGGACGATAAATAAATCATCAAGGAAAGTTAACTATGTCAAAACGTGATTATTATGAAGTGCTTGGGGTCGGCAAGAATGCTACCGATGACGAGATAAAAAAGGCGTTCCGTCGGCTGGCCAGGCAACTTCATCCGGATGTCAATAAAGAAAACCCGAAAGAAGCGGAAGCCAAGTTTAAAGAGGTTAATGAGGCCTACAGCGTTTTAAGTGATCCTCAAAAACGGGCTGCTTATGATCAATTTGGCCATGCAGCCAATGACCCCAATTTTGGGGGTGGTGGATTTGGATCCGGCGATTTCGGTTTCGAAGGGTTCAACGATATTTTCGATATGTTTTTCGGCGGGAGCGGCAGGAGTTCCCGCCAGAAAAACGGTCCTCAACGCGGCAACGATCTCCGTTACGACATGGAGATCACCTTTGAAGAAGCGGCTTTCGGGAAAGATACCACCGTTGAAATCCCCCGCACCGAGGTATGCCCCAATTGCAAAGGAAATGCGGCCAAACCGGGGACCCCCATCAAAACTTGTTCTAGCTGTAATGGGACCGGCCAAGTTCAAGTTACGCAAAATACTGCTTTTGGGCGGTTTGTTAATGTGCGCACCTGTGACAGGTGTCGCGGCGCCGGAAAGACCATAGAAACCCCTTGTCCGGAATGCAGTGGCACGGGCCGGGTTCATAAAAACCGTAAAATTGACGTCAAAATTCCGGCCGGGGTGGAAAATGGTTCCAGGCTGAGAGTTTCCGGTGAAGGAGAAGCCGGATTGCGGGGTGGCTCCAATGGTGACTTATATATTTATATTTATGTGAAAAGCCATTCCAAATTTGAGCGGCAGGGCAATGACGTCATCAGTGAACTAAAACTCAGCGTCACTCAGGCGGCGCTGGGAACTACCGTGTTGGTGGATACCCTCGATGGCAAGGTGGAGTTAAAGGTTCCCCCGGCAACTCAGCACGGCACGTTATTCCGGCTTCGTGGACATGGAGTGCCTTATCTGCGGGGTCATGGCCGGGGCGATCATCATGTGCGGGTGAAGATCATTGTACCTACCCGTCTTAGCAACGAACAACGGGAGTTATTCAAAAAACTGGCTATTTCCTTCGGAGAGGAAATTAACGATGATGATAAAGGGTTTATGGGTAAGGTCAAAGATGCTTTTAAATAATGGAGTTAATTTTACTTTGTCAAGAACTTAAAAAGACTTGTTACCGTTTACCGTTGAAATGGTTGGAAAAGAAAATAAAGTTAAATAGTGAATAAAATCAAGTCTTTGGGCAATGTGCAACAAGGCCCAAAGACTAAAAAAAGAGACGCACATGGCCCAAAATACGGTAGCCGTTTGGCTACCGTGGTCAGGCGGTTTTTTCTTTTATGAACTCATATGCTGCTCATTTTTGGGTTTATAACCACGACCAAAGATAGACTATTGCTTATGAGATGGTACTCAATGCTCGCCAGTTAAAATTATTGTATGGCTGGGGTGGCGCCGATGGTGGATATGGGAGAAGATTGGATTTCCCGCTAAAGCCTGAGCTTTAGGCGAAACTTTTGTGATTGATGTTCATATGTTGTAAGATACTCAAGTAAAGCCTAGGAGCAAAAAATGAATTTAAAAATAACCGATATTGCCAAATACGCGGGTGTGTCTCCTGCGGCAGTATCACGAGTACTTCATAATAATGGCTATGTAGCTCGTGAAAAACGGGAAAGGATTGAAAAAGCGCTTAAAGAGTTGCGTTATATACCGAATATGGTGGCGAGGGGTTTAAAGAGGCAAAAAACAGGAATGATTGGGCATATCCTTCTTTCAGCACAACCAGCTAATCCTTTTTTTACTGAAATTTTACGGGGAGTAGATATGGCGGCTTATGATCGGGGCTATCATGTGTTAACTTTATGCTCGTATAATGATCCGGAAAGAGAGAAAGATTTAGTTAATGAAATGATGAGTAGGATGGTTGATGGCATTATCTTTTCAGTTGCGGCATCAAGTGACAATGTACAAAGAACCATAGAAATGGGAATACCAACGGTCATGATAGAGCGGCCCTTTGATGTATTCGGGATTGATAAAATTTTAGTCGATAATTTTGAAGGTTCTTACTTAGCCACAAAATATTTAGTCAAAAGAAATCATCATAGAATTGCTTATATTGGGAAAAAAAAAGAATACGAAGTTGAAAAAGAGCGATTTCAGGGCTATATTAAGGCTTTAGAAGAGGAAAAAATAGTTCCACCGGAGAGTCATATTAAGTTTGTGGATGATTACATAGCCGATTTTGGTTTTGAAGCTGCTAAACAAATTTTTCAAGAAAAGGATCGCCCAACTGCAATTTTTATCACTAGTGATATTTTAGCCTGTGGAGTTTTACAATTTTTATATCATTCTCAAATAAGAATACCTGATGATGTTTCGATTATTGGGTACGATGATACTTATGCCAATTTACTTACTCCAAAGTTAACAGCGGTTGCAGTACCAATGAGTGATATGGGTATGACAGCTGTGAATTTACTTATAGATAAGCTTAATAATAAAATAAATAATGTTATAACAATTACTTTACATACTACTTTGATAGAAAGGGAATCGGTTAAAAACATCTAAAGAAATAGAATTAATTTATTTATACTGTCTCTATAAAAATCTCAATATTAACAATGGTAATTGACATATTTTAGGAATTATATTTTCATAAATATGAAAACGTAATCATATATTATATCACTTACTTAACCTACCTTAAAGTAAGAAGAGGAGCCGTATCTCCTTTTCTTACTTATATAAATAAGAGATCAACCTAAAAAAGTTACTTTTAGGACGATTACGCGTTGCTTGTACTTGATTTTCAATCCTTAAATAAGGATTATACTTGGATTTAACCAAACACATTGACGAGTTTGGCAAAAAGTGTTATGATATATTATATGAAAACGACATCATATTCTGTGGTTTTTTCCCTTAGATTAATTTTTTCAAATAGCATTAAACTTAAAATAAATTAGTCGCTAGTCTAAAACGTATTCACGCTAAGGAGGTAAAAACAATGGAAAAGGTTCGGATTGGGATAATTGGTTTAGGTGAGGTGGCACAAATCGTTCATTTACCGATTTTACAGTCGATGCCGGAGAAATATGAAATAACAGCGATGTGTGATCTCTCGCTCAAATTACTTACTTTCATGGGGGAAAAATACAATGTGAAAAAGTTGTACACTAATGCCGAAGAACTAACCGCACAAAAAGATTTAGATGCTGTTTTCATTCTTAATGCCAATGAATATCATGCAGAATGCGCGATTGCTGCTGCTAGAAATAAAAAACATGTACTGATTGAAAAACCACTTTGTTTAACTATTGAGGATGCAGATGCGATCATTAAAGCCAGAGATGAAGCAAAAGTGCAGGTAATGGTAGCTTATATGCGACGCTTTGCACCTGCTTTTATTCAAGCGGTTGAAGAAGTGAAAAGGATAGGTAAGATTAACTATGTTCGGGTAAGAGATATAATCGGGCCAAACAGTTATTTTATAAACCAAACGGGTTATTCGTATCGGTTTGACGATATTACACAAGAGCAGATTAATGATCGGAACATGCGGAATAAGAGTATGATCGAAAAAGCGATTGGCAATATAGTGCCGGATTTGAAAAACGCTTATGGATTATTATGCGGCTTAAATAGCCATGATATATCAGCCATGCGGGAAATGATTGGGACCCCTAAAAGGGTCTCAGGTGCATCCCAATGGAACCAAGGCCTTTTTATGAATGCTATTTTTGAGTATGATGGTTATAATGCCACTTTTGAAACTGGGGTTGATAATGTAGGACGTTTTGATGCTCATATTGAAGTTTATGGGGATACAAAATCAATTAAAGTACAATACGATACCCCATATATTAAAAATTTACCGATAACTCTGACTATCAACGGTACTAACGGTGATGCTTATCAGGAAACAGTATATCGGCCAACTTATAAAGATCCCTATACTTTAGAAATTGAGTATTTCTATGATGCATTAACCAAAGGAACCAGGATTAAAACAACCGTGGAAGATGCGAAAGAAGATCTAAAGGTTTTCAAATGGATGATTGAAGCAATGCAAAAATAGGAATAGATAGTATATTGAAGCGGAGCTTCAATTTAAAAATTCTCTCAAAAAGTTTGCCGAAAAAACAAACTTTTTGAGGAGAATTATATAAAGGAATGAGTTTAGCATGAAAAATAAATTTTCATTATTATTTGCGCGGCCAACGGTAGTGGCCAAATGGAGGTTAAAATGGATAAGATAAAGGTTGGTCTCGTTGGTTGTGGCGACATTAGCAGTGTCTATCTGAAAAACTGTACCAAAAAGTTTAACAATATAGAAGTGGTTGCATGTGCGGACTTAATTCCGGAACGAGCTGAAGAAAAAGCTAAAGAATTTGGCATCCTTAAAGCTTATACCCTTGATGAGATGCTTCATGATCCTGAGATTCAGATTGTTTTAAATTTAACGATCCCTCATGCCCATTCTCATATTTGTTTGCAAGTGCTTGCCGCAGGGAAAAATATTTATGTTGAAAAGCCTTTAGCTATCACCCGGGAAGATGGCCGAAAGATACTTGATTTTGCTAAAGAAAGAGGGCTTTTAGTCGGGGCAGCGCCTGATACTTTCTTAGGTGGAGGTTTACAAACCTGCCGGAAGATCATTGATGAAGGCTGGATTGGTAAACCAATTGCCGTAAATGCATTTATGATGGGTCATCGCCCGGAAAGCTGGCATCCTGATCCGGAATTTTTATATAAGTCCGGCGGTGGGCCAATGTTTGATATGGGACCGTATTATCTGACAGCCTTAGTTTCACTATTGGGACCAGTACATAGAGTAACTGGTATGGTAAAAAAATGTTTTCCACAACGAACGGTGATGACCGGTCCGAAAGCAGGCAAG
Source organism: Bacillota bacterium (assembly GCA_029974635.1). Classification (GTDB taxonomy): domain Bacteria; phylum Bacillota; class UBA4882; order UBA8346; family UBA8346; genus JAEZJQ01. The sequence continues at coordinate 202,142 of JARKQY010000048.1, read as the reverse complement.
GTGATTGACGTCGATGTTCCGACTCATGTGGTGGGTGTCTTGGATTTTGAAAGTGGTGTGCTCGGAAATCTCGTGACCAGTTTTGATGTTTGGGGTTCCAAACTACCGAATATTGAAATTTACGGTAGTGAAGGAACGCTGGTTATTCCTGATCCGAATACCTTTGGGGGACCAATCTTCATTAAAAAACCAAATGCGACGGAATGGGAAGAAATACCCCTAATCGATGGATTTGTTGATAATGCAAGAGGTATCGGACTTTTCGATATGGCAGATGCTTTGCTTTTAGGGGGTGAGCACCGCGCAAGCGGGAGTATGGCATATCATATACTTGATATTATGCATGGATTTTTCGATGCTTCACAGGATGGTAGCTGTTGTAAACTTAATAGTTCCTGTAAACGCCCAGAATCTTTAAGAGAGTAAGCATTTAAATGTTATTGACAAGGTATAAATGGGCGTTTTCATACAAATATGAAAACGACATCATGTTTGCATTATAAAACATAGTGATTACCCTAAAATTAAGCGAGAATAGAGGTGATAGAATTGAAATAATTGGAATAATAGAGGTGGATTCAAAGGTAAAGTAGAGGAGTGATGAAAAAAATGTTAAAAAAGAAAAAGACCAAATTAATAATCCTAATTGCAATGCTTGTAATATTAATTATGACGACAACTATAATTCTTAACGCAGGAGTGCTGGCGACCAATAGCATTTACTATGTCGATTCAGTAGGCGGGAATGATAATAACAAAGGCACAACTGAAGCTTCAGCTTGGCGGAGTTTAGCCAAAGTAAATAGCATCACTTTCCAACCGGGCGACCAAATTCTCTTCAAAGCAGGATGTTCCTGGACCGGTTCCCTTCATCCGTTGGGTTCGGGTGCAAATGGCAGTCCAATTAAAATCGGGATGTACGGAACAGGCAACAAACCACTGTTAAACGGTGGAGGAATTAGCGCGGTTATTTATTTTTATAACCAACAATACTGGGAGATCAGTAATCTTGAAATTACCAATGATGACAATTTCAGCGTAAATAGCACTGGTGTAACCAGATGCGGCATCGACATTGAGAACTACGGGGCCGGGACTCTTAACCATTTTGTCATCAAAAACTGCTATATTCATGATGTTGATGGTGACGATGCTAACAAATATACTGCTAACTTCGGGATCTACTTCCGAGTCCAATGGGCAGACCCCGTTTCTACTTTTAACGACATCACAATTGATAATAATATTCTTCAAAAGATAGATGCTGGCGGAATATTTACTGAATCAGCTTGGGCTGAACGGCCGGGAGTATATACCGGCTGGTTTATTGGTGAATGGCATGGCTGGACCAATGTAATTATTAAAAACAATATACTCGATGACATTGGCATGGATGGAATCGTAACTTGTGTCTGTGCTTCGCCAATTGTCGAATACAACGTCGTAAGTAACTTTAACATGAGAAGTGGTACTTATGCTGCTGGGTTATGGCCTTACAACTCAGATAATGCCCTGTTCCAATATAATGAAGCATACGGCGGTAGAACTATTTTGGATGGTATGGGTTTTGACTGTGATTGGCTTTGTCACAATACCGTTATGCAATATAACTACAGCCATGACAATGAAGGCGGATTTATGTTAGTCTGCTGTGATGGAACAAAAAGCGGAGCGCCTTTTAACACAAATTCGGTAATAAGGTATAACATCAGCCAAAATGATAAATGCCGAGTATTCTCATTTAATGGACCAGCTACAAACACCTATGTTTATAATAATGACATCTATCTTGGGGTTGGCTCTACAACTAAGCCAGTTGACAGCTATATTTGGGGTGGCTGGGCAAAGGGTATTAATTTCTACAACAATATCTTCCATCTCGTAGGATCTGGAGGTTACAACTTCGGAAGTTGTACGAATATTGTCTTTGACTACAATGTTTTTTATGGCAACCATCCTAGTACTGAACCAAGTGATGCCCATAAGCTTACTTCTAATCCTCTGTTCGTAAATCCGGGCGGAGCTGGAACAGGCAGAAGCACCTGTAGCGCATACCAGTTACAGTCTGGTTCACCATGTATCGATTCTGGCATGAGTATCGCGAATAATGGTGGTAAAGATTTTTGGGGAAATACTCTCTATAACGGTAATCCCGATCGGGGAGCGCATGAATACTATTCTGGCGGTCCGACCTCAACACCGGGAGCAACACCGGTACCGACAGCAGTACCAACACCAACACCAACATCTACATCGACGCCGACACCGGCAGCAACACCGACATCTACGCCGGGTAATATGATTCTTAATCCTGATTTCGAGTCCGGAGAAGCTTACTGGACCAATCTGGGCGGCAGTTCCTCCGTGGCTAGCAATCCTCATTCCGGTTCACGTTCAAGACAAATTACGAGTACCGGCACCGGCTTCAGCCAACAGATTACTTCCGGCGTAGTAGCAAATGCTTCTTATACTCTTAAATGCTGGGGAAAAGTTGCTACGGCAAATGAGATCGGAAAGTGTGGAATTAAATGCTACAATAGTAGTAATCAGGTAGTTGGCGACTGGATTTTAATGGATTTCAACACCACTACTTATACGCAAAAAAGTGGTACCATTATTACTCCATCAAACGGGGTGAAGTTGGAGGTTTATGGCATAAGAAATGCTGGTTCAAATTACGTTTATTTTGATGATATGGAATTAATTAATAATAGTGGAGCAACACCGGTACCGACAGCAGCACCAACACCAACACCAGCATCTACATCGACGCCGACACCGGCAGCAACACCGACATCTACGCCGGGTAATATGATCCTTAATCCTGGTTTCGAGTCCGGAGAAGCTTACTGGACCAATCTGGGCGGCAGTTCCTCTGTGGCTGGCAATCCTCATTCCGGCTCATATTCAAGACAAATTACGAGTACCGGCACCGGCTTCAGCCAACAGATTACTTCCGGCATAGTAGTAAATGCTTCTTATACTCTTAAATGCTGGGGAAAAGTTGCCGCGGCAAATGAGATCGGAAAGTGTGGAATTAAATGCTATAATAGTAGTAATCAGGTAGTTGGCGATTGGATTTTAATGGATTTCAACACCACTATTTATACGCAAAAAAGTGGTACCATTACTATTCCATCGGGTGGGGTGAAGTTGGAAGTTTATGGCATAAGAAATGCTGGTTCAAATTACGTTTATTTTGATGATATGGAACTATATAAAAACTGAGAGGTTTTAAAGAAAATTGCAGTAAATAACGCGAAGGGGCGGCTGTCTTAAAAAATGACCCGCCCTTGTCAAGTAAATATTATTGACAAGATATAATGGACGCGTTTTCAGATAAACATGAAAACGACATCATATTTGGATATAAAAAAATAGATGATTACCCTAAAATAATGACATCGGAGGTTGGGTGATGGGATTTAAAAAGGATTTTGTATGGGGGGCGGCGACATCCGCATATCAGATTGAAGGTGCGGCATACGAGGATGGGAAGGGACTGTCGGTATGGGATGGATTTTGTAAGGAACCCGGGCGCGTATGGCAAGATCATAATGGAGATATCGCTTGCGATCATTACCACCGTTACCAGGAAGATATTAACTTAATGAAAGAGATTGGGTTAAAAGGTTACCGGATGTCAATCTCCTGGCCGCGAGTGATCCCGGAGGGAGTAGGAGAAATTAATCCGAAAGGATTGGATTTTTACGATCGGGTGATTGATAATCTGCTAAAAGTAGGCATTACACCATATATTACCTTATTTCACTGGGACTACCCTTATGAACTCATTTACCGTGGTGGTTGGTTGAATCCCGACAGCGCTAACTGGTTTGCCGATTACGCCAAGGTAGTAGTGGAACGGTTATCCGATCGGGTCAAATACTGGATTACCCATAATGAACCCCAATGTTTCATCGGATTCGGCTATTACGATGGGGTAAATGCACCAGGCTTTAAATATTACTTTAGCGATTATTTACGAATGGTACACCATGTATTATTAAGCCATGGGAAAGCGGTACAGGCGATTCGAGCTCACGCCAAAACACCCTGTCAAATAGGTTATGCTCCAATGGGGCTCACTTCCTGTCCGGCCACTAATAGTCCGACGGATATTGAAGCAGCACGCCAGGCTACTTTTAACATCACCAAACATTTCTTCAATAATATTTGGTGGGATGATCCGATCTTTTTTGGACGTTATCCCGAAAGTGGTCTCAAACTATACGGCGATGCAGTACCCAATTTTCCGGCTGATGATCTGAAGATAATCAGTCAACCGATAGACTTTTTAGGACTGAATATTTATCAAGCCCAAAAAGTGCGTGCTGACCAAAACGGTAATCCGGTCGATGTTCCAGGGCAAACCGGATATCCCATGACGGCATTCCGTTGGGTGGTTGAACCGAGTGCTACTTACTGGGGACCACGCTTCTTCGCCGAACGTTATCATGTACCGATTTATATCACCGAAAATGGAATGTCGAATATCGACTGGGTTTCACTTGATGGTAAAGTCCATGATCCGCAACGGATTGACTTCCTCAACCGTTTTCTCCTGGAGTTAGAGAAGGCTTGTGATGATGGCGTTGATATCCGGGGTTATTTTCAATGGTCTCTCTTGGACAATTTTGAATGGGCGGATGGCTATAAAGAACGTTTTGGATTAATCTATGTTGATTACCCCACCCAAAGAAGAATTCTTAAGGATTCGGCTTATTGGTACCGGGATGTAATTGTTACTAATGGAGCTAGTTTACAAAACAACGGAGCTGCGGTGAATGCTGCCTTCCGCTTTGAAAGGTACGCTTCTGGTTGAAAAGTTGAAAGAGAAACAGTATTTACTGAAAAAACGGGCTGTCGAAAAACTTGGAACCTTGTTTTAATCCCACTTCGTCTTCAATCAATTATTCTTTTACGAGGAGGGTATTTTATGAAAAAGAATATAACCCCCAAAAGCATAAAACAAGGGCTGATGGTAGGTGCCCTGTTGTTAATGATTGTTGGTCTTGTGTTATTTATAACTTTCGAGAATAAACAACCGGAACGGGTGGTGGCCTTAGTCAACGGCGAACCGATATCGGAACAGGAATTCAAGATGCAGATGACGCAGAATCGGGCGTATGTATATAATTATTTTCAAAGAAAATACAAGGTTTCCGATGGCCCTAAATTCTGGGAGACCGGTTACGGCGGGGAAGTTCCCATTAAGGTGGCCCGTGATAAAACATTGAACGAATGTGTAAGGATAAAAGTGCAACAAATATTGGCTAAACAAAAGGAGATCCTTTGGGATATTACTTTTGGGGGATTTTTAGAAGATCTGAAGAAGGAAAACACGCGCCGTAAAGAGGCGGTAAGCCAAGGGAAAGCGATTTACGGGCCCCAGCAATACGATGAAACCGGGTATTACCGTTATTTGTTTGAAAACAGGGTGATTCAGCTAAAAGACAAACTGGCGGAGAATGAATTAAAGGTTAGTGACACCCAACTACGGCAGTATTACGAGGAAATCAAGGATAAGCAGTTTCGCAAGGAAAATTTGGTTACGATTTTAAAACTGACCCTTCCATATAACATCCGGGAAAACGAAAACATTAAACGGGAGGAAGCTCAAGCCACCATGGAACAGATACGAAATAAACTGCTGAATGGAGCTGGTTTCAGAGAAACCGCCCAGTCATATAAGTTGAAAAGCCCGCTGAAATTAACCTGCAGTGAACAGGTGATGGACAGCAACACCGGGCGTTTTGATTCCCGGAACAACCCGATACTTCGGCATACAGCCGATGAAACCGAAGTGGGACAAATCAGTCCGGTTTTCGAAGAAAAAAACGCTTTAATCATCATTAAATGCATTGCCAAAAAGTCCGGAGGATACTATGACTTTAATGAATACAAAGATGTGATTCAAGGAAATTTGGTTGATGCAAAATATAATGATTTAATTGACAGGCTCGTCAAAGAAGCTAAGGTTGAAATCAAAAAAGAAGTATATCAACGACTGACATATTAAAGAAAGTGATAAGCGGATAATTTTAAATTGTAGCTACGCTACAACATGATTATCAAAACCGGTAATTTTATTTCGGGCAAAGGTCGAAAGTCCAAAGTTACAAACGCTAACAAGAAAGGAAAGTAACAATGGATATATCATTATATTTAAAGTTAAAGAAATCCAAACGCTCCAGCTTTAGCTTAGGGAAACAAAAAATGTTTGTTTTTTATGGATTCATCAGCCCATGGATTGTGGGCTTTATCGGATTATTAGTTATTCCTATGGTTTTTGCCATATACATCAGTTTTACCAATTTTAATGGTTTTGATCTTGCGGGAACATCGGTAATCGGAATTTCAAATTATGTGGAAGCTTTTCGGAACCCTGATGCATGGAGGACAATGGGTTTAACTATAAAATATTCAGTGATGGCCATTCCGCTTGGTTTGATAACGGCATTAGGATTATCCTTGCTCCTCAATCAAAAAATAAAAGGACGCGGGCTCTTCCGGACTTTTTTTTACATACCGACATTAGTTCCGGGAATTGCTTCCGCATTAGTCTTTGGATGCATTTTTAATGTCAATTCCGGTTTTCTTAATCTATTTCTTAATTTATTCAAACTTCCCGCGATTGATTGGCTAAATAACTATGGAGTGTTTTGTCTGGCCATTATGTCCATCTGGGGATGCGGCACCATGATGGTTATTTTTCTGGCAGGTTTACAGGAAATCCCGGAAGAACTCCAGGAAGCGGCGATTATCGATGGGGCCAACAAGTGGCAAACTTTTTGGAATGTCACCTGGCCATTATTAAGTCCGATTACTTACTTTCAATTAATAATGGGTATCATTGGCGCGCTCCAAATGTACGTCCAGGCAAGTATGTTAAGCCAGGTTGCCTATGGGAAATTTTGGGAACCACTCCAATCGTTATTTGTATACCCCTCATACGCATTGTCTCAAATGATGGCATATCAACGTTTCGGCTATGGGGCCGCCTTAATCTGGATTTTATTTATTATCATTTTATTGGTAACGCTGATTGTTCAAAAAACCAGTAAGTATTGGGTCTATTATGCGGTGGACCAAGAAGGGGGCGCTAAAAAAGAATGAAACGTTTTTTAAGAATGTTTATTATCTATCCGATGATGATTATTTTAAGTATGCTATTTTTATTCCCCTTTTTTTGGATGATGAATATCGCTTTAAAACGGCCTGAGGAAGCATCATTTATTATTGCTTTCTTCCCGCAAGTGCCTCAATGGTTTCATTTCCAGCAAGTCTTATTCACTAATGATGTAATTCCTTTTTTTACATCGCTTCGTAACACTTTGATCATCTGTGTAATCGTAACAATTTTAGTATGCCTTTCCAGCGCAATGATCGGTTATGGTTTTGCCCGTTTCAATGTGCCGGGTAGAAATTTTTTGTTTTCTATTATCTTGGCGACAATGATGTTACCCCAATTGATGACTTTTATCCCGCAATATATCATGTTTTCGCAACTGGGTCTTCTTAGTTTATCCTGGCCGTTTTGTTATCTTCCCTGGGTGATCACCTCGCTGCCGGGATGGGCGATTTTTATCTTTTATTACCGGCAGTTCTTTGCGAGTCTTCCCAAAGAGCTTGAAGAGGCGGCTTTGATCGATGGCTGCGGCTGGTTTCATACCTTCTGGTCAATTTTTATGCCGTTGGCGGGACCCGCGGTCACCACTACCTGTATTTTTCTGTTTCAATGGACGTACACCGATTATATTACACCGTTACTTTATTTAACTTCCGAAAATCAGACGCTGGCAGTGCAAATGATGACCAACACCAGATACCCGGGAGCCAATTTTACCTTACCGGTTCCTCCGGTCCCATACCAAATGACGGTGGGAATTTTGTTTACCTTGCCGCTCATCGTACTGTTTTTCTTTGCACAACGTTATTTTATGCAAGGTTTAGCCACGACCGGTTTAAAAGGTTAACAGTTTGTAATATGACCAAATGGTGATTTAGGGCTTATCAGTCAATAAAGTGGTCCTTAATTTTCTCGTGCTCTCCGGGTCCTCTGTGGTTTAAACTAACTCGTCTTATTTAAGCTGAGACCTGACAAAAATTTTATGACTACGGGTCGTATAAACGGAGTCCATGTCTTGACTTGGCAGGTACGAAATGATATAAAATAGACAGGTCAGTACCAGATTTTACGAAATAAAGGAGCAACGATGAGCAGTTCATTTTGGAGCGAGGTCAAGGTGGAAGTATCCTCTTCTTTCGGAGAAGTTGTGGCCGATGCCTTTCAGGAAGAGGGAGCCGGTGGAGTCATCTACGAGGATCCTTTCATTTTAAGCGACCATCCCTGCCGGGATGATGAATATGTCGGAACGGAAGCTTTAGCGACCGTACCGGGCAAATTTGGAATCAGAGCTTATTTCCCGGTGGATGATCGCCTGGGCGAACGATTGAACCGCTTAAAAGAGAAGTTAAGCGGGATTTTGGGTTACAGCCCTGATTTCAAACTGACTCAGGTCCAGGAGGAGGACTGGGCGGAAGCTTGGAAACGTTATTTTAAACCGGAACACATCGGCAAAATCGTCATCAAGCCGAGTTGGGAAGAGTATTATCCACAAACCGGGGAGGAAGTCGTCGAACTGGATCCCGGAATGGCCTTCGGAACCGGAACGCATCCCACCACCCGCTTATGTATACTGCTTTTACAGGAGATTGCACCGGGTCGGACTGCCATGCTGGATATCGGCACCGGTTCCGGTATACTGGCCTTAGTCGGCGCCAGATTGGGAATCAAGCAAATCGTGGCTACGGATATTGACCCGCTGGCGGTAAAAGTGGCTGAAGCCAACATACACCGTAATCAATTGGAACAATTGATTCAAGTCCGGGAAAGCGATTTTTTACATCGCATCGGGGATCAAAAATTCGACCTGGTCGTCGCCAATATTATTACCAATGCGATTATTCAGATGATTCCCGAGTTGGATAAGGTTTTGGAGCCATCCGGCTTTTTTCTGGCCTCGGGAATTATTGATGAACGCTTTGGTGAAGTAAAAACAGCTTTGGAATCTCATGGTTTTCAATTGTTGAAAGTCCTTTCCGATGAGGGGTGGGTTGGATTACTGGCGGGCAAGGCAAACTCCGGAGGCTCAGAATGACCCGCTTTTTTATTCCGACAGCTCAAATCCAGCAAAACCGGATTACTCTCACCGGAAATGATTGTCATCATTTGGCCCATGTGTTGCGAAAGAATATTGGCGATGAGATAACTGTTTTAGACGGTAAAGGACAGGAATACATCGCTGTAATTACTGAACTTAATCCGGATTTCATTATTGGAGAAATAGTGGAATCCGTTACACGTAATACCGAGCCGCGGGTAAATATTTGCCTGGTTCAAAGCCTTCCTAAAGCGGATAAATTTGAGTACCTGCTTCAAAAAAACACCGAAATCGGTGTAAGCTGTTTTCAACCGGCGCTTACCGAGCGGAGCACCATTAAACTCGATACCGCCACTGCTTTGAAGAAACAGGAACGCTGGGGTAAAATCATCAGGGAAGCTGCCGAACAATCAGGACGCAAAATTATCCCCAGGCTGGAACCGGTGCGGAATTGGCCGGAGACACTGGCGGCCTTGAAATCCGAATTATTATTGATTCCCTGGGAAGGGGAACGTGAATCTTCTTTAAAGGATATACTTTCTAAACGCCCAAAACCTCCGGAAACCATAGCCATATTAATCGGGCCCGAGGGCGGCTTTTCTCAAAATGAGGTCAATCAGGCCCGTGAAGCCGGGGCGGTATCAGTAACCCTGGGCCCGCGAATTTTGCGAACCGAAACCGCTGGTTTGGTGGTAGCAACCGCTATTCTTTATCATTTTGGGGATCTGGGGGACGCGGTTGAATCCCTTGAATCCCGTCAATCCTGTCCAGTAACCTTGTCTTAGGCCTATTAAGTTCACAAACACATTTTTTGACGGGATTTACAGGATTTATTGGATTAAAGATTGATTACGAAGTTAAAATATAATCGATATCATGCTTTTGTTTTTCTCTCCGTCTCAGCGCTTTTGCGGGAGATTGATTCTTCTAACGGGTTGGTGATGTTATGATACCACCGGATTTTGTGACGCAAGGGGTCGAAGATCAAAGAAGGCAAGGGTTCTCCGGCGGTATGATTGAAGGGTTCCACTGTATACCGGATGATGGGTAAATAAAATAAGGCTGCATTGCAGATTTGAATCCGAATCATTGGCTGAAATTTGCGGTAGGTTTCAGCAATGCGCCGGTAAAAACCGGCTTCAACTTCGTTCTTTTGCTGATGATAATCCGGCTCGCGCTGGGCCGGATGGGACTCGTGATGATTATAGTAATAACTCTCCAGATGACTGATCTCCTCTTCACACCGGATTTTGGCCGAGTTCACCCAATCATGGTCATGGTTTTTCAAAATCCATTTTAAGTGATTATATAGCGCTTCAAACCCTTCCCGGTAAGATATTTTACGTTTTTCAAGCTTGCGGGGTTTTTCGGACCCTATTTTTTTACCGGCCAATTGGGCAAACAGGTTATGATTGATCTCGCCATTCACCAGATTGATATCGAGACTATACAATTCCTCGAATTTTTCATCGGTTTCAAAGGCCACCTTAAAGTTAACTAATAATAGCGGTTGATAAATCAATAATGGTTGTTCAAAAAAGAACTGGGGGGTGTCTTTGAGCAAAGCTTTGATTTCCCGCTGGATTTTGCGCGGATCCAGTTCATAGTGGTATGTCCCTTTTACAACCAGCCCCCGTTCCCTGATTCCGTCAATGAACCATTGTAAACGGTAGCTTCCCTTGGTTACCAGCTCCGAACCCGGATATTTTTCCAGCAGATGGGGCCGGCAGACCATTTGAAGATTCATGATTTCAGTCCGGGCCGGCCGGAAAAAGCTGCGGGGAACTTGCACCTGGCATTGGGCCATGAGTAACTCGCCATTAATGGCGGTATACGGCGATCCGGCGACTTTTAACGAGTCTTCCAGAAATCCAAAAATGACCTGGGAGTTCTCGGACATATTATCATAACCTCACTTACTTACAAGATTTCAGACCATTCGGAGGAGTCATCCTCCAATAAAGTTTCGATTTCCCTGCCTAATTGGGCGAATCCTTGATGGAGTTCCTCATGGGAAACCGAGTTCATGACCAATTCCATAATCCGTCCTTCAAAGCTTTTGCCCATGGTCAATTTACTGATTACCCGTTCACATTCGCCGATGACCATTTCGAACATCTTAACCTTTTCGCTGAGGAGCCGGATGAGGTGTTCCTCCACGGTATTCTGGATGAACAAGTTGTAAATAAATACCTCCCGGGTTTGCCCGAGGCGGTGAATCCGGCCGATGCGCTGCTCGAGACGCATCGGGTTCCAGGGCAGGTCATAGTTGATCATGGTATTGCAAAACTGCAGGTTGATCCCTTCCCCGCCCGACTCGGTACAGACCATAATCCGGTATTCGGGACGATGCTTAAACTCGTATTTGGTAAATTCCTTGCGGCTGGCCGACAAGCTGCCGTCAAAGGCTAACGATAAAAATCCGGCTTGTTCCAGACGGGTTCGAATATAACTCTGGGTCGCTAAAAATTCGGTAAAGATAATGACCTTCTCCGGGGTCTTGCGGACCAGCTCTTCAACCACTCTCATTTTACTGTTTTCCTTCACTTGCTGGGTCAATGTGAATAAGTCCGCCGCTTCCTCCGGAGAAACCGCTCCTTCATTAACCGCCTGGGACATCTTAAACAGGGTTAAGACCGCCGCAAAAGTGCTGGAACAGATTTCCCGCTGTAACGTAAGTAACGGCAAAGCTCCAATTCCTTTGGTGCTTTGGAAGCCTTTGCGGATAAAGGAGGTTAGTTGTTCATAGAGACTCCGTTCCATTTCGCTGGGAATCACCGGGATATTTTGGACGTGCCGTTTGGTGAACCCTATATTCGCGCCGTGTTTATTGCGAATCATGACTTCACTCAAGAGGTTCCTCAGTTCCGGAGCATTCTGAGGCGTCCGTTTCCCCTTGGTATATTTATTTTTAAAATGGCGGTATGAACCAAGCTGGCCGGGGCGAAGCAGGGTGATTAGGTTGAACAGTTCTTTAAGGTCGTTCTGTAGGGGGGTTGCCGTCAACAGTAAGAAATACTTCTTCTGAATTTCATTGACAAACTGCCAATTCTGGGTCCCGGTGCTTTTTAATTTATGAGCTTCATCCACGATCACCATATCGAAATAGGTGTTTAATATTTCTTGCCGGTTGGCCTCTTTTTTGGCGGTATCAATAGAGGCTAATAAAAAGTCATAATGACCCCAATCATATTGGCGGCGGGCTATTAACACCGGTATCGTGAATTTTTCACTGAGTTCCGCTTCCCACTGGCGGCATAGTGCGGCCGGGGTCAGGATTAAAAAACGTTTAACCAAACCGCGCAGCATATATTCCTTGAGAATCATTCCCGCCTCAATTGTTTTTCCCAAGCCCACTTCATCGGCGAGGATGGCCCGGCCCCGCATTTGGGAGACCACTTTTTTTACGGTTTCGATCTGATGGGGGTAAGGAACCACTCCGTTTTGACGCCAGAATTCCTGCATATGGCTTAACACCAAAAGGTCGTCAAACCCTCCGGTTAGAGAGAGCTCTTCGCCACGGTAGTTAAGCAGGAATGAATCCCAGGTATCCCATTGTTTGCGGCGCATTTTCAGCAAGAATTCCGAAAAATCATTGGCCAATTGAATTTCCGGTTCGAAACTGGGAAAGATTTTTCCGATTGATTTAGGAACTGTGTTGGCCAGTTGAATATTACTTGTTTCCAATTTGCCTCCCGCATTTTTATTGGATTCAAAAATCCAGTTGCCTTCAAATCTCACATGACTTTTAGTCTCCCCAACCCTTGGTTTTTTAGTCTTCCGATATTTAGTTGACTTCGGCAGGAAGGCTTTCGGAATCGTCGAATCATATGATTAAGTATGAAAGATTTTATTTTGTGGCGTCCAGCGATAAGCTCGATTCAAAATGATTCATTTTGACTATATCGATAGCCAGACAATTCGAAAATTAGACAATTAATTACTGGTACCCAATAACTAATTTCCCGAGGGATACAATGGATGTTGAACGCTTATTAAAGGAACTTACGGCGGGGCAATATTATCAGCAGCAGATTGTTACGGTGAAGGAGCTGCCAAGCTGCGAAGCGGTTTATGGCGAGGTGGAGCCGCCGCTGCTTCCGGTTATGCGGGAATTACTTCAAAAACGGGGTATTGATAAGCTCTATTCCCATCAGGCCCAGGCTGTTAATGCCATTCGTAACGGGTTGCATACGGTAATCGTAACCGGGACCGCCAGCGGTAAATCCCTTTGCTATTTAATCCCGGTCTTGGAATCGTTTTTTAGCGACAACCGGACCCGGGCTTTGTTTATATATCCCACCAAGGCCCTGGCCCAGGATCAACTGAAGAGTTTAGCCCGCTTAACGGAGTCCTCACCCGAACCTCATCCTTTGATGGGGACATATGACGGCGATACGGCGGTAAATATCCGTAAAAACTTACGGGATAAAGGAAATTTTATTTTGACCAACCCGGACATGCTTCATCAGGGGATATTGCCCAAGCATCCCGGTTGGTCCGGTTTTTTGGCGGATTTAAAATATGTGATTATCGATGAAATACACACTTACCGGGGAGTCTTCGGCTCCAACGTAGCCAATGTCATCCGCCGTCTGCAGCGGGTCTGCCGCCAATACGGCGGCAATCCGATCTTTATCGGAACTTCCGCAACCATCAATAACCCGCAACAACATGCCGAGAGTTTGGCCGGGGTGCCGATGCGGCTGATTGATAATGACGGAGCACCCAAAGGCCGGCGTTTCTTTGTTTTTTGGAATCCACCCTTCGTGGATCAAACGAAAACCGAGCGGAAAAGCGCCAATTCCGAAGCGGCGCAATTAATGACCCATTTGGTCCGGGAACGGATTCCGACGATTACCTTCGCCAAGACCAGGGTCACCACCGAATTAATCTATCGCTATGTCCAGGAGCAACTCCAACAACAAAGTCCGGGTCTGGCCAAGAAGATCCGCGCTTACCGCGGCGGATACCTGCCGGAAGAACGGCGCCAAATCGAAAGACAGCTATTTGAAGGAGAGTTGCTGGGAGTAACCAGCACCAATGCTTTGGAGCTGGGAATCGATATCGGGCAACTGGAGGCTTGCTTGTTGGTAGGATATCCCGGCACCATTGCCTCTACCTGGCAACAAGCGGGCCGGGCCGGGCGTTCCCGGGAGGAATCGGTCATCTTCTATATTCCGCATCAAAATCCCATTGATCAATATCTGGCGAAGAATCCATATTATTTTTTTGAACAGAATCCGGAGGCTGCGGTCATTGATCCGGATAATCCCCATATATTAATAGGCCATCTCCGGAGCGCCGCCTATGAAATTCCGGTGAATGCCGCCGATTGCCGGCAGTTCGGCGTTTACAGCCCGGCGCTTTTAGAACTGTTGGGAGAAGCCGGGGAGCTTAAAAATATCGGGAATAAGTGGTACTGGCGGAGCGCCGGATTCCCAGCCGGGGAGGTAAGCTTACGCAATATTTCCGATAACACTTTTAGTATTGTGGATATCACCAATCAGCCCCCGAAGGTCATTGGAACCATGGATGAGGCCAGCGCTTACCAGCAGATATATACGGAAGCCATTTATTTGCACGACGGGGAGACCTTTTTTGTCAAGGAAATGAATGTGCCACAAAAAATCAGTTATGTTCAAAAGATCGAAGTGGATTATTTTACCCAATCGATTACTGAAATTCAAATCACCATCACCCAAAAGGAGATGGAGTCGAACTATAATAAAGCAGCTACCGGATTTGGTGATGTTGAGGTTATGCAAAAGCCGTATTTATTCCGGAAAATCAAATTCGGGTCCCGGGACAGCATTGGATTCGGTAAAATTAATTTGGAACCTGTGGTAATGGAAACGAAGGCTTTTTGGGTGATTCCCCCTCCGGAAACCCTGCATTTGGTCAAAAGCTTTGGACGGGATCCGGTGGAGAGCTTGTTGGGAATTGCCAATGTGTTAATTGAAGTTCTGCCGTTTTTGGTCATGAGCGACAGCGGCGATATCGGTTCGGTGGTTGATTTGGCCAACAACGGTGCGCCATCACTGTTTGTTTATGATAAATATCCGGGTGGCATCGGATTTTCCCATCGTTCCTTCGAGAAGGTGGAGGAGGTCTTGATGAAAGCCAGGGAATTGATTGATTCCTGCTCATGTCAGGAAGGCTGCCCGTCCTGTGTGGGTTCCCCATTGCCTCCCGGTCCCCAGTTGGATCCGGATACCGCCGGCAAGGGGAGGATTCCCGATAAAGAAGGCGCTTTAATCATTTTACATGATTTATTGGATCTGGAACCTTATCTTCCGAAAATGAATAAACAAGCAATCAAGGAAACCCTGCCCGACGCCGGGGAAAATACCCCCTACCCTCCGGTGGTAAGGCTTCCGGAAAAAGTGGAGCAGCAGCTCCGGCAGAAATTGGCGCGTACCCGTTCAAATCGGGTTTAGGTTTAAGATTTGGGCTTGGGATTTGGGTCTATCGTTCAGCGTTCCGAGTTTCGAGTTCAAGGCCTGGGATTGGGGATTTGGGCCCATCGTTCAGTGTTCCGAGTTTCGAGTTCAAAGTTTTGGGTTGGAGATTTGGGTCAATCGTTCCGGGTTCAAAACTTCGGGCTCTATGCCAATCGATGAACACGAAACGCGGAACGAGCATCCTCGAAATTGCAGGAAATGTCGAACCCGGAACGAAGCATCCCTGAATCAGCCAAAAATAAAGAACGCGGAACGAGACACCTCGAATCACAAAGATAAAAAATGAGCGGGAGAATCGATGAAATGGAACAGTTTGGACCACAAGAGACAATTAAGTTAGCGATTATCGGAGGTTCCGGCTTTTATGAACCCGGAATGCTGGCCGGAGTGTCCGAAATCAATGTGGAGACTCCTTATGGACCGGTTAAGCCACTGATGGGTAAACTGCAAAATGGGATGACAGTCGCTTTCCTGGCCAGGCACGGCCGGGATCATTCGGTTTTGCCGCATCAAATCAATTACCGGGCCAACCTGTGGGGCCTAAAAAGCCTGGGAGTTAAGCGGATCATTGCCACCACGGCGGTGGGATCCCTGGGCAAATCTTTAGGTCCCGGTTCATTGGCCATCATCGATCAATTGCTGGACTTTACCAAACAAAGGGTATTGACCTTTTTTGAGCAGGGGGATGTGCACCAGGCGCATATTGATGTTAGCGAACCATACTGCCCGGAGCTCCGGGAAATGCTCCGGAAAGCAGCCGCACTTTGTAAGATCAAGGTCCGGATGGGCGGCTGTTATGTATGCACCGAAGGACCGCGCTATGAAACCGCGGCTGAAGTACGGATGTTTCAAATGCTGGGCGGTTCCGTCGTCGGCATGACCGGGGTTCCGGAGGCAGTTCTAGCCCGGGAGCTGGGAATCTGTTATGCCAATATCAGCGCCGTTACCAACTGGGCCGCGGGGATTACTCAAACGCCCCTGAAACATAGTGAAGTGGTGCACATTATGGCGGAAAATCAAGCGAAAATAAGGAAGCTTATTACTGAGTGTTTAGTAGCTGCCGGGGAAGAAGCTCAGTGCAGATGTCAAAAATAAAAAATGGTTTTAATCCAATAATCCGGTAAATCCCGTCTAAAAAATAAGATTGGGATTTCAATGGGTCCAAAACAAGGGTTCGTAGATGGGATTTACGGGATTAAGAGGATTATATAAAGTTAAAAATCATAGTATTTTATGCTAATGAGACATATGTGGATTGAATGAAATACCATTACTCAAGTTAATCTTGTCAAAAAGGTTCTTGGCCGTGCTCTGCCGGCGTGAGGAATTAATATGGTTTGAATCCATAAATGGGTAAATGGCTGTAGACGTGGAAGCAACCGGGACAGAACCATTTTCCTTCAGCCTTGAGTAACTTGTGTTTACCGCAAAGAGGGCAAATCATGCCATCACCTCAATTTTATTGTAGCTTTATTCTTGGGCAACATCCAGTTGAAATGGATGGTTTACTAGTTATAATATGGAAAGAGAGTATAATTGATTATCATCATTTCATATGAAAACTTAATAAAAAAGCTTTCGCTAATTTTGCTTGTAAGCTACGGTGGAATTGTGTTATGATATTCAAAGATTTGGGGAGATGCTTTACAGGAGTGAAAAATAATGTGCAGTGATGTCAGAGTCCGGTTTGCCCCTAGCCCGACGGGCTATTTACATATCGGCGGGGCCAGAACGGCGATTTATAACTGGTTGTTTGCCCGCCATACCGGAGGAAAATTTATTTTACGAATTGAAGATACGGACCGCAACCGTTTTGTCCCCGATGCCCTTCAGGATATCATGGCCAGTTTGCGCTGGCTGGGGATTGATTGGGATGAGGGTCCGGAGGCCGGTGGAGATTATGGTTCCTATTTTCAATCGGAGCGGCTGGAGCTTTATCAAAAGTATGCCGAGGAACTTATCCGGGAAGGTAAAGCTTACCGATGTTATTGTACCTCAGAGCGGCTTGAGCAACTCCGTAAGGAGCAGGAGGCCGCCAAGGGATGGGTAGGATATGACCGTCATTGTTTGAATTTAACGGAACAGGAACTCCAAGCCGGGAAAGAGTCCGGTGTGAAATCCGTCATTCGGTTTAAAATCCCGCGGGAAAACCGGACTGTTTTCAGGGATTTAATCCGGGGAGAACTGGGCTTTGAAAACAGTACCCTGGATGATTTTGTACTGCTGAAATCCGACGGATTTCCCACTTATCACCTGGCCAATGTAATCGATGATCACTTTATGAAAATTTCTCACGTAATGCGGGGGGATGAATGGATTCCCAGCACGCCGCGACACGTTTTATTATATCAGGCCTTCGGCTGGGAGCTGCCGCAATATGCTCATTTGCCAATTTTTTTGGCTCCGGGCGGCGGGAAGCTCAGCAAACGGCACGGCGCCACCAGTGTGCGCGAATACCGGGAGAAAGGTTATTTACCCGGAGCTTTATTTAACTTTCTGTTATTGCTGGGCTGGAATCCCGGCGATGACCGGGAGTTATTTACGCTGCAAGCAGCAGCCGAAGAGTTTTCCATGGAGCGGATTAACGCCTCGCCCGTGGCCTTGTCCTTCGAAAAACTGGACTGGTTCAATGGCCTTTATATCCGGAGTTTAGGTCCGGAGGAATTGGCCGGTTACTGTCTGCCTTACTTGCAACAAGCCGGTCTCCTAGTTGATCCTTGTCCGGAGGAACGGTTCCGTTATCTGGTCCAAGTCATGCCGTTGGTCCGGGAACGGTTGAAGTCCATTCCGGAGATCGTGAACCTGGCGGATTTTTTCTTTTTGGAGGAGATACCGGCTCCCCAGAAAGCATTGTTGATTCCGAAAAAGATGGATCTAAATCAGTCGCTTCAAGCGCTAGAGGGTTCAGTGGATGTGTTACGGGCCGTTAGTTCCGAGTTTAAAGAAACCGATTTGGAGGAAGCTTTGCGAAGCTTGGCTGCTAAGCTTGGACTGCAGGATGGTCAAGTTTTTATGCCGCTACGGGTGGCTATCTCCGGCAGAACCGCTACACCGGGCATATTTGAAACCCTTCATGCATTGGGAAAAGAGCGGGTGCTGCGGCGGATTCAGAATGCGGTCGAGGTTTTGCGCCAATAATCTTCTATCCTGAAGTTGGCAGTATTTTTTCCTTGACGGTTACCTACAAGGACTGTATAATATAATATGCACCTTTTAATCAGCCAGGGTTCAAACTGGGGGATCGTCTAGTGGTAGGACAACGGGTTCTGGCCCCGTCGGCGAGGGTTCGAGTCCTTCTCCCCCAGCCAAATTATTTAGTTATCAGTATTGCTAGTATTCTAGTAGATAAGTTAAACGGGAAAGTTAAATAACTAGAAAACTAAAAAACTAAAGTATGGTCTTATCGTCTAGAGGCCTAGGACACCGCCCTCTCACGGCGGAGACACGGGTTCGAATCCCGTTGGGACTACCAAAGCTTGAAACGCCCGCCATCGCGGGATTTGTTATTTTCTGGAAAGTGCGTAAATAGGGTCTAAAAGTGGCAGGGCGGTGACGCTGAAAAGGCCATTCGAGGACACCGCTCTTTCCAAAATAGCCGGGGCGGTGACGCGGTTTTACTCAGGGATACCGCCCTGATATATGACTCGACTTTGAGCTCCTTCAAAACACTTTTGAAAGGAGTTTTCTTTATGTCCAGAACAACTCAGAAACCGAAAGAAGAGGTTAAACCGTGTTCCTTACCTTGGGAGGAATGGCTGGAGCTTTTCCTACTCCATCAAAAAGCGCAGGGGCTGGCAGAGAGGACGCTTGACGATTACGAGTATCATGTATCATTGTTTTTCAAAAAATCCGCTACCGATAACTTGAAGCTGGCAGTCATGCGCTACTTTGCCGACAGCGCCAACCTTTCCCCATATACCTTTAATACCCGCCGAAAAAAGCTGAAGACATTTTTCGAGTGGACAGTCGCTGAAGAATTGATTCCCAATAATCCGATGAAAGACATTGCCAAACGGAAAGAGGATGAGAAACCCAAGTCAACCTCCGAGGAGGTATTAAAACGGCTGCTAGCTCTCCCGGATACCAAAACCTTTGTGGGTGTCAGAGATTATGCCATGTTTCTTTTAACAATGGATACCGGGATTCGGCCCAGTGAGGCTTTCGGCTTAAAGCCAATCGATGTGAATCTAAAATCGTTGGAAATAAATATCCCCGCTTCCGTTGCAAAAACCAGAATATCACGCAGCTTGCCGATTTCAGCAATCACCGGCGAAGCCATTAGAAAACTGATGATGAGCCGACATCCGGCTTGGAAAGATGCTGTTCCGTTGTTTTGTACCGAAAACGGCGCGCCGGTCAGCCGGTTTCAATGGGATAAAAGGCTTAGTAAATATAGTAAAGACTTGGGAGTGAAAATCTGTCCTTACCAATTACGCCATTCTTTCGCCGTGATTTACCTTCGTTCAGGCGGTAACGCCTTCGCGCTTCAGCGAAGCTTGGGGCACGCCACGTTGACCATGACGCGCAGGTATGTGGCGCTGACCGAAAGTGACCTGCAACAACAGCACTCCATAGCCACCCCATTAAATAAGCTGCTACCGCAACGTAACCGGGTGCGCAAAATCAAGTAAAATTCCCTTCCATCCGCTTCCTTGGCTACGATTTCCACCAGCTTCATCATCAAGCACCATAAGGGTTTCGGGGGTTTTTCCTCGAAGCCCTTTTTCTTTTTTGACGGGACACCACCCCACCACCATAGAATAGCCGAAGCAAAAACACAGGATAGATTTTCCTTTAGCTTTGGCTATTATCAATAACCTTAGTCATTTGTATCTGGAAGCGAATTAATATTGAGAAAGACATTGGCAAAGGAGTAAGCTATGGGTAACAAATTCACTGATTTACATCCCCACTTGCAAAAGCTGGCGACCGAGCACATCAAAAAATGTAAGGAGGCTGGTATTGACATCACCATTTTCAGCACCTACCGGACATTTGAGGAACAGGACAAGCTTTACGCGCAAGGACGGACGACTCCCGGCAAGATTGTCACCAACGCCAAAGGCGGTTCTTCGTACCATAATTATGGACTGGCTTATGATTGTGCCCCGGTTATCAACGGGCAATGCGCCTGGGATAGATTAGACCTATTTAAAAAAGTCGGTGTGATTGGCAAGCAAGTCGGACTCACCTGGGGTGGTGATTTTCCCCGCCTGCGGGATTATCCTCATTTTCAATATACCTTCGGGTTGGCGATTGCTGATTTGAAGGCCGGAAAAAGGCCGCCTGAAAAGTAGCACCATCCTTAGAAGATAATGAAAGGAGCAAAACAGTGGGTTTAACGGGGCAATACACGCAACTCAAGAAGAATGTCATGGGTATCACCGGTATGTTTGAAACTTCTCTAACTTCTCCTGAATGCTTTGGCAGGGTGGCCGGAAACTTCGACAATATGGGAATCAGCTTTGGTGTGTTACAGTATAATTTCGGCTGGGAGTCAGCCACCCCGATATTCCAAAACATGTTCAACAACCAGAATCTGTTCATGCGAGACGCGCTTGGTTCACGGTATCAAGAGTTTTATAACGTCTGCTTCAATTATTCCACCGCACAAAAAGTAGCCTGGGGCGATTCCATTTCCTTAATCACCGCCGACCCCAGCACCAATAAACACGATGTCATTCAACCCTGGAAACAAATCTTGCATGATGTTGGCGTATCCGACGCCTGCCAAGGTTATCAGGTTGATGCCGCTCAGTGGTTTTACGACCAGGCTTTGGCCTGGTTCAAGGAATTCGGTTTCTGGTCGGAACAGGCTTTTGCCTTGCTGTTTGATATTTCCGTCCAGAACGGGTCCATTTCGCAGGCGGTCAAAGACCAGATAAATGCGGCCACTGTGACCTTTACTCAGGCTAAAGACCCCAAGACCTTGGAAGTGGAACGGATGAAGATAGTTGCCAATAAGCGAGCCGATGCGGCGACTGCCAGCTATAAAGAGATTGTCCGGGAACGGAAACTGGCTATCGCCAATGGTTCCGGCTGGGTATACAATCACAGCCTTTATGTGGATTGCGCCGACTTCAATGTCGGGCTGAAGGCGGCCATTACCACCGACGATTTAAAGACCGTCATGAAAGATGCCTATAAAGAGGAGATTCGACTGGATAGGCTGGCCAACCCAGCGGTTTACTCCGATCCCGGTTACGATTTACTGGATAGGTGGCTGATTCTCCGTCACGCTTATCTTTTGGATACCTTCATTTCTGGCGCGGCTGGTGGCGGCACCATTACCAAAAACCCCGACAAAGCAAGTTATTCGGAAGGTGAAGCAGTAACAGTGACGGCTGTCCCCAATGTCGGACATACCTTCACCGGTTGGTCGGGAGCCATCAGCGGCGGTACTAATCCCCAAATCATCGTCATGAACGGTAGAAAGTCAATCACCGCTACCTTTACTTGACGGGTTTTTTATGCCCATAACCATTACGAAGCGAATTAAAATTCTTTAAAGGAGGGTTTATTTCGTGCAGTTGGATGAGGACAAAATCAAGCGGCAACTAGAGCTTGAGGAAGAAGGCATTGAGATTGGCATTAAAAAGTACCGGGAACAGACACGGGAGTCCGACCTGTCCGACTTGCCGCCAGGATTGGCGTTAATGATGCGCTGTATCAAGCCGATGTCCGAAGCCATCCGCTTGTTTAAATTACCCCAAAAAGGCGGCGGCAGACTGGTCGATACCCGGAAATTCTTCCACCAGTTCGACGATGAAGAACTGGCGTATATCACTGCCAAACGGCTGATTAACGCCATTTCTTCCGTCAAAGAACCTGTGCAGCGGGTTGCCATTTCTCTGGCCGGGATGTTAAACGACCATCTGGAGTATAAGAAGTTTAAAAAGGAACAACCCAACTATCTTTATAAAGTGGAAGAAAATCTGAAGACCGTCCACCAAGGCCACCGTCGGGCCGTCATCATGCGCGCTAAACGGAAACTGGGTATTGAGGATACGGAATGGACAGAAGTTGATAGGTTGCATATCGGAATCAAATTAATCGACTTGTTTATCGAAAGCACGGGTTTAATCGAAAAAGTCAGCACCGGTAGGGGCCAGTACTATCTACAGGCCACGGAAGAAACTACGCTTTGGGTAAATGACCACCATACCAAGTGCGAATTGCTCAACCCCCTGTTCATGCCGATGGTTGTCCCGCCGAAAGACTGGGAAACCACCTTTGGCGGCGGATACCTCAGCAATCAGGCCACCTTGAAATTCAAGCTGATAAAAACCCGCCATAACAAAGTCCTCTTTGACCTTGCCGACCATCCAATGCCTTTGGTATACCGGGCTATTAACGGACTGCAAAGAACTCCCTGGCGGATTAACCGGTTCATTCTGGAAGTATTGAAACAGGCATGGGAGACGGGAAACGGACTGGGCAACCTGCCGGATAAATATGAGGAGCCGTTGCCGGAGACTCCCTGGAAGGCCGACGCCGAATTTGAACTGTTAAGGCAATCAAGCCCCGAAGTGGTTAAGGCGTGGAAACTGGAAGCAAAGAAGGTTTATGACCGGCGAATCCGGGAAGCGTCCAAACGTTTAAATGTCAATCAAAAAATCTGGCTGGCGGAAAAGTTCAAGGATGAAGCAGAAATCTTTTTCGTCTGGACGCTGGACTGGCGCGGCAGGCTTTATCCGGTGCAGAGCTTCATCAACCCCCAGGCCGACGATTCCGGGAAAGCGCTGATTGAATTCGCCGCAGGCAAGCCGCTTGGTAAACGGGGCGCGTTCTGGCTGGCGATACAGCTTGCCAACAAGTTCGGTTATGATAAGGCCAGCTTCGAGGAGCGGGAACAGTGGGTTTTAGACCATGAAGCATTCATCCTCGATTCGGTGGCGAACCCATTGGATGGACAACGTTTCTGGTGTGAGGCCGACGACCCGTTTCAGTTTTTGGCGGCCTGTCATGAATGGACGGGCTATAGGCGTGAAGGCGAAAGCTTTGCGTCCCATTTACCAATAGCCCTGGACGGGACATGCAACGGCCTGCAAAACTTCAGCGCGCTGCTCCTGGATGAAGTCGGCGGTAAAGCGGTCAATCTGGTGCCGCAGGAGAAACCGCAGGACATTTACGCCGAGGTTGCCAAGGTCTTGAATCGGACGGTGGAGGCCGATGCCGCCGCCGGGGATGAAAACGCCCGAATCTGGCTGGGTAAGATTGACCGGGGCATTACCAAGCGCGGCGTGATGACCACCCCCTACGGGGCAAAACTCTACGGACTGAAAGACCAACTGATGATGGAGCTTGAGAAACGGGATACCCAGGCTGCCAAGTATTTGGAAGTTGAGGACAACTTCGCCCCCAGCCGGTATTTAGGTAAGCGGCTTTATGAGGCCATCGGCGAAGTGGTGATTGCCGCCCGTAAGGCCATGGATTGGCTGCAAGAGGCGGCCAGAGTGGCTTCCAAGGCTAAAGTGCCCATCCGCTGGACGACTCCGGCGGGATTCCAACCCCACCAGGAATATATCAAACAACGGCTGAAGCGAATCGATACTTACTGGGGCGGTGTTTATATCCGGTTGGGCCTGAATATCGATACCGGGGAGATTGATAAAGTCAAGCAAGCAAGCGGGGTCAGCCCGAATTTCATCCATTCCCTGGATGCGTCCCACTTGATGCTGACCGTGAATCTTTGTCTGGATGAAGGAATCAGCAACTTTTCGATGATACACGACAGTTATGGGACGCACGCCTGTGATACCGACCGTTTGGCTTATCTGTTACGGGAAGCCTTTATTAAACAATACTCCGATTACGATGTGTTGCAGCGGTTCCGGGACGAATTGACAGCCCAGCTTCCGCTGGATATCGCCAAGGAACTGCCACCGCTACCTGTGAAAGGCAAGTTGAATTTAGAGGAGGTGCGCCAATCACGGTATTTTTTTGCCTAAATACATTACGAAGCGAATGTTAAACCGAGAGGAGAATTTTAATTACACATGAGGATACGTTATCTGGTTTACCGCGCCTATCATTACTGGCTGAAAGGCGAACCGTTGCCGCTGGACGCACGCTTACGGCGATTTACTCCGGGAAGGACTGCTGCCGGAATTCATCATGGAAGCCTTTGAAGACGGTCTGACTCCCAACGATTTGGTCTCGGTTTCCTTTGAGGCTAATGGCGATAATCAAAATCCATTTAAGAAGGAGCGTTTTTAAGAAATGGCAGACAAAAAGAAGGTCGTTAAAATCACCACCCCTAGAGGGACAGCCAAGTTCCCCTGGCTGAATAACCCCAATACCAAGTTCGCGGCGGATGGTGTTTATACGGTGAATCTTTTGGTTCCCGAAGACGAAGCGCAAAGCTTGATGGAACAGCTTGATGAAATGGCGGAGGAAACTTATCAGAAAGCGGTAGAAGAACTCAAAGAAAAGAAGAAGGTCGCGGAAATCAAGAAGATTCAGAAGGTCGAACCGTATTCCAGGGAAACCGACGAAGACGGCAATGAGACCGGCAATATTGAGTTTAAGTTCAAGATGCCCGCCAAGGTTACTTCTAAGAAGACCGGCAAGACCATAACTTTGGCCCCGAAACTCTTTGACGCGAAAGGCAAACCCGTCAAAAACACGGTCATCATTTACGGCGGCAGCATTATCAAGGTTAACTTCTCTCCCAGTCTTTATTTTATGCCCGCGACCAAACAATGCGGCGTATCTCTCCGGTTAAACGCGGTTCAAGTATTAGACCTTGTTTCGAGAGGCGGTAAAGCCACCGACTACGGCTTTGATAAGGAAGATGGTTATGAGTATGCGGAACTTGAAGACGATTCCTTAAACAATGATGAAAGCGAAGCGACCGACGCCGCTCCGGTTGACGAGAACGAAGACTTTTAAGGAGGCAACCTGATTGAAAAAGAAGTCAACCGCTTCGGAGGCGGAACGCTTGGCTCACGGACTTAAAAACGGGTATCGGTCGGGGCTGGAAGAAAAGATTGGCGCGGAGTTAGACGCGAAAGGAATCGCCTACGGTTATGAATCGATGCGGATTATCTTTGAACAGCCCGCCAAAACCCGGAGTTATACCCCTGATTTTATCCTTCCTAATGGAATTATCGTGGAATCCAAAGGACGGTTCGTCACCGCCGACCGCCAGAAACATCTCCTGGTAAAACAGCAGCACCCCGACCTGGATATCCGATTCGTCTTTGTCAATCCAAATCAGAAAATCAACAAGAACTCCGACACGACCTACGCCATGTGGTGCCAGAAGAACGGTTTTCAGTTTGCCAAAGGTTCCATCCCGGATGCCTGGATTTGCGAGAAAAAACGAAAAACCATGAAAAAAGGAGCGTAACTGAAATGTCACAAAAAAGGATGATTCTGAACCATTTATTGACCGGCTATACGATTACCCCGTTAGAGGCTTACTTTGAATATGGAACTCTCAGCTTGCAGTATCACATTTTTCGCCTGCGCCAAGAGGGTTATCTCATTAAGACTACCATGAAGACAAGCCTGAATAATAAGCGTTACGCGACGTACCAGTTGGTGAAGGAAGAAGCGGAGTACGTGAAATAAGGGGCTGATAAAGCCCCATTTTTTACGACGGAGGGAGGAGATGAAATGACCTATCAACTGACTGTGGCGAAGCCGGTAAACATTACCTCGCCATTTGGCCTGGAGGCAATGCAGGGGGTTAGTGTTATTGCGTTGCGGTCTTTCGATTTAACCGCCACCAGTGAAGAAATAGAGCTTATCTTCCGTGAAGTATTGAACCAGTGTTCCAGTCTGGCTTTGGAGGGACTGAAACCGGAAACCATTGTTTTGGGTGTGGACGTATATGGGAAGCTCTGCGCTTACGGTTACTGGATGAAACATGAGACCCAACCGCAAACTGCGGCGCAATCCGATTCCGTCTGGGTTAAGGAATTGTTCGGCAAACCGGTAGTGCCCATCAAAATCAAGGGTTATATCTCGGTTATTCCGCAGAACCGGGAGGCGGTTTTATATCAGGATAAAGTCAGCCATGAGCATTTCGAGGGATAAAGGGAAGTATCTGTACTCCACTTCCTGCGACTGTTGCGGCAGCAGTGACGCCAGGGCGATTTATGACAATGACACTTATTACTGCTTTAAATGTGGGGACTACGGAAGGACTGACGGAAAAGACGACCAACCCGGAAGGAGGCGGCGCGTGGAAGGTTTAATCAACTCAGGCTGGATAAAAGCGCTTGAGAAACGGAAAATCACCGAGGAGACCTGCCAGAAGTTCAATTATCAGTTTGGAATCCACCAAGGCCAGAATGTCCAGATAGCTAATTATTATAAAAACGGGAATATCGTAGCCCAGCACCTGCGAACTGCCGGTAAGGAATTTTCCTGGATGGGCGATTCCAAAAATATGGAGTTATTCGGGCAGCATTTGTGGCGGAATACGGGCGGAAAAAGAATCGTCATCACCGAGGGGGAGATTGACTGTATGTCAGTCTCCCAAGTTTTTAATCTAAGGTGGCCGGTGGTTTCCGTTCCAAACGGCGCACAGTCGGCCAAAAAATATTTATCACAGCAGTTAGAATTCCTGGAAACTTTCGAAGAAATCGTGATTGCTTTTGATAACGACGAACCGGGGCGCGAAGCCGCTGAAGAGTGCGCCGCCTTGTTCACGCCCGGCAAGGTCAAGATTGCCAGCTTCGCCCCCTACAAGGACGCTAACGAGATGTTGCAGGCCGACAAAGGCAAGGACATCGCCGAAGCCGTCTTTGCCGCCAAGGTATACCGACCGGACGGCATTATTGAAGGCGGCGAGTTATCCCTGGAAGAATTGTTGAAAGAGGAAGATTTATTTTGCTTTGATACGCCCTACCCGGAACTGAACAAAATGCTTAGAGGCTTGCGGAAAGCGGAACTGACCACCATTACAGCCGGTTCCGGCATCGGCAAATCCACTCTGGCAAGGGAATTGGCTTATTATCTGATGACTTTTCATCATCTCAAAATCGGCTATATCGCCCTGGAGGAAGCCGTCAAAAAGTCGGCCCTGAGAATGATGGCGATTGACTTGAACGTCCCTTTGGGAGAATTATTTTTAAACCGAAAACTGGTTCCTGCGGAAGACTTTGAAAAATCATACAGCCGGACGGTCGCGAATGACCGTCTTTTTCTTTATGACCATTTCGGCTCCCTGGAAAGCAGCAACCTAATCGCCAAGATGAAGTTCCTAGCGTTGGGCTGCGGGGTGGACTTCATTGTGCTTGACCATGTTTCGATTGTCGTCTCCGGTATCGAAGTCGGCGAGGAGCGGCGGATTATCGACAATCTGATGACTGCCCTGCGTTCCCTGGTCGAGAATACCGGCGTGGGGATGCTGCTCATTTCCCATCTAAAAGTACCGGATAAGACCCCGCATGAGGAGGGCGGACGGGTTACGCTTAACCAACTTCGCGGTTCCGGCTCGATCAAGCAACTCTCCGACAACATCATCGGCCTAGAGCGGAATCAACAATCGGATACGCCGGATATTGCCCTGGTACGGATTTTGAAAAACCGGCTTTTCGGCAGTACCGGACTGGCGGACGTTTTACAGTACGACAAGGAAACCGGGCGGCTGTTACCCAAGGAGGATACCGGCGACCCCTTTGAAACCAGTGAAGCGCAACTTGAAGACCCACATGATTTACCTTTTTAAAGGAGGAGCGACATGCTTATTTGTTCCCGATGCGGCGGCCATGCCGTTTATTTATTTTCCGAGAAAAAATTCCTTTGCCGAAACTGCAAGCATACCGAAGACGCTATTCCCGCTGTTCAAACCTGTCCCCATTGCCATAAGCCGTATATCGCCCATGCCTGGTTTGACCCATCCGGCTGTCCGAACTGCAATACGTCTTTCGTCGAATAGGAGGGATACATGCTAGTATTCGATATTGAAACGGATGGGATTGAAAACTATACCGTAATCCATACCATGACCATCCTGGACACCGCTACCCAAGAATATGAACGTTACGACCTAAAGGCGGTTCCGCAAGGAATTAAACGGCTGGCAAACGCCGACATCATCATCGGCCACAATGTCATCGGCTATGATATTCCGGTTATCAAGAAGCTCTATCCCTGGTTTACCCATCGGAAGGTATTGGACACCATGGTATGGTCAAGGTTGGCCTTCGCGGATATCAAGGAGATTGACTTCAATAATTGCCAGAAGTGGCAGATGCCCAAAAAGTTGATAGGCTCCCATTCCTTGGAGTCCTGGGGGTTTAGGCTCCGGGTATATAAGGACAACTTCGGCAAGACCACTGATTGGAAAACATGGTCGCAGGAGATGTCTGACTATTGTGAGCAGGACGTGCGCGTCACCTATCAACTATTACAGGTGTTGCAAAAGAAGAACATCAGCGCGGAAGCTTTGGAACTGGAACACCAGGTCGCCACCGTCGTTCAACGGCAGGTGAAACACGGATTCCTGTTTGATATTCCGAAAGCGGAAAAGCTTTATGCAACCCTGATTGCCCGCAAGGATGAATTGACCAAAGAACTACAGACAGTTTTTAAGCCCTGGTATGTCAAGGTCAAAGAGGTTCTTCCCAAGAAGAACAACAGCAAACGCGGTATCACGGCGGGGTGTCCCTATACCAATATTAAACTGGTGGAATTCAACCCTGCTTCCCGCCATCACGTGGCCTACCAGCTAAAGAAGCTCTATAACTGGAAGCCCAAAGAATTCACCCCGAACGGCGAACCGAAGATTGACGATGAAGTCCTGGAAACGCTGGATTATCCGGAGGCCAAACTGCTGGCGGAGTATTTCATGGTTAACAAACGGCTCGGACAGTTGGCCGACGGTGACAAAGGCTGGCTGCGGCTGGTCAAACCGGACAGCCGGATTCACGGCGGGGTGATTACCAACGGAGCCGTTACCGGGCGGATGACCCACACCAACCCCAATATCGCGCAAGTTCCGAAAGCTTCCGACAAAGTGCCTTACGGGAAACAATGCCGGGAGCTTTTTCATGTCGCGCCGGGCTACAAACAGGTCGGCTGTGACGCTTCCGGTCTGGAGCTTCGCTGTCTGGCTCACTATATGGCACGCTACGACGGCGGCGCATACGGCAAAGTAATTTTGGAAGGCGATATCCATACCGTGAATCAGGTGGCCGCCGGTCTTCCGACTCGTGACGATGCCAAACGGTTTATTTACGCCTATCTTTACGGGGCGGGCGATGAAAAAATCGGGGAAATCATCGGTAAAGGAAAGAAAGAAGGCCGGAAGCTCAAGAAACAGTTTCTGGAGAAGACCCCCGCTTTACGGCAACTGAAAGAAGCCATTACCACAGCCATTGAGAAGAAAGGGTATCTGGTGGGGTTGGACGGCAGACACTTGAAGATTCGGTCGGCCCATGCCGCGCTTAATACGTTGTTGCAATCCGCAGGAGCCTTGGTTATGAAAAAGGCTCTTGTTATTTTGGATACGGAATTGCAACGACAGTATATCCCCGGTCAAGATTACGAATTCTGCGCCAACATTCACGATGAATGGCAGATTGAAGTCCGGGAGGAACTGGCGGCGACGGTCGGCCAGATGGCGGCGGATGCCATTTTCAAGGCCGGTGATTATTTCAAGTTCCGGTGTCCCCTTGCGGGCGAGTACAAAATCGGCAACAACTGGATGGAAACACATTAAAAAAAGGAGTGTAACGATGAAACTCAATAACCATCAAGATACCAAAACCACCGCGATCAGCAGCGGCCTTAGTCCCGACGCGCCAATCGTGGCGAATGCCAAAGGCGGCAAGCAAAGCCAGGTTTCTTACGGGTTTCACCTCATGGATGCTAGAGCCATGTTCCGGCTGGCGGAAGTGTTGCAATACGGGGCAACCCGGTATGAGCGGGACAACTGGCGGAAGATTGACGCGGAAGACCATCTTAACCACCTATTGGGACACGCCTTCGCTTGGTTGGCCGGGGATACCCAGGACGACCATCCCGGACACCTGCTCACCAGGGCCATGATGTTCGTGGCCGTGCTGTTGGAAGAGGAGGCCAAGCATGAGCAGGCTGCTGCTAATTGACGGTGACTTGCTCTTGTACCGTTTCGCTTTCTCCAACGAGTATGACTTCGAGTGGGATACGGATACCGTCTCCGAGGCCGATGATTTTGAAAAAGCCAAGTTTGACTTCGAAGCTTTTGTAGAAGCTTTAATCAGTACCATGAAAGACTGCGGGGGTGGGTTACTGTGCTTCTCATCCCAGCCGAATTTCCGGTATCAGGTGTTGCCGACGTATAAGCATAACCGGAAAGACACCCCAAAGCCCAAGTTGCTGTATCAATTACGGGACTGGGCGATTGCCGCTTTTCCCTCCAAAGTCAAACCCACCCTGGAAGCTGACGACATTCTGGGAGTTATGATGACCAAAGACCCTGACCAATATATTATCGCTTCCATTGATAAAGATTTGAAACAGGTTCCGGGGCGGCATTATGACTGGAAGCATGATAAAAAATTCGTGGTCACGGAAGCGGAGGCGGATTTATATTTCTATACCCAGGTTCTTACCGGCGACCCCACCGACGGTTATCAGGGCTGTCCCGGCATTGGCAAGAAACGGGCCGCGGCAATTCTGGCGGAAACTGACGACCCCTGGCAGGCGATTGTGGCAGCGTATGAAGCTAAAGGGCTGACCGAGGAAGATGCCTTGCAGCAGGCGCGGGTAGCGCGGATATTACGGAATACCGACTATGACTTTAAGAAGGGGGAGGTCAAACTATGGACACCAAGGAAACCTTAATTGTCAATCTATTTGCCGGAGCGGGCGCGGGGAAATCCACCCTCGCCGCTTCCGTTTTTTCGTTGCTGAAATGGAACGGTGTTAGCTGTGAACTGGTAACGGAATTCGCCAAGGATATGGTTTGGGATGAAGCATATAAAATCCTGGACAACCAGGTATATGTCTTCGGGCAGCAGTTACGCCGGTTGGAACGGCTGATTGGAAAGATTGACGTGGTAGTCACCGATTCCCCGTTGCTGCTGTCAATTATCTATAACCAGGGAAAATACAGCCAGACCTTTGACGCTTTGGTGCTGGATGTCTTCAACCGTTTCCGTAACCTCAATTATTACGTCATCCGGCAAAAACCGTATTACCAAACCGGTAGGGTACAGACCGAACAGGAAGCGCGGGAGATTGACTTCAAGCTCTTTGATTTGCTCCGGTCGAATCAAATCCCTTGTAAAGCGATTTTAGGGGATATGAAATCCATCGACGTTATTTTAAATGATATCTTAGAAAAGCTTGAGGATAAGGAAAGAATTGAGTCAACAGAAACCGGTGTAAAATCAAGTTAAAAAATACCCCACCACCATAGGATGAAACCCTAAGAAACATTATTTTGAATTCATCAAAACCCTCCTCCTGAATCGACCTCCGAACAACTAGCGGAGGTTTTTTATTATTACCAAAGGAGCTTCAAATGGATAAAATCCCGCTGCTTTCGGAAGACCTGCTCAAAGAGCTTGATTTATTATTTCCCCACCGTTGCCCTTCCCTGGCGCTCACGGACAGAGAGATATGGTTCAAGGCTGGACAGCGGGCGGTGGTTGACTTTTTACTAGCAATCAAAACCGAAGCCGATGAAAATATTTTAGCTGAAGGAGATTAAGCCGCATGTGTTTTTCATCCCCCAAAATCCCCGACCCGCAACTCCCCCTTTTTCCTCCACCCATCGAAGCCCCGCAATTCGGCCAGGAAGCCACAACCAGGGACGCAAAAAACCAGAAAAACAGACGGTTGGGGACGAGGCGTTTACAGATTCCTTTAGGTGGAATCAACGACCCTAAGACCGGCCTGGGGATTCCCGAGAGATAACATGGAACAACAATACTCATCCGTGAAATCCCGCTGGCTGAAGCTGGACGGCGACCGTTCCAGCGTGCTGGCGAGGGCTAGGGAATGCTCCGCCTTAACCATCCCTTCGTTGCTGCCTCCGCTTGGTCACACGGAAGGCAACGCACTGCCGACACCGTATCAGGGGTTGGGCGCGCGGGGCGTGAACAATCTGGCTTCCAAACTGTTGATTACCTTGCTTCCGCCGAATTCGCCGTTTTTCCGGTTAAGCGTGGATGATTTTACATTGGAAGAAATCACCCGGCAACCGGGGATGCGGGCGGAAGTGGAAGAAGGTTTAAATAAGATTGAAAGGGCCGTGACCAACGAGATTGAAGTCCAGGCGCTCAGGGTTCCCTCTTTTGAGGCACTGAAACATTTAATTGTAACTGGCAACGTCCTGGAATACCTGCCCGATTCGGGCGGGATGAAGGTCTACCGTTTAGACCAGTATTGCGTGAAGCGCGACCCCATGGGGAAGGTCATGGAAATCATTATCCGGGAAGAAGTGTATGCCAGTTCCTTGCCGGAGGCGGTGAAAGCTGAAGTAACCGCTGCGGCGGCTGACCCGGATAAAACCAGCGAGTTATTTACCTATGTCCGGTTTAACCCGGAAACGAAACTATGGGAAGTCCGGCAGGAAGTCGGCGGGGGGATAGTGATTCCCGATTCGGAAGGGACTTATCCCGAACAGGAATCGCCCTGGATTCCGCTCCGTTGGACGGCGATTGCCAATGAAGACTATGGGCGCGGCTTGGTCGAGGAATATCTTGGCGATTTAAAATCGCTGGAAGCCCTGACTCAAGCGATAGTCGAGGGTTCCGCCGCCGCCGCAAAAGTCTTGTTCCTGGTTGACCCCAACGGGACAACCCGCGCCAAGAAGATTGCCAAAGCCAAGTCCGGTGATATCGTGGACGGCAACGCCAAAGACGTATCAACATTACAAATGGATAAGTTCGCCGACTTTCAAGTGGCGCTGCAAACCGCCCAAAAGATTGAGAACCGGCTGGCGCAGGCGTTTCTGTTAATGTCGGCCATCCAGCGGGATGCGGAACGGGTGACGGCGGAGGAAATCCGCAACATGGTCAAGGAATTGGAAGATTCATTGGGCGGCGTTTACAGCGTCCTTTCCCAGGAAAAGCAGTTGCCGTTGGTGCGGCGGCTGATGGCGCAGATGAGCAAGAAAAAGAAGCTGCCCAAGCTACCGCAGGAGATTATTCAGCCGATGGTCGTCACCGGCCTGGAAGCTCTCGGTCGTGGCAACGACCTGAACAAATTAATTCTTTTTATCCAGCAGTTAGCCCAAGTGCCCGAAGCGATTCAATATTTGAACATCGGCGACTTTGTGAAACGGGTGGGAACTGCCTTGGGAATTGATATGAGCGGCTTGATTAAATCGGCGGAAGAAATCGTCCGGTTGCAACAACAGGCCACCTTAATGAATATGGGACAGGCTACCCTCCCCGGAGTAGCGAAGGAGGTTGCCAAAGGGATGATGGCGCAACCGGCCCCCAATCCACAATCGTAAATAAGGAGAAAAACGATGTCATTTCAACAGATAGATGTGCCACCGGAAACGGCTACCGAAGACCAAAGCCATATCGAAAATATGGTGGCGAAGGCCGAAGGCGCGGAGAGCCAACAACCCGATCAGCAACCCGAAAAACTGCTGGCCGGTAAATATAAGACTGAAGACGAATTGAATAAAGGAATTATTGAACTGCTCAAGCAGAAAGGCAGCCTTGAGGATGTTTACAAAGCGCTTGAGAAAGACCAGGGTAAACTGAAGAGTCAGTCTCAATCGACTGACAATACCGGTTCCGAAACCACGCAACCTGATAAGACCAACGTGGAAAAAGTGGTCGAAAACGTCGGCTTGGATTTTGATGTTTTGGCTGGCGAGTATAACGAGATTGGTTCCCTGTCCGATGAGAGTTATCAGAAGTTTGAAAAGGCGGGCATTAAACGGGAAATCGTGGATGCCTATATCGAAGGCCAAAAAGCGATTGCTGAACGGAATCAGGATTTGATTTACCAAACCGTGGGCGGCGCGGAGAACTATCAAGCGATGATTGACTGGGCCGTCGCCAATCTGTCACCCAAGGAAAAGTCGGCTTATAATAATGCCATTAACGGCGATACGGAACAGATTAAACTGGCGGTTGAAGGTTTATCCGCCCGGTATGTTAAAGCGAACGGCAATCCCCCGAAACAGCTTATCCAAGGCGACCCGCCGTCGGTTCGTTCCGGCGCGTACCAGAGCCGGGCGGAGATGATTCGCGATATGCAAGACCCGAAATATCAGACTGACCCGGCTTTCCGGCAGATGGTGCATAACAAACTGGCGAAGAGTACCGTTATTTAAAACCTGCGTTTAAGAACCCCGCAGGTTTTATTAATATACACCCCGTTTCAGGGCCTCCCCGCCCACTGGACACAGCGGTTATCCTCCTTTCCTCTGTGTCCTTTCATTTTCTTTTACGAAATCAAGACAAGCCCGAACGGTGCTGGCTGCGGTCGGCGCTTTAAGGACACCTTGGCGCGGTTTAGTAGAGGCCAAAAGGACTACTAAATTACTTCAAGGAGCTTTTAAATATCATGGCGAATGCAAACCCCTCCCGTATCGGCCAGATTAATTTAGCTGGCGACCCCGATGCCCTGTTTCTGAAAATCTTTGCCGGAGAAATCCTGGCTACTTTTGAACGGCTTAATATCATGCTGGACAAGCATTTAGTCCGTTCCATCACTGAAGGCAAGTCCGCCCAGTTCCCCGTCGTCGGAAAGATTGGGGCGAACTATCACGCTGTCGGCACCGAAATCAACGGTTTGACCGTTCCCGAAGCCGAGAAGGTTATCACCATTGACGACCTGCTTATCTCCCACGCCTTTATTGCGGACATTGACGAAGCCAAGACTCACTTCGATGTCCGTTCCATTTATTCCACGGAAATGGGGCGTAAGCTCGCCAATGTCATGGATAAGAATGTCATTATCGAACTGATTAAAGGCGCACGGGCCGCTGCCGCCATCACCGGCTATCCGGCGGGTGACGCGGTGGTAGAAGACAAATTCAAGATTGCCGCTACCCCCGGCGCGGCTGATGTCAAAGCGCAGGCGACCGCTTTGGCTTCCGGCTTATTCTCCGCTGCGCAGAAGCTGGATGAGAAGGATGTCCCGGAGGAAGACCGTTATGCGCTGTTTCGTCCGGCTGAATATTACGCTTTGGTGCAGAACACCGACCTCATCAACTCTTTGTGGGGCGGACAAGGCGCATACTCGGACGGTAAGATTGTTCGTATCGCTGGGATTCAGATTTTAAAATCCAATAACCTGGTCAAGACCGACACCACCAACGTGGCCGACCCGGACTATAACGCTTTCCATAACGTCAACGCTGTCAAAACCGTGGGACTGGTCTGGCAGAAGAACGCCGTGGGTACTGTCAAGTTAATGGATTTATCGTTGCAGTCCGCTTACGACATCCGGCGGCAGGGTACGCTGATGGTCGCCCGGTACGCCATCGGACACGGTTATCTTCGGCCTGAGTGCGTTGTCGAATTGAAGCTGAACACCTTAACCAACTAATCGTGAAGAAAGGGAATCTCATTTTTGAGGTTCCCTTTTTTTCATTCATTTTGAAGGAGATTTTTGGATGGCGAGTTTGATATATAAACCCCGGACGGAACTGGAAGCGGTCAATACCATGCTGGAAGTCATCGGGGAGCAGCCCACCAACAGCCTGGAAATATCGGGCATTTCGGAAGTGTCGCTGGCGCGGGAACTGTTGCATAATGTCAGCCGGGAAGTCCAGTCGATGGGGCTGAACTCCAATACCGAGGAAGCTTATCCGCTTCCGCCCGACGTGAACGGTCATATCGTTGTCCCGTTAAATGTTCTGTTTATTGACGCGACCGACCCCGCCATTGACGTGGTGGTGCGGGGTAATAAGCTTTATGACCGGAAGAACCACACCTTTGTATTTAGCAAGCCCCTGGAATGCGACATGATTTGGTTTTTGGCCTTTGAAGACCTTCCCCAGGCCACTAGGGAATATGTCACCATCAAAGCCGCCCGCCAGTTCCAGAGCCGTTTCCTGGGTTCCGAGACGCTGTTTTCCCTGACCGCCCAAGACGAACGCGCGGCCTGGATTAACCTGTTGGAAGCCGAAGCAGAGACCGGCGATTATTCCATTTTTGACAACTACACCGTAAACCGGATTTTGAGGAGGGGGTAAGATGCCGCTTGTCAGCAAGGTAATTCCCGGTTTTTTCAATGGCGTAAGCCAGCAGGCGGCCAGCCTTCGGTTGGAGACCCAATGCGAACTGCTGGAAAACGGCTTAACCACGCTTGAATACGGCCTGATGAAGCGACCGAATACCGAATATATCGCCACCTTAAACGGGGCGTTTACCGATAATGTGATACTGCATCCCATCAACCGGGATTTAAATGAACGATATATCGTCCTCTTTAAGAATGATGCCAATAACCCGATTGAAATCTATAATCTGGCTGGACAGGCCATGACCGTTAATTATGCCACCGCCGCCGCCAAGAGTTATGCCGTTTCCGTCAACCCAAAAAGCGACATCAAAGCCACTACCGTGGCCGATTACACGATTGTGGTCAATGCCAACGTGATACCGGCGATGAAATCCGATATTGCCCCGGTTCCGGCTCCGGTGGCCCTGGTGAACATCAAGCGCGGCGTTGCCAGCACCCGTTATCAAATATATATCGACGGGACTTTAAAAGCGGAGACTGTCACCAGTTCGACCGATGCTGCGCAGAGTCAGACCACCTGGATAGCCGGCGACCTGAAAGGAAAGCTGGATACCGCTTTGGGTTCCGGTTGGACAATCAATATCGCGGGTTCGACGCTGCAAATAAAGAAGAACGACGGCTCTGATTTTCAGTTTTACGTGACCGACTCTTACGGCGACCAAGCCATGGCCGGAATTAAAGGCAGTGTGCAAAGATTTTCAGACTTGCCCGTCAAAGCCTGGGAGGGCAACATTGTGGAGATTCGGGGCGATGCTGACAACCTCTTTGCTTCCTATTTCGTGCAGTATGAGACGAGTACCGGAAGCAAGTCCGGGGTGTGGGCGGAGACGGTCAAACCGGGATTGCGGAATAGTTTTGATGAGACGACCATGCCGCACCAACTGGTGCGCACCGCCCCGAATACGTTCACCTTTTCGGCCATCGATTGGGCCAGCCGGAAAGCGGGGAATGAATATACCGCGCCGGAACCTTCGTTTATCAATCATCCGATTCATGATGTCTTCTTCTTCAAGAACCGGCTGGGTTTTCTGACGGGGGAAAATGTGGTCTTGAGCAAGGCGGGAGAATACTTTGACTTCTTCCCGACCACTGGCCTGGAAGTATTGGACGATGACCCGATAGATGTCGGGATATCGACCAATCAGGTCAATATCCTCTATCACGCCGTCCCATTTAACAAGAGTTTGCTACTCTTCTCCGAACAGCAACAGTTTATCTCTTCCGGGGGTGAAATGTTGTTGACCCCGAAGACGATTGCCTTTAATCCTTCGACCAGTTACCAGACCAGCACAGTTTGTAAACCGGTGGCAATTGGTAGCAGCGTCTATATGACCGTCCCCAACGGCAACTACAGCAGTATCCGGGAGTATTACGTCCAGCCAGATTCCTTGATTGATGATGCCGTGGATACCACCGCCCATGTCCCGGAGTATGTTCCCAAGGGAATTAAAACCTTGGCGGCCAGCGGCTCCAAGAATATCATGTTTGCGCTCACTCCCGATGAGAAAAACGCCTTGTACGTTTATAAGTTTTTTTGGGACGGGCCGCAGAAAGCGCAAAGTTCCTGGAGCAAATGGATTTTTGGAACGGAGATTATCGATATTGCGGTAATTGACAACTTTCTGTTTTTAGTGATATCCGATAATAACCAGCCGTTACTGGTCAAAATGAATTTGGAAAACGTCAAGACCGGCTCGTTACGCTGCCGGATTTTGCTGGACAGGATGGTGACGGTTCACGGGGCCTACAACCCGGCCACCAAGGAAACCACCTGGATATTGCCGTTTGCTACTCCCGACGATAATTATGCGATTATCCGTTCCGATAAAGGGTTGACGGTTCCTTATTCTCTCAAGACTGCCCCGGATACTATCAAAGCCCCCGGCGACTATTCCGACTCCCCTTGCTATATCGGGTTCAATTACACCATGCGCTACCGTTTCACGGAATGGTTTGTCCGGGATAACAATAATGTCGCCGATACCCAGGGCAGGCTTCAGATACGGACGTTGACCCTTTCCTTCACCAAGACCAGCACCTTTAAAGTCGAAGTCAAACCGTTCCAACGAGAAACCCTGGAGCATTATTACTCCGGGGTGATTGTCGGCGTTTCGCCCCTCGGTGTACTGGATACCATCACCGACTCCGAACGATTCCTTATTTTAGCCAACGCGCGCCATACTCAGATTGACATCGTGAACGACAAACCATACCCCTGCGAATTCCAGACTGCCGGATTCGAGGGGTTTTACACTGTCCGGTCGAGAGCCTTCTAATCCAGGAAGGCTCTCAAACTATATCCAGGAGGAGCGAGGATGACTTTTTACCGGTTAATGACTGATGCAGATTATTTACCCGCTTGTGAAATGGAATTGCGGGATTCCGATAAAGCAGAATTGCAAGCCGCCACCGGGTTGGATTGGCGGGAAGCGTTACGAAAGTCCATCGATTATTCATGGTTAACCTGGGTGGTTATTCATCAAGGCAAGGTGGAAGCGGTGTTCGGTTTGGGCGAATGGCAGTCGCCGTCCCAAGTGCGGATTGGGATTCCCTGGTTTTTAGCAACCGATAAGTTCCGGGAGTTCGCTTATCCGTTTGTCCGGCAATCACGGCGGGTTATTCGGGAAATGCTTCAATCGGCCACGGTGTTACTTAACTACGTGGACTCGCGGCATGAAGAAGCCATCCGCTGGCTACGCTGGCTCGGTTTTACCGTGAACACCGCCACCGGATACCAGTTAGCCGACCCCCACGTGATGTTTTATCAATTCCATTATCGCCGAACCAAGCAGGAGGAACAACGATGTGCGACCCCATTTCGATGGGCATGACCCTGGCGGGAATTCAGGGAGTTAAAACCATTGCCGAAATCAGCCAGCAAAATAAACTCGCGGCTGCTGAGGGGCAAGCGGCGGCTAACGCCGCCCTCATGGACTATCAGCAACTGGCGGAACGGCAGACCCAATTAAACCAGTCCGCCCAACTGGAACAGTCGGAACGGGTGTTACAGGCCATGCGCGAACGTTCCCGAATTCGGGTGGCTTTGGGTGAGGCTGGAGTTGTGGGGAATTCACCGTTACGCGAGTTTGCCACCAACTATATTACCCAACAAAAGGATACCGGAATCATGCAAACAAATCTGGAAAACCGGCTGGCGCAGACGGAAGCGGAGAAACGAAAGGTGCAGGCGGATGCCGCAAGCCGGATAAATCACGCCAAGAGTCTGGCGGTGAATCCCTTCATGGCTACGCTGCAAATCGCCGGGGCGGGATTGACCGGATATAGCGGCGGTTACGGTATTGGCAAGCAAATATCAGGAAAGTAGCGAGGTTACAATGCCCAGGATTGAAGAACAGCGAATTGAAGGCCGGAAACAGTATGACATCCGGGAGTTCTTCGGCTACACCACCCCCAACCTTGACGTGGTTGCCCGGCCTACCGACCCCTATGTACAGCCTGGCCTGTCCTCCGGCGCGCAAAACTTAATCAATGCGCTTGGCGCAGTCCAGACCGGTCTTCAAGGATACGCCCAATATAAAGGGATAAAGAATACAGAGGACTATGAAGCCGGAGCGATAGCCAGGGCCAAAGGCAGCCCGTTTTCGGAAGTCGAGAAAAAGAGCGCAGCCACGATTAAAGGCTGGGAAGAGTTGGACGGACGCATTACCGCCTCAACCAGCTACCGGAACGAATTGGCCGAGTATTTAGAGCTTCATAAAAACGATGACCCAGAGACGTTTCAAAAGGGTTTAAAAGAAATCGCCGTCAAGTATTTGACCGGTACGGATAATTACATTAAAGGCTTTGTCGATAAAGGTCTGGCTGTCGATGAAAGCGTCCTCGCGTCATACCAGGATTACCAGAACCGGAAATTCGTCGAGGAATTGGAAGTCAAGGTTACTGGGGAGATGGGGAACACCATTGAAGAAAAGCTGAAGGCCGCCCTTTCCAATACGCTGGGCATAGAGGTTGCCGATATCCGGGAATTCATCAAAAGCCCCCAGGCTTTCGCCGACTATGTGGAATCTAAGGATGCTTTTGAAAAGACCATTGCCACCGCTCTCCGGTCTACTCTGTCCGAAATGCAAGCCACGTATAAAGACCTTGGATATAACAAACTCCAGGTCTCGGAGATGTTCCTGGATGCCGTGTCCACCATGGCTATTCTTAACGGTATCCCGGAGCTTTTAAGCTATGCCTTTGAGAAGGACGCCCAGGGCAATGTTTCGGTTGCCAAGACGAAACTGGGGGATAAAGTTCTGAACGCCATCCGACAGGCCGAAAACACCCGCGACTCCTTTTTGAACGCCATGAACGAGTCCGCCGCCAAAAAGCAGAAGGAAGCGGAGAATACGGTCATCAACGGTGTCCGCGCCCAAATCTCCGAATTGGAATTGATTGACGACCCGCTGGAAGCGGCTAGGCAGGCCACCGCACTCCGGTTGGAGTTAATGAAAAATCCCGCTATCATGGGGATGGATTCCAGCAAGATTGGTTCATTCTTTAACGACCTGGTAAAGCTGGAAAACGGACAGAACCGGTTCCCCGCCACTGGCGACGAATACGCCTTCGCCGGTCTATACGCTAAGGCCACCCTGAAATCCCTCGCCCTGGAAGACATTGCGAAGGCCCGGAAAGCCGGACAACTAACGCTCGACCAATATACAAGCTTGATGGATAAATGGAAAGTGATTGAGAAGGAGAGGGAGGACGCCAAGAACGGTGATAAGGGCAAGTGGCAGGCGCAAACCTCCATCTCGCAGACGCAGAACTCCATCATTCGGATGATTGCTCCCATGGATATGATGGGCAAGATTGAAAACCCGGAGAACGAAGTCCTGGCTAACCACATGTTCGCCCAGGGACTGGAACGGTGGCGCAAGAAGAACAACAACGAGAACCCGGACTTCGACCAGTGGTAT
Organism: Bacillota bacterium; assembly: GCA_029974635.1. Classification (GTDB taxonomy): domain Bacteria; phylum Bacillota; class UBA4882; order UBA8346; family UBA8346; genus JAEZJQ01. Next base: position 160,424 of record JARKQY010000048.1, on the reverse strand, counting down.
AACGAAATCGCCGTTCCGGTCATTAAGTTCTTCGAAGAGAAGAAGAAACGGGAAGGCGGCGACGCTGCTGCCAGCACGGATGTAATTGACCTGACCACACAGCGGGGAGTTCAGAAGCAAGAAGCAGCGATTAAGCAACAAGAGGAAGCCGCCGCAAAGCAGAAGGCTAAAGAGGAAACCGCTGCTGCCCAACAGATTAAAGCCTTAAACAACCTTTCCAGTAAAGACAGTTATTCTCGTGTAGAGCAATCGTTTAATGCCGGATACAACCGTACCCAAATTACCGCCGCTTTGACGAAGGCCGGAACTACGGAAGAGTCAATCAAAAGGTACTTGTCCAATTACGGCAGGACGTATACCAAGGAATTTATTCGCCGGATGAATGCCCTTTCTCGTGGTTATATAGCCATCGAAACCATCGAGAAACAACTGCGCGAAGATTTAAAGGCCAAAGGATTTAATGATAATGAAATCGCCTACTATTGGAAGGAGGCCACTAAACCCGAACCGAGACGTAGGTAAAAGGAGTTTAATGGATGGCTCAAAGCTTGAATGATATTTGGGGAGTGGGAAAGCCCGCCCCTTCTAGCGCTCCGAAGAAAAAGAAGTCGGAACCGCTCCAACCCAAACCGACCACGGCTACAGTAGAGAACATTTGGTCGGCTCCTCCCGGAAAAAAATCAAAGCCGGAAAAGAAAGATTACCGGTTATCCACCGACTGGATTTTGAAAATCAATCCTTGGTACGAAGAGCGGCCCATTGATGAACTGTCCGCAGGCACGCAGACCTTTTTGGCGGTAACAAATAACTTCTTGCAAGGATTCGCTTTCGGGGCTGATATTGTCCGGGATGAAGAGAAGTTAACTAAAGTCAATAAAAATATTGCGACCGGCAGCGCGATTGCCGGGGATATTGCCCGGATGGGTCTGGAGGTTTTAATATCGGGCGGTATCGTCTCAATTGCCACCAAAGGTATTCGGGCTGTCTCTTGGGGTTCCAAAGCGCTGACCATCTCCACCAAAGCTGCCGCCGCTGCCGGTAAATGGGCACCCGCCTTAGTTAAAACCGCAGGCAACGCCGCCGCTCGCGGTGCGGTCTTTTCCAGCATCGAACAGACCTTTGCGCCGGAAGGCAGGAAACCCGGACTTAAAGGAACTGTCTTAAACACCGCTATGTTTGGCGGTGGCGGTGTTGGCAATCAACTAACCCGGAATGTTTTGACCCAAGTTGCCCCAAACATGAAACCCATCCTTGCCAATCTAGTGGCAACGATTGGGGATGAGGTCGGCGAACTTGCCGCTGGCCTGCCGCTCGTGGACAACCGGGAAGCCTTTATAAATGACTTCGGCACTCAGGTGCTGGTGGTGGGTGTACTGGATACCTTAATGTTTGCCTCTGCGCACAACCATTTTTTGAAGAATAGCCCGGAGTTACAAAAGCAGTTACAGAGAGCGCGGAAGGCGGCGGATGAATATCATAAAACCGGCAGCGCCGTCTCCCAGACCAAGTTTTTCGAGGCTGCGGATAAGGTCATCGAACTTGGCGTTACCAAGAATCCCAAAGACGCTCAGGGTGTGGCCTGGGTGACGAAGCTGTTGGATGAGGTGGGCGAAGACCGGATTAAGGCCGCCCGTGGCGCTGCGCTAAACAAAAAGTCACCAGTCCAACCGGTTGCCGTTGACCCGCAAAAATCCATCGTAGACCGTACCGCTCAGTGGCTCTTGAAGCAACCCAACAAGGTCAGCGCCGCTGAACTGGACAAGCTCCGTAGAGTCTATAAACCCGCAAATGGGGATTCCATCAATACCACCCGGTTCTCCGCGTCCGGCGAGACCCTGCGGGTCATCAAGCAAGTGGCCGATAGCATTGAAAGACCCGTCAAAGAGAGCCTGAAGGAAGTCGAACTGAAAGCCAAGCAGAACTTGGAAGTCGATAAAGCCGCCTTGCAACGAACTGTGGAGGAGTTCGGCCTGCCTCTCCGGGAAGCCCAGAAACTGTTCGAGGCGACCAGGAACGCGCCTGAACTGATGACCCGTTACCGGGCGGTGGTCGCGTCCAACGCCGCTGAGATTCGGGCCGTGGCAAAGAAGATTCACAGCAGCCCGGCCACTGCCACTGACTTAGAAATAGCCCAACTATTATACCGTATTGAACTCCAAACCCAAATGACTACGACCCTTAAGGGTTTATGGAACAACTTTGGCCGTACCCTCTCGTCTGGCCGTATCATCGTCAGTGACAAGTGGGTGGACTTTGGCGACCTGACCCCCGCCATGATGAAGGAAAGCCTGGACGCAGCCGATAAAGTTACCGCCGTCATCAAACAGGCCGGTGGCCGGGAAGAAGCGCTGAAGCGAATCAAGGATATTACCAACGCCCCCGGCCTCGGAGCCATTAATAAGGCTTCCAAGAAAATCGCCAAGGATAAGATGATAATGAGAGCCTTGGTTGAGGCACGCACCGCTTCCCTGTTAACCAGTCCCTTCACCACCGCCTATAACGTGGTGAGCCAGGGTTTGAATCAAGTCTTCGAACATACCGTTGAGGCCGCCGCCACCGGTGTGGGCGGGTTACGGCGCTTGGCCGCCGGAGATTATCAAGGCAGGATGAGCGCCAGGGAACTGGCCGCCCGTATCAAGGGCGACCTTGACGGTATCAACCACATGATGATGAACCCCATCATCCGCGCCAAAGATGTCAACGGTGTGCCGCATACGGTTGAAGCTCTCGGTGTGATGAATCTCCTCACCAAGCTGTTTGAAGCGCCTGAAATGCTTGAGAATTGGATTGATACCACTTCGCTAAATTCTCGCGCCAAAGTTGAAGGTGTAGACGGCAAGACCGCCCGCGTCCTCCTGGCAGACCTCCTGGGTGCCGATAAGCTCGACATGGAAAAGACTTCCATTCGCGACCTGCTCTATAAACTGGGGGATAAACTTTTCACCGCGCAACGGGTAGCCTCCTTCGGCACGTTGGAATTGACCGACCGGCCCTTCGCTTATGCCGGTTACTTCTCGGAACTAGATGGCAGATTGCAAAACATGGTGGGCACCAGGAAGCTGACCAAAATCCAGGCGGACAGACTGAAGGAACAGGTGTTGACCCGGAGAAAACAAAAGCTTCTTGCCAAACAAAAGGTGGAACTGCCGGAAGAACCGCTCCTACGGAACCTCTCGAAAGAGCATTTAGCCTTGATTGATGAGCTTGATGAGGCGGCCATGAAGCATTCCAACGAGATGACCTGGAAAGACCCGCTTCGAGCAGAACTGGCCCAAGACTTCGAAAGGTTCCTTAACAAACATCCCGCGCTCCGGCTCCTGGTTCCCTTTTACCATACCCCGATGAAAATTCTCAGTAAGGCCACGATTGATTCCTCACCGTTGGGTCTCTTCTCGAAGAACGTCATGGCCGATATGCGCGGTTTTAACGGAGAAAGGGCGCGGGACATGGCTGTCGCCAGGATGCTGGTGGGGACTGCGCTATATACCACGGGGGTCTCTCTGGCCTTGTCCGGTAATATCACCCCGAAAGCCATAACCCCAGGCCAGAAACGCCAGATGCAGGACGCCAATATCCCCGAATACGCCGTTTGGGTTCCCCACGTAAACAAATGGGTTGAAATCAGCAGGCTTGACCCCGCGCCCGGACAGTTCTTTACGCTCATGGCCGACTTGGTTAATGTGATGAACAATCCTGAATTACAGGAAGAAGACGCTTTCACCATTGTCTCTAAAGCTGTCATGACCATGGTTAGTAATGTGCTGGAAAAGAACTGGATGAAAAGCGTGAACGATTCATTAAATGCCCTGTTTGGCCGGGGCACGGAGAACTGGGTTGAAAGGAACGTCGATACCGCTATCCCCGGTTACGGTCTCCGCAAGGCTCTCCCCCAGATGAAACTTGGCGGTCTTAACCCAACCTACCAAGACCATTTCCAGGAGACGGAAAGTTTCCTAGAAAGATTCTTCCCGCAACGGGATTCGCTGGATACCTTTGGTAAACCCATTCCAAATCAAACCCGTTTTATGGGTATCAAATACACTGCCCCCACGGATAGCCCAATAAGACGGGAACTTATAAAGCTCGGATTAACTCTTAGCAAACCCACGGGCATGATGTACGGAGCGAAGCTTACTCCCGATCAGCACCACGCGATTCTTAAGGCGCTAGATGAAGTATTTCATGTCGAAGATAGACTGAATGAACTGGTTACTTCCGAGAGTTGGCGACACGAAACCCGGATTGAAGTTAAAAAGTATTTGCTGGAACGGTATTATAACGCCTTTAAATCCGCCGCCCAGAAGTATGTCATGACGCAAGACCCCGAATTAAAGCAATCTATCATCCAGGCCATGCAGGACAAACGGGCCGAGTTCCTGGATACCAGCGCCCGAAATAACATCTTTGCGCCTTGGGCCGCCAAAGGAGAACAATAATGGCATTATCGTTTGTCACGTATATCGGGGATGGGGTAACAACGGATTATCCCATCCCCTTCCCATATTTGGAACAAAGTCATATTTTTCTTTATATCAATGGGATTAACCATACCGACTTTTCTTTTTTAACCGGCTCGACCGTCCGTTTAGCCAGCCCGGTGACTCCCGGTTCAATATTGACCATCCGCAGGAAAACGCCTCGTGATGTGAGACTGGTGGACTTCAGCAATGTTTCCATCTTTGATGAAAAGTATTTGAACCTGGACTCGGAACATCTTTTCTATATCATGCAGGAGATTACCGACACCAGCCAGGAATCGCTTTACCTTGATACCGACAACACCTATCAAGCGGCAGGCAGACGGATTAAAGACATTGCCACTCCCGTCAACCCCAGTGATGCAGTGAATAAAGCCTATACCGACGGTATCCTCTCCGGCGCGCAGGCGGCGGCTGATACCGCGACGATGAAGGCGACGGAAGCGACTAATGCGACGAATACCACGACTGCCAACGTCAATACCGCCATTGCGAAGGCTAATGAAGCGAATAATGCCGCAAGTAACGCCATAATCGCCCAAAACAGCGCCGTTGCTGCGGCGAATTCGGCAGCGACTGCGGCGGCCAATGCCGCGAATTCCGCTTCTAGCGCGGCGGATTCCGCTGTTACCGCGACCAATAAGGCAACGGAGGTAGCCGGTTCCGTTGCGGCTGCCGCCGCCAAAGCGCAGGAAGCTTCGGATTCGGCCTTTAACGCTTCCTTATCCGAATCCAACGCTTTAGTTCATGAGATTAACGCGACTGCGGCGGAGATTAACGCTTCCGCTTCCGAGGCCAAGGCTATCAAGTGGGCGGATGAGGCCGTAGACGTGGAAGTGGAATCCGGGAAGTATTCGGCGCGGCACTGGGCGGCTAAAGCCCAAGCCCTGTCATTGGGAGCAAACACCGTGGTGACTGACGTGAACAAGACCATTACCGCGCAACATACTTTCGCCCCAGCCACCGCCCGGCCTCCGTTTTTATTGGGAACGAACGCGCAGGGTCAGTTAGTACCGGGTCTGAATACCGATAGGCTCCAAGGCGCCGTTCCATCAACTTCGGCTACCAATGATAGTATCGTTAAGCGGAATAACGCGGGAAACGTTGCCACCAATGAGCTTTTGATTATGAGAGCCAATAACTATCTCCGGTTTGACCAAGCCACCGGCATTCTGCATATCGACCGGAACGGCGGGTATGGCAACAGTGACGGGAAAGTGAACAAAGCTGCCGATTCTGACAGGCTCGCTGGTAGAATCCCTTCAACTACTGGGGGTTCAAGCCAGGGCAATACGATTGTACAGCGCAATCAGTATGGAAATATTGTCACCGGTGAGCTACTACAATTCGTCATCGCGGGCAGTTCAGGCCGTATCTTCCGCTGGGGGGGTGCCGACAACAAAACTTTAATCCTTGAAGGCGAATACGGCGCAGAAGACGGTAAGATAGCCAGGGCTGCCGACTCTGAAAGACTCGGGGGCGTGGCTGCTTCCGGTTACGCTTTAGCTTCCCATACCCAAGACGGTTCGACGATTACGGGAACCGTGCCAGACTCCGCCAAGCTGGGAGGACAGCCCGCCTTGTATTATGCCGCCGGTTCCCACAGCCACGATTTAGGGACGCTCTCCGGCATTGCTCCCGACTCCGCCAAACTGGGTGGGGTGGAAGCTTCTGCCTATTTAACCGCCTCTCAGGATGCCCATGTAATTCCCATGTATCCCGTTTCCAACACTGTCAACTCAAACTATCCGAGTGGGTCTTACCCTCCGGCTGATGGATTTGTCTCATTCCTCAAATGGCGGTCGGCGTATGCCACCGGAAGGAGTATTTATTGGGAGGTTTATCTTAGCGGGAACGACAATCCCAAATGCCAGCTTTACGATAAGACCAACGGACTGGTGATTGCGGAGGTCGTCGGAACCGGAATGAAGACCGCCGGGCCGCTTACCATCAATAACAACGCTGATTTAATCATCCGAATCACTTCCTCCACGACCCACGGCCAATCCGTAACCTATCAATATCCCAAGCTGATTATCGTTTGAAATCCAACCCAATAACAAAACTAAAGGAGATTAAAAAACATGTTTAACTGGATTATCGCGAATTGGAAAGATGTCACCTTAATTGTGGCCGGGATGGTCTCGGTCGCTTCCATCATTGTCAAACTGACCCCCACTCCGAAAGACGACGCGGTTTTGGCGAAGATTGTCAAAGTATTGGAGATTCTGGCCCTTAATAAGAAAGAGGACGCAAAAAACTAATCAAGCCGCCAGCCAAGCTGCAATTAACCTGGAGGCTCCTGAAGGTCAGCGGATACCTGGGAGCCTCTTTGGCTTGGTCGAAAAGGTGGCGTTTGTTCCAGATGATTGCAATGTATTTGATAAAGAAATGGCTGACTGACCTGCTAAGGAGAGACGACCCATGAATCAGGAACTATATACTTTTTTAATGAATGTTCTGCTGGGCTTGAATTTTTCATTGGCTACGGCGTTGGGCTGGTTTATCACCTCCGAGATTAAAAAGATTAACGCCAGCCTGGATAAGGCCGATAAAAGGCTGGACGCCCACGACGTTGACTTGTCGGTGCTCAAGACCGAACACAAGATTTATCATTACTCTTCGGAGACGAGAAAAGATGGGAAATAAACGGGAACTAGAAGAAAAGTTGGCGACCTTACTGGAAACCATTGCGGACGTATTGGCGGCTAAAATTAAGGCAGGCGAGGCAACGCCCCAGGATTTTAAGAACGCGATTGAACTACTGAAGAACAACGGTATTACCTGTGAGATTACCAAGGGAAAGAACCCCCTCGGCATCCTGAAGGAAAGCCTGCCGTTCGGTTCCGACCATTATACGAGTAATTAAAATAACCACCCCCTGAGTGACTGGCCCAGGGGGTTTTTCTATGATAAGGATGGCTGTTATGACGGATGATGAATTAATCAGAAAGGACTTCCGCAACTTTCTCTATCTGATTTGGAAATATTTGCGGTTGCCCGACCCCACCCCGTTGCAATATGAGATAGCTGACTACCTGCAAGAAGACGGGATTTTCCGCCGGATTATCGAAGGGTTCCGGGGAGTCGCTAAAAGCTGGATTACCGCCGCTTATGTCTTATGGCGTTTATATATCGACCCGGATTACAAGTTTCTGGTAGTATCGGCCAGTAAACAACGGGCTAATAACTTTTCCACCTTTACCCGGATGCTGATTCGTGAAGTGCCGTTTTTACAGCACTTGCAGGCTCATGACCACCAGCGGGATTCCAACGTGGCCTTTGATGTGGGTTTGGCCTTGCCCGACCAAGCGCCTTCGGTGATGAGCGTCGGCGTGTTCGGCCAGCTTACCGGAACGCGCGCCAACGAGATTATCGCCGATGACGTGGAGGTTCCTAACAACTCCGGGACGCAAGACTTACGGGAAAAACTGTTAAAGACGGTCTTGGAGTTTGAAGCAATTATCAAGCCGGGCGGCAGGATTACCTTTTTAGGCACCCCGCAGACCGAGGAATCCATCTATAACAAGCTGCGCGAACGAGGCTACGATTGCCGGATTTGGCCCGCCCGGTATCCGGCAAAGGGGAATTTTAAGAAATATAACGGGCAGTTAGCCAAGTCGATTATGGAGGCGGTTTTAAGAGACAGCAAGCTGGTCGGCAAACCAACCGAACCGACCCGGTTTACGGAGTTGGATTTATTACAGCGGGAGACTTCCTACGGTAAGTCGGGTTTTGCGCTTCAATTCATGTTGGATACTTCCCTTTCCGACACCGAACGCTATCCGCTCAAGCTTTCCGACCTGATTGTGACTTCGTTGAACACCGATAAGGCTCCGGTAAGTGTCGCCTGGGGTTCCTCGCCGGAATATCAAATCAAGGAACTGGCGAATATCGGGTTTACCGGGGACAGATGGTACAAACCATTATTTGTTGATAAAGACTGGATTGAATATGAAGGCTCGGTGATGGCGATTGACCCGGCGGGCCGGGGAACGGATGAGCTTGGATATGCGGTGGTCAAACAGCTACATGGTACTTTGTTTGTGACCGCCACCGGTGGTTTAAAAGGCGGTTACAGCGACGAGAATTTAATCAAGCTGGCTAAGGTCGCCAAGGAGCAAAAGGTCAATTATATTGTGATTGAAGCAAACTTTGGCGACGGCATGTTCGCAAAAATCTTTACGCCGGTGCTGGCGAAGTATCATCCCTGCACGGTTGAGGAAGTCAAACACTCCGTCCAGAAGGAGAAACGGATTGTTGACACTTTGGAACCGGCCATGAACCGCCACCGGTTGGTTTTTGATATTTCCGTGGTGCAAGAAGACTTGAAGATTGCCACCAACGAGGAAGAAGGGGCCATTAATTATTCCCTATTCTATCAGCTTACCCGGCTGACCAGGGACAGAGGTTCGCTGAAACATGACGACCGGCTGGACGCGCTGGCGATTGCCGTGGCCTACTGGGTGGAGTCGATGGCGCGGGATGAGGAACGGGCGGCGAAGGAACACAGGGAAAGAGTTTTCGAAGCAGAATTAGAGAATTTTATGGAACATGTGGTGGGGTTTGGCATTGAGAACTCCCGATGGGTTTAATTATCAATGCCGCCCCTTTATCCCCTCTACCGCCGTATTTCTTTATGTTTGATAATCAACTTAGCCATGTCAATAATTAACTGGCGTCTTTCCGGTGGACACTCCTGAAGGAGTAAAGCGATATCTGACTTAAGATAATCTTTTGTTTGATAGGAAACACCAGTCAGAAAATAGCCGGGGTCAGTATCCAGCATGGCTGCAATGCGCACCAACATTTCCAGATTAAGTTTCGTTTTAGCGTTTTCCACCTGGCTAATATAAACGGTAGAAACCTCCAGACTTTCAGCCAGCCTTTCCTGAGTAAAACGCTTTTGCTTGCGAACTTTTTTAATTCGTTGCCCAATGGCCTGATAATCAATATACAAAAAAATCACCCAGCTTTTACTATATCAATGCTGGGGAAATGTTCACATAAAGTTATTGCTTAATATTAAGTTATAAATTAAAATTAATTTGGAGATTAATATTAAGTAATTAAACTGTGGGATATCCGGTCTATTATTGGCTCTAAGGCTGATGGTTTTACATAATTTCCTTGTCTTTGTAAAAATTAATACTAAAATTAAAGGAAGATGGTCACTATGGATAGCCGATTAAGTTATCCAATATTCGCACTACTTATGTTATTCTTGGTTTTGGCGTTTGTCCCAAGAAAGGAAATTAAAAAGTTATTTTGGTTTAGTCTATTATGGGGTTCAACGGTTGATGCCGTTTTAATTCTGTTGTTTCGAATGCTAAACCTCTATCACTATGTGAAGCTTGAACCTTTCAACTTTTTGGGCGCACCGCTGTGGATTCCGCTGGCGTGGTCTCCGGCGTTTATTTTATTTATTTATTTCTACCCGAATCGTAAGGAATGGTACTATACAACCTTTTATATTGCGGCTTTTTCCATGATGGGAGTGGCGATTGGACTGTTCTTCACCCAAGTGGGGCTGATCAAAGAAGTCCACTGGAATGAATTCTTGAGATTTCCAGTGCATTTCATCTGGTTTTATGGCGCATTGAAACACTATCAGCGCTTGGAATCAACTTGATAGTGTTGCTGTCCGTTATCTATTCGCCTTTTAAGTATTTGCCCTTGATTTCTATATCAATAGGATTAAAAAATGCCGCTACATCGATATTCAAAGCTTCTGCAATATCAAAAAGGACATCCAAGCTAAATTCCATATTGGAATTTTCTGCTTCTATCTTTGATATATAAGACCTTGATTTATCAATCATTTCGCTAAGACGCTCTTGCGATAAATTACGCAGTTTTCGATAAAACGCGATTTTGCGTCCGATTTCTCGATATTTGGCTAAATGTTTGCCTCTCATGTTTTCACCCCACCTTAAATTATAGGGGTGAAAAACTGATTTATCTGTACATAATACCTGCAATATTGTTGCAGAAATACTGAACAAGTGGTAAAATTAGTAAAGATTTGCTGGTCTTAAAGGGAGGCAGTGTCCAGGGTGTTTTACAATTATGCTCCTTTACTGCTGGCGTTGCTGGGAACACTGGTGGGTCTAACGGGGTACTATTTAAACACGGTTTTACCGGTTGATTTTGAAAAATTATTATGGGTAGGAACCGCCCTTCTTTTAGCGACAGTCGGGTTTACAACCGGCAGGCTAATCAAAAAGTTAAACTTAAGTTCCCACACAGATTTCCTAACCGGTTTACGCAATAGAAGATATTTTCATTTAAAGCTAAACAAAGAAGAGGCGCGGGCGGCCAGGAAGAACACAACAGCGTGTATTGCCATGATTGATGTAGATGATTTTAAAACCGTAAACGATACTTACGGCCACGCGACAGGAGACAAAATAATATCCGAACTCGCCGCCATATTAAAGCAAAGCACCAGAGGGACGGATATTGTAACCCGCTGGGGTGGGGACGAGTTTGCCATCATTTTCCCGGAAACATCTTTAGCGGACTCATATGAGGTCATGGAGAGGATACGCCACAAAATTGAAGCACGCTTTCACTCCCCATACGCCCTCACCGTCAGCGCGGGAATCATTGCGCTCAAACCAGACCAGGATTTAAAATGTTTATTGATAACAGCCGACCAACTGTTATATAAAGCAAAGGCGCGAAAAAATTCGGTCATTGTAGCATCCGGCAGGTCTTGTTAAAGCTGTCCCTAACATCACAAGACTGTCAGCTATAAATCAGGATTCAAAGATTGGTTGCTAAAATGAACGCTGATTGTTTCCACCGGCGCGAAAAGGGCCGCGACATGTATATCCAATCCCTCGGCAATCAACAAAAGCATGTCAAATGAGAAACTGATTTGGATGTTTGGCGCTTCGATTTTACTTAAATGGCTTGCACTAATATCAATCTTCGCGGCCAGTTCTTCCTGACTTAATCCGCGCAGGTTGCGAAAAAATGCAATTCGTCGCCCGACTTCTTTGTATATTGGAAAAAATTTATTGTCATCCTTTTTTCGCATCGGTTCTCCTGTTCAGACACACGGTCACGTATACACTTGTTATGTCCATTATCATTATACGGAGAGAATTAAATCAATGCACTTGCGTATATTAGACATAGACATTCTAATATACAGATATATATGGTATAATATGGATGACCAGCTTATGCCGCCTATACAATAAAGGGACGAGCCCGAATCAGATTTGAGGTATAACCGAATGTCAACCATTGAAAACGTTGAAAACGCTGTTTCTTTAGAAGTACTTAAAGAAAAAATCAGAATATACCGCGACTGGATGCAAGAATTGTGGGATGAAAAAGGTTGTACTGACGTTGAAGTGTTGAATGCGAGCATGGAATTGGACGGCCTAATGAATGAGTATCAACGGAGGACGGGTCTCCTTGGGGGTGATAGTGTTATGGAAAAAACGAATAAAGAATCCTTACAGATAGTCATGGATAATAGTAAACAACTTCAGGATACAATGGAATCAATCGGATTCCATGAAGTGGCGGTTGCAGCTAATAAAAACTATGAGACAGCCCGCCAGTATTGGGTATTCTTAAAAGAGCTAGAAGAGAAGACTCCTGAGTGGATGAAGCGATTACTGGTTAAAAGAGGTTTCAAGTTTTAATGACCGTGCTACAGCAATCTAAAAATCAATCACTAAATTCAACTGTTTATGTCGATTATGAAAATGTTTTTGAATTTTTACAAAAACACGGCGCAAACCCGATTAAAATCAACTTTTTTTCCACCATTTTAGATAAATTAAGACACGATTATCAATTGAATATCATTGAATGTGTCGTTTATTGTGATTTCGAAAAAGATATCTTTCAGGGAAAGCATCAAACCGCGCTTCAAAAACTCGGCCTACAAACACGACACTCGGCCTTTAATGGAAAAAACTGTGGTGATTTGATGCTGACTGTAGATGCTTTGAGAACTCTTTATAAAAACCCTAATGTGGGTGTGTTCGTCATCATTTCCAGTGACCGCGACCTTATTCCTTTACTGAAGGCTGTCAAATATGAAAATAAGATTACTTGTGTTATCGTCCCCAAATACGGATTTAACTTGGTCGTTTCCAACAATGCCGACTACTATGAGTATATCGAGGATATTTTTAACTTGACCCCTGAAATGCTGATTCCTGACGACACAGAGGTATTAGATTGTGCTCCTTCTCAATTCACTGAAGAGGATATAGCGAATGCCAAAGAAGTCACACGATTACTTTTTAGCTCCAAAGTATGGAGGACATTTGAAACCGAGGGTGAACCCGTGACTTTGAAAGGTTATGTTCAGATTATTTCAAAAAAAATTATGCGAAGTTCAGAGCAGATTATCAAAGATTTTGAACTGGCTCATCATTTTAAATATATCACCATTTATAAAGACCAGACAAAAGGACTTTGCTTGCGTAAGGGCACAAACATTGCGGCTGTTTGAGGAGAACAGCCGCTCATCTACTTGTTGTGATTTAGTTGCTTTCTGCGTAACAGATGGCATAGTTAATATCTAAAGGGGTCTTGCAATGCAAAGCGACCGTAAAACGCAGCTTATTAACAAAATGATTCATATTTTTAATCACCACAAGCTAAACCAGGGAGAAATCAAAAGATTATTACGACCGTCAGCGTCATTCAAACGTACCCAACGCATTGATGATGCAACTAAGCAATTAGCTGATTTGCTTCTTGAAGAAGATTTAAGCATTCAAGAGGGTTCCGACATTATCCACGGGTGCTATGAAACGCTGTTTGGGAAAAAACCGCATGAACGCTAAACTAGACTTTAGAACTTCTTTGGGTCATCAAAGAGATTCACCGATAACCGGGAACCCGAAGATATTCTTTAACCGAGAATGTAGCAAATAACCTTGCTTATTATATTACAATATTTATCTAAGGAGGAATTACGGTGATTAAAGATAGAGTAACATTAGGATTTATTGTTGGTCTTATTGGGGCACTAGCGATGGAATTACCCGGTCTTCTTCTTTACAAGCTAGGTATTATCAAATATCTTGCACTTCACATTGCTGCCACTGCTTTTATTGCTGATAAGTTTGTGTTCACTCCTGCGGGGGTTATTGTGGGGCTATTTGCAAACTGCTTCACCGGGGGTGTTGTTGGTATTTTTCTTGCTCTCTTTTTGCGTGAGTTTAAGACCGACCAGTGGCTCCTTAAAGGCTTGATGGTGGGGGGCATAGTGTGGCTTATTGCTGCCGGTGTAATCTTTAATATACTCACCAAGCCTACTGTTATCCCGTTTGAAGACCCCGCTTACCGTCTCTACCAGTTATTTAGCCATTGTATTTATGGCGTTTTGACGGTTTTCTTGCTAGACCGGTGGAAGCCCATTCAAAATGATTCTCTAAGGAAGGCTTAGATTTTTGGGAAAAATTCTCAAAGGGTATACGTTACTGAGAGCGCAAGAAAATCCCCCATGCCGGTGACTGGCCGTGATTTTTCACTGATATGTGGTGGTGGTCTTTCTGGTTGGATATAAGATGATTACCGGCTTTATTACCTTACCAGCGAAATGCCGATTGGCTTTTCGACCATCATACGATATAATAAGGCATTAGGCAAGGTGGACAAGTAAGCATCAAATAAACCGAGTCCCGTCAAAAGTCCCGTCAATGCCGTTGAAACCATTGATAATACTGATATAATATCGGATATGAATTCCGATATTACATCAACAAGCACTTAAAGAGTCTTAAACGGCTCTTTTTTTTGTTGAACAGATACCGGAAGCAAGCAAGTTATTTTTTTAATCTTGTTTGTGTTGGTATCTGTTTTTATTTTTTATATCGCCCTCATTACATCCTTACCACCAATTCCCAACAAGCATTTTTTGTTGAAAATTACCCTTCAAACAACCCACAAACGCAGCACCCATGATCCTTTGAGATCCTTTTTTGTCATCTATTGACAATTATATCGGGTTGGGCTTATGCTTTAACCATAACACATAATCATTACAATGATTAAGTTAATGAACATTGAAAAGCAAATATCAAGCAAGGCGCAGGCCGTTATAACTGGCGGGGAAATGCGACACAAGCCCTTCGAGCGAAGCCTCTACGTCGCGACGATGAAGGGAACTGATACGTCACCGCATGAAGCTGGGTTCCATGGTATCTTACAACATTTCAATATTATTTCAACACGATAGGGGGGTTTCGAAATGATTAATGTGTATCTAACGAACTTGGCAAAGTATAACGAGGGTGAACTGATAGGTAAATGGATTGAATTGCCGATGGATTCGGACGAACTTCAAGCTGAGATAGACGAAGTGTTGGGCGAAGATGAGGAATACTTCATCACCGATTACGAAAATGACTTTGGTATCAGGGTTGAAGAATATACGAATATTCACAGACTTAATGAACAAGCGGAAAAGCTATCAGAGATTGTAAAGTACAACAGTGAGGAAGTAATCAAGGCGGCTATCGATAATTACGGCAGCCTTGAAGAAGCTTTTGAAAAGCTTGAAGAAGGCGACTTTTCAGTGCTCTTTGATGTCGATGATGAGGAAGACCTTGGTTACGCAATGGTTGACGAAGGTTACTTTGGGATTGAAGTCCCGGACGCATTACGGAATTATCTTGATTATGAGACTATCGGCAGAGAAGCGACACATAGCGGCTGGGCGATTTACGAGGATTTAAACATTGCCATCTGTTGGTATTGATAACATTCCGGGATAGGCTGGCTTACCGGTCTATCCTATCATTTTATTACGAGGAGGATAAGCAATGAAGGTTAGCAAGGAAAAAGTAACGGCACTTATTGACTGGTTACATGGCTCCGGCATTAATGGCGAATGGCATTTTAAAGAAACCAAACGGACATTCAGGGTGAGTAATTACTATCACTGCATGAATGAAGATGGTTATTACGACGGAATGGCTGATTTTACGCTGATATTTCCCAAAAAGGCCGATATGATTGACTTTAAACTCCAGTTTAACGGCAGATATGCACAGTATTTAAATGGGCGATATATGCTCCGGGAATACCTTGAAGATACGACCGTCGAAGTCATTAAGTTTCAACTAACGGAGGACTAAGGCAATGATGAAGCGAGAATTTCAAGAGATAGCGGCCATTAGTAAGCAATATAACGACCGATATGCCATATTGGCCGAAATACGGGTCAAAGAATTAGAAGACGACTACCCTGACCTGTCCTGGCTTGAAACCGAGTATGAGGAAGACCGGCAACGGCTGAAAGATTACGGATATACTTGGTATTGTATCGGGATTAGGGCGGAAGCGATTATTTATATTCCTGTTGGACAGGGTTGTTTTTCAATTCAGGCCATTAAATCAAGTGGCTTATGGGGTATTGAGTCGGATTCCGGTAAAGAATATTTAGAAGAAGTAGGACAGGAACAGGTTACAGAACTGCTTGGATATTTGAGAACCCTTAACGTGAAAGGAATAAAGGAATAATTTGGGATTTAATAGCGAAAAACTAACGATGGTTAAGCCAAGGGGAGGTGAAAATTAACTCCGTAAGTCAAAATATGAATTCAAACTGTATCTGCTAAATCATATTACAGAATGAAATTACAAAATGCGCTAGCAAAATGCAAGGTAATACCTGGATTTTACTGAAGGGGAAGGAGGTAGAAAATCGAAATGATTAAGCACGTAATCAAATACACGTGGTCAAAAAGTAGAGGTAAATTCTCTAATGGCAGGGCTGTTTGCCGGATGAAGATAGATGACAAGGAAGTTGTCTCGATGATGGGCGGAGGTGATGAAATGCGGGGGTTGTGCTTGATGGTCTGGCTTAAAGAAACCTATCCCGAAAAACTTAAAGCCATGCGCGATATAAAAATAGGAACAGCTTATCTTTTTAATGAACAATATCGGGCAGAAATTCGGAAACAGGTAATGCGTTCATTAGACATGGAATTCAAGGAAGTTAATCGAAACCACATCGATATATTCATTCTGGAAAGTGGGTGATGAGTTTTAATTATAATTCGCTTTTTAATTTTCAATTGACTAGCGCATTTTGATTCATATATAATGACTTAAGGAGGAAGCCTAATGTTAATTGTAAAGGGTGGGGACTTTGAGGTTCAGATTCATCAGGACTCATTCATTTATTATCTGAATGCTGAAAAAGGGATTGATGTTTTTCGGGAATTTAAGGATATACCAGAAGAAAACAGAAAGGAGTTAATCGAATGGATAGAGAGGTTAAAAACCTTAGCCGGGTTATTTCCTATATTCGAGAACGGGTAAATCCCGATATGGCTTTATCGCAAATCGATTTGTTTTTACAGGTGGCCTTACGGAATGATGAAGGGGTTACAATGCGGGACATGGAGAATATTTTAAATGTGTCCCAGGGCGCGGTCAGCCGGAACGTTAAAATGCTTAGTAAGTTTTTTGAGACTGACGAAAAAGGAAACAAGGTCTTAGCTGGGTATGACTTAGTTACCGTAACCCCTGATTTGGAGGATAGAAGACGGATGGCTTTATATTTGACCGACAGAGGTAAGGAAGTTATTCGCGATTTGACGAATTTACTAAGGGAGGGCTAAGTTTGTCTGTCTATAAACGAGGGAAAAAAGGTGTTTACTATATGGATTTCGTTTTACATGGACAGCGCGTTTATAAATCCACCAAAATGTATACCAAAAAGGAAGCGGAAATGGTGGAAATGACTGAAAAGGTCAATCTTGAGAAGAGTTTGAAAAGTGCGCCGGAGGAGAGGGAAACCACAATGACCCTCTCCTCTGCTTTTCAAAAGTGTTATGATGAACGCTGGAAATACAATGAGGACGGCGAGAATACTTTGAGCAGGACAAAAAAGATAGTCCACTACCTGGGCGATAAATGTATTTCCGAGGTTAACGATGACGACATTACCGCTTTGATTAACGGCCTGGAACAGGAAGGGCTGGAACTGGCAACGGTTAACCGGCATTTAAGTTTTTTAAATACCACCATTTCAATGGCGCGCAATAAATGGAAAGTCATTAAGGAGCGGCCATATATTGAATTAAAGGCGGAAAACAACGGCAGGATAAAAGTATATTCCGACGAGGAAGAGGACGCGATTGTAAAGTTTTTTACGAACAATAATAAGCCTGATTTGGTAGATTTAACCCAGGTATTGGCTGATACCGGTTTTAGGCTAGGAGAACTGCTACGGGTAGAATACGCTGATATTAATTTTGAAAGCGAGTTAATAACTATCTGGAAGAATAAGGAAGGGGACAAGCCAAAGTCAGTGCCAATGACCAGCAGAGTCAAGCAGATTTTGATTCGCAGGAAGGAACACAACCCGGTTAAGCCGTTTCCAATGGCCGAATATATGGTTGAGAATGCCTGGAAAAGAATGCGCCAAAAGCTGGGGTTTGAAAAAGATGATGGTGTGGTAATTCACGCTTTAAGGCACACCTGCGCCAGCCGACTGGTCAGTAATGGGGTTGACTTATATATGGTTAAGGAATGGCTGGGGCACTCCACGATTAAAATGACAGAAAGGTATTTGCATTTAAAACCAGAACGGCTCAAGGGGGCTGCTGAAAAACTCGAAAGAAGAAAATAGAGGACAAAAAAAGGATATTTTTTGATGATATAGAAATAATATACTAAGGCGGTGTTATTGCCGCAGGAGTTCAAAGTCAAACTCAGTCATATCAAGCGTTTCAAGCTTCAAAAGTCCTGACCGCCCTCTCACGGCGGAGACACGGGTTCGAATCCCGTTGGGACTACCATTATTATCCACGTCCATACCGAAGCGATATTTAGGATGAATATCTTCGGGTGTAATGATAACTTTTTCAACAAAACGATTGATAACAAGCTTACAAGATTCGAGATCAGACCGGTTGGTTAACGCCAGCCGGTTTTCTTCCATATAGGCCAAAATCTGGCTCTTGGTATAAGGAACTTGAAAGTTGGCCTCCAAAGCCTGTAAACCGGACTCCAGCATTTCTCGCTCTTTCACGGCATTTTTAATTCTCTCGTAAGTATCCTGATTGGCTAAGCCTTGTTCTACCGCCACATAAAGTCGGTCGATCTTTTGGTTGAGGTTATGAATTTGTTGGGAGACGTTGGCTTTCTGCTCCGCAAAACCGGCGTTTTGGTCGTTGTAAACCGCCAAAAGCTTGTCCGCCCATACTTCCGGGTCCCCGGTGAAAAAGGTCGCCTGGATCTCGTCTAAAATAAACTGCTCAATGATCTCTTTCCGGATCTCCGGGTTGTTACAGCGGTCTTTGGTCCGTTGCCGGATGTTGCAACCATACAAATAATACTTCTTATTCAACCGCCCGCTATACCGGCCGTTCCCCACGTAAGCGCCCCCGCAAACCCCGCACTCAATCTTTCCGGTTAATAAATAGATAACTTCACTGCGCTGCCTGGGTGCCGCTTGTTTTTTCTCTTCAATCATTTTTTGGACCACCTTCCAAGTATGTAAATCGATAATCTGGGGCAGAGCGCCGGGAATCCTGATGATCTTTTCTTCCGAGTTAATCTTGCGGCTGCTGTGCTTGCTCGCCAACCGGTTGTAAATATAGACCCCGGTGTATTTCTCATTGACCAAAATATCATGAATGGAGTTGATACAGAAGGTTTTACCACGTTTGGTCCGGAAACCCTGGGTGTTTAACTCGGAGATAATCTTGGAATATCCGTAACCGCTGGCCTTCAGGGTATAGATTAACCGGACCGCCTGGGCTTCCTGCTCGTTAATAATGTAATGATGGCTTTCGTCCAAGTCATACCCTAGCGGCGGTTTTCCTCCGCAATGAATGGCTTTCAAAGCGTTCTCCTTCATCCCCTTTACAACTTCGCGGGAGAGGTTCTTGGAGAAGTATTCGGCCATCGATTCCAGCATGGCCTCCAGGATGATGGACTCGGGAGAATCATCAAGAGGCTGGGCCACCGCCAGCAGCCGGACTCCCTTAAGAATCAGTTTCCGCCGGTAAATCGCGGAATCGTAACGGTTCCGGGCGAACCGGTCCAGTTTATGGACATAACAATAATCCGCCTGGACTTTTCCTAAAGTAATATCATCAATCATCTGCAAAAACTGGGGCCGGTCGTCGGTGGTAGCGGATCGGGCCTCATCGACATACTCCTTGACAATGATCGCGCCGTGTTTGTCGGCATACTCGCGAATCGCCCGGAGTTGAGCGTCAATGGACTCTTCGCGCTGGTTATCAGAGGAAAATCGAGCGTAAACCACGGCTTTCATTTAAATAATCCCACCTTTCCTTAGTTTTCTATATAATTTCGGGTAAAGCATGTACAACCATCTTCGAAAATACTTGGGCAACAACGGAACTACTTTTTTGTGGAAACATCACCCCGTTCCAATTGCCGTTCGTAATATTCAATGCTGGTAACCACGGTTTCCACCGTCTTCCGGTTTTCGAGGGATAACCCCTTAATCCGCCGCAACAACTCCAAATCCTCCGGAGACAAAACCACATAGGAAAGATCGTTTTGATTCGGCCCAATCAGATAATCCACCGAAACCGCGAAAATCTTGGACATCTCCGATAGTTGGGAATAACCGGGGGCGGCCCGGTCGATCTCCCAGTTCGCCAGGGTGGACCGCTTAACTCCCAACCGGGCTGCCAACTCCTCCTGGGTTAAATCTTTTTTGAGCCGCAATTCTTTGATCCGGCTGCCGACTGTGGTCATTCAAACCCCTCCATTCTAAGCATATTATACCATAAAATGTGTAATATTACAACGATAAAAACCGGACAAACCGCCGTCGAATCTATGTTATAAAATTCAGACAATAACTGATAAAATGTATCATTTCTAGTAATTGACACAAATTAAAAACCCATGATATGATCTTGGTATACACACAACATAATTACACAAAAAAGGAGGTGAAAGATTTTGGTTAAGGATTTGCGGACCATCCGAATATCGAAAGGTCTTACCCAGGAGGAACTCGCCAAACTTGCCGGAATCAGCCGATCTACTTACGTACATATCGAACACGGCAACCACCCCTCCCTGCGGTCGGCGATGCGAATCGCCAAAGTTTTAAAACACAAAGTCGAGGAAATTTTTTTGGCCGATGTTGTGAATAAATAGCACATTGTGTTGAATTATGTAACATTTTATCGAAGAATAACGGAAAGTGCAGGTTTTAAAAGGAGTCGCGCTATGCCAAAAGTGCTGGTAACTCATGCAAAACGCCAACGGGGAAAGATCATCCCCATCAGTTACGAACTGGTGGAAACGGAGAATCAATGCGATGACCTGGAACGGGTAATCGCCGAGATCTTCCTGGACAAAATGAAGCGGGATGGATTCATGGGAAATCCAAATCACCAAAGTGAGGTTTCCGGCAATGGTTCAAAATAATCTGTATGTTTTCGGAATCATCAATAATAACGGCACTGCAAAAGCGGACCTGGAGCCCATCGGCAGCGGGACCCTCGGGGAGATCGCCCTTTGGTTAAGCATCCTGCCGGGAATGGGGGCTTTTTGGAAGTCCTTTGGCAATGAGAGCGGATACTTTGTTTTACCGGAAGCTGAATTTAAAAAACTGCCCCAGGCGGCCAATCGAAACGAGGTGAGTTAATGTTTATGGAACTTTTTAAACGGCCTAAACGCAGCCGGTTTGAAATCCTGGCGGACAAGCTGTTGGATGAAGTTAAGAAACAGGGCGCGGTGGATGCCAGTCTGGAAATCCGTTGCCACTATAACACCAAACCAACTGCGGAGAATATCGTCAATCATCTAATGTACCGCCAGTCTCCCGAATACCAGCAAAGCGAAAACCATCAATGGATTAAAGTCACCAGCAGCCGGAAGATTGAAATCATGGCCTTTTACAAATAGAATCAGCTAATCGAAAAAATCATAGAAAGCGCCGGTCGCCTCTTTGGGTTTGGGTGGCTGGCCTTGCCATTGCCGAAAATGAAAGGCGGCGAAACCCATGCCGAAAAATTTATCAACCATTCCCCATGAAACCAACAGCCGGACCCAGCCGGGACTGCTGGCGATGCGCGGCAAATACAAATCCGAAGGATACGGCTGGTATTGGATCTTGTCGGAAATGCTACGGAACCAGCCCGGCTATAAATTGCCGCTCCGGGAGCAGTTTGTTTGGAACGCCATTGGATTGGAAACGCAATGCGAACGGATCAAGATTGAAACATTCATCCGGGACTGTATCGATGAATTCAAGCTGTTCAGCTCCGACGGGGAATATTTTTGGAATAATGATCTATTGGTTCAAGCCAAAATTAACGCGGAAAAGTCGGAAAAGGCGCGTTACGCCGCATTGATGCGCTGGCATAGCGAATGCAATGCGGACGGAATGCAAACGCATAACACAGGAATGCGACCGCATAGCGAACGTAAAAAGGCCAGTTCAAAGGCCAAAACCACCCCTCAAAAACCGCAGACGGGATCTTTATTTGATCTTAATAATATAGATCTAATAAATACAAGTAATAAAAGAGATCCGCCTGCTAAAAAACACTATGCCGAATTCGTCACATTAACCGAAGAGGAACATCAAAAATTAGTCACCCAGTTCGGACCAGACGGCGCCAGGGAGCGGATCGAGGATCTGAACCTGTGGAAAGGCGCCAAAGGCAAAAAGACCGCCTCGGACTATCTGACCATTTTAAACTGGGCGCGCCGGGAGGTGAAAGAACATGGAAAGGCTCCAGGAACTACTAAACCGAATCCAAGAACTCCAAAAAATGAATTCAGTTCCATCGACTTTTCAAAATTTGAATACCACGGATCGCCGTAACGGCTGCCCGGAATGCGACTATCAGGGATATACCAAAACCGGCCCCAATACGGTCCGGCTCTGCCGCTGCCGGGAGCAAGGCCGGATCGAAAAACTCTTCGAATGCAGCCGGATCAGCCCCGCGTTCCGGATGAAGAACTTTGACAACTTTGAGACCAAAAACCGCCCGGCCCCGGTCCAGGCCATGAAAAAAGCGGCCCGGAACTACGCCGCCAACTTCCAGGAACTCAAAAAAGACAGGGTGAATAACTGGCTGGTCCTCCTGGGGGAGCCGGGGAGCGGCAAAACTCACCTGAGTCTGGCAGTAGGCAATCAATTAATCAATGAATTGACCCCCGTCCTGTACTTCCAGCATGTGGAGGGGATCAGCGAATTAATGACCATCCTGAAAAAAGACGAGGAGAGCATCGGGGAGAAACTTGCGGAGATGAAACGGGCGGAATTTTTAATCTGGGACGATCTCTTCAAACCCTGGGGCGAAACCAAACAGCCCAAAAGCTTTGAAATCCGGATCGCCTTCGAGGTTTTAAACTTCCGGTATTTAAACCTGATGCCGACGGCTATCAACAGTGAACACCTGCCCGATGAACTGCTGATGATTGACCGGGCCATTGGCTCCCGCATTTTGGAACGGAGCAAAGGCCATCTAGTAACCGTCAGCGGGATCGAAAACAATTACCGGCTAATATAAAAAACCTTGAAAACTGTATGGAAAGGAGGCCAGTTATGATGAAAGCGGAAAGCAACGCCCGGAAGATTACCAATCCCTGGCCGGAACAAAAGCGCCGCGCCTATCTCGCCGCCATCGAATGGGATTTACGGACCTATGAAGCCATGCAAACGGAACTCCGGGAACTCCAGGCGGATATCGACGAGCTGGCCGCCCCTCCCGCCGCTGACATCCGGGGCAATATTTATGCGATACCCCGCCGTCGGCCCGATGACCTCTTCCCGGAATACCTGAGAAGCCAGCCGGTCCGGCCCCTCAGCGACCCGACCCCGGATCGGGCGGAACTGATCAGCGAATACCGCGCCCGGGTCCTTTGCGCCACCGAATACCGGGAAACCGTCCGGCGGCTGAACGCCATCAACCTTCTAATAACCCGGTTGGAGCATTCCCAAAAGCCGGATGACCGGCTGAAACTGCAACTTTTAAAGGCCAAATACTTCGATCAGGATAAATCCGATCAGCAGATCGCTATTGACCTACATATCTCGGAACGGACCTTCCGCAACTGGAAAAACGGCCTGCTGCTGGAAATCGCCAAACAACTGGGAATGGTGGTTTGAATTTGCCGAATCTTTGCCGCCCAACCGGGCTTTTCGGTGGTAAAATTATATTGTAAGATACTATGTTGAGACTTAGATGAACCCCGACAGCACAACAGCGGGGTTTTTTGTTTTGGTTTTTCAGAACCCCCAGCCCTAATTGAAACCTTAGGCCTGAAGGAGTACCGTCAGCGGGGGAGCTACCTTGACTAGACTGCCTGACGGAACGGACTGAAGGCCGCATAATCAACCCTCAGGCTGGGGGTTCTTGGCATCTTGAACCAGCGGGAAGTGATTTTATGGGCAAACGAAAACATGACTGGAACAAACTTAAGATTGAGTATGTGACAGGCGACTTCATGGATCAGCGGACCTTCGCCGCCTATGCCGGGATTGATTACGGCTACCTGCGGAACATGAGTTGCGCCACCAACCCGAAGAATAACGGCAAGTCCTGGGAAGAAGAAAAGAAAGAATATTTAGAGGAAAGAGCTACCGAGATCCGAACCCGGACCCTGGAAATGCAGGCGGAGAAAGAAGCGGATCGGAATACCCAGCATCTGATGGCCTGGGATAACTTTTTAAAAGAAGTCACCCGAATCCTGGCCGACTATACCGTCACCATCGGGCAAGCCGGAGTTTCTATCTTCGCGTTGGAACGGCTGGCGAATATCATGGACAAACTCCAACGGGGCCAGCGTCTCGCTTTGGGACTTGATAAAGAAACCGACGACGGGAAGAACTCCCTGGGCGATCTGGTCCGGGCCATCAAAGAATCCGCTACCTCGGTCACTTTTACTCCGCAGGAAATTCAGCTTGAAAGCGAACAACAACCGCCATGATCTGGGGAAAATTCTCGCCGAAACAACTGGCCGCCATTAGCCAATCCAATGCGCGGCTTAATTTTTTGTGCGGGGCGGTCCGGTCGGGCAAAACCATCGCCGCCAACATCCGGCTGCTGGATATGCTGGAAAACCAGCCGCCGGGAAATGGGGTCATCGTCGGCCATAGCGAACGGACAGCGGATCACAATGTCCTGCAAACCCTCCGGGAGATCGTCGGCGCGAAATACTTTCACTATAACCGGGGTTTGGGCGAAGTCACCATCTGCGGCCGGAAAGTTTTCGTGGTGGGGGCCGCCGATGTCCGGGCCAAAGACCGGATACAGGGCGATACCTTTTCCTTTGCTTACGTGGATGAGGGAACTTTACTTCCGGAAGATTTCTTTAAAATGCTGCTTTCCCGGCTGAGTATTTCGGGGGCGAAATTGATTCTCACCACCAACCCGGACAGCCCTTACCACTATCTATATAAGAACTACATCAACAACCCGGAACTGAATAAAAAGGTCTTCAACTTCACCCTGGACGATAACCTCAACCTTGATCCGGCCTACGTCCGGGAGTTGAAAAAAGAATACGTACCCGGATCGCTCTGGTATAAACGGTACATCGACGGCCTGTGGGTGCTGGCCGCGGGAGTAATTTACAGCCAATTCGCGGATCGGATGATCGTCGATGAGATTCCGGAATTATTGACCCACTGGATTGGGATTGACTACGGCACTTCCAACGCGACCACCTTTATTCATACCGGCGTCGGTTCCGATAACCGGCTCTATATCGCCGATGAATACTATCACTCCGGGAGGCAAACGGACGACAACCAACTGGCGGCCCAGAAAAGCCCCTCCCAGTATAGCCGGGAATACCGGGACTGGTATCATAACCTAAAGATAGATGCCCGGAAAGTATATATCGACCCTTCCGCCGTCGGGTTCATCACCCAACTCTGGCATGATGGAGTAAAGAACATTGTTAAAGCCAGGAACGATGTGCTGGAAGGAATCGGACTGCTTAACAGTCTAATCGGAAATGATCGGGTCCGGATTCACCGGAGTTGCGTCAACACCATCGAAGAACTCGCTACCTACTCCTGGGACCCGAAGGCACAAATTCTGGGAAAAGACCAGCCGTTGAAGATGAATGACCATTGCATGGACAATATCCGGTATCAAGTCTATGGGAATAAAGCTTTCTGGTTGACGAAGATTAAGACCGCTTAAGGGGTGAACGCAATGATTCCAAGCTATAACCCACAGCAGACCTGGCCCCCAGAAGAATGGGGGGCGGTTTACGAACGATACCGGGAATGGTCGGCCTGGTACTCCGGCGACCCGCTGCAAATTAGCGAAGCATTATCCGGGAAGGTTTATACTCCCACCGAACAGGGCCGGTTCTGGGCGAAGGAGATTAAAGACGAACGGAAAGTCATGATTCATGTCCCGCTGGCCGGAGAACTGGCGACTACCAGTTCGAATTTTTTATTCTCGGAAACTCCGGCGATTACGATTCCGGGACTTACGGCGGAGGATGAGCAATCGAAAAAGCTCCGCCAATTGCTGGACGCCAACGGGTTTTATAACACCATCCTGGAAGCGGCGGAAGTGGCCTCGGCCCTGGGCGGGATCTTTCTCAAAATCAACTGGGATAAAAAATTGTTTCCCTATCCCATTTTAAATATTGCCCAGCCGGATAACGCCTTGCCGGAATTCAAATTCGGGATACTGGTGGCGGTGACATTCTGGAAAGTCATCCGGGATGACGGTGACAAAGTTTACCGGCTACTGGAACGGCACGAACGGGGCGCGATTTATACCAAGCTTTACGCCGGGACCACTACGACTTTGGGAGAGGATACGGACTTAAAGACCCTCCCGGAAACCGCCGAATCTGAACCAATGCGGAATACTGGGTTTAAGGAGGATATTCTGGTCCGATACATTCCGAATATGCTCCCCAATAAAATGTTTCGCGGGTCGGCCATCGGCCAATCGGACTTCGGTGGCGCGGAAGGCTTGATGGATGCCCTGGATGAGGCCTATACCTCCTGGATACGGGATATCCGGATTGGGGTGGGCCGGATTATTACCCCCCGTGACTACCTACGGGATATTGAAACGGGAAAACCACGGTTCGATCTGGACCAGGAGGTATACGAGCAACTGGATTTCGACCCCAACGAGGTCAGCGGGACCAATTCCATTAAAAACATCCAGTTCGACATCCGGCATGAAGCCCATCAAAAGACTACTCTGGACCTAATCTGCCGGATCGTCTCCAATGCCGGTTATAGCCCGCAGTCTTTCGGGCTGGGGGTCGGCACCAGCGTGAACGATTCCGGGTACGCGCTCCAAATCAAGGAGAAGAAATCGATCATCACTTCGGCCAAAAAAGCCCGCTACTGGAAAACGGCTCTGGATGACTTATTACAAATGATGTTAAGTATTCACACCAAAACCGAAGCCAAACGGCCTTCGGTGGAGATTAATGATTGCGTATCCTCCGACCTGAGCCAGATCGCCACCACCTTAAATATGTTGAACGCTGCCCAGGCTGTCAGTATCCGGACCAAGGTAAAAATGGTCAACCGGGACTGGACGGAGGAACAGATCGAGGAAGAAGTCAAACGGATCATGGAAGAACAACGAATCATCAAGCCGCCGGTATCATCGAATACCACACCGGCGAAGTAAGGACGGAGAGCCATGATATATGGGGAATTGCTTTACCGGGAAGAACTTTACGACCGGGACCCGCTCCAAGGCAGCCGGATTATTTCTATTCCCATTGACTTTGAGATCGGAATGGGAGCGTTTATTGCCGCCATCATCTTTGCAACTATCCCTATCGGAACCAGGGTAATCGTTGAGTATAGCCCGTATAATCAAACGACTTGGACCCGCCTTTGGCCGGGAGAATTTTATTATACCGTCTTTGACACTACCACCACTGGCGAAAAGGTGCTATATATCCGGCTCATCCTGGAATCCACTGGCCGGAATCTAACGCCCGAAATTGACCGGCTGATAATTATGGTGGAACAAATCGCCACCGCCTACCGGCTGGCCTATGAAGTCTTCTATGACGCCGGGCTATCGCCGGAGGAATACCGGATCGACCCGGAACTGCTGGAGTTCTATATCCCCTATGCCTGGTTGCGCCGGGGGAGCCACGCCGCCGGATTGAAACAGGTTATCAAATTCGTGCTTGGCAATTGCTATTGCGACCGGCAAAATGTTATCCGGCTGGAAGGTCCGGGTTATCCGGTAAACAGCACTCCGGTAGCGGCCTTGACCACCGCCGATTACCGGGAGAAGAAACCGGTTAACCAGAAAATGCGACCGGCGAACGAGGTCACAATTTATGCCAATCCTTTGGTTCCCACCGCGCAATCTGAAGAGGTATACCGGAACAATGCGGTTACAGCGATTAAAGCCGGAGAAATTATGGAGCTAACCGCCTACTTCACTACCTTTTACACCCAAAACCCGGTGGTGAACTGTACAGCGACCCTGGAGGGAGCGCCCGCCGGTGTCGAGATTATCAGCCAAACCTATTACGCCTGGGGCGGGAGAATCATTGTCTCCAGTATGGTGAATACCCAATTTACCCTGGTGATTAACGGCTATCCGTTGAAAGTCAAAGGCAGGCTAACGGAGGTATTTAGCGGCCCGGAAACCAGCCTGATGAACACGGACGGGATTCTGTACGGCGAGTATTTATATGGGGAAAGGACTTATGAACATCAATCACCCAGCCATACCGGCGCGGTGATTGGTTATACCCTGCCATCGTATCACTTGATTCAAACCAGGGAGATGGCCCGGAAGATTGCCGGAATCCTGCTCGATAAATTTCCGGAAGCGGCGAACAAATTGGAATTGAAATACCGGGGAAATCCCGCTTTAACCGTGGATGATGCCATTGCCCTGGCCGGACTCCGGCAGTCGGGCTTTAAGAATTACACTTTGAAAGCACATGAACTTATCTTTAATGGAACCTTGCAGGGGCGAATGGAGGTGAAATAGACGGAATAAACCAACCGGAAACGTCACCCGGAAGCTCCAACCGAGTTTAAATCACGGAATACGCGAAATGCGGAGGTAGAAAATCATGTTGAACTTATTACCGAGACGGTATGGCTTGCCGGTATTCGAAAAAGATACCGGCGGCGGAACCGGGGGAATTGACGGCGGAAATGACCAGGAACCCAACGCCGGGGAGAAAGCCAAGAACCAGCCTTTTATTACGTTTCCTTCCGAAGGCAGCTTCATGGAACGGCTGAAACGGGAGGGACGGGCGCAAGTTAACGAATTCATTAAAGAACTGGGTTTCGAGAAGCTTGATGACCTGAAGAATCTGGTCAAGCAGCAAAAAGAGACCGAGGATGCCGGTAAAACCGATTTGGAGAAGGCCAGGGAGCAAAACCGGAACTTGCAGGCGGAAAATCAGCGGATAAAAAACGACACCGAGGCCGTTTTGAAACAAACCGCGTTAATGATGCAAGCAAACGAGGCCAATATCAAACCGGACCGGATGAAGGCTTTTTTGAAGCTGATTGATATTTCGGGTATCACAATTACCAATGGCGTTGTTGATGAAATTTCCGCCAAAACCGCCGTGGAAAATGTCTTGAAGGAATTCCCGGAATTCCTGGGGAAAGCCGAAAACGAACCCACCGGCGGCGAGGACTTCAGCGGCGGAGGCGGGGGCAAAGACCTGGGGAACCTCTCCATGGCCGACTATATCAAGGCCCGGCAAGGGCGGAAATGACCAAAGGACGGACCTAAAACAACTCCGGCCTTTATTTTTAGGAGGTTGTAACCATGCCGAATACTTTCATTACTCCTTCCATTGTTGCTCGTGAGGCCTTGATGGTCTTACGGAATAACTGCGTGATGGCGAACCTGGTTCACCGGGATTATAAACGGGAATTCGTCGAAGGACGGGGAACCACTGTAACTATCCGGAAACCGGCGACTTTTACCGCCAACGAATTTGACCGGACTGCCGGGATTACCATTCAAGACGTATCCGAAAGCAGCACCAATGTAACGCTGGATACCATTTTGGATGTATCCTTTGAGATCACCACCGAACAATTGACTCTTTCCATCGATGATTTTTCCAAACAGTTAATCATTCCGGCCATGCAGGCTTTCGCCCAGAAGATTGACACTCTGATATTGAACTTGTATAAGGATATCCCTTACTATTCCGGAGCGGCCAGCGCCGAACTGGACGGCGTCAGCAAGATTACCGACGCCCGGAAGCGGCTGAATGATCAGGCCGTACCATTAACCAACCGGCGCTTTACCATCGGGACCATGGCGGAAAGCAAATTATTGCAACTGGAACTATTCATCGCCGCCGATAAGGTGGGCGATAACGGCACGGCCTTACGGGAAGCTTCTTTAGGCCGGAAATTGGGTTTTGACTTCTTCATGGACCAGAATACTCCGAAACATACCAAAGGCACGGCGGCAGGCACCGCCGCATTGACGGCGACCGCCGGGGCCACTACCGGTTCCATAGCCTCCGGTGGAAACGGCGGTACTTTCAAAAAAGGCGACTTATTCACCGTGGCCACCATCACCGATAAAACCTTCGTGATTACCGCCGCTGCCACCCTGGACGGTTCCGGCAACGGCACGATCAACTTTTATCCGGCGGCTCCGGCGGGTGGGATCGCGGCCAAAGTCGTTACCCTGATTGATAGCCACGTCAATAATCTGGCCTTTCATAAAAACGCCTTCGCCTTCGTGAACCGGCCTTTGGCGTTACCGCAAGGAGTCGGCTCGGGGCAGAAGGCGATTGTGGACTTTGAAGGGTTCGGCCTCCGGGTGGTCTTCGGGTATGACATCAATAAGAAGAAGGACATTTGCTCCATTGATACGATCTGCGGCTTTAAGACCCTGACCCCGGAATTGGCCTGCCGGGCGATATCCCAAAATTGATGGATGGTGAATGGTCATGGATATTCCATTTGTAACAATGAACGAGGTTCAAACCTGGGTTGGGAATCTAATTATATTACCCCAAGATATTGACCGCCTGATATTCCGGGCCAGTGAATTAATCCGGCGCAAGACGTACCACCGGACGGATGACACGGATCGGGTGGAGGATGTGAAAAACGCCACTTGCGCCCAAGTTGAATACTGGCTCCAGATTGATGAATCCAGCGATATCACTGGGCCGCTGGGACCAATGAAAATTAAAGATTTCAGCTTTAACTCCAAATTCACGGTGTTAGCGCCCCGGGCCAGGGATTTGTTGCTGGATGCCGGGCTGCTCTATAAAGGGGTCGATATTGGTAGAAATAGCTATAGGGGGATGGATGTGAAATGAAGATACCGGCTTATGCTTTACGGATTCGGGCGAAGTTCTATACGGAAAATACCCAGCTCGGTACATTTAAACTCGGTTTGCCCGGCCAGGAAACATTCATTCCCTCTCCAACCCGCTTTAAAATTGAACCCAAGGAGATTGGAAGCGAGGAACGGGCGGCGGACGGCACCTTAAACGTGGATAGTATCGCTATCAAGGATCATTATCTGCTCTATTACGAAATGTTGACCGACACCCAGGCTCAGACCATCCGGAATGAACTGGAACGGAAGACCGACTTATCCTTTCAATACCTGGACCAGATCCGGACGGTCATTGGACTTTCGTTCCCTTGTGAATTGTCTTCGGCCGCCCCGGTGCTTTGGGAGAAAATCACTTTGGTGTTACGGGAGAAATGACATGATGAACGTATCCGAAGGATTCAAACAAAACATTTTTAAAACCGGGCGGAAGATTCATGGCAGGGTGACAATTTTCTTTACAAATTCCCTGCGCCGGACCTTTGCCGCAAAAGACCTTTTTTCCTTGCGGTTATTGGAACAGAAAGAATTTTGCGACGGTCATCTATCTGCGGGGAATTTTGGCTCGAATCAACTGGAAATCATTTTAAATAACTCCAGCCGGATGTTTGACCCGGACAACGAAACCAGCGAATTGTATGGGTTTTTGCAGCCGGGAAAACGTGTCGAACCTTGCCTTGGATTGGAATTGAAAAATGGGGAGATCGAATGGGTTACTTTGGGGGTTTTTTGGTCGGGAGAATGGGAATCCGCCGAACATAGCATCTACTGTAAAACCTTATGTGCCGATAGATTGGAACTCCTCGACCGGACCACCTATGAGACCGGAAAAGTGATCCCCACCCCCGCAGTCATGCTACGTATAGATGACAATTTTGAGGAGTGGTTGCAAGGTTCGCTCTGGAACGTGAAAGCCACCCCGGATGGAAAATTGACCCTGGACTTGGGAGGCGCAAGCTGATGGACGCGAAAATCTCGAAAAACCTTGACGGCGTGTCTATTACCGACGAGCTAAACGATCAATTCGGCTCCGGCATCCGGACTTTGAAACATGATACTTTCTTCGGCGGGACGGAATTCACCGTCCGGACCGCTCCCGGCGGAGGCGGAACGCTGCTGGCTCAAAACACCCATTACGTCCTGGAGAACCAGAACGCCCGGTTGACTTCCGAGGCTGGAAAGCCGGTCTATATCTCCTGGCGGGTCACGGATAGCAACTATCAAAACATCAATCTCAACGTAACTTACCGGACCATCGGGGACTTCGCGGAAGCGGCGGATATCAATGAATTGCTTGATTTGCTAAATACCCATAACCATGATTATTCCGGGGTTTATGCCGCTTTGAACCATAATCATGATAGCCGTTATTTTACGGAGACAGAACTTGGTTCAACCGAGGATGGGGCCGCCGGAGCGGATCGGATTGGGGCCACGCCGATGAGCGGAATTAATGGGGATACGGTTCAGGCGCAGATGGAATCCATGGTGGAACTGGTGAATGGCAAATCGGGCCAATTAAATAACATGCTGGGGGTCTGGCCGTTTCTGCAATCGAAATTGAAGAATATCACCATTGACGGCGGGACCGCCAGTACCACCCCGCATCTGGGGATCTGCTATTACAACAATTATATTTATACCATTGGCGGCATCCGGGACATTCTGAAATTCAATACTCAAACCTTCACGCTGGAAGATACGATTACGCCCGATACTCCCACCAGCGGCAGTTTTTTGGATATTGCCTGTGATGGCCGGAATTTTTATGTGCTGCATACGAGCGGTTCACTAATCTACGTTTACAAATACGATTTGGATTTTAACCATATCGCCCATACCGGCAATATGCCGACGGACTCCGGAGGGATGATTGAAATGCTGGATGAGGCCACCATGGGCCTGACTCCGGAATATATCTTCGTGGCGGGGCGGAATCTCAGCCGGCAAAGTTTCTGCCGGATTCCGAAGGCGACGATGACTGTTCCCACTTACAGCACGGCTTTTGGGGCGGAGGAATACGGAGTCGGAGGGATGGCTTTTGACGGCAACTATATCTACTTCGGTCATATCAACAGTCCGGCCAAGTTTACCAAATGGAACATGAACGGGACCAAGCAGGGTTCTACCCTGACCCTGGCCTCCGGGGATAACCGCTGTGAGGATTTGCTCTTTGTAGCGATGCCCGGACAAGCCCCGGTGTTAATGGCGGCGCTATATAGCACCCCTTCGAAGATTTGCGCGATTAACCCGGCCACCCTGACCCAGACGGGAACGACTTACACCTTCGCCGCCGGGGAGAACAATTGCCGGGGCTTGACCTTCGACGGTTTGTATGTCTGGGCGGCCTGTGACACCAGCCCGGTGAAACTGTTGAAGTTCAATACCACTCCGGCGAAGATCCATAATACTGTTACCCTGGCGGCGGGAGTAAGTGGGATTTGCAGGATGGCTTTTGACGGGACTTACGTCTGGGGAAGGACGCTTACGAATCCATTGAAGGTTTTCGTCAAGGATACTCTCTCGGCGTTTACTTGATTTGGAGCCCCTGGAGGGGCGGGGGGTGACAGGACAATCAGCAATGGCTTCGGGCGGGGGGTGGTGATCGGAGGCGACCCAGGCGCGGCGGTGGGAACAGACCTGATATATTCGGCCCGCAGAAGTCTGTGTGGCGCCGCGCCGGACATACTTTGCCGCAGACAGATAGGCCTCGGAGGCGACCGGCTTGATTTGGCCGGGAAATGTTTTAGGCCCGCGAAGGCGACTTAGCGGCCTGTGCCCCTTGGAGCCAGCAACTTCTTTGAGTCCGCTTTCGGGCGTCGTATAAACCTGTTATGTCGATGACACGGCTGACGGAGCTGTTCATCGTTCTTGACATAACCCGCGTTTATACGATGCCCAGGCTGGCGGAAAGGGGCGCGGCCGCGGACAGAATGACCCAGACAATAGGGATCGGAGGATTGGCCTCCAGGTTTTCGACAGTCGAGGAAGCCGGGCTTACTTTTTTGCTTAAATTCGGCTTGCTCGAATGGTCGGCGGGAATTGATTGACATTCATTGGGTTGAATTTCGGCAGGCTGTCCAAGCATCCCAATATTCGGCCTAGTGCTTTTTACGGAGATAAATGATTGGTCTGCCTGATTGGGGTCGGAGGATTAGCCGTGAATGGTTTTCGACAAACGAGGGAGCCGGGCTGGCTTGTTTGCATATAGACTAGGCTGCCTTGGTTGGTCGGCAGACTTGATTGGCATTCATTGGTTTGGTTTGCGGCAGGCTGTCCAAGCGGCCCTGATTTTTAGCCCAGCGAAGTTTGCGGAAATGGAGCTTGGTCTGCCTGATCGGGGAACAGATTCGGCCCGGACAAATTGAACTGGGCGGGACTCTGAAGGGGACGGAGTTGGCCCGGTTTTCATTGGATCCGGAATGATTTTTGGTTTTGGGGTTTTAAATCGGCGGACTTGATGGACGGAGGTAGTTTTGGTTTTCGTTTACGGCTGAAGAGTTTGAGCCGGAAATTGGCCCGGTATTTTAGCTTTCATTTGGTTTGTTTTCCGGCGGGAGTCCGCGCTTGCCCCACTTTCAGCTTACATTAAAGTGCGGTCTCCTGATCGGCCTGGAATTGTTCTTTCAGATTGAAATCGCTGATTTGGCAATCAGTTTGGCTGCTTCCTTGGGGGATTTTAGGCGGGAGTTTTATGGTGAGATATCCAAAAGAGATTGATTTTTTAAGGGGGTGATGGTAATGGGTGAGTTGGAAGTGGAAGTGGGAGTATTAAAAGAAAGGGTGGATAACATGGAAAAGACGCAGGATGGACTCATTAAGAAACTGGATGTGTTTCAAAATACGTTGATGGCCACTTTGGGCGGGGTGATTGTGAACTTGATTGTGTTGTTATTGAAAAAATGAGCGGGAGGTTAATATGGGTACTTATACATTGATTCGGCGGGATGGGACTAAATGCGAAGTCCCTTTTTTGTTTGAGAAAGGGAAATTTTATATCTCCGAGCATTTGCCGCAGTTTGAGAACCGGGCGCGCACTTTGGGGTTCGCGCAGCATGATACCGGAGCGGTGGTGATTTATCAGCCGTTAATCACGTTATTTGAAACGGTGCGGGCCGGGATCTCCCTGATACGGGGCGGGGATACTCCGATTATGGTCAATTCCGGCTACCGGTCGCCGGAGTATCAACGGGCGCTTTATGAGGCGGATTTGCGGGCGAATGGCGGAAGGCCCAGCGGCAAAGTCGCCAGGCCGGGGCATTCGCCCCATGAGACAGGGGCGGCGATGGATTTGAGGCTGCCCAAGGGATTTGGAGCGAAGGAATTGGCGGCCTTTATCCGGAGAGTGAGCCGGGAGTTGGGTTTCCCGGAGGCGCGGACGGGGTATGTCAGCTATGATTATAAATTCGTCCATGTGGACTTGTGTCCGATGCTGTACCGGCCTTATACCGGGACGCCGAACCCGAATCCCGGAGCTTGGAAACCGGGGGTGATCTGGTGATGGGATGGGACCCTGCAAGCATTGCCGGTGAAATTGCCAAGAATACGGTGGGAAAATTGGTGGACGCTTTAGCCGGCCGGTTTCTGCAATCGGAAACCGACCGGCAGAAATTCGAATTGGAGAAGATTAAGCTGTTGCATGACTTCGAACTGGAGACGATGAAGGTTTTGCAGCAGGAGGAGGCAGCCTTTCGGGATTCAGTGAACGTTTACGAGAACCCGGCGGGATTGTCGCGCTGGATGCTGAACTTCCGGGCCAGCGTCAGGCCGGTGATTACCTATGAAGCGGCGATTTTACTGAATTATATTATCATTTTTGGCGGGAAGATTGACTGGGAAAACATTAATAAGATTCCGGCGCAAGTTTGGGCGATTTTTCTGGTGATTTTCGGATTTTGGTTTGGTGGTCGAGCCTGGGCGGATGGGAGGAAGGGGAAGAACGGGTGAGAAAAATAATATCTTTTATACAATAGACTCCTCAATAAGGTTCTTGGTATTAAATTAAAAACTCAATCGTCATAAGTAATAACAAATTTTTCTTAATATTAAAGTAAGGAATATAATTAATTTCCATCTATAGCCGATAATATTACTGTAGTTTTGAATGTATAACCTGAATAGGAAAAAGTATATGAATCAAAGGAAAAAAAGTATGCGTTTTAGAAGTATCATAAATAAATACACTAACAATGAGAGATGGTCAATAAGACCGTCTTATTTTTTTGTACCGAAATTTAATGGAAATTATCTGAAATTACCGGTTAATATTTTAAAATAATGATGTTTTTAAAAATTATCTAGGAATAGGTGTGATAAAAATGGACTGGAATATGCTTTTAAAACCTTGTAGGCTTGGTTATGAAGGGGAAGAGATTAAAAAGAATAATGACCGAAGTGTGTTTCAATCAGATTATGATCGTATTATTTTTTTAGCTGCATTTAGACGTTTGCAACGAAAAACACAAGTTATTCCTTTCCCTGAGACAGATGTAATTCATACTAGACTTACACATAGCCTTGAAGCTGCATCAGTTGGCCGCTCTTTAGGAACTATTGTGGGAAATAATTTAAATATAAATGGAATAGAAGCTTGGGAACTAGGGTCATTAGTCAGTACTGCTAGTCTTTCACATGATATAGGTAATCCTCCTCTTGGTCACTCAGGTGAGAAAGCAATTGCTGAATTTTTTGAAAGTCCTCGTGGAATGGAAATAATGGATGGACTAACAGAAAAACAAAAATTTGATTTCAGTAATTTCGAAGGTAATGCAATGGGTTTTCATTTGATAACATATAGTAATCCTAAACTTACTATTATAACAGGAGGGCAAAATCTTACTTATCCTACTTTAGCAACCTTTACAAAATATCCCAGAGCATTTATGAAAAATCCAAATGAAACATTAATTAGTGAAAAGAAAGCCGGTTTATTTAGTTGTGACTTTGATATATATAAAAAGATAGCCCTTGAATTGGGTATTCCTCTTAAAGATAATGGTGAAGCTTGGGTTAGACATCCACTTGCCTTTCTTACTGAAGCAGCCGATGATATTTGTTATCGAATTATCGATTTAGAAGATGGTTATAAACATGGATTAATCTCCTACAATGATGTATTAGATTGTTTAATCCAAATATTTGACAATAACCCTAAGAAAGATAGTTTAGATAATCTCAAAAAATTACTTGATAATAAAACTAGAATTGGATATCTTCGCGCAAAATCTATAAATAGTTTAATTTATCAGGTCGCAGATATTTTTATGAAAAAAGAACAAGAACTATTAAAAGGGGAATTTGATAAACCCTTATGTGAACTCATACCTTCATACAAATTATTAGAAAAGATTAAGACGATTGTAGAAGAAAAAATTTATCGTTATAAACCAGTATTGCAAATAGAGGCAGCTGGGTTTCAAGTGTTACCGGGTCTTTTAGATACTTTTTTATCTTCGGTTATGAACTCCAAAAAACATAGCAGCAAAAAAATACTTAGCCTAATTCCTGATGAATATATCCTTGATTACAAAAATTATAAATATGATACTATCTTAAGCATAACCTCCTATGTAGCTGGTATGACTGATGACTATGCTATTGATACATATCGAAATCTTAAAGGTATACAACTACCAAATTGCTAAAGGGTACTGAATGTCAAAAAATCTAACTATAAAATTATTCAAAAATAATAAAAAAATAACTATAACTCTTTAAATTTAAAATCTCAATAATAGACCATTGTAATTAGGAGGTTAATAAATATGTATGTTTCTAGGTTAGAGATTAGCAACTACCGTAATTTCATTAATTTTTCTATTGACTTAAAACCATTCACATTAATTATTGGCGAGAATAACGCAGGGAAAACTAATCTTTTAAGGGCTTTAAATCTTGTTTTTAATAATGAAATTACCTATTATAAAAATAGAATGCTAGATATTGACGATTTTAACAATGGATCGATTCGGAACTTTAAAGAAACAATACTAAATGATACTATCAATGCTAAAGATATTACTTTTCCGGATATTATTATCCGTGTTGTAATGGAAGGGTTTGATGAAGATCAAGAAGCTATTGTCGGAGATTGGTTTATTGATAATGAACTTAAACAAGCAACACTTACATATTTATTTAACAATAGAAATCCCGAAAAAGTTGAATGGATTAATAGTCAAAGAGAAAAAGTTGCCAAATTAAAACAATGCCCGGATGAAACAGAACCAACTTTTTACAATAGAAAATTGAATAATATAGATTTTCCAATAAAAGACT
Organism: Bacillota bacterium; assembly: GCA_029974635.1. Taxonomy (GTDB): domain Bacteria; phylum Bacillota; class UBA4882; order UBA8346; family UBA8346; genus JAEZJQ01. The sequence goes on along the minus strand of JARKQY010000048.1, from coordinate 122,368 downwards.
ATGAATACACTATATATGGTGGCGATAACATTACAAAACAAGTTGACAATTACTTTTTAAAAATGTTATGTATGGAATTTTTAGATGCTTTAAGAGATGCCAAAAATGAGTTAGTTGCGGGTGGAAAATCAAGTTTACTTTATAAGGTTTTAATAAACCGTGATGAGAGCAAATTTAGTGAATTAAAAGAAGAATTGGCTACATTGAATGAGAAAGTAGATAAAAACGAAGAACTGAATACTATAAAATCTTCCATTAAAGACTATTTGGATAAGATTTCTTTACAAGATAATGAGGAAGATAACAGTGTTGACTTCGACTTCTCGAATATTGAAACAGCCGAATTATTAAAAAAACTTAGTTTGGTTTATGGTAACTCACCTGTTAATGTTGAAAGGAATGGACTAGGGCGAAATAATCTGTTATACATGGCTTTAGTTCTTTCTCACCTCTATAATGTCTCTGGAGGAACTAGTAAAAATTACTTTAGAATAGTAGCAATAGAAGAACCTGAATCTCACCTACAACCAATTTTACAAGAACATTTGGCACGAAATATTCAAAATGAATCATCATTGAGAAGTCAAATTATTATTACTTCTCACTCGCCTCATATAGTAAGTAAACTCGATCTGGAAAATACTACAATACTTTTTAAAGATCAAGATGGAACATTACGAAGTCATTATATTTTGGGCAACTTTGGAACATCAGCAAACGAAAAAAAAATTATACACTACCTGAAAAAATACTTGGATGCTACAAAATCAACTTTATTTTTTTCAAGGCGTGTAATTCTTGTTGAGGGAATATCTGAACAGCTTTTATTACCAATTCTATTTAAAGCTTATAGTGGAAAAGATCTTGCAAAGCTAAAATGTATGGTTGTAAATGTTAATGGATTAGCTTTCTCTAACTTTCTACATGTTATTAAAAACGGATACTTTATTAAATGCATAGCAATAACAGATAAAGATACAGGGACAAAAACAGAAAATCGATCTGAAAATTTAAAAAAAGAATTCACCGGTTGCCCGTTAATCGGCATATATGAAACTAGCGAATCAACATTTGAAAAAGACATTTTAAAACATAACTTAAGTGGGACAGGTAAACAAATTTTACTTTCAGCCTTAGTACAAACAAGACCAGAAAAAGGTAAAGAGTATTCTCAAACCTTGGCAGATGAAAATATTGATGTAGATGCCTTTTTTGCTTTAATAGAAAATTATAAGTCCGAATTTGCCTATAATCTATTACAAATTTTAACTAATGATGCGAAAGGCTTTATTATTCCGAACTATATACAATGTGGTTTTCGGTTTTTATTGGAGGAATGAAATGGAAAACTGTAAATGTGAATTAATGATAGCTGGGCCAGGAGCAGGTAAAACGCATAATATGATCAACCTGATCGTTGATACTCTTCCAAAAACAAATCCATGTAGGACAATAGCGGTTATTACCTATACAAATGAAGCCGCAAAAGAAATTAGAGAAAGACTAACACGAACCACTAAAATAGGCAGAAATATTTTTATTGGAACCATACATAGCTTCCTAATACGATACTTTATTGAACCTTACGGGCATCTGATTGGTTTTGTTCCTAATTCAGCAACATATATTGATGGAGCAAAACTACCCTACCAGGCTAAAAATCAATTTGCTCAAAAAAACATGGAAATAAAAAGAGCCAATCAACTAGCCGAGTTGGGCTTTATAACCTATGATAAAGTTTTGGAAATATCATATCAAATTGTATGTAATGAAAGAATTTGTAAGGCTATCGCCTATCGAATTGAATATCTATTTATCGATGAATATCAGGATGCCCGGTTATATCAACATAAAATTTTACAACTACTATTTCAAACAGGTAAAATAAAGATTGCTACTGTTGGTGATCCTATGCAAAGTATTTATAGCTTCACCTATATTCAGAGTCAACTTAAAAATGAACCTAAACCAGATAGCTACGATAAAATGCCAATAATTGAGTTAAAGAATAAAAGTAATAATGAGGATAATATTTCATGTAATTTTTTCGAAAAGAATCACAGATCAAGGCCTAATATCGTAAATTTTTTAAATATCTTTAATGTGGAAATAAATCAAGAATATGTTCGGGAAGACAACGGGGTTCCTGTTCAGTTTATTAAGCGAGATTCAATAGATAAAATAATAACCGAATTTTTCTCAATTCAAAAACATTACAATATTTGTAAAGAAAAAGATATCAGAATAGCTAATTTAATCTTAAGTAAGCATTGGAAAACACATGATCTTTTACCGACAGAATATAAAATCTCAAAAATTTCAAGTACAGACATATCTTCAGAAGGCTTGTTAAAAGAAATGTTACGCTGTATTTATGGAATTCTTAACCTGACGCCTAAAGATATTACAAATAAATATAATGTCTCTTCATTAGAAATCCGGAAATTTGCATTTTCTATAATTCGAATAATTAAAAACCAAGAGTTTGAAAGCGATTCACACTTAGAGAATTATATTAGGAAAATATTTGAAAAAAGATTTAATATAACCTTAGAAACTTCATTAAAAGGGAGCGTAGATGTTGCTAATTCAATAAAAAAAATTCGGCAAAGATTTGGTGAAAAAGAAATAAATGATAACTATTTTTCATCAATACATACATCAAAAGGATTAGAAGCAACCAGTGTATTAGTAATAGCGGAAACAAATAATAGCTTAATTAAATGGCTTGAATGTAAAAAAGAAACAATCTCCGGACTAACAGATGAACATCGTTTGGGTTTTGTAGCATTTAGTAGAGCAAGAGATTTATTATGTATAAGTTGTTTACAAACAATTACAGAGTCCATTGAAAAAAATTTGAGAGACTTTAAGGTTAGTATTTTATAATGTTTGTCCGTTTGGGTAATACTTATTTTTGGTTCTTTCTCCCAGCCAAATAATCAATCGACACTTCAAAGAAATCCGCAATCTTTGAAACAATATTGATTCCCGGTTCTCTTTGATTTTTTTCATAACGGCTTAAAACTTGTTTACTGGTAGATATTTTATTAGCCAATTGTTCTTGGGTCAGATTGTTTTCTTCCCGAAGCTCTTTTAAGCGTTTTGAAAAAACCTCTTGTGGCTTCAAAAATCATTCACCGCCTTAATGTAATATTAACATAGGAAAAAACAAAAAGCAATTTGCGTATTGACAGTCACCAAATGGTGATATATAATATAATTAGTTAGTCGCCAAATGGTGATAAAATAATCAAACTTTAGGAGTTGTTTTTATGTCCCTTACCGACATAAACATCTACACCCTCAAACAAGTCCGTTTCAAACGCCGCCGCTATGACTTCGAAGGCTGCCGGATAACCTGCCCTTTGGCCTGTTATGCTACCCTCGAATTCATCCTCGATCTCAAATCCGAACCAGTTGAGAAGTTTGGCATTATCGCCCTCAATGTCAAAAATGAGATCAACGGAATCCATATTATTTGTAGCGGTTCTATCAATCACACCATTATCGAACCCAGGGAAGTCTTTATGGCGGCCATGATGAATAACGCCAGTGCGATTATCGCGTTCCACAACCATCCCAGCGGAGATCCTTCTCCGTCAAATGACGATATTCAACTTACCCAAAGATTAAAAGATGCCGGGGCGATACTTGGGATACAACTAATTGACCATATGATCACCGGGAATGGGAAATATACCAGCTTAAAAGAAATCGGCAAAGTTTAGCTTTTACTTTAGGAGGCCTCGCCATGCTTAACAGCGACAGTCTAGGTATCCAAAAATTCATCCTGGAACGGCTGGTTCAAATCCATGATGAAATCCTGATCCATGACCCGGAATTTCGGAAACTTGGGGAGAAGCCGGGTGAGATCTTGAAGCGGCTCTGCGCCAAGCTGCCGCCGGAAGACAGCCGATTGCTGGATGAATATGATTGTGGCCGGATGAATCAAATGAACCGGCAGGATGAAGTTATTTATTGCCAGGCGTTGATGGATGGGATGGTTTTTGGTTATTGGGTGGCCCGGGTGAGTCTGGGGTTGGAAAAGATCGTTGTTTGAAACTAAGGAGGGTCCTCCCTAGGGCGGATTTTGAATTTGAGATTGCGGAATCTGATGAGATGGTTGATTTGGAGGAATATTTAATTATCTCATTATTGAACGATGCAATGAGATTTATTATAAGATTATCAGTAAGAATGTGGAATATCAAAGTTTGGAAGCGGAGATCGAGAAGTGTTTTGAAGAACTTCTGCGGGTACTTCCGGAGCTAGCCGGGATGGAGAGCGTGACGGAAAGGTTATCGGAGGTTATCGGGACATTGGAGATGTTGCTGCCGAGGTTGACGTATCGGCAGGGGTTGAAGGATGGGGAGGGGGTGGTTGCAGATAGAATAAAAAATACTTTAAGTTACTTTAACGACTATTTTGAGAAACAAAAAGGATTAAATTTATTATGTCGAATTTAATATATGAACGATAAGCGAAGGTGAATGAAAATTGACTTTAAAGACTGCTCCATTGAAACAAACCAGAAACATTTCTGATATAATGAGAAAGGTTTCTTCTACAAACACTACTCCTGAATTGTTTTTAAGAAAAGCGTTATGGGGGAGTGGACTTCGTAATTATAGGGTTCAACCAGAGGAACTGCCCGGAAAACCCGACATAATTTTTCCCACTGCCAAGCTTGCGATTTTTATTGATGGTGATTATTGGCATGGCGGCCAATGGCGCGCCCGTAATCTAAAAGCATTGGAAGAACAGTTTCAAAATAATCGAAACAAGGCTTATTGGTTGAATAAAATTAGGCGCAATATGGAACGAGACTGTAAAAATACTCATGAGCTGATATCCAAGGGTTGGACGGTCATTCGTTTTTGGGAGAGAGATATCATGAAAGATTTGAATAAATGTGTTAGTAAAGTATATAAGATTCTTGAAAATGGCGCAAGTTATGACCCGCTATCATTAGTTCCTCAAAAAACCTTCGCTGAGTTTTTCGCTGGAATTGGGTTAGTTCGGATGGGTTTAGAAAATGAAGGATGGAAACTTGCTTTCGCAAATGATATAGATCCTAAAAAAAGAGAAATGTATGAGGAGCATTACGGCAAGGATGAAAGCTTTTTAGAAGGAGATATTCATTGTATTCCCGTCGAAAAGATTCCTCAAATAACACTTGCTACCGCCTCCTTTCCATGTAACGACTTATCTTTGGCTGGAGCCCAGAAAGGTCTAAGTGGTAAACAATCCTCCGCTTTCTGGGGATTTGTTCGAATTTTAAAGGAAATGGGAGATAGAAAACCACCGTTTGTTCTCTTGGAGAATGTAACCGGTTTCTTGTATTCCCATGGTGGGAAGGATTTTAATAAGGCGCTTATTGCGTTGAATGAATTGGGATATATTGTAGACACATTTATTCTTGATGCTGTGAATTATGTTCCTCAAAGTAGGAAAAGACTTTTTGTCATTGGGATACTGGAAAATATTAGTGATACTATGGATAAAGACCTGTCGATCATCGAAAGTGAAATAAGGCCGAAACCTTTGATAGACTTTATAGCGGATCATAAGGAAATTAAATGGCAAATTCGTCCTTTGCCTGAATGTCCCTCGCGAGAAATAAATTTAGAAGATATTTTAGATGATATCCCTGATGAATCAAAAGAATGGTGGAGTCATGAAAGAGCTAAATATCTCCTTGCTCAAATGAGCCCAAAACACCAAGAAATAGCCAAGCAAATGATTTCTGGGGAAAATTATACATATGGCACTGTATTCCGTCGTATGCGTAATGGAAGCTCCATGGCTGAATTACGGACGGATGGAATCGCCGGATGTTTGCGTACTCCTCGTGGCGGCAGTGGGAAACAAATTCTTTTTAAAGCAGGTAAAGGGAAATATTTCGTTCGTCTACTTTCTCCTAGAGAATGCGCTCGTTTGATGGGAGCGAATGATTATAAAATAACTGTCGCCTTGAACCAAGCGCTTTTTGGTTTTGGTGACGCGGTTTGCGTCCCGGTTATTGAATGGATCGCTAAATATTATTTAAATCCTTTGGTGAATGAGGTAATCCATGAGAGACCAATAAGTATCTGTATATGAAGTCGATTGCGTAGGAGGAATTAGATTGGATTCAAAAAAAAGTCCGATAGAGTTATTCACTCAATGGTATAGTGAATTGAAGTTATTTAGTGGTAATTTTCCGGCTAAGGGCGCTATTGCTGGCGCTTTAGTTGTCTTGGATAGATTAAAGGATAGTTACAACCTCGATATAAATGTACATACTACAGATGGTGGAGCTCAAATCAAAGGCGTAAGTGGTGAAGCTGTAAAGCGCATACTGATGGAATTTGGTGAAACTAGACCTTTTTTAAGTGAGGGTGGCCGTACTAATCGTGGATTATTAGGTAATATTCAAGATTTGTTAAAAGTATTAGATGAGGCTCAGTTGGAGATTCTTTCAAAAGAAAAAAGAAATAATATATTGACTTCCTTGCAACAATTCTTAGTTGATAAAGTTTGTGAGTTTCATAATCAACAACGCCTTAAGATTGTTTATAACCCTCAAAAAAGCACCAGGCAACTCATACATGAATTGTTAACGGTTGCCCGTGAGAATGGTAAAGAAGGTCCAGTCGCTCAGTATTTAGTTGGGGCTAAACTTACCCTCCGTTTTCCGGAGTTGAATATTAGAAATGAGTCTTATAGTACCGCTGATGTGCAGTTAGGAAGGCATGGAGATTTTGAGGTCGGAGATACAGCGTTTCATGTTACTGTAGCCCCTATGGCGCCGCTTTATCAAAAATGCAAGATTAATATTGACGAAGGTTTTAGAGTATTTATTTTAGTACCGGATGATAAACTGGGAGAAGCTCGTTACTGGGCGGAACAAGATGTCCCGGGTGGCAAGATTGCAGTTGAATCCATAGAGTCTTTTGTATCTCAAAATATAGAAGAATTATCGCTCTTTTCAAATGGCATACTAAAGGATGGTTTTAAGCGTTTGTTAGAAACATACAATGAACGGGTAAACCAAGTAGATATTGATAAGTCAAAACTTATTGAAATACCACGGAATTTAATGTCCGATGAAGAAGATAATAATAAATAATTACCGGTTTAGTGGATTTTTTAAAAGTAATTGTGTTTGTAATTATTATACCGATTAGTTAAATACTTTGTTTCAATTGAAGTGACTCCGAGAGGGGTCATTATTATAGTATTAATAACGCCTTTAAGGATATAGCGACCCGGTGTTGGTCACGTTGCCAACCTTGACTTAACTATTTAAAACATTTATTCTTAGCGCGGTAGATCAAAAATGTTGAGAACCTATTTTGATGAAAGGAGAATTAAATATGACGGAAAATCCAAAGGTTTTTATTTCTTATAGTTGGTCTAATCCCATGCATGAACAATGGGTATTAGAGCTTGCAATGGAGCTAAGAAATTCTGCTGTTGATGTAATCCTTGATAAATGGGATTTAAAAGAGGGGCACGATGCTGTTGCATTTATGGAAAAAATGGTTACTGATCCTGCGATTAACAAAGTTGTGATTGTGACCGATGAGATATATGCCGATAAAGCTGACGGTAGATCTGGAGGAGTTGGAACTGAAACACAAATTATTTCGAAGGAAGTCTACGATAATCAAGAACAAGATAAATTTGTCGCTGTAGTTGCGCAAAAGGACGATCAAGGGAAACCATATCTCCCGACATATTATAAATCGAGAATTTATATAGATCTTAGTGAACCCAACAACTACGCTGAAAACTTTGATAAATTGTTACGTTGGATTTATAATAAACCTTTATATATTAAACCCGAACTTGGAAAGCGGCCAGCTTTTTTAGATGAATCAGAAGGAATTTCGCTAGGAACTACAATAGCTCATAAAAGAGCTATTGTGGCCATTAAAGAAAACAAACCATTTGCTGAAGGTGCTTTAGATGAATATCTATCGATTTTTTCAGAAAATCTTGAGAAGTTTCGCCTCAATGATATAAAAGGAGAAATTGATGATGCCGTAGTAAATAACATAGAACAATTCATACCCTATAGGAATGAAGTTATCCAGATATTTTTTACGATTGCGAATTATGCTCCAAATGCAGAAAATATTTCTAAGCTATATAGATTTTTTGAAAGATTAATTCCTTACATGAATAAGCCCGAACATATAACCAATTGGCATGAATGGGATTTTGATAACTATAAATTCATTATTCATGAACTCTTTTTATATGCAATAGCTATCTTCATTAAGTATGAACGATTTGAGCAAGCGAATATATTCCTTACTCAGGATTATTATTTGCCAGGAAACTCTTATTCTGGAAGAGATGTTATGGTCAATTTCACCTATTTCTATAAATATATGAAATCACTAGAACACCGAAATAAGAGATTAACCTTAAGACGCTTATCGTTACGAGCTGACATACTGGAACAACGTTCAAAAAGTTCTGGCTTAGAGTTAAGATATTTGATGCAAGCCGATTTTGTTCTATTTATTAGATCAGAAATTGATAATTCGAGATGGTGGCCGGAAACACTACTTTATATTGGCCGGATTTATGGAGCATTTGAGATATTCGCAAGAGCCGAATCAAAAACATATTTTGATAAAATTAAATGCTTATTAAATATAACTCAACTTAGTGATTTAAACAATTTACTTGATGATTATAAAACAAATAATAAAAGGTTACCAAGATGGGAACATCATTCTTTTAGTCCTTCTTTCTTGCTAGGTTATGAACAATTGGCAAAAAAGAAATAATGCTTGAAACAATCGTCAACAAAGTAGGTTTTAGACACTTAATCGGCGGAGTATTTTTTCTGGATCAGAAGAAAGATAAAGATGAATTATTACGCCGGTTGGAAGAATTGATTGGAACTTTAGAGAAATTGGAACCGGATTTTTACAGGTTATTCGCGGTTTGGTTGAAGAATATCGCGGTGTTGGGTTTTCCAGAGAAATATAAAGAAATGATTGGCAAGGTTATTGATGAAAGCAATCCCAAGGAGGCGCGGAAAATGGTGACTAATTTATCGGAGACGTTGAAAAAGGCCTATGATGATTCATTCTTAATGGGAGAAGTTAAAGGGATTGAAAAAGGGATTGAGAAGGGCATTACTAAAGGTATGGAACAAGCAAAACAAGAAATTGTTTTGAATATGCTAAGTAAAAATATGGATGAAAAGTTAATTTCTTAAATCACTGGGCTTTCGATAGATAGAATTAAGGCGATTAAGAAAGAAAATCTTGATAAGATTCATTAAAAAAATGACCTCCGATCTTTGATGATCGGGGGTTTTTTAGTGGGTTTATTTATAAAGTGATTTCCTTTTCACGGACGGTTCAGGTTCACAACCACCTGCCTCCCTTTCATCCTCCCCCGAAATTAATCGAATCGTCAAACTCCCCGGTTTTTCATTGACCACAATTTTCCGGCCGGTTTGAAAACCATTTTCAACCAACCAATTACCAGACAGGCGAATAGCAGGGACATATTTTTCATTGGAATAGATCGAGCTTACAGTGAGACGTCGGGTTTTCATTATTATTCCCTCCCTTTAATTTGAAACGAAGTATTAATCTACGGTTTCATATAGATATTCTATAATAAATCGAAGAAAATGTCAATGCCTTTGCATAGAAATAGTTTGACTATACGTAGAAAAATTACTATAATTTATAGGAAGGAGTGAACTTAATGCCGTTTTCTTTCAATCCCTTATGGAAGTTATTGATTGACAAAGGAATGACCAAAGAAAAATTAAGGATTGCCTTGCAGTTTTCACCATCCACGATTGCCAAAATGAGCAAGGGTGAGAATGTGTCGATGGATGTGTTAAATAAGATTTGCGAGTATTTTAATGTGCCGTTAAGTGATATTGTGGAATATATACCGGAGAAGAAAGAATAAGGATGACTTGGATGATTAAAGAATTAGAAATATTTTACATAAAAATATTTTTCGGTTCCTTTAAAAAAATAACCCCCGAATCTGACTGATCGGGAGTTTTGAATGGGTTTATTTGTAAAGTGACTTCCTTTTCACGGACGTGGATAAGGTTAGGTGCGGCTTAGGACTACCAAAAAGAACAATACCAGCTAAAGGCTGGTTTTTTGTTTTTGTTAAAAATTAGCAACTAGTTCCAAAACGGTAGAAAAAACGGGTGGGAGTCGGTGGGAAGAGTATCTTGATTACTTTTTACTTTTCAAGAAAGCTCAAGGACTGGCTGAAAGAACCCTATATGATTAAACGCGGTATGGGACGAGCAATCTTCAGAGAAGTAAATCTTCCATTTTGCTAAGGACGTTTATAATTGCCTGAAGGCTTGCATTTAACATCTTAAGCGGCAAGCCCTCAGGTATTTATTTTTATTTTCAATGCAACATAGTCTGGAACTGATTATTTATACTCTTACTCAACTGTAAATTTCAATCTGTCCTGTATGGCATATCCACCATGAGGGTAATCATAGTATGCTCTTAACTCATATTTTCCGGATTTCAGAACGGGAAGCTCGTAAGTACCACTGTTTTTTCCATCGGTATATCTCCAATCACCCCATGTGTCGTTGGGAGAACCTTCGGGGACAACCGTGATCCAATCTTGGCCGTTACCAGGCATATCAAAGAAATTGACTGTTATCGCGTCTCCCTGTTGAAAAACATCTTTGGGAATGGAAAAATGTTTGCTTTTCAAAATTGCGCTTTCATCCAATGAACCTTTTTTCCCTATTTCAACATTATGGAGCTTCTTAGCCTGGAATTTTATAGACCATGTTACATCGTTTTCAATAACGACCATTTTAATGTATTCATCAATTTTTGCCTTTTTCCATACGAAGGGGATTTCGTCGTTGTAAACCATCCGGTCCCCTTCAAAAAGTTTAACTTTTGCGCCAACCGGTTCAAGAACTTCAATATTCGGCCACGGCGTCTGGCTCTTTATATATTTAAAGGGAATGGTCCTGCCGTCACTCAGTTTGATCATTCCATCGCTTAATTCGGCGCTGATGGTGTTTAGTTGAGGAGCCCCTTCTTTTTTGATTTCCTTGTCGTTATCCGTGCCCCCGATTTTCACATTGATATTGAGGTTCTGTGCCCAAGCTGTACAAGTCAAGGACAATCCAATCAAGATCATTAGGCAAATTTTTTTCATACAATTAATCCTCCAGTATGTATTTTTGGAACAAACGACAACCGAGTTTATCACATTAATTATTTCGTGATATTGCCAATAGGTCCTTCAAAAATAAAGCATAAATGAAAAAAATTATAGTACGAACACATGTTCTGATTATACACGTCAAACTCCCCGGCTTTTCATCGACCATAATTTTCCGGCTGGTTTTGTTCTTGGGGATTCTCACCGAAACCCTGATTTTTGAGGTAAAAACGGATGGGCGGGGACCTTGGAAAGCGATTTCAGGTTCAAAATAAGTGTATCTAGCTTTATGGGCATGTTGAAGGGGAAAAGTAGTTTGATGACCAATAAATATATGTTTGGTTTCCCGCTTGTCCTGTGGGGAAACACGAAAGGCCAGCACCCTGCGAATTGCAAATGCTGGCTTTTGGTCTTGCCTCACACTTCGGGCCAATTTGGCCCGAAGTGTGAGGCAAGACAAGTGGTTTTCGTGTTCATGCATTTACTCCACGCTTTTGAGTGAGGACACCATATCAATGCTCTTAAACTTTCTGCCCATGATATAATTTACAAATACCGTAAAAGTGAGTATCAGGGCACAACCCAAAACAATGCTGGCAGCAGAAATAAACGGGGAGATTTCCATATCCGGATTTGCTGTCTGCGCCTGCATCATAACAATCAGTCCGAATCCGAGCACCACACCGAAGGGCAAGCCGAATACAGTTATCCAGATATTTTCACGGAGTACCAACCTTTTCATTTCTTTCTGATGGAACCCCAAAACCTTTAATGTGGCAAGCTCACGAATACGCTCGTGATAGTTCATGCTGCCCAACACCATCATTACGGCAAAGGCCAGCAATGCGGCAAAGAGTATCAGAACCATTTGGATGCTTTGCAGAAGTTCCAGAACAATCATGATGTTGGATTCCATTTCGGGCTTGGTTTCAATCAAGGCAATATGCGGGTCGTCATGCAAGGCGCTCACATCCAAATCCCGTCCCCTGATCAGAAACACACTGATCGTAAACGGAAGAGAGGCTACCTTTGAAAACGCAGTCCGGCTGATATAGATTTTATTCCCCACTGGAAAATCGATGATATCCGTAACCTCAAGGGGGATGACAATTCCATCAAGGCGCTCCGCCATCATCACGCTGCCAATCCCCATATCCAGCGCTTTTGCCATCCGGGGAGTGAGTAGCACGCCATTGTCTGGCAGTGTGACCTCCTTGCCGTCAGTACCCACAAAACGCAAGCCGCTCTGCTCGTCATCCATCACCACCAGATAAGGATTCTGTACGTTGCCATCCTCGCCGTAAAGATAAACGCTAAATGCCATTGTTGCGTCAATGGCCTGCGCATCCCCCAGCACTTCATAAATATAGGCGGCCTCCTCGGGGGTCATAGGCGTTTTCAGCTTCATTTCCACATCGTAGCGCATGGTTTGATCAAACGCCCTGTCAAGCATGGCGTCCATGGAGTCCCTCATTCCGAAGCCGCATAAAATCAAAGCGGTTGAACCGATAATTCCCATCAGCCCCATCAGCATCCGCGCCTTATTGCGAAACAGGTTTCTGGTGACGATTTTTCCGCCGAAGCTCAGGTTTCGCCAAAACAGGGGGATTCTTTCCAGTAAGATGCGGTGCCCTTGCGCCGGAGGCTTGGGCCGCATGAGCGCTGCCGGGGTAATCGTGAGCGACCTTTTGCAGGAAAGGAGTGCCGCGCCGCAGGTTACAAGGGCAACCCACAATGCCGCCCACAAGAAATGCGTGGAGAAGGTATCCACCCCGTTTTTTTCGATTGTGAAATAAATGGTTCCAAGGCGATATAGAAATTTCGCAAGATACCGGGAAATAAGCCATCCCAAAATCATACTTGGAAGGGTAATCAGGATTCCATAAAGCGAATACCTGCTCATGATCTCTCTTTTGGAAAAACCCAAAGAGCGCAGCGTTCCCAAATGTTGGCGCTGATTTTCCATCATTCTGCCCACGGTAACCCATGTAACAAGGGCCGCTATCAGGAAGAAGGCAATCGGGAACAGCGTCCCTATTTGCTTGTTCCCCTCCAGGTCGTCCGTAATATAGCGGCTGCTTGGTTGATGCTGGCGGCCTATGATATTAATGCTTCCGAGCGTTTCCCTGAATTCTGCCGTGATTTCCCCATGAGAACGCTCGCTATTCTCAACTAAAGAGAGGATCAGCTCATTGTATGGGGCCTTCGGCAGCGCCAAAGCATTCGTATAGGCGAAGCCGTATTTTTGATAGTCGGGTATGGTCAATCCATCCGGCGCGTAATAGATGTATTCCGCGCTACGAATAATCCCTTTGACCAGCCAGTCCTCTTGCTGCTCCCCGATGGAAAACCGGATGATATCGCCGGATTTCAGCCCGTTCGCTTTGGAAAAACGGCTGTCCAGCAAAAGCGCGTCGGTTTCGGTTCCATCAAGCGTTTGGCCTTCCAGCAATTCCGGGATGTTGATTTGTGATTGTCCATCGACACCATGCAGCCGCAATCTGGCGTTCATGCCGCCGGATAACCCGACTTCCAATAGCTTGCGCCGCTGCGCCGTTTTCACATCCGGCAAAGCCTGTATCCGGTCCAAATCCAATTCGGAAACATCGGCCTTGTAGACCCAATAATCAGACAGATTTGCGTTTTGATAGGAAGCCTCCACGCTGTTTTCTATCGTGCTGACATACAGGTTAATGCCGCTGAACAAAGCGATTCCGAGGGTACAGATACATACGATGGCGACGAATGACCAGCGGCTTTCCTTAATGTCCCGAAGTATCTTTTTTTGCAGCATATTTACCATTTGATCCTCTCCAAATCCGCGGGCGCGTTCTGCACGGTATCCGCAGCCACCATGCCGTTTTTCATTTCGATCACATGGTCTGCAATGGGTGCTAAAAGGGAATTGTGCGTAACGATAATCACCGTTTTACCCATCTTGCGGCTGATATCAGATAAAACCCCGATAATGTTTTTTCCGGTTTCTGTATCGAGCGCGCCGGTAGGTTCGTCACAAAGCAGCAAATCCGGGTTTTTGCAGATGGCCCTTGCAACGGCGACACGCTGCTGTTCGCCGCCAGAAAGCTGCCCGGGAAAGTTGTGTATCCTGTCCTTTAAGCCTACAATCCGCAGGGCTTCCTCCGGCTCCAGCGGTGACTTGCACACCTGCTTCGCCAGTTCCACATTCTCAAGAGCGGTGAGGATGGGGATCAAATTATAGAACTGAAAGACGAAGCCGATTTTATGGCGCCGGTAGTCGGTGAGCGCTAAATCGTTCATGGCGGTAATGTCCTGATCCGCGAAAAGGATTTTCCCGGACGTGGCGGTTTCCATGCCTCCGAGAAGATTAAGCACGGTGGTTTTGCCGGCGCCGCTGGGACCGAGTATGATGCAAAGCTCGCCGTTTTTGACCGCAAAAGACACTTTCTTTGCCGCGTGGATGGTCACCTCGCCCATCTGATAATCCTTGCTTACGTTTTCAAAAAAAATATCCGCCACTGTGATTCCTCCTTCAATATATAGACATTGTATATCATATTTGTATAAATAATATACTACGTTAAATGTCTTGACTTGTCAATAGCTGGATGATATATTGTTTACATATTTAATCCATAAAGTCTATGAATATGAGAGGTGATTTCGCTTGGACGGATTTGAAAAAAGAAGAAACGATAAGAAACAAGCCATCATACAGATGGCTCTGGAGTTGTTTGATCAGTATGGATTCGAAAAGGTAACGATGACCGATATTGCGGAAAAGGCGCATGTCTCAAGAGCGTCTATCTATAATTTTTTTGAGAGCAAGGACAACCTCCGGCGAATCATCATAAAAGATATCTTGGATGACAGCATTGGGAAAGTACAAAAGCTGCTTGAAGAACAGGGTAACTTCATCGATAAAGTCAGCAAATACATTCAAGTCCGAACATGGTATTATGGCAAGTACAGCTTGCAATTTTTTGTTGATACGGTTGAAAGCGACCCTGAACTCCGGCAATGCTTCGACGATTTCGCCGCCGTTCATAGACAGCTTTTAATGAAATTCATAGACGAAGGCAAACAGTCCGGCGTTTTCTCACCGGATATATCCAACACCGCCATAGAAATGTATCTCGACATCTTTCAATCATACTACCTCCATAACATGCATAACAGGGAAATCCGCGATAGATTTGAACGCAATCCCAAATTGGCGCAGGAGATGACCATGTTGTTTCTGGACGGGTTGATTCAGGGCAAGAATACCGGGAAGGCTTGACCTGTAGAAGCAAAGGTGAGCTGCTGCAAATTTCTTAGAACATTTTTTAAGACTTCTTTGGGTAAATTGTTGAATTCTTAACGATTAACGATAGATGACTAACGGTATTTGAGAATTAACTACTAGAAGATTGACCAATATTGAAGTTATTTATTACAAAATAGTAGAATCTCTGAAAGTATACGTGAAAGAGCATATTTTTTGACAATTTGAGAACTCTAGTATATACTAGTATATACTATAATATATACAAATCAAAAGGAGATCGATTTGAATGGATACCGCGAAAGTTTTTACCAATGGTCATAGTCAGGCGATTCGGTTGCCGAAGGACTATCGGGTTCAAGATAGCGAGGTTTTCGTTAAAAAATATGAGGATATGGTGCTTTTAATCCCCAAAAATAGCGTATGGAGTATTTTTATGTCCGGGTTAGAAGGGTTTTCGGATGATTTTATGCTTGAACGCGGGCAACCGGAGCGACAGGAACGGGACCGGATCCAATGAAGTATTTGCTGGACACGAATATTTGTATTTATATTATCAAGCAAAAGCCGGCAGTAGTTTTAGAGCGGCTCCAAAAGGTAGAGGTTAATGAGATTGGAATTTCGGTAATTACTTTAGCGGAATTAGAATATGGGGTTGCGAAAAGCAGTTTCCCGGAGCGCAATAAATTGGCTTTGGTTAAGTTTCTCGCGCCTTTTGAAATTTTGCCCTTTTCGGAAACCGCCGCCGCGATTTACGGTAGAATCAGAACTGATTTAGAAAAGAAAGGACAAACTATTGGCTCCTATGATTTATTAATTGGAGCGCAGGCATTGTCGGAAAAATTAACCCTGGTGACAAATAATGAACGGGAATTTCAGCGGATTCCCGGAATTACAATTGAAAACTGGGTAGTTCTTTAAAATGTGTCTTTTCGGATTATTATGCTTTATCTTTGGGGCAATATGTTTCGGAAATGAAGATAATCGGTTTGTAACAAGCGGGTCATATTATAAAACTTTTGGAATTTAAATAATAAAGAACGAAAGAAAGACCGCGCAAGGCCCGCTAACTACTGTTGCGAACTGCTTTGGATACTCTTAGCGTATATAAAATTTTCAAAAAAGTTTAGGAGAGACTCGATTTCTTCATCCGGAACACCCGGCGCGAACACACTGAAAGAATTTTTTAGATGGCGTAGACATGACTGATGGGAATAGGGCAATAAATCATTACTTATATCACCTGCCAGCGGCGCATGGACATCCAGCATCCGAACCGGCGTCTCACTTGAAAAATCAAGTTTCCCAAAATCAATTTGACGCATCTGCTGGTTCCTTTTACTGACAAAGTATAATTGAAGTTCTTGATTGTCGAAAACTATCGACCAAACTGTATATGGTCGTGATATCAAAGATAGAATATAAAACGCATAATAAACAGTTGCTTTATTACCGGCAAACAGATATTTTTTTTCTAATTCATCCGCAGCCAGAGCAAAACGGGGCAGGGAGTCTCCGAATAGTTTATTTTTCCGCCAGGCATTTAACGATTCTTCATAAGTACTGTTTGCCAAAACATTGACCGGAAGATTGCGGCCGGTATAATACACCATTTTTCCGTCAAGGAATTCAATAACGGCGCAAGTACCTTTCTTATCACAAATAAGATAGTGGTCTCGCTCTGTTGGCGCTATTCTGATACGTTCATCACTGGCAATTACTTCCTCCACCGTGGCGCAATTATCAAGTTGGTATTGAATCCAAAACCCGGAGTTCAGTGGAGGTCGCTGATCGGGAACCGGCGTTTTAGTCCCGGGAAGATTCATCGTACTGATGACCAATCCCGCTTCATTCATACCTGCCCAAGGCATTTGAAAACCTATAAAATTAAATGTTAAGCTGCCAAATTTAGAAATCCATTCAGCGCGCTTGCCTGTAGTACCTGTTTCCCGGCTTGACTTGATCACGTTTCTTTTATTGACGAACAGTTGGCCGGAAGTGAACACGACATAATCACAATTCGTCCCAAAAACACAGGAGATAGGATTGCTCATACAAAAAGAAGTACAGCCTTGGACCGGGTTCACGCCATGTTCCGATAGTGGATAATTAAACGTGGTTATGTCTTGATAACCTTTTTCTATATATGATTTATTTGTGGGGCTTATATTATCATCGCTAACACAGGATACAGTGAAAATAAAAATCATCGTTACAAGAAAGATTATTAAATAAAATGCGCTTTTTTTCATTACTGTTACCTCCCGTTAATGTTGCGGCTCATTTTTTTACCATTGATGTTAATATTAGTTATCATTTACCAAAAATCCTGTCTGACCGGCGCCTAGATTTTGAGCTATCTCCTTGAATTTATCAGAACATGGAAAACATATCATAATATTCTTCCGTTTTTGAAAGATTCAGTTCAAAGGGCATTCAACCCACCATGCCAATGCTGGATGAGTATAAAGAATTCTTTGAAGAACTGCTTGCTTTTAATATATCCGAAAGATACCCTTCATAGAAAGAAAAGATACCAACAACGGTTGACCAGAAAAGCGCTCAAGAAATCCCGACCAAAACTTCGGGATTATATTGAACGTGATGGATTTGCCGCCGAAGTACTAAAAGAAGGAGTAGGGATTGTCTAAAAATAATCTTTTATAAAAATATAGCCTGGAATTCGGGCCTATATTTTATGGTTGAATGAAGATTCGACCTAAAAGTTCTTTTTTCGGACGTGGATAAGTAGGCTAGTTTTTAAACGGCAGTGGATTTGATTTGACAAACGAGAAACATTGTGATAAATTTAATTGTATAAAATTAAATTTTAAAAAATTATTATTATGCTGGAGGAAGGATCATGAATATTTATGATTTCGTAGTAAACTCCAAAGAAGGTAAGGAGATAAAATTGTCGGATTTCAAAGGGAAAGTATTATTGATCGTCAATACTGCCTCAAAATGCGGCTTTACACCTCAGTATAAAGAGTTACAGGCACTATATGAAAAATATGGACAGAGAGGCTTGGCCATTTTAGCTTTTCCTTGTAATCAGTTTATGAATCAGGAACCTGGGAGCAATGAAGAAATTGCTAATTTTTGTTCATTAAACTATGGAGTTACCTTTCCAGTCTTTGCCAAGGTAGATGTTAACGGTAGAAACGCCCATCCACTATTTCAGTATTTGCGGAAAAAAACTTCCGGCTTATTGGGCGGGTCCATAAAATGGAACTTTACTAAATTTTTAGTGGACAAAAAGGGGAAAATCGCTGCGAGATACTCGCCAATGACACAACCATCAAAATTGGACGATCGTATTGAATTTTTATTAAAATCAGAATAAGGAATAACGATGAACAAAGATGACCTGCTTAAGTTAGACAATCAGTTATGTTTTGCATTTTATACCTGTTCTCGGGAAATTATCCGACAATACAAACCATATCTCGATAAACTTGGTATAACGTATACTCAGTACGTAACCATGCTTGTCTTGTGGGAGAGCCCAAAGATATCCGTAAAGGGACTGGGCGACAAGCTTTATCTTGACTCAGGTACCTTGACACCGCTTTTGAAAAGACTGGAAGCGTCTGGACTGATTACACGTGAAAGGGATGCTATGGATGAAAGGAGTGTCATTATAAGCTTAACGCCCAAGGGTAAAGATATTCAAAAAAGCGCGTATGAAATACCTGAAAAGATTTTTTGCAGTACGGGTCTTTCCGTAGACGAAGCCATTTCATTACGTGAGCAAATTAAAAAACTGATTCGCCAAATGAATCCGAAATGAGAAGTACTTGTGATACATCAAAAATTCATTTAGCGACATGGATAAGAATAAGTACGGCTTGTTACGATTTATTATTCTTGGCTTTTCCGCATCCACCGCAATATAATCCCAAAGGCCAGACCCCAAAGAATGTGATTTATTAATGCCATATACACTGTGGGACGGTTCATTAATTTCAGCAGTTCAGGTTCCCAAAATTTGGGGATGATACTGACATGGAGTATCCACAATATTACTCCACTTCCTAAGCATTTAGCCCGCAGAAACCGGTAATTCGTCCGTTCAAAAATAATGATCAGCAGAAAGCCTAAAAAAGAACCAGCAGATAAATCGGCGATAATCCCAAAAAGATAATCCCACGGAATACCGGTGTGGGAGACGACCAAGGTGGCTGAGTATATCGGAATTGGGTTGACGGCAAGTATTAATGAATATAGATAATCCAGTATCAAATAGGGAATAGTTGTTGCCAGACCGAGTATAATTCCTCCAAAATAAGGATCGATTCGATGGATACGCGAAAATATTTTGATCAAGTTATCAATCTCCCGTCAATCCGCACTCTCCTTAAACTTTTTGACAGTCCAATTTTACGATGATTAAAAAAGATACGATCCCCCAAAGCGTAATCCCTGCTAATTCGGTAATTAACGTTGCTGTAGAAGAAACCAGATGAATTCGCGGCTCAACAAAGCTCGGTATGATAACAGCATGATTCAGCCATAAACCGGCTCCAATCCCCGCTCCTTTCAGGATGCAATATTTTCCTCCGGACCAATAGTAAAAGGCAAACGGAATAATCCCTAAAATAAACCCGGCGATTAAATGGGCAATCTCGCCAATGAGTAGCTGGGTGGCGTTTAACTGATGCGAGCTGTAGATGATATTGCTGATCATGTGGATAGTATTGGAATCACAGATTTTTAACAGAAACGCCAGCCACTCAATGAATTCATCGGCTAGAATTCCGATAAAACCGGCCGTCCCCGCTAAAACAATTTTATCCTTAAACACGCTGCAGTTTTTCCTCCAGTTCGATTTTCTCCAAATTGGCGCGGAACCAGAATTTATGAAATTCTTCATCAGTCCGCTGGTGCCACAGCATTCTTACCAGTTGTTGGTCACCTTCGGCCATTTTGATGAACTCATAATACATCTCCGCGGCTTTGGATTCCACCGCGATCCCCAACTGATATCTTTCTTTTAAAGATAATAAGTCAAGGGCTTTGGCGGAAACAAATCCGGCAAAACTAAAGGTACTGTCGGCGATCTCCGGTTTACTGATGCCCAACTCATGCATTTTTTCAGCAAAAAAGTCGACATGGCGCTGTTCAAGTTCTGTCATTCTCTCGAATGCAAATGCGGTATATTCATCGGGTAATGAAGGTATCTGGTCACGAAATAAGCTGAGTTGATAAACCTCAAGCAAATAGAATTCCCGAAGTTTAAAAGAAAGTTGTTCGAAATCCAATGTAAATTCCCCCAACGCTCAGATAACCATAAAATACTCTAAATAATGTCGTTTTATTTATTCGGACTTATTATTTGGAGGATTAAGTTAAAGTATCCACCGTAAACTAAAGATTATGTAATTTGGATAGATTTTTTATCAGAGGAAAGTTGTACCAAATGACATAAAAGTTTTTATTTGACCTTTTTTGCTTTTAAATATGGATGTTTCAGGTTCAGAATTGAAAATTATTAAGTATCGGGATTTATTTCATCCACATGGGTCTTCTGTTTTTTCTAATATGATTTCCGCTTGATCGTTGTTCATACCTCTATTTAAGGCGCGGCCCGAACTGTCTCCACCTACAGCATGTTGCTGTTTGGTATTCGAACTTTGAATTGCGGCATTGGTGCCACCAGCGCTGTCGTTTCCACTACCGCTTGCGACTTGAGTAGCGGATGACTCTCCAACGGTCTCATTTATCTGATTATTAATGATAATTGTAAGCTCTTCATCATCGGTCCATGCGCCGTGTTTATCATGCGGCTCAGATTGATTGCCTTTCATTCCCAGGTTTTTGGCTGTCCCTTGAGCACCAACACTCTGTTGCTGCTGTGTATTCAATGAATCAATAGCGGCATTATTACCTGCTGCGCTATTTTTACCTGCCCCGCTTGCAATCTGGGTTGTATTTGGTGAAATAGTGAATTGATTATTGATGATGATCACAATTTTCTTTTTCCTTAAGAACGGGGTATCAGCAATAATTCGGGTTCCGTCGTTATCAATATGGGTTGTGATTTTTCCATCGAATTCTGCCATTTTAAATCAGCCCCTTTCCTTTTATACATTATATGTAATGGTTGACGGCACGAAATATAATTAATGGCCTATTAGGATTAAACTCACATATTACCCCCGGTGGCCAAAGAAGGCTATATTATAACGAGACTAGCATGTAATGGAAGCATTTATGGCATTTCGATAGATATGTTAAACTACCGGGGTAGTGGTGACCGTAATCTTATGAGAAGTTGGGAATAAACTACATTTAATTTATAGTTTTCATCATTTTTGGCATAATTTTTCCAATGGCTAAACGTCCGAAAGTTTGGAAACGGATCAATTGGGACAAGAATATCCGCGAGTTCGGGTGAAATTTGAGATAGAACGGACTGGGGATTACGGTAAATGAAAGTATACGTCTGCAGATAATTTTGCGTTTTTTGCCGTAAATTTTTGAAGTGTGAAGCGTAAAAAAACCTATCATCCAACCGCCGGTTACATTCAGCGTTTAGTTACCAGAGTATTATTACGATGTGATTCCAAGGAACGAGGCAAAGAAATTCTCGACCTTGTCTAAGTTTAAAGACTTACAGAATTACTGGGATCAACTGCAAACAACAAAAGAAGAGTAAATAAGAACTTCTTTTTGGTTTTGCTTGACAAACCGTCAAACAATCATATAAAATGTTTTATAGTTAGACGAGTTGAACGGAGGAAAAATGGATAGTCTTGATAAAAAACAGGAGATTTTAAAAGCCGCCGGTGAGTGTTTTGCCCGTTATGGTTATGAAAAAACCACTCTTGATGATATTGGCAGACTGGTTGGTTTAAATAAGGCTTCCCTTTATTATTATTACAAAAACAAAGAAGAGCTTTTTTCGGCAGTGATTTACCGGGAAACCGAAGCGCTTTTTCAAGCATTACAAGACATGGTCGGACGGGCTAACGGTTGCCAAGAACAAATTTTAATGTATCTCAGTGAACGGCTAAAATATGTCAATGAAATGGTTAATCTGCGTAATCTTCCACTGGAAACGATCCAGAAGTTTAAGCCCATCTTTGAAGAATTGAACCAAAAGTTCATCGAAAAAGAAATAGATTTTTTGAATCGGATTCTCGAAGAATGCCAAAAGCGCAAGGAGATTATTCCCGGTGATACCCGGAGAATAGCCGGAAGTATCCTCACCGTAACTGAAGCTATCAGGCAAAGATATATCCAACGCAGCGGCAATTGTCTATTAGGTGACCCGGATATACTGGCGTTGAAAGAAGAAGTCTGCTATACGGTATCATTGATTTTGAATGGGATTATCCGGAAAGATAATCGATTGTAACAAAGTAGCATTATAAAAGGAGGAATAATTATGTCGTCCATCATTGAGGTTATTAAGAAACGTTCATCCGTCAGAACCTACTCCAATCGAAAGGTTGCCAAAGATGTACAGGAAAAAATACAGGAACATCTCCAATCCGATTGTCAAAGCCCTTTCGGAAGCCAGGTACGCTTTCAGTTGATCCAGACAACGGAAAATGAACGTCAAGAACTAAAAGAACTTGGCACGTATGGGACGATTAAGGGAACTCACTTATTCATAACCGGCGCCGTGAAGAGAGGCCCGAAGGCCATGGAAGATTTCGGCTATTGCCTGGAAAAGATCATATTAACGGCTACCGGGTTAGGACTAGGCACTTGCTGGTTGGGTGGTTCCTTGAACCGGAGTACTTTTGCCCGCAAAATGAAGGCTACTGAGGAAGAATTGATTCCAGCGGTTACTCCGCTGGGTTACCCGGCTGAAAAAAGAAGATTGATAGAAAACACGGTAATCGTCTTGGCCGGTTCCAGAAAACGCAAGCAGTTTGGGGAACTTTTCTTTGAGCAAGATTTAAATCGCCCTTTGGAGATGAAAGAGACGGAAAAATATTTTCTGCCCTTGGAGATGGTCCGGGTAGCCCCATCGGCTTCCAATAAACAGCCATGGCGAATTATGAAAGAAACCGGAACTGATATTTATCATTTTTATTTGAAAGAAAATCCGCTGTATAATCGGATTCTTGGAGAGATCAAACTTCAGAACCTGGATATCGGTATCGCCATGTGTCACTTTGAATTAACAGCCAAGGAACTGGGCTTAGGTGGCAAATGGGAGATTAGCGAACCTGATCTTGAAAAGGGAAACCTAATATATATTACCAGTTGGAATGGGAAAAATTAGAAGTATGAAATAAAAACAAATACTCTTCACACTTCATATCAACCCGCTGCTTGACTAATCCCGATTTAATTGTAATAATAAAGAAAGTGAATGTCAAAAAGATGTAAATTTCAACCCCACTCTTCATATGGGAGGTAAGCATGAAAGTATTATTAGTAAACGGCAGTCCTCATGAAAAAGGATGTACCTATACGGCATTGGAGGAAGTAGCGAAAACACTCAATGCGGAAGGGGTTGAAACGGAAATCTTTCAGGTTGGAACGAAACCGTTATCCGGATGCATCGCCTGTGGAAGCTGCCGGAAAACCGGGCGGTGCGCGATCTCCGATGTAGTCAATGAGTTTCTTGATAGGGCAAAAGACGCTGACGGATTTGTATTCGGTTCGCCCGTACATTTTGCGGCTGCAAGCGGCGCCATTACTTCTTTTATGGATCGTGCTTTTTATGCCGGACGCTCTTTTAACAGTGAAACCTTCTACTTAAAACCGGCCGCCGGTATTGTTTCCGCTAGAAGGGCGGGAACCACCGCGGCCTTTGATCAGCTTATCAAATACTTCACTTTGTCGGAAATGCCGGTTGTCTCATCGCGGTATTGGAACATGGTACACGGCCACACGCCGGAGGAAGTAAAAAAGGATATAGAGGGCTTACAGACCATGCGGATATTAGGACGAAATATGGCCTGGTTCTTAAAGTGCAAAGCGGCCGGTATCAAAGCCGGTGTTCCCTTCCCGGAGCGAGAAGAAATAACACCTACCAACTTTATTCGGTAATGAGAAATTATTGGATCAAGGTGATGACTCATGTCCCGCATCATCGGGATCGATGTCGGCGGCACCAATACCAATGCCGCTTTTGTGCAAGACAGTAATCTGATTGCCACCGCCAGCTGCCCCACCAATCATCAGTATCTGCTTTCACCTACCACTACGGTCCTGGAACGAATCGCGTCAAACATCCCGCACCCGGAAGAGCAAAGTCTGCGACTCCATCTCAGTACTACGTTGACCACCAATGCCATTGTGGAAGGACGGGCGAACCGGCCGCCGTCATCATAGCCCATGGCCCGGGAGTGACTCCGGACGATCTGGAGTTCCCTTTTCCCAGTTTCCCGGTAGCCGGGGCTATGGACCACCGGGGCCGGGAGACGGAACCATTGAATGCAGAGGAAGTCCGGCAGACGCTTCAAAGGATCCGGCGAAACGGGATCCGTGCTTTGGCCGTTGTCGGTAAGTTTTCGGTGCGCAACCCCAGTCATGAACTAGAAATCGAAGAACTGGTACGCCATGAGTTCCCGGAGTTTAACGCGGTTACACTGGGGCACCGTTTGTCAGGACGGCTGAACTTTCCCCGCCGGACAGAAGATTAAACCGTTTTCTTGACGTGTAATGCATACTGCAAATGTGATCTGCAATAAAACATCTGTGAACTGAATAGCTTGCGGTGCTTTCCTGACATGATGATATTGTTTTAATCTTGGCTATTTTTAAATACCTTAGATATTCTTTACTGAATTAAAGTTTAATCTATAACCAAAATCGAGTTTTTTGATATTACTGTTTTTGTGCACAATAGTATTGACAAAAATTCTAATGCTTTAATATCATTTAATGTTATATTAGGATATGCCGCAGGAATGGAAACTTGAAGATATTGAAAAAATCCATGAATGCGAAATCGAGATTAATCCTTAAAAAGGGGGGAGGTAAGAAGCAGTTGATATCTTGATTTTGTAAGTTCCTTAGATCTTTGATTGGTTATTCCATTAAGACATAAGGAGGAACTACTTTGAAAAAAAGAATCGTATTTTTCACTTTGTTGGTGGCTATTTTCGTCGCGTGCCTAGTTTTACCGTTCCACGCCAGGGCTGCCAGTTCAATCCGAATTTTGTACAAATGTAATAATACGAGTGCTACCAGCGTTCAAATCGCGCCATGGTTTAAAGTTTACAATGACGGTCCGGATGCGCTCTCTCTGTCCCAGGTCACAATCCGGTATTGGTATACCAGGGATAACGTTCGGCCACAGACTTCTGTCTGCGACTACGCCCAGGTCGGGACTAACAATATTACGGGAAATTGTGTGGCTATGAGCAACCCCGCCAATACCGCAGATTACTATTTGGAGGTCGGCTTCACTGCCGGCGCAGGCACTGTTGCTTCCGGAAGCAACAGTGGTGAGATTCAGTTCCGGATCCATAATGATATCTGGTCAGACTATAATCAGGCGAATGATTATTCCTTTAATGCTTCCATGACCACATTCACTGAAAATACCAATGTCACTGCCTATATCAATGGGGTGCTGGTCTATGGAACCGAGCCGGGGACAACCTCCAGCAATAAGTTTCTGGTGATTGTCAGTAAGCCGCTCTATGATACTGGTTTGATTACTGCAGCCCTGAATACTTATTTGTCGGATCTATCCATCGCCTCCTGGGAGCCCTTGATGATTAAGGTGGATAATAGCTCCAGTTCAAATCCCGATTACGTCTGCGCGAATCCTGCCGCCCTCAAGACCGTGATTCAGACTTATTATAGTCAAGGGTATGTTGGTTTCGTTCTGATTGGTTCCGGTCCGGCCATTCCCACCGCGTTCTGGCGATATACTCAAGATCCTGGTGAGATGGTTTGTCCGACGGATTTATTTTACGCTGATATGGATGCCTGGACCGATTATAACAGTGATGGGGTCTATGAATCCTATGATTCAATTGACACATCCGGCAACTTCTTGGGGGCTAATTATGCGCCGGAGATGATCTACGGTCGGATTTCGGCGGGTTGTCTCACCTCTTCCATCACTGAAGAAGCTGTTAAAGTTGCTTCCTACTTAAACAAGATTCATAACTACCGGACCTACGGCAGTAATTTAACCCTAACCCAACAAGAAAGGATGCTGGTATTTTACGATCAGAATGATTTTAAAGGTCTCCGGGAAGTCATCGACAGTTTTCAGGGTTTAACCACGAAGATTAATGGTTTCTTCGATGATACAATCACGACTCGCGATAAATTAAAAACCGAATTGGAGAACGGGTACCAGTTTGCCCAGTATGCCACGCATTCTTACGCACAATCTCATGCTATTGATTACTGGCCGGGTGGCGTAATAGGCACCGAAGAATTTAATCTGGATTACTTAAATTCATTAACACCGCGAGTCCATTATTTAAATATGTATAGCTGTGATGCTTGCTACTTCCAGAGTTGGCCTTCCGGTAATGTTCCAAATATCGGCGCTACTTATATTTTTAATAATGATTATGTGCTGAACATCACCGGTAGTACTGGTCATTGGGGCTTCATGCCCGATGCTACTTACTGGTCGGAGATTAATTTGGGAAAACCCATCGGAGAGGTTTTACGCGATTATTTTACAAGAGAAATTAACCGGACGATTAATCCTGAGGGTGGCTGTCCAAAAGGAATTTTACTGGGGGATCCGACCTTAACCTATAGTGTTGCGAAAGTGACCAATAAGATGCCGTATATCAGATCCACCAACTTGGCCGGCGCGAGAGAGAAGCCCCGAGTCGAGGCCATCGTCGGTTGTGGTTTTAGGATCCAAGCCACCGACCCCGAGAGTGACCCGGTGACCGTGACCGTGACCGGACTGCCCGGTGGTACCTTAATCGGTACGGATCAGGTTACCTGGACTCCAGGCAGCGGTGATACCGGAGTCTTTCAGGCAACCGTTACCGCTTCTGATCGTCCGGCTAATCTGTATCAGGAAGAGTTTTCGGTCAAAGTCTGGGATGTTGTTGGCGATAATCTTCTCCAAAACAGCGGTTTTGAGACTGCCATGAATTGGACCGCGGATTTCTGGGACCCCAACTGTACGATAGGCCGGGATAGTACTATCCAGCGAACCGATACCTACTCCGCCATAGTTAGCTCCAGCGTTGAAAATGACTGCCGGTATGAACAGTTGGTTGATTTAGCACCGAATACCAACTATGTGTTCAGCGGATATATCCGGACTCAAGACGTTTCCGGTAGGGCCACGCTGACGGTTGAATACACCGATAATTTCGTTATCAGTTCCACCTCGTTAAGCGGCACAAATAGCGCTTGGCAGTTCGTGTATCTTACTTTCAATTCCGGTGATCATACCAGCGCAAAATTTCAATGCCGGCTCGGGATGTATAGTGATACCTGTACCGGTACCGCTTGGTATGATGATTTATCACTCAGGGAAATAATCGAACCGGAGGAGAACTAGCTCCCTTTCAGGACTTTAACCTATAAACAACGTCCAGACGGGGCGTAAAAACTATTTTGAGAATTATCCCTTGCTCACAACTTGTGACCAAGGGCTTTTTTTAGGTTCCTATCATCCACAACTATCTCATCACTTAAAAATCCAATTGGCCTATTTTTTAATTCGGGATATCATATCTTGCCTTTGTCGGAGATAGCTGAATGGAACTACTAGGAGTCTGTGCGGGTAATAGGTTTTCGAAGCATATTTAGTATATAGTAACATGACCTAACACAAAATATTGTGGTTCTATGCTATAAAAAGTGTTACTCGCACAGAATCCTAGCAAAGATCATTCTTCACCGCAAAAACCGCCAATTGGACCCGGTCTTTTAAATTCAACTTTTGTAAAATATCCGAGATGAGATTCCGGATACTTCCTTCAGTAAGATAGAGGATGGAGGCCATTTCTTTATAATCTTTCCCGTTCACAATGAGCCGAATCGCGGCCAACTCTCTTTCGGTTAAATTAACATCCGGCGGGGGATTCTTAAGGAGTGGTGAGTTCGTGGTTTGGTTAGCTTGGTTTAATACACCGGCCAAGGTACTTTTATTCATAATACTGAATCCGGCGGCAACGCTTTTAATGGTCAGGATTAATTCTGCCGGGGAGATATCCTTGAGGACATATCCGTCAGCCCCGCTATTTAAAGCGTTTAAAACATTCTGATCGTCTTCAAAAATAGTTAAAATGATAATTTTAATGTGGCGGTATTTTGCTTTTAACGACTTGGTGCACTGAATTCCGTTACAAACCGGCATTCCGATATCCATCAGCACCACGTCGGGGATCTCTCGTTCACATACCTGTAAGGCTTCTTTCCCATTCTCGCTGCAGCCGATGACTTTGATTTCAGCATCTTTTTCAATGGTGTCCCGGATACATTCCCGGACTATTTTTTGATCCTCGGCAATCAGTACTTTGATCATTGGCTGACCCCATCCTCTAAAGGTATTTCTACATTGATATTGAATCCCTGCTCCCCATTGGAACCAAAGTGAATAGCGCCGTGAAGTTCTTCAACGCGCTGTTTCATTCCCATTAATCCGAACCCTTTGGATAATTCAATATTACCACACCCAACCCCGTTATCAAATATAAAAAGTTTCAATTTCCGGCGGATTAATTTCAGGATGATAGTCACTTCGGTTGCTTTTCCGTGTTTTGAAGAATTCGTTAATGCTTCCTGACATATCCGGTATAGAACATTAAAATATTTTGAATCTAAAATTATACCGAAATCGTCAAAGGAAAAATCAACCTTTATTCCCGAAGTATTATACTCGTTAAACAGTCTTTGCAGAGCGGTAATGAACTTTTCCGAATCAAGCTTGTCATGAATTAACTCCGATACCGATCCCCGTAATTCAATTAGACCCTGTTTGACGATTCGGTATGCTTCCAATAGGTGCCCTTCAATTTTTTCAGGATTGGTTTTCAAGAATGAAATACTGGATTGTAGTATATTTGCTAATATGCTTAATGTTTGTCCAATTGTATCATGTACTTCCCGGGCGATTCGATTTCTTTCGCGCATCACCGACAATTCTTCCACTGTAGCAGCATATTCCTTTAATTCCTGATTCGCGGTTTCTAGCTGCCTGGTCCGCTCGGCCACCCTTTTTTCAAGAGTCAGGTTCCATTCGGTGATTTCGTCGCGGGACTTTTCGATTTCCAGTGAATATAGCTTCAGCTTTCCGTAAAGTCTGGCATTTTCGATAGAGACTCCCGCCTGGTTCGATATTAAAGTAAGTACCTCCAAATCTTCTGCGGAAAACAATCCACTTACCTGATTATTTTCCAGGTAGATAACGCCGAAAGTTTCACCCTTACTCACAATTGGAGCGCAAATTACCGATCGGATTTTATTAATGACTATACTCCATTGGGCTTTCATTTCCTGATCAAATGAAGCGTCGCTTAGAATCAACGGGGCCTTTTGGCTTGCCACTTTGGTAACAATGCTATTGCTAAAATCCAGTTTACTTTGTATTTCTTGATCCGATAGGTTTTTACTTACCGCAATTTGTAAATTACTGCTGCCTTCGGGATAAAGAAACAAGATCCCCTTTTCCGCTCCAATGGCCTCGGTGCAAATTTCCATAATTCTTTCCATGAGTTCATCAATATCAAGGATGTAACTGATGTATCGACTGGTGGTTAATACCGTGTTTATTCTTCTTTCAATTTTTAACCGGTCCTTGGCGGTTGATTCATCAATAGATACGACATCATTTTGATACTCTTTAAGTAAAATCGCAGTTTGCCGGACGTATCCAGCGGCGCCGATACTTTTAAATATTTCATGCGCCTTTCGCCAATGTTCGCTTGCCTGGGTGTTTTTTTTAAGTGATTCAATAAAATTCCCATATTCAAAATGATCCTTGGCGAGTTCATATTTACGACTTATTTGCCTATCATGTTCGATACTCTTTAGAAAATACGTATTGGCTTTAACGGTTTTCCCCATGAGCCAATAATAATTGGCCATTACCCGTAACGCGCCCCCGTAGTGATTCGGCCATGGTTTGGTTTCTTTGATTGCATCCCGGCAAAGACGAGATATCCGTTTTATTTCATGACAGAAAATTTGAGTATGCCTATTTAAATCATGGTCCCTGAATCTTTTAATTTGAGCGTCCGCCAAATAGGAAAACAGATTTACGATGCAAGGTTGCACCAGATTATACTGTTGATAGACTTTTTTTGCCTGTTCTAATCTTTCGATAGCGTTATGGTAATTATTCCTTTCCAATTCTAAATAGCCGCTATGAAGTAACGAATAGCAATACATATACCAGACATTATTTTCCCTACTTATTTTTAGAGCTTCGGCGATTAATTCTTGTGCCTTCCGAAAATCGCCCTGTTCAATATAACTTGCCGAAAGGGTGCATAAGGCTCCGGGAATACTATAGAAATTTTTTAACTTTCGATTGATCTTCAGACATTGGTCTAAAACTTTAAAGCAGAGAGCATAGTTTGATTTACAAAAATAATTGTATCCTAATCCTTCAAAACAAATTCCTAATTCCCACATATCACCTAACTTTTCAAAGATACGTATTGCCTGTTCTGTATGTTTGACACTTTCTTCGTTGTTTCCAGCCCAACAATAATTAAAACCCAGTAATTGTAAACTTTGAGCGATTCCCAACTCATCACCTAATTCTTCACGTAAATTCAAGGTCTTTTTGTAGTATTTAAACGCCCTGTTAAAGAAAGGGAACAGCATGCGCGCTCCTGCGTATACTTCCATACTTATGGCGAGTTCGACGGATTTGCCAATTCTTTGCTTGGATATATTTAACATTTTCAGTGCGTTACAAGGAAGTTTTCTTGTATCGCTCAACGCATACATCCAATTTAAGGTTTTATAAATCAGAACTAGTTCCCTATCTTCATCTTTCACCGGTTTGCGGCTTTTTGGGGAACATGGCCGAAATAATAAATGTTGCATTAATTCAATCACAAAAGAAACGATGATCTTGAAACTATTTCTTGGTATTTTTAAACCTAGTAATTCAAGCGCTTTTGCCAAGTTTTCCTCACACTGTATCCAATTTCCTTGTTTAAAAAAAGCAACTCCGATCTTTTTGTAGATCCTGGCTTTGGCTAAATTACTGGTTGCTAGAGGTAATAATTGCTTAGAAATTTTCATGGCTTCCTCAAATTTTCCGACTGTCAAATAAACCTCCGCAAGGTTTTCCTGCGCTTGAACCCATGCGGAATTTCGCAGATGCATACTTTTCAATATATTGATAACTATTCTATAGTATTTGATAGCTTCTTCATTGGCATACGATTTTCGGGCCCTTTCCGCTGCCGGCAAGGTAAATTGAAGCGTTTTTTCCTGGTTTCCTCCTTCGGAATAATGATGGGCCAGGTCGAAAATTACATCATCCAGATTGTCATTCATTTTTTCGATGGATTCGGCGATTTGCAAGTGGATTTTACGTCTCCGGCTTTCCGTGATTTTTTGGTAAAAAGCATCCCTGATCCGATCATGGACAAACAATATCTTTCCCCGGGTCAAACTTCTCTCGAGTAATTGTTTTGCAATAAATTCATCAATCAAAGTAACAACTTTTGCTTGGCTCAAATCCGTCAGTTGATATAACAGCTCAATCTCAAACTCACGGCCGATGACGGCCCCTTTGCATAATAAGTCGTCCTCCTCTGGAGTTAAGTTTTCAATCCGCCGTATAATGACATTGAGCATGGTACTGGATACCGGCATCTTGCTTAAAACTTCCCAGTTTTCCTTCCAATAACCCTCTTGCCATGAAATAGCCTTATTTTCAATTAACTCCCTCATCAGATTAATTGTAAAAAACGGGTTGCCGCCCGATTTATCAAAAATATACCCGGTAAGGTTCCGAACATTTTCTTCTTTGGTGCCTAAAAGATGGGCAACGAGCTTATTTAACCGTTCATGATTCAATGGTCTGAGTTTTATCTCGGATAAGGTGGATCCCATCTCCGCTGATTCCTTTTTGAGCCGTTGGAGTCCATGCTCTTCACCAATTTCATTATCGCGATATGCGCCTAGGATTAACAGATTTGAGCTTTCAATTTTCCGCAATAATTCACCTAATAGATTTAAACTCCCATCGTCCGCCCATTGTAAATCATCTAAAAAGAGAACGCAGATCTTCCCGGAGCTTGCCAAATTACAGAAAAAATCCGCCAATACCATTAAAAATCGTTGATTCTCCCGTTCCGTTTCGAGCGGGGCCAACTTTGTAGGGACACCAATATATTTAGTAAGCCGGGGAGTTAATTTAATAAGGATTTCTCCAAGATTCATCCATAAATTTTTGAGACGATTAATTTTGGCGCATTTGATTTCTTCTTCTTCCTTTTCAAGTTCGCTTAAATAATCATCCAGGGCGTCTTTAAAAGGCTGGTAGGGAGTTTTATTTTGATGATTCAAACACCGGCCGCTAATAAATAGTTCATCGATTTCATAAATATAATTCCGAATCTCTTCAACGAGCCTGCTTTTCCCGATCCCGGCTTCCCCTGCGATGAAACAGATGCTCCCACGGGCGGATCGGGTATTTTGAATTAATTTTTTAATGCTTTCTAATTCCATTTCCCGGCCTACCAAACGCGTTTGATAGGTTAATTTAATCTTGGGATCTTTGGAACCAACATCAAACCGACGTTCCCCATTTTCGTATCGTTCTAGATCGGCCCACAATCCCCGGGCGCTTTGATAACGGAGATCCGGATCTTTTTGTAACAGCTTTAAAACTATCGCTTCCAGAACAGCGGGTATTTCCTTGTCGATTTTACAGGGAGGGAGGGGAGTTAACGCGACTTGTCGGTGGATGATCTGGCTCATATTACTTCCCGGAAAAGGCGCCTTCCCGGTTAATAAATGATAAAAGACAACGCCCAAAGAATAGAGATCACTTCGCTCATCGATTCGGTTGTCCAAAATGCCGGTGGCTTCCGGTGACATATAACCGAAGGTTCCGCTAACCTCTTCCTCGCCTTTGATTGCTCTCAATTCCATTATCAGGGCGATTCCGAAATCCAACAATTTCACCTTGATTTGACCGTCTTCGTGATGAATAAAGATATTACTAGGTTTAAGATCCCGATGGATGACCCCGTGATGATGGACGTAGATTAACGCCTCTGTAATTTGTTTGATGATTGTTACAGTTTCCGAATCGTTAAATTGAATACCGCTATGTAATAAATCCGCCAAATTATTGCCTACTAAATGCTCCATGGCGATGTAAGGTTTATTCTCGAATTCCCCGCTGCTATATATCTTGATAATATTGGGATGATTTAATTTGGTTACAATCTCAATTTCTCTTTTGAACCGGATGATATCCTCGATGTGGGAGGAAGTTACTTTGGCTTTCATTAATTTTAGAACGATATTTTGATGGGTAATTTCATCAGTCCCTTGATAGACACCACTCATTCCGCCTTCGCCGATGGGCTCAAGAAGATGATAACGATTATCGAGAATAGTACTAAAACTCTTCATGATGCTCTTCCTTTCCTCAGGAAACAGATTGCTACATTTGTCATATGACAAATGTCATTTATCGATTGACAACTGTCGACTCTTACTAAATTTATGATAAAAAGCGGAGGCTTGATGACAGAGGACATCTTGTCTGAATAAATAAATTTTCATAAAATAATAAAATAAATATATTTTAGCGAATAGTTTTTTATTAGTAATTATTAATAAAATTTGGCACCTATTAATGATTTCGGTTTACAATATATGAAAACCTCCAGATTCAAGGTTGTTTGAACCAACTCATTGTTTTTCCGACGCCATTATACCATATATACTATAGCTTTTGCACCGATATGGTAACATTAACGAAATCTCCAAGCTATGCGTTTGAGTAGTTAATTTAGGTTATTAAGTGAAATTATCCTTCTACGTATGTATCGAAAAAAAGCGCCCCCTTATACCCAAACTATATAAACTATCGTTTCAGTGATGATTCACAAGAAAACTTTAACGTTTTAGGAGGTCTATTATCAATGAATAAATTTTCCGAAATAGCAACTTTCGGAAAGCAGCATCCTGATTGGCAAGCGCCGCTGATTTGCAACCCTTGTGAAGAATTGAACCCTGATATGGAAAACATCCAAAGCTTCCGGATTCTATTCATCCGGCAAGGAACTGGAATTCTAAATATGCGAGAGAAACGGGTGGTTTTTAGAGCGCCGGTTATTTATTGTTTTAATGAAACTGAATCATTTACCGCAGTCGACAGCCGTAATCTTTCAGCCCAAGCCGTCTACTTCCATCCTTGGGTCATTAACAGCGCGTTTAACTATGAAAATATCCGGAGTCGAACCGATTTGAATCCTACCTCCTATTATGACCTTTTCTGGCTGAAACCCTTTTTGGACCGAACCCTCAAGTTTTACGGTCAATTACCCGTTGGTCCCCTATCTGCCCAGAAAGCCGCCAAGCTTATGAAATTCATTATTAATGAATATGAGGAACAACCGGATCCGGAAACTTGGCCATGCCGGGGACGCTCTTTCTTGATTGAATTGCTATTTTTCCTGGAACAGCTTTATTCATTAAAAGAACCTAACCCGATAGATGTCCCTCCAAGTAATTCTCCGGAAGTAGACAGAATAGTTTTATATATTCATCGAAACTATCAGCAAAAAATTACCATCGAAGAACTCACCGAGGTCTTTCACATCAATCGGACTTCTTTGATGGACCTTTTTTATGCCGCTACCGGGACGACCATCCACAACTATCTCATCAACTTAAGAATTCAATTGGCCTATTTTTTAATTCGGGATACTCCGTTGCCTTTGTCAGAGATTATTGAACGAGTCGGTTTCAGCGACCTCTCTCATTTCTCCCGGACCTTCCGGCGTCTTACTGGTCATACACCATCAGACTATCGTCAAGAATTCCGGCTTCTCTCAGACTTTACTCCCAAATATATTCTTTGATTTTTAAGGTTAAAAAGATTTCATGATCCATCGATAATGCACTGCGATAAGGCTTATGGTAATCATTTAATATCATTTACGATTATAAAGAAAGTAAGAGCTAAAAAAGTTTAACTTTCAAGAGTGAAGTTAAAAGGGAAAAGGGTTAGCCTGGTGATTCAAAGTTTGATGTAACTTGTTTCTAGTCGGAGTACGAGATAAAATCTAATTTGTCGGGAGGAAAAAGGGGGAAAAATAATGAATACTTGAGGCAAGAAATTATTGGATCAAGGTGATGACTCATGTCCCGCATCATCGGGATCGATGTCGGCGGCACCAATACCAATGCCGCTTTTGTGCAAGACGGTAATCTGATTGCCATTGCCAGCTGCCCCACCAATCATCAGGATCTGCTTTCAACTACCACTACGGTCCTGGAACGAATCGCGTCAAACATCCCGCACCCGGAAGAGCAAAGTCTGCGACTCCATCTCAGTACTACGTTGACCACCAACGCCATTATGGAAGGACGGGGCGAACCGGCCGCCGTCATCATAACCCATGGCCCGGGAGTGAATCCGACCGATCTGGAGTTCCCTTTTCCCAGTTTCCCGGTAGCCGGAGCCATCGATCACCGGGGGCGGGAGACGGAACCGTTGAATGCAGAGGAAGTCCGGCAGACGCTTCAAAGGATCCGGCGAAACGGGATCCGTGCTTTGGCCGTTGTCGGCAAGTTTTCGGTGCGCAACCCAAGTCATGAACTAGAAATCGAAGAACTGGTACGCCATGAGTTCCCGGAGTTTAACGCGGTTACACTGGGGCACCGTTTGTCGGGACGGTTGAACTTTCCCCGCCGGGTGGTTACGGCGTTTCTTAACGCAAGTATATTCCGGCTGCAGGCTGAGTTTGCTTCCATGGTGAAAGGAATTTCAGGCCGGTATGGCATTCAGGATCCAATCTTTCTTTTAAAGGCCGACGGCGGTACCATGTATTTACCGGAATCGTTGGTCCGGCCGCTGGAAACGGTGCTCTCCGGCCCGGCAGCCAGTATCATGGGCGCTTTGGCGCTGGGAGAATATTCGGAAAGCCATACGGCAATAACCTTGGATATCGGCGGGACTACCACTGAGATTGCCGTACTGGTAAAGGGTGAGCCATTGGGAGAAAGGGATGGAGCGGTGATCGCCAACTATCGTACCCTTGTCCCGGCATTTTTTACCCGTTCCGTCGGACTGGGCGGCGACAGCCAGATTCGCTGGTCGGACGGCAGTTTACAAATCGGCCCGGAACGGGAAGGTCCGCCCGTCGCCTTGGGAGGTCCCTGTTTGACTCCGACCGACGCAGTCATTGTCTTGGAAGACGTCCCTTTGGGCGATGTGAAAAAGGCCCGGGTTGAATTGGAACGGGTTGGAAGGGAGGCCGGATTGGCGGCCGAAGAATTGGCGCGGCGCATCATTGCCGCTTTTTGCGAAAAGGCGGTAAGGGAAATCGGTTTGGTACTAAAATACCTTAACAATATACCGGTCTACACCGTATCAGAGGTGCTGGCTCCGCGGGAACTGAAACCGGAAAAACTAATCGGCATGGGAGGCCCGGCCGGATATTTCCTTCCGAAGATTGCGGCTGCCATGGGGATAGACTATCAGGTACTGCCTTGCGCCGAAGCTGCCAATGCCATAGGAGCAGCTGTCAGCCGGCCTACGGTAGCTATCAATTTACGCGCCGATACTGCATTGGGGAAATTGGTGGTGCCTGAATTGGATCTGATGGAAGATATCCAACGGGCCATGTTGTTTGATGTTAGGAAAGCACGCCGGATGGCTTTGGAGAAGGCGGCTGATTTCGCGGTCCGTACCGGAGCTTATCAGGAGGCGCCGGAGATTGAGATCGGCGACGAAGAAGTTTTTAATGTAGTCCGGGGGTTTTATACGGCAGGGAAAATTTTTTCCCTTAAAGCCCAGGTCAGACCGGGGATAAACCGGGTTAAAATCCCATACGCCTGGGTGCAATACGGAAAGAAGGAATAGCCGGATGAAAAGAGCGGGCAAACGGTTGGGACTGGTTTTTTTCCCGGCTTTCGACTGGGCTATCAGCGCGGACCATCCGGAGCGGGAAGAACGGTTGCTTTATACCCGGGATCAGATCGTCGAGGAAGGTTTGCTGGACCTTCCGGGATTGGTTGAGTTTAAACCGGAAATCGCTAATGAACAGGATATACAGCGGGCCCATATTTGTATTCCGGACGTGAAATCCGTTTGCACCAAATCCCATTTGGTGGCTGCCGGAGGGACTATTACTGCAGCCCACAAGGTGATGAATCGGGAAGTGGATCGGGCTTTCGCCCTGCTGCGTCCACCCGGACATCATGCAATGAGGCTGGTTCACGGTTCCCGCGGTTTTTGTACCATTAATAACGAAGCGATTATCATCGAGCATCTACGGCATACTTACGGGACCCGGATGAAGATTGCGGTAGTTGACACCGATGCCCATCATGCCGACGGTAGTCAGGATATTTATTACAATGATCCGGACGTACTTCATATCTGCCTGCATCAGGACGGCCGTACGTTGTATCCCGGGACCGGAGCTGTCAATGAACTGGGTGGGCCGGGAGCTTACGCCCTGACTCTTAATTTGCCTTTGCCGCCCCAGAGCGGTGACAGCGAGATGCTTTACGGCTTGGAACAGTTCGTTTTGCCGGTTTTAGCCGATTTTAAACCTGATATCATTATTAACGCCGCTGGACAAGATAACCATTACAGTGACCCATTAACGAATATGAACGTTACGGCCCGGGGCTACGCCCGGCTCACCGAGTTGCTTCAACCGGATATTGTGGTTCTGGAAGGCGGCTACTCTATCGAAGGAGCGCTGCCATATGTGAATGTGGGGATTATCCTGGCTTTGGCCGGCCTGGATTACACGACCGTCCAGGAGCCGGGACCTGGTCCTGCGGAGGCGCCGGCGGCAGTTAAAGAAGCGGTGCGGCGGAATGTCGGTTTTTTGCAGGAAGTATGGCAACGCCGCCGGAAAATTGATTTGGATGAAGTTTTTGGCCCGGGGCCCTTCTATAAAAGACAGCGCCATATTTATTATGATACCGATGAGATCCTGGAAAAGCAACAGGAAGAGATCCGGCGTTGTGAAGAGTGCAGCGGCTACCGGGTAATTATTTCTGCCGCTGCTAAGCAGCGGAGAGCGGGGAAGATGGTAGCTGCAGTCATCATCCCGTGGCATGCTTGCAAGAGTTGCCGGAAAGGAGCTGAAGAGGCTTTTGAACGGCTGAAGCGGGAAGGACAATTGGAATTGGTTTACCTGCAGGATGTGGAGAAAGATTGTTATAATACGGTTCCGTCAATATCTGTTTAGGAACTAACGGGAAGGCAGTAATTTATCCCTGTATAATAAATATGCAAGGAGGTTTTGGAGTGGAGTGGGTTGACAGGATGAATGCCGTTATTGATTATGTTGAAGATCATTTGTGCGACGAAATATCTCCCGGTGAGATCAGCCGAATTATTGCAAGTCCTTATACGGTATTCCAGCGATCTTTTGTGCAGATTACCGGCATTCCTTTATCGGAGTATATTCGCCGGCGAAGATTGACCAACGCGGCGCATGAGATTCAAAACACGGATAAACGGATACTGGATATTGCGCTGCAATATGGTTATGAATCAGCGGATGCTTTTGGGGTTGCCTTCAAACGTATGCACGGCATTGCTCCCAATATAGTACGAAAGACGGACACCCAACTGAAATTCTACTCACGCCTTCACTTTACTTTAATAATTAAAGGGGTTGATAAAATGGACTACAGAATCATTGAAAAAGATTCCTTTCAAGTGCTGGGAGTGCGGCGCACGACTCCCTATGGAGGCGGCACGTGGGCCATCGTCAAATCTGACGGCAGTTTGGAAAAAATGCAGGAAATCGCCGGTGAAGGCTTTATTTCCCTGGGGCTGTGCTTTGGCTTCGGCGACGACGGCAGTAACGACTATATGTGTGGCTTTGAATATGATGGAAATGAGATACCGGGATTTGACAGATACGTATATCCGAAATCCGCCTGGCTGGTGTTCGAGGCAAAGGGGGCCATTCCGGAAGATGTTTTGAAAAACACATGGAGCCGTATATATGGAGAGTTTCTTCCTCAAAGTGAATACCGGCAGAGTGATTTGCCCACAATCGAAAGATATATCGAGTGGGATGAGAAGATTGACAAATGCAAAGTGGAAATCATGATACCCATAGAGAATTAAAAGTTAAAGCCCGGGGAATTTTCCGCGGGCTTTAACTTTTCAAAGGGAGAAGTATTGCGTCATGTTAATGGCATTTTAGTTTGCGTGTGAAGTCATCGATCATCTCCCATGACTCGATTAAGTATTGGATAAAGTCCGGTTGAATGCTTTATTAAAAAGCATTTCTTTTTTTGGCGCAAATTTAACCAAACAGAAGGAGGAAAAAAGAATCTTTTAACGTAAACTATATGTAATATATTTGGCCCCGTCCAGTTGGTTTTAATATCATTTGGCAGCAGATATTTGGAGGGGATTGCTTGGTTTAAGGCGGGGGATGGAGGTACACCGGCATTGATTAAGTTGGAAGGCGTTCATAAACATTTCGGTCATCTTCAAGTACTCAAGGAGATCGACTTGCAGGTGGCGACGGGAGAAAAACTAGTGGTCATCGGGCCTAGCGGTTCGGGGAAGAGCACTTTGATCCGGTGTATCAATCTGTTGGAAAAACCCAGCTATGGCAGGGTAATCGTTGACGGAGTGGAGATTACAGCCCATAAAGCCCCCGTCCACAAGGTCCGGCAATCCATCGGGATGGTGTTTCAACAATTTAATCTGTATCCCCATAAGACGGTTTTGGAAAATCTCACCCTGGCTCCGACGCTGATCCGGAAAGTATCCAGGGAAGAAGCGGAATCCACAGGGATGAGATACCTGGAGCGGGTCGGCCTGAAAGAAAAAGCCGGCGCATATCCGTCCCAACTCTCCGGAGGGCAACAGCAACGGGTTGCAATTGCCCGCGCCTTGAATATGCATCCTAAGATAATGCTTTTTGACGAGCCCACCTCGGCTTTGGATCCGGAGATGATTAAGGAAGTATTGGATGTGATGATCGATTTGGCTCATGAAGGGATCACCATGGTGGTGGTTACCCATGAGATGAGCTTTGCGAAAGAGGTGGGGGATCGGGTTATCTTTATGGATGAAGGAGTGATTCTGGAGGATGGTCCGCCGGAACATTTTTTCAATAATCCTACTCAAGAGCGGACCAAAGCTTTCTTAAGCCGGATTTTACGATAAATTACCTTCGGATACCGGAGGTTAATTGATAAAAATTTCTAAGGAGGAACAATATGAAAAAGTGGATCTCTATTTGCGCAATTCTGGTCCTTAGCGGCAGTTTTTTAGTCATTTCATCTCTGGCGGCGACCAATGACGCCCCTGAGGTGAAAGCCATCAAAGACCGGGGTGTTTTGAAGGTCGGTGTAAAAGTCGACGTTCCCAACTTTGGTTATCGTGATCCCAAAACCAATAAAATTGACGGTTTTGAGATTGAGATCGCCCGGGTCATCGCCCAAAAAATCCTGGGCAATAAAAACAAGCTGGCCTTACAGGGCGTAACCGCTAAAACCCGCGGCCCGCTATTGGACAATAACGAACTCGACTTGGTCATTGCCACTTTTACCATCACTGAAGAACGGAAGTTGAGCTATAACTTTTCGGACCCGTACTTCACCGACGGGGTGGGCTTATTGGTGAAGAAAAAACCGGGATACAAAAGCTTAAAGGACCTGGACGGGAAGAAGATCGGCGTGGCGCAAAGCGCGACTTCCCGCGCGGCGGTCCAAGCCGAAGCCGATAAATTGGGGATAAAAGTAGAGTTTCTGGAGTTCGCTACTTACCCGGAGATCAAGGCGGCGCTGGATTCCGGACGGGTTGACGGCTTCTCGGTGGATGTGGCGATTCTTTCCGGTTACGTTGATAAGTCCACGGTGATTCTGCCGGAACGGTTCAGTCCACAAAACTATGGGGTGGCTTCGAAAAAAAGTAATGAAGGTTTGGCTGCGCTGGTGAACGAGACCATTGTCGGGCTTAAAAATTCCGGACAATTGGATAAGCTGATTAAGAAGTGGAAGCTGAAATAAATGGTGGGTCCCTTTGCCTGGTTTAAATGGGAAGCGTTACTTAAAGACGGGAACGTTTTTATCGAAGGCTTCGGCATCACGGCCCTGGTTGCCGTTTTGGCCCTGGGCGTGGCGTTGGCGCTCGGGGTCATCTTTGGTATGCTCGGCGCTTCCCACTGGAAATTCGCCAAGAGGGCCAGCCGGTGCTATGTGGAGTTTATTCAAAATACACCGCTGGTCATCCAGGTCTTCTTTCTTTACAACGGACTTCCCAAAATCGGAATCGTCCTTCCCGTCTTGTGGGTAGGTGTAATTGGCGTCGGGGTATATCATGGCGCTTATATCGCCGAAGTCATCCGTGCCGGGATTCAGGCGATTCCAAAAGGCCAGCGGGAAGCGGCTCTTTCCCAAGGTTTCAATTATTGGGAAGCAATGCGGTATATCATTCTTCCCCAGGCGCAAAGGATAGTTTTTCCGCCATTAACCAATCAAGCGGTTTTTCTGATTAAAAACACTTCGGTGATGGCGATGGTAGCCGGAGGCGACTTGATGTACCGGGCTGACTCCTGGTCCAGCGGCAATATTTATTATGGGCCGGCCTATGTCGTTACCGGCCTGCTCTATTTCATACTTTGCTTTCCATTGGCTCAACTGGCGCGGCATCTGGAGCGGAGAGCGGAGGTGTCGGCATAATGCAAGGGTTAATGGAAATATGGAAGGATCTATCGGAACTCCTTCAACCCGAGAACATGGTATTTTTAGGCCGGGGTTTGTGGCTGACCTTCCTCATCTCGGGCGGAAGCATCCTTTGCAGCTTGTTCTTTGGGATAATTCTGGGAGTGGCCCGTTCCGTCAAGGCCGGCATCTTTGCTAAACTGGCGGGAACTTATGTGGAAGTAGTACGGAATATTCCCAATCTCCTTTTCATCCTGGCGGCGCGGATCATGTTGCCCTTGCCTCCGTTACAACTGGGGATTGTCGCCTTCACCATTTTCACTTCGGCTGCCTTTGCCGAGATTATCCGGGGGGGTCTGAACTCAATCGGCAAGGGCCAATGGGAAGCTGCCCGTTCGCAAGGGTTTACGTACCTAAAGACACTGATCCATATCATCTTGCCTCAGGCTTTTCGGAATATGATCCCGTTGATCGTCTCCCAATGCGTCACGGTCATTAAGGATACCTCTTTTTTATGGGCAGTCGGAATTGAAGAGCTGACCGGTAAAGGGATGATCATCATGGGCCAGTATGGTTCGGAAGCGCAGGTTTTTTTGCTCTTCACCATGTTGGCCGCGACTTATTTTCTCATGAATTACACCCTGTCGGTTCTGGCCCGGAAACAGCAGCACCGGATGAGACACCAGGCCCAGGCGCATTAAATCGTGATATTCAAGGTGAATTTAATGGTCATTTAAATCCGGCTTCAGCCGGATTTTTGTATTTTCAGTAGTTAAACCATAAGCATGAAAAATTCCATATCCCAACAGTGATGCCATGTAATTTGCCATTTCTTCGGGAGTGTAAGGCATATTCTTTTCCAGCCACCAGGTTAACGTATCACTTACAGCTCCTACACTGAAACGAGCTATAATTAAATGAGGTATTTTAGGTTTTTTGTCATTCAATGTACCATATTGCAACCGGTAGAGTGAGCGTTCAACTAAATAAGTTTTTAACATTCTGTTGAAAATATTGTTGTGATAGATATTTAGCATCATTTGATAAAATTCTTTGTGCTCGGCTGCATGATGAAATAAAGAGATTAAATGCGTTGGAACTATACCACTAGAAACAGATTCAGGCGTAATATCAGGGAAATTAACGGTTGACGATAATTGGTCAAACATAGTCCTTGCCCCTTGATAGAGCAGATCGTACTTATCTTCGTAATGTTTGTAAAATGTAGTTCGATGCACTAACGCCCTATCGCATATGTTTTTTACATTGATACTCTCAAAACCCTTTTCCTTAATAAGAAGCAATAAGGCATCGAATAAAAGCTTACGTGTTCTTTGTACACGTAGATCAAGTTTATCAGTTTTAGGGTTCATATACATTTACCTTTTAAGTATAGTTTTGCTACATACATCATTTTCTGTCGTTTGATTACCAGCAGCTTATTCTATTATAATAAATTATATACAAATGTAAAGTTAATATACAGTTGTAGAAAAATAAGATCTGTTTTTTACAAGAAAGGAAATTGTGATGAGCACAGAAATCTTTAAGGACCGAGTTGCGCTTGTTACTGGAGTTGGCTCAGCATGGAGCAAAAGTTGTCGTTGTGGATCTTCAATCGCAAGACGCTGAACAGGTTGCCTCGGAGATCGTGGCAGGGTCTGGGAATGCTATTGCAGTGACGACAGATGTCTCGAAGCCCGAACAAGTCGAAAGCGCTATTCAAGAGGCGATTAACCGTTTTGGTCACCTTGATTTCATGTTTAATAACGCTGGCATTGCGCTGGTTGCGGAAATGTACTATATGGATCTGGCGCGATGGAGACGTATAATCGACATTAATTTGATGGGTGTGGTTTACGGAACGCATTTTGCATATCAGGTGATGTGTCGCCAGGGAACAGGTCACATTATTAACATAGCCTCACTGGGAGGCCTTGTTCCGGGACCATTGCGTACTGCCTATGTAACTGGAAAATTTGGTGTAGTTGGTTTGTCCTT
Organism: Bacillota bacterium; assembly: GCA_029974635.1. Taxonomy (GTDB): domain Bacteria; phylum Bacillota; class UBA4882; order UBA8346; family UBA8346; genus JAEZJQ01. Next base: position 78,156 of record JARKQY010000048.1, on the reverse strand, counting down.
GTCATTGCGTACCGAATCCAAAAAATACGGAGTGCGAATTAGCGTCGTTTGCCCTGGGGCAGTAAAGACTCTCATTTTTCAGACGGCTGAGATGATCGGGAATGATCGTCGGAAAACGGAAGAAGGATTAAAAAAATTCGCATGATGAGTCCTGATGAGGCGGCGCACAAGATCCTGCAAGGGGTTGCTTTCAACAAGGCCATCATCTTGACGGATGTAATGGCTAAGTCATTGTGGTGGCTATTCCGTCTTTCACCAACTCTGTTTGAGCGATTGGTCAGCCGGATTACCGTAGTCAAAGATAAATAGCACGTTCCCCAGAGATTTCTAGCCTTGGGATTTGCCGCCGCCGATAAAAAACGTCTTCCCGGGTGCGATTCCGCCGGCGGTCAAGTTTTCGGCGGCAGTGACTAAAGCAGCGGCTACATCCAAGTCTAAAATTACTTCACAACGGGCTTGCAGCGGAATCTCAAATGATACCTCTGATACCTCCAGTTCCTTGACCATATTTAGGATGATTATTCCTTAATAGTGAACTTGGGCAAGATTTTATCCAAGGATTTCGGGAACCACCAGTTCCATTCACCCAGCAGTTGCATTGTGGCGGGCATCAAAATAATCCGGATGATTGAGGCGTCGAGAAAGATGGCCACAGCTAGTCCCAGTCCGATTTGTTGGGTAATTATACTGGTTGCCAGTATAAATGATCCGAAAACGATGACCATGATCAATGCCGCGCTGGTAACCGTACTGGCGGTCCTTGCCAGTCCGCGGGCCACGCTTTCCTCATTGGAGACTCCCTGATCATGTTCTTCCTTGATTCGTAAAGTCAGAAAGATTTCATAATCCATGGATAATCCAAACAATATGGCAAACAGGAACATTAAAATCACACTGGATAATCCGCCCGGAGTAACGAATCCCGGCAACAGCTTTAAGAGGCCGTCTTGAAAAATCAGCACCAAAAAACCAAAGCTTGCCGTTACCGATAATAGATTCATAAAAATCGATTTTAACGGAATTAAGATGGAACGGAACAGGACTATCAAGATCAAAAAAGTAATGATACAGACCAATCCGATGATTAAAGGCAGTTTGCCTAAAAATATTTGGTCCATATCGACTTCTCTTGCCGAAGCGCCGCCCACTAATACCCGGAACCCCGTATCTCCGAATATTTCAGGCGCTAATCTTGTCCGAATCTCCTTAATCAAAGCGCGTGACCCAAAAGAACCCGGCTCTTCAACGGAAGTAACCCGCATAATGGTCTTGCGGCCATTGCCGGAGTTCTCCGTATACGAACCGACCATTTGGAAAAAGAAATTTTCCGAACCGGATAATCCATCACTATAAAGTTCACGGTAATCAGCCAGTGTCAACTGCGGATCAATATCCACGATCCCTTCGATGTCGGCAGTCTGTTGATTGTTTTTTATTAAACGGGAGAACTGATAGATTTTGCTGATGGAATCTTCGGACCAGATGGATTTTCCCGGAGGGGCCTCAATTACAATATTAATCGGGGCTAGTTTTCCGGCGACAAAATCTTGCTGTAATTTCTCGAAAGCCAGCCTGCTCTCAACCCCTTGCGGCAAGCCGGTGATGAAAGGGGTATAAGCTTTTAAATGAAACAAGGGATAAGAGAGCCCTACTAATATAAGCATTGCAGCCCCGAAATACCAGAGCGGCTTTTTCATAATCCCCAGGGCGATTTGTTTCCAAAAACGGTCTCCCTTTGATTTGCCGATTATTTTTGAGAGAGATTCGGGCCAATTCACTAATTTCCCAAACCAGGAGAAAAGGACGGGTAATAATGTCAAGGCTGCCAAGATTGCAATGACTGCCACCGCGATGATGGCAATGGCCAATGAATTGATGAAAGGAATTCCGATGATAAAAATCGCCGAAATCCCGGTGATTACCAGCAGTCCGGAGAACAATACCGTCTTTCCCGAGGTTGACATGATTGCCACTGCCGCTTCTTGGGGCGTTAAGCCATTTTGTAATTCTTCACGGAACCGGCTCACCATAATCAGTGAATAATCAATCCCGACGCCAAGCCCAATCATGGAAACCGCGTTTTTGGCCAGCAGGAAAACCGGAGTAACCTGGCCGATAAAAAATACCATCCCCAAGGCAATTACCACGGAAAATGCGCCAAGAATCACGGGGACTCCGGCTGCCAACAATGCTCCGAAGGTAAAGATTAAGACCAAAATAATCAATGGGAACGAATATGTTTCCGCTCTGATCAAGTCGTTGGCTGCGGCTTCGATTTGATCATGATTGACAGCGCCTTCACCGGCGGAGTACACCTTGAGCCAGGATGGAGAACGGGCATCTTTGATTGCCTCGCGAATCGCCGGAGTCGCTTTTTGAGCGAAGAAACTGTTGGGAACGTCCAATTCCACCACTCCGATGATGCTATGCTCGTCTTTGCTGATCATATCCGGACTCGAAGAGTCATAATAGGTAATAATATTGTTTATTTGCGGCAAATTGCGCAGTTTTAGTTGAATCTCCTCAACTGCGGCTTGAAATTCATAATCAGTCACCAATTTGGCGTCACTGGCAAAAACGATTACCATTTCATTATTGAAACGGTTATCAAACTCCTTTTGCAGGATTAGAGTGACGGCTTCGGATTCGGAACCGGTCAATTCAGCCGTTCCCTGCAATACGTTTTCAACCTGCGGACTAAAAAAGATACCGATTCCCAATAAAAGGACCCAGAGCGTGATGACCAGTAAACGGTGACGCATCAGCCATTGTCCCCAACCATTCAAAAGATTTTGCGCCATGGATGAACCTCCCTAGTAGTTGACTTTGATGCCCAATTCGAGTTGGCTTTTAATCGGCGATATATTGGCTTCGGAGTTAAGGCCGCCGTTTAGATATAATAATTTGCAAAATAGGGTGGTGTTCTGCCGCCAGGTATATTCAAGTTGCGGCTGGACGACCACGCTTTGATCCGCTGGGTTATAGATGAATACGAGTTGCGTATTAAAATTCTCACCGATTGTTTTCATGGCGCGTAAAAAGAGATGATCACGGACAATCCCGCCATTATTGGATAAATTGGTTATTAAGCCATTGGCTGTTATGGGATCTAGCGAATTAGCGGCAATGTAAGTCAATAATTCCGGGATATCTTTAAAGGCGCTGTCATTATGATAGTACTCAAGGGCCAAGTAGTAGCCGCCGGGGAAATTGTAATCCACACCGACCAAATAATTGAGAATATCTTTCTTATCATTGCGCCAATTGCCTTCCGCCTGATAAAATGCCTCGCCGCGGATGCCGATTCCGGAAAAACTATAGGCAAAATCAAATATATGGTCAGTTTGGCCGGCATTATTCCCGATCAAGCCGTAAGCAAGATCAAAGCCCGCAGGACTCACTTTGAACCGGATCGCCCGGTCGGATGATTCCCAGGAAGCGCTTGGTTTGATGATAATTTGGGTGGTAACCGGCCCCAAGTATAAATCCGTGCGCAACGCGGTGATTCCTTCCGGATCGTCGTTATCGGTTAAGGCGTTGCGCGGTTCATCCAAGATATTTACCGGATTCCAGGCGTAGCCGGTACCCCAAGCCAGGCGCTGCTTGCCCAAACGCAGGCTTACCAGGGAATTTGGTGAAAAATCAAGATAACCCCGGCTTAAAGTGAATTTATTAGTATCATTCGGATCCAGAAGCGTGTTAATGAGATAATTCAGGCGGAGTTTTACAGTTACGCTATCATCCGGCGTGATGGTCAAATTATCGGTTAATTTAAGATTGGTTCCTAAGGTCGGTTGCGGTGGAAGAGCAGCGCCCAAAATAGAATCCGGGTTTTCGGCCAAACCGATGCTGCTAAATGTCAAATTGCCGCTATTATCATAACTGGTCTCGGCAGCACAAGCTATTCCGGGGAATGAAAACAAACCGATTAACAGTATCATTCCCAGTAAAAGAAATTGATTTCGCTTGGACATCTGCATCACTTTCCTTTCTCCAGATAGCGCATATTAAAATACTGTTCCGGAATATTGGCATTAAATGTAATTTGGTTAATCTCCAGAGTTGTTTGGTGGCCTTTTTGGGCTAAATCCTGGAACGTGATTTTCGTTGGCACGATGCGGCCACTCATGGTCTCCAACTGGGATTGGGTGGCAATTTTGATTACACTCCCGCTCCCGGAGTAAAATTCTTCTTTAACGGGGATATAATTATCTTCTCTTACCCATAATTTGATTTGACGGTAATTGGCATTGCCTTTTTTAGCGGTTAACTCCAGCAGATAACACTTTGCGTCAGCCATGGTTTCGCGCCCAATAATCTTAGCGGAATAAGAATCGCTATAATTGGAGCGATCCAATAGATCCTCATATGAAAAGTCACTATTCATCATGGATTGTTTGATCATGCTACCGGCAATCCGGACGGTCTTTTCTACCTTTGGTAAGTACATCCAGATTTGATTTACATCGCCAAGTGAAAGGAATTTTACTCCCTTATCCGCCGCCGGCGCCAAATACTCAATTAAAACACGGTCTTTACCATTGGCGCTCTTTTTCGTGTAGATGATCATTTTACTGAATTTTTGATTCCCCTTGACATCACTGGTAGTCATGGTTGCATTCATAATGGTTGCTTGCGACTCTAAAACTTGGTCAACTTTGGCCAAAACTTCATCGCCGGACAAGTCGGCCTGGACCAGAAAAGCAAACAAAGGTATTGCTGATACGAGCAGGAGAATTTTAAAAACTCTTTTCATAGGAACCACCTTTACCTTTCATTTTACTGTAGTTATTAATGGATTTATAGACAGTCGTCTATAAATTATAGACAACGATCTATAAATACATGACTATTTTGGTTATTAAGTCATCGAGCCGCAAAAAAAATTATTTTTTTAAGCCATTCAATATTAAATCCACCATGAGATCAATTTTTTGAAACATAATCCCCTTCTCATGCCGGAATATATGTGGCGAAAAAGGATAACCAATCACCATAATTAAATCTTTGACAGTATCAACAAAGAGATCAATTTCGATATTCCGAAAACTGCCATCCGTAATGCCTTCTTGCATGATGTTGCCAATTATCTCACTGACTTTGGCGTAGTATTGTTCCCACTCACTTTGCAAGGTGGGCATTAAGTTGTTAAATTCCGACATGGTATTAAAAGCGAGATTGTATAGATTAATATAGTCAAAGATGATTTGGAAAAAAGAGCGGACAAAGGCTTTTAACTTCTCCTCCGGATTCGGGCAGGCATTAATTACAGATTCTAATTTTTGAAAGTATTCTTCGGCTTCTTGGTTGACAATGGCCGCAAACAGTTTTTCCTTACTTTCAAAGTAAATATAAATCGTTCCTTTGACAATGCCGACTTTTTCAGCGATTTCGTCCATCGTTGTTTTCTTTAAGCCGTATCGGGCAAAGAGTTCGGTAGCTGTTTTGATGATTTGATTTTTTGTAATGTTATTTTGTTCCATTTCGAGATCCTTTGATGACCAAATAACTATTTTAGTCATATTGTAATATAAACAAATGGGTAAGTCAAGATGAGAGTGCCAACCAGGTGTCTCTCTTTTCAAAAAATCCTCCAAACTTCCGAAGCAAATGAAATTAAGAAAGTGTCAAAAGTGTCATTAGATGACACTTATTCATCATAGATATAAACAATAAGGAAGAAGAGGTGAGTCCATCTCACCATATTATAAAGGAGAAAAGAATTATGGGGAATATCGCCTTGCAAATAGGACGGTCATTAACGGGAACGGTCGGTGCTGGAGAAAATGTAATCTTTGACGCTGCAGTGTATTCCACCGGAAATATCAGCTATAACAACAGCACAGGCGTGATTACTTTGAATGAATCAGGAAGATATGTGATACATTGGTGGGTCGCGACACAATCCTCCACTTTCGCCGGTGGAGCTATTTTTGCCCTGGTATCGTCACAGGGAGATTTGCTGACGGGAAATTCGCCCCTGAAAGCAGGGGAGATCACGGGAGTGGGAATCATCAGTGTCGCCATAGCCCCCATCACAGTTTCCTTAGTCAACGGCAGCGCCGGCAATTATGGTTATGCGGCACAGATGCCGCTAAAAGCGACTTTGGTCGTCATTCGGGATGATGTGGCAGCGCAGGAGACCATGAGCTGCTTTGCCGTGGCGCAATTGGCCAACATTTTATCCCAAATGATCACGACATACTCCGCTACCACCTGGTCGGTGTTTTCCCAATCCCTGGCTTCGTATTCCGGAATGCCGCTGGACCTGTACACATCTCCCAACGCTACCGGACCGGGGATACTACGGCTGATTGACGTGAACAGCGACTATGAGGCGCTCCCCATCGCCAATATCACCGCCGTTTATCCGGGGGGCGGAACAGTTTATGACCCATCATTCACCTATCTGTCTCCGCCTGATCCTTTGCCTCCGGGCTGCGATACCGACATGGTCGCGGCGGTGCAGTCTTATCTGCCGATTGGGACCGCTGTAGAGATCCGCTTGGGTCCGGCCATTGTAGCTAGCGGTGCCGTTTATCGCAATGAATATGGGGTTTTGGTGCTTTCCGACGGCGCTGGGAACACGCCGGTATTTATCGCGACGCCCCACATTTTACGCATTTTTACCAGTGAAGATCCGGCGACTTCGCTGGCGCTTAGAAACGGCAGCATTAGGCCCCGCATCACTCTCCTCAAGGAGTAAGGGGCAGATGGATTTAATTACTAAGTTTTACTACCAAGATTGCGGCGTTAGTGCTGATCTGCTCTCCACCATTTGGCATTAAGGGTACATTCCCGAAACTCGTATGGTTTCTTAAAGTCAATATATCGCCGGCAGCGGCGGTGATAATGATCCAGCCCGGGTTCGGGGCGTCCGACGCCGTCCCGTAAATAGCGCCGGCCACGGGAGCACCGTTTTGGAACAAGGTAAATTGATTGGTCCCTCCATCCGAAATATAAAACCAGACCGCGTAGTCTCCGGCGCTGCCGATGATAATGGGAGCGGTTCCCGGCGTATGGGAAATGGCGCCGACAATGACCCCGTTACTGCTGAATAATACATCTTCTTCCAGGGGCACCTCCTGATCCGGTAAATTATAAATATAGGCATAGGCCGATAGCGCCTGTGGTCCAGCCGGACCAGTCGCACCAGTTGCGCCTTGCGGTCCTGCTGGTCCTGGGTCTCCCACCGCTCCCTGTGGACCGGTCGCACCAGTTGCGCCTTGCGATCCTGCTGGTCCCGGGTCTCCTGTTACTCCCTGCGGACCGGCCGGACCGGTCGCACCTTGCGGTCCCGTCGCGCCTATCAACCCGCTACATATCGCTTCCGGTAAAGCAATTAGGCTTTGCTGCGTCCGGTGGAGATCAGCCAATAGCGGACTAAAGAGAATCTCCCGGCATGGGGAATTCTTCTGCCGGGTATGAATCTTTTCGCTGATTACCGCCAAACTATTAATGGCGCATTGATACCTGCCTTGTTCAAAGCAGCGGATCGCTAAACCGATATCTTCTAATAAAAGATTTTTGAAGAATGCGTTCACCGGCAACTGCCGTATTTTTCCCAAAATGATTTGAAGTTGATCCCCAATGCTCAACGCTAAGTTCGACATTCCTCTCACCTCTAAATTAAGTTGCGTCACAATTAAACTAGAATTTTGGCTGACTGAACGATTTCATGGATTCCATGTCTTGCTATATTCAAATTTGTTGAACCCGGGCATTATCGGTTCCAAGACTTTTTTCATAATACGATAGTAATATAGTATTATACATCATAGGAAAAGGACCCGGGCGGATGGCACTTTTCCGGGTACAACCCCTAATTGGTTGACAAAGAATGAGCCGAGTGGAGAGGTTCGGTCATTATACCATTTAACAACTCAAGGGACCGGAATTCGGCGTCAATCGGTTGCCACCGAATCGCTAATGGTGTGCCGTATCAGTTTATTTTAATATGCTATTGACGATTTTTTAAAATAGTGTTACGCTTTTAAAAGCAGTAACACTATTTATATATGAAGGAGTGATTTTGATGCATATGGCGGATGCCCTGATTTCCCCGGCTGTCGGTGGGGCCATGTGGGCGGCTTCGGCGGGAATAGCTATTTATTCGGCGAAAAAGGTCCAGAAAGATCTGGATGAGAAGAAAATACCTTTAATGGGCGTATTGGGCGCTTTTATTTTTGCGGCGCAAATGATCAATTTTGCGATTCCGGGAACCGGATCCAGCGGACATTTGGGAGGAGCCTTGATTCTCTCCATTCTACTGGGGCCGCATGCCGCTTTTTTAACGATGTTTTCCATCCTGGCGGTTCAAGCGCTTTTTTTCGGTGACGGCGGACTGCTGGCTTTAGGTTGTAATGTCTTTAATATGGCTTTTTTTACTTGTTTCATTACTTATCCGTTGGTTTATAAGAAAATAGCCGGAAATAAGACCAATCAGAGCCGGATTTTATGGGGCGGGATATTGGCGGCGGCTATCGGATTGCAACTGGGAGCTTTCGGTGTTGTCGTAGAGACATTATTCTCCGGCATTTCCGAGTTGCCGTTTACAACATTCGTCCTGTTAATGCAGCCGATTCACCTGGCCATCGGGATTGTTGAAGGATTGGTTACTGCGGCGGTGGTTGGTTTTGTTTGGAAAGCCCGGCCGGAAATTTTGGAGAGCGTAATATCCGCCAAACCCATTGGCAGTGTTTCCGTGAAAAAAGTTTTAATCGGGTTGGGAATTGCGGCGGTTCTTACCGGCGGAGCGCTTTCCTGGTTTGCTTCCGCCTACCCGGATGGTCTGGAATGGTCGCTGTTCCATACTTCCGGAAAAGAGGAGATCGAAGCCGGAGGTGGGATTCATCAGGCTTTGGCAACAATCCAGGAAAAAATCGCGTTTTTGCCGGACTATGGTTTTAAGCAGGGCGAAGACGCGGTGGCCGGTGAAAACTCCGCAACCCCTGCCTGGCCTGATGTAAATGCCGGTACGACTGTTTCCGGACTGGTCGGCGGCGGGATTACCTTGTTGGTTGCCGGAATTATCGGCCTGCTATTGTGGCTTATTAAAAAACCAAAAACAAAAGCGGTTTGAGATATAAACATAGTTGAAATGCCATTCCGGGTTATATAAAGAAAATTATCGGAGGCTGTTCTAATTGGGGACAGCCTCTTTATCATGGTTCGGCAAAAAATGGTATGGCAAGGATGTCCGGTTTGCGGCCCAAATAAGGCTATAAATTGCTGCCGGTGGTGGTCGTCACCAGTTTGCAGTGTTTAACTCCCTTGGTGCTGTTTAAACGCCCGGCGATCATTTGAATATCGGGCTTATTCCCCTTGACTACCAAAACCTCCAGGCAATTATGGGCATCCAGATGGACATGGAGCACGGAAACGATTTGTTCGTGAAACTGGTGCTGCAGATCTGTTAATTTATCGGCCATTTCCCGGAGGTGGTGGTTGTATACCAGGGTAATGGTTCCCACCGCTTGGCCGGCCTCATGCCGCCATTCCTCTTCCACCAGGTAATCCCGGATTAGATCCCGGATTGCCTCGGAACGGTTGGTATATCCTTTAGACTCGATTAAGCGGTCAAATTGAACCAGCAGGGTGGGATCGATAGATACTCCAAACCGTTGTAATCCTGAATCCATAGTAATCCTCCTTAGAATGTTTAAATCACAAATCCGCCATTGGGACTGATCACTTGTCCGGTGAAAAAATCCGCCGCATTGGAGGCTAAAAACAGGGCGCAAGCGGCTATATCCGATGGAGTCCCCAGTTTTCCCAGGGGAGTCTGTGACTGTAATGCTTCAAGTTCCACTTGGCTCAATGAATTCAGCATCTCTGTTTGGATAACTCCGGGAGCGATGCAGTTAACCTGGATATTTGACGGCCCCAATTCTTTGGCCAGCGCCTTGGTGAATCCGATAACCCCCGCTTTGGCGGCTGAATAGTGGACTTCGCAAGCGGCCCCCACTATCCCCCAAATTGAAGCGATATTAATGATTTTGCCCTTCTTCACCGGCAGCATATACCTTAAGACTGCTTGGGAACAATTAAATACCCCTTTTAGATTGACATTCAGTATTTGATCCCATTCAGCCTCCGATATATCCACAAACAATTTCGATGCAGCGATTCCGGCATTGTTTATCAGCACATCGAGGCTTCCGAAGGTAGCAATGCAAAAATCGACCATTGAATCTAGTTCGTCCCTTTGGGTAACGTCGGCTTTAAATATAGCGGCCGAATTGCCATTATTCTTTAGTTCGGCCGCTAACTCAGCCGCCGCGTCTCCGGAGCGATGATAATTGATTAGCACATTATACCCTGCGGCAGCAAATAATTTCGCCGTTGCATTGCCAATTCCTCTTGAAGCGCCGGTAATGATGGCTGTTGCCGGATTTTTCATTAAAATTTCTCCCTTTGAAAACAATTCAAGCAGTGGGATAAACTCTATTCTTAACAAAAAGTGCCCACTTCTTCCTAAGCAGTTATGTGAAACAACAAGGTGAATAAATTTTGTTTTACTGAAAGAAACCTTCTTCACATAACTTCTAATAATGCTAATTATAAACTATTTTCATCGGAATAAAAATTATCAATTCTTTTATTCTCACCTGAAACAAGTACCTGTAAAACTTCATCGAAATTTGTTTTCTAGAACCTTAAATTTTTTGGAAGGAATTAAGGTTTTTGCAGCGAAATAATAACACGATTTTTAAAAAAATAACAACAATAAAACACCTTCAAAGGAGAATAAAAAATGCATGAACATGGGGAGGCCGATCGGCTGATGCGCCAAGCTTTGGCGCTGGCGGAAGAGAAAGGTGTAGCAAATATCACGAAGATTGAAATCGGAGTTGGGGCGTTAACAGGACTGTCCCCGCAAGCGCTCGAAGAGCAATTAAAACATGTGGCGGGACATTTGGGAATCGATAATATTCATTTCGAATTTGCAACTATTTTACCGGAGGCGGTTTGCCGGCAATGCCAGAAAAATATCGGTCAGGAGTATGTTTGTCCGTTTTGTGGCGGCAAAAGCATCAAGATAACCAATGGACTGGATGCGGTGGTCGTAGCGGTAACGTAAAAATCTGATTTCAAGTTAAATATTGAATAATTATCGATGAACCAATAGCTTGATAACTCCGTCAAAAACTGACGGATTTTGGTGAAGAGAGCGAACTATGTGTCAAAATCAGCGCGACACCTTGGCTGAATTATCCGAATCAAACTTTTCAATTCGGATGGTATTGAAGATATTTATCGCCATTACGGAAATGCTGCATGAAATTGAGAATGGATATTATGCGGCGGAAAATATCGTTCAACAGCTTGAAGCGAATCTATTGAATGACGATTTGGATTCTCTGGAAAAATGCCAATTGGAAAAGCGGCTGCTTGAGGAGCAAAAAGTTCGCGATGAATTGTTTCATATGAAAAATTTTGCCGATACCTTCAATTTAAGTATGAATTCTTTTCTCATCAATGCAACAGTTTTTTTAATGTATGTGAATCGTTGGTTTTATAAATTGTTACACTTTTTCACCCGCAAAAATAATTTATTGGAGAGATGGATGATGCATATTCAACAGTTTGACCACGGGAGAGCTGATTTTTTTGACAATCTGGCGGCGAAATGGGATGAAATAAGCCCGGCTCCATCAGATGACATGATTAAAAAGTTTCTGGACCGGCTAAATATTTCTACCGGGAACGTGGTTTTAGATGTGGGAGCCGGTACGGGCCTTCTGGTTCCTTATCTTATGAAGTATGATCCCGCCAAAGTTATCGCCATGGATCTATCGAAAAAGATGCTGGGACGACTGGCGGATAAATTTCAAACGATTTATCATACCAGGCTCGAAATTCTGCATAATGATGTTCATTGCCTGGATATCCCCGCTGAATCGGTGGATGTGGCTGTCTGTAACAGCGTTTTTCCCCATTTTGGCGATAAGCCCAAAGCTCTGGCGGAAATGTACCGGGTGTTGAAAACCGGCGGCGAATTAAGCATTCATCACTTCACGGGCCGGGAGAAGATAAACTCAGTCCATGCTTCTTTATCTCATGAAATAATCCGGACGGATATTCTGGATGATATGCAAACATTGGTTTTACTTCTGCAAGAGATTGGGTTTATCATCCAGGAAACCATTGATACCGAAAAAGAGTTTTTCCTTTTGGCAATCAAGCCCTGATTTTTTCAAAGAGATACTGCAGTATCATCGATTGCCTTTTTTTCACAAGTATCAAAGCTTTCTCTCTGCCGCATATTTAGGATGTCGCTTCAGAAGCATCAGGATTTATCCGCAAGATATTTTTCATATTGCGCTGTGAAATATTTTATCTTGTGGGCAACCTTTTGCAAATGCTTTTGCATCTCCGCGATTTGGGATTCAACATTTTTCTGGTGTTCGATCAGCATATCGCACCGTTGTTTTAACGTTTCTCCGCCACGCATACTCAGTTCCACAAAATCCTTGATCTGCTTGATGGACATGCCGGTATTTTTGAGGCAGCAAATCAATCCGAGCCATTCCAAATCGCTTTCCGAATAACGGCGGATTCCGCTTGCGCTCCGGTTTATAAAGGGCAGTAAGCCTTCCTTTTCATAATAACGCAAAACATGCGCTTTTAAATTGGTTTTTTCCGATATTTGCTTAATGGAATAGTCCATGAATTTCTCCTCGAATTTTTCAATTTCCTATTGACCTAAAGTTAACGTTAAGGTTTACAATTTTATTATACTTTATATTATGATATATCATCAAGGGTATATTGAGGAGGGAATCCAATTGAAATCATTGACCGATGGTTATCTATTACCGAACGGAGTACAAATTCCATGCATCGGCCTGGGTACCTGGCAGACGCCAAACGGAGCCGTTGCTGTGTCGGCGGTAAAGGAAGCCCTGGCACTGGGATATCGCCATATTGATACTGCCGCGGGTTATGGCAACGAGGCAAGCGTCGGCATTGCGGTAAAGCAAAGCGGTATTGCCAGGAAAGAGGTTTTCATCACCAGTAAGCTGCAAAATACAGCGCACGGTTACGAGGAAACATTGGCGGCTTTTGAGGGGACCATGAAGAATCTGGATATGGATTACCTTGATTTATACCTGATCCATTGGCCCAATCCTATCAAGTACCGAGACCGCTGGCGGGAAGCCAATGCAGGCACCTGGAAGGCTTTTGAGGAATTATACGCCGCCGGACGCATCCGTTCTATCGGCATCAGCAATTTCCATCTCCATCATATCGGCGAACTCATGAAAACAGCCACGATTGCGCCTATGGTCAATCAGATCCGGCTTTGTCCTGGAGATACCCAGGCTGAGGTGGTAGCTTATTGCAAAACCCATAATATTTTGCTGGAAGCATACAGCCCGCTAGGGACGGGCTTGATCTTTAGAGTACCGGAAATGCAAGCCCTGGCAGAAAAATACGGCAAAACCATTGCCCAGATCTGTATCCGCTGGAGCCTGCAGATGGGCTTTCTGCCGCTGCCCAAGTCCGTAACCAAAGAGCGCATCCGGGAAAACGCCGCTGTTTTCGATTTTGAGCTTTCAGCGCAGGATGTACAGGCTATCGCGGATTTAAAAGGATGCTGCGGATATTCCGCGGATCCCGACACGATCTCATTTTAAGAAAGGAGCCAAGTCATGTTGAATTTTGATTTTCACAACCCTACGCGTATTATCTTCGGCAGGGATAGCCACAGGGAGATCGGCCCCCTGATCAAGCCCCATGCCGTTAAGGTGCTGTTGCACTATGGCGGAAGCAGCATCAAAAAAAGCGGCCTGTATGATGCGGTCATTGCTTCCTTGAATCAAAGCAAGTTGGATTTTATCGAGCTGGGGGGCGTGGTTCCCAATCCGCGCTTATCCCTGGTCCATGAAGGCATTGCCCTTTGTAAAAGGGAAGGCGTGGATCTGATTCTTGCCGTGGGCGGCGGCAGTGTCATCGACTCGGCCAAAGCCATTGCCATGGGTGTTTACTATGCAGGCGATGTTTGGGAGATTTATGAGCAGGGAAAGCCGATCACGGCAGCGTTGCCGGTTGCCACGATTCTGACGATTCCGGCGGCAGGCAGCGAGTCCAGCAATAGCAGCGTTATCACGAATGAAGCAAAGCAGATGAAGCTGGGATATGGAAGCCCTCTTTTGCGTCCGCTGCTCAGTATCATGAATCCGGAATTATTTTTTACCCTTCCCAAGGATCAAATCGCCAATGGTGTGGCGGATATGATGAGCCATATTTTTGAGCGGTATTTCACCAACACCCTTCAGACCGATTTGACGGACGGCCTGTGTGAAACGACTTTGAAAACCATTATGAAAAATGCATTGCTTGTTTCCGGGGATCCTCACAATTACGATGCCTGGTGCCAGGTTGGATTCGGTGGTACCGTTGCCCATAATGATATACTAGGACTTGGCCGCGCGCAGGACTGGGCTTGCCATGGCATGGAGCATGAACTTAGCGCCATTTATGATGTAGCGCATGGGGCGGGACTGGCTGTATTGACTCCCGCCTGGATGCAGTATGTCTATCAGGCTAACATCAATATGTTCGTGCAGTTTGCAGTGAATATCATGGGGGTGGCAGGCAGCTATCGCGCCCCCGACGCCATCGTGCTGGAGGGCATTGCGCGTCTGCGGCAGTTTTTCAAAAAACTGGGACTCCCTGCGACTCTGTCCGAACTTGGGATCAATGAAAGCAAGCTGGAGCTGATGGCCAAAAAGGCAACCGGTGCAGCGTATGGCGCCGAGCATCCCATTGGCGGATTAAAGAAACTGTACTGGCAGGATGTGCTTGAAATCTATAAGCTGGCCAAGTAAGACGTGCGATACACGATAGGGACGACGGTTATCATAAGAAGCATGGAGTTGGGGTAATCAACTATGCAGTGCCGGTCATCGTGACCGGGTGTACATGCATCAACCCGATTCCTTCTAATTAAATGTAAAAAGGTCTTAATCCACAAATCTGCTATTGGGACTATAATTTTGACCCGGATATTCCGGGTTATTATTTATCTGTATAAAAAATAGATACGTGCTATTTCATCAAGAAAAGAAGAGACGTGGTTATAATAAAATTTCATAAAAAAAGCTTAATTCTTTAGAAGGAATTATTGTTGTCGACGCGAAGATAGTAACACGATTTTTAAAAATATAATATCAAGTATCAATTGTTGGCGGATTTGTGGTTTGCGAAACAACGGACAATGAAGCGGCATACTACCTGTTTCGGAAGGAACCGAAAAAATGGACCAAGCGCTTATCATCGCAATTACTGATTTAGTCGCCGGCTACCGGCACACGCCGGTTTTGAAAAAGCTCAATCTTGCCGTGAAACAAGGGGAAGCCGTTGGCATCGCCGGACCGAACGGCGCCGGGAAGACGACCTTATTTAAGGTGATTTTGGGGATAATCGCCAAAATGCAAGGGCAGATCCGGATCTTGGGCCGCGATATGGAAAGCAGCCAAGACCGGGCCTGGGTCCGGCGGCAGATCGGCTATGTACCGCAGCAGACCATCCCGGGGAAATTGCCGGTCTCCGTTGGTGATGCCGTTTTGATGGGCCGTTGGGGTACGAGTTTCGGCTTGACCCGCAAACCAAACTAAGCTGACCGGGAGGCGGTCATGACCAAATTAAGCCAGGTCGGACTGAGCCATAAAGCCGGGAATGATTGCCGGAACCTCTCCGGCGGCGAGCAGCAAAAAATCGCCATTGCCCGGGCTTTGGTCCGGGAAGCCAAGATTCTATTACTGGATGAACCGACGACTTATTTGGACCAGGAGTCCAGGAAAGAAATCACTGGACTTATTCAAAAAATCAGGACTGAACAAGACCTGACCATGATCGTCATCAGCCATGACCCGGTTCATTTACAGGTCATGACTGACCGGATTTACCGGATTGATGACGGCTGTTTAATATCAAGTTGCATTCAATAATGTGAAAGCAAAATCCAACTCGTACGAGCTAATTGCGCCTTATTAATGTTTATTTTGAAGGCAAATTAGCATAAGGATTGGACGCCAATGGATCTGATCGATTTTCTAAAAGTCCCGCTCTTTCAAAAAGCCTTTTTGGGAGCCTTGCTCTCCGGCGCCGGGTTATCGCTGCTGGGAATCGTGGTTTTAAACCTCAACCTGACCACGATCCGGTTTGCGCTGATGCATATCGCCCTTCTGGGAGCGGCAATCGCTATGGTCTTGGGTTTCCCGCCGCTGGCCGGAGCCCTGGCCGGGATCGTCATTGCCTCGCTCATTCTCGGCCCGGCGGGCGATTATATCAAGATTGATACCGGTCTCGCCGGAGTTCTTTTCATGACCGGTTCCCTGGGGTTGGCTTTTATGCTCTTTTATAAAGCCGGTGTCCCGGCTATGGACGCTTTCGCCCTGTTTACCGGGAATGTCCTGGCCTTACGACCTGCGGATTTATGGACCATCGGCGCTCTAGCCGCAGTGATTATTCTGATTTTTTCCCTTTTTTACCGGGAGATTCAAATGGTCCTCTATAACCCGGATTTGGCCGAAAGCCTGGGAGTGCCGGTGCGTCTAATCCGGAATGGACTGTTGCTTTTGACTGGTTTAGCCATTGGAGTCAATATCCGGATGGTGGGGGCATTGTTGATCGATGCGGCGGTATTGCTCCCTGCTGTGGCGGCGCTGGCGGTAGCCCGGAGTTTAAAAGAGGCTTTGCTTTGGTCGGCGGCTTTCGGGATTATCTCGCAAGTTGGGGGACTGGCGGCTTCCATGGTTTGGGATCTTCCCAGCGGGGCCAGTATTACCATGGCTGCGGTGGTGTTGGTATGTTTGGCCGGCATTTTCAGCCGGATGAGAATCAAAATCAGAAAGGAGTTTTAAGATTAACGGTAATTCATCCGACTTAAATTCGACCATTAACGATTTTAAAATATATCCAAAAAGGAGGTTTGGCAATGAATTTTATCAAAAGCAATTCTTTCATTAAATCGCTTTTTTTGATCACGTTTCTATTTTTATTAATTGGCGCTGTATTACCTTTGGGCTGTTTCGCCGAATCAAAAGTGGTGGTCGTCGCTTCCACCAGTTGGACAGGGTCCATCGCAGAGGCAGCCGGAGCAGATGAAGTCCGGGTGTTGGCTCCTCTGGAGCTGAAACACCCGCCGGAATACGATTACCGTCCAGGGGACATCGCCAGATTGAGTGAAGCTACGGCGGTGGTTTATGCCGGTTACGAGCCATTCATGAAAAAATTATTGGAGGCTGCCGGATATCCGGAGTCTAAAACCATCACAGTTGTGACCACCAATACTCCGGATAATTTAAAGCAACAGGCGCGGCGGCTGGCGGAGAGGCTGGGAACCCAGAAGAAGGAGACCCAATGGGAGAAACAGTTTGAGAAAGTGACAGCGGAGCTTTTAAAAAAAGCAGCGGCCCAAAATGCTGCTAAAACCAAGGTTTTAGTCCAGCAGCATCAACAGCCTTTCGTGAAATGGCTAGGGTTTGAGATTGTTGGCGTTTTCAGCGCCGGAGAGCTAACCCCGGCTAAGGTGCTGGAATATGCCAATCTCAAACCGGATTTGGTGATTGATAACTTCCATAACCCTCAAGGCAAGCCCATTGTGGAAGTTGCGCAATGCAAATATGTGGAACTGATGAACTTCCCTTCCGTGAAAGCGCCTACCTTAATTGATTTATTTAGGGAGAATGCGGGACGATTGGGGTTATAAGCGAAGATAGGACTCCCGTTGCTGCGGTTAGGATAACCATTTCTAAAATGCAGGAAAGAATGATTGATTTCGATATAAAATGTTTTCTTCTAGTACTTGAAATATTTTGGGGAAAATAACTCTAGAAGATTGATTAAAAAGGACCCCCGATTTTGTGATCGGGGGTTTTTAGATGATTTATTTGTAGAATGAAATTCGTTTCGCGGACGTGGATATGGCAGGGTATTATGGATCCGATTTAACATCCAGCTGGCCGAAACAATTATGGGAATTGAACTCCTCAAAGTAATATTCCGTATTGCCATCTTTATCCTTCCGTTCGGCCGGACGTTTCCATTTCTCTCCTTTACCGCAAAACCTTAACTGCGGTTTGAGCAGTTCGGGATGTGCATACTCAGCCGGAGTATTGTAACGCATCGAACAATTAAAGACTCCCACAATTACCGATTCATCCGTTTCAATCTTGCCATCGGCATGATGCTTGATGCCAAGACCATGCCCGATCTCATGAATCACTGTTGAGGCCATTAATAATTGAAAAGTTCGCTGCCGCAAATCCGGATCCTTGATTCCGCGCAAAGATCGTTCTATTACGGGTGGAGAAATTTTAATGATATAAATTGATTTTAATGGTTGTTCAAACCCTTTATAGGGGTCGATGTCATTGAGGCCGTCGGTGGAGGTTATCCAATTGGCCTCACCGGCGGTTCCTCCTTCCATGGTGGTCCACCGTTTGACAAAAATGGCGTACTGCCGGGCATAGTTAAATTTGACACTGTTACAGTTCACCCAGCGGTTCTCCGGGTTTCGGGCTTCGCCCGAGAACTTCATCATGGTAGGATCGATATAATGAAGTTCCAACTTGGCCGGGTTATAAGGTTCATAGTATTGTTTCACCAGTTCATCGGGATCGTAGATAAAGAGATCTTTCTTTAAAGGTGATGTTCGACTATATCCGGCTTTGGTTTGAAAGCCCCGGTACTCTTCGTACAGGGTATATCCATCCCCATTCCGGCGCTGCCCGGCAGGCTGGGAGTCGTCATCCCAATCCGGTCCGTAGTTCTTTTCAAATATGCCTTTTTCTTTCTCCCAGGCGTCAGCTACGTAATTATCATTTTCATCTGCGGGAATTTTCAGTTGGCGTTTCTCCTTATTCCCCTCGATATACGCGATGACTTCCTGACCGTCATCAAGAACAGCGGTAATCTTTAGTTTGCCGTAGGCTCCCCAGTCGTAGGCGTTGAGATAAACTCCGGAATACTTTAATTCCGCTTTGCTCTCCGCCGACTGCCCGTCTTCGGAGACTGTCAACTCCGGGTTGGCTTCTTTACTGATCTTTAAATCAAAATCGCCGGTATTGCCGTTCACCGGATAATTGTTACAAATTCCTTTTTCTTTGGAGGTGCCGATTAGTTCAAATTTGAACTTGGCAGTCTGGGTTGGTTCTTCCTCCGGTTGGTCCTTGACATGAATTTTGACATCCACTTTAAAGCCATTACCAGGGGTATTTTCAGCGGCATCAGCTTGCGGCATCCATTTCTCAAAACCTTCCGGCGGGGTCATCATCGCTTCCACCGGTTTACGCTTGCCCCGGAGAACTAGACTGCCTTGAATCCGCAAATCAGACTCGTTAGAATCTTGCTTCACCTGATATCCGGCATTAATCGGAAAGCTCACGCTGCCATCCGGTTTCTTAAGAAAATCCTCCAAAACTTTCGTATTGGTGATGGTTGCAAAAAAGATTTTTTTCCCCGGTTCGGTTTCGTACTCAAATTTCACCTCATTCAACGGGTGATAATCAGGAGGGATCAGGCCGCTTTTCATGGTTTCTTCCCGCCAACGCTTTTCTTGTTCATCCCAAATCTTCGTTTTAGCCCGGGGAACGTCTTTTCGGATAAAAGGAGCCGTTCCCCAACCGGTGCGGGCGGTAACCCGGTATATATATCCGCCCGGTCCCGGCACCATACTGATATGGAGATTTACATGCCCATAGTCCAGTGAGCCTGACCCCGACGCCTGGCGGACATGAATCAGTTTGTTCTCCCAATTTCGCTGCCAGGTATCGCTTTTCATGGAACAAATCATTGGACGGATTTTGTTGGTTCCCGACGAAAGGTCAGCACCGTCTCCGGAGATCTTATTAGAACCCGCCACTACTTGGGTCATGGTAGTTGCACCGTAATTTTTGATTGTAGAAGGATTATCGCGGAACAAATCCAACTTATAATAATAGATTCGAAGCTCTAAAATGGCGCTATAAGAATACTCGGTCAGTTCTTTTTGGATAATCTTATGTTCATCATCAAACTGCTGGCTGAGATATACTCCGTGAATGGTTAATTCACCTTCCAGGAGGTCAGTCTCTTCATTCTCGGCAACACTCGCCGGAGTCAGGTTAAAGGCGAAGAGAGCAATTAAGATAAACAAAAAGAGGGGAAGTTTTTTTCGGTTCAGTTGTTTGGATTGATTCATATGCATACTCCCGTTCAATAGCGGTCTAAACATTTAGTGCATCGGCAGATACAGCTACCTTCTAAAGTAATTCTATTATAAATATCAATAAATATAATCAATTTCTTCTCCCTGAACCGGAGTCCATCATGAAGAGAATTATCAATCAAAGTAGAAACCGTCCTATTAGAATAAATAGTAATTAACAAAGTGGGGCACTGAAGGAAGAAAATACGGGTGGTTCTAAGTAGGTAGTAGTACCGCAGAAAATCGGCTGTGAAAATAAAAAATCCCCTGTCAATCCGGACAGGGGATAGGGATGGAATGGCTTAGTATTGTCGCTTGGGTTTGAAGCAATCACGGCAATAAACCGGTTTATCACCGCTGGGTTGAAATGGAACCGTAGTCGTAGTTCCGCAGGAATGGCATACCGCCGGGTACAATTGGCGCTCGCTCCGGTTCTGGTAACCGCCGTGGTTATAACCGCCCCTGCCGGATTGTTCCTTTTTGGCGGAACGGCAACCCGGGCATCGGCCCGGCTCATTGGTAAACCCTTTGGACGCAAAAAATTCCTGTTCATTGGCGGTGAAGGGAAAATCATTACCGCAATCTTTACATACCAGCGTTTTATCCTGAAACATCAAAAACCTCCGTTTTAAGCCCGGCGGGCTATTTTACCTTTCCCTCGGGCAATAATTTGGAGGCAATTTCTCATGAATTTGCAGACCATTACTATCCTAGGATTCGGCATTACTATTAGCATACCACAAATTTTATTGAAATACTACAGATTTTGACCAGAATTAGCAGGATTTGTTGGATTAACAGGATATTAATAATACAAAAGCAAGTTATTACAACGCGATAAAGTAAATTGGCACTTAATATAATCCTGCAAATCCATTGACTCTGTAAATTCCGATGGGGGCGGCTATCATTCAAAAACTGAAATTTTCTGAGGCTTTACAAAGGGTTAACAACCTAAACCAATGTCATATTCTGATTGGAAATGGTTTTAGTATCGCCTGCGCCCCCCATTTATTTTCCTATCAAGGAATTCATGAAGTAGCCAGCGCCAACGGCTTGGATTATAAGGTCAGACGTATTTTCAAAGCGCTAAAAACCACCGATTTCGAAAAAGTGATTAAAGAAATGGAGAATGCCGCCAAACTGATAAATATCTATTCAAGAAGTCATGTGGATCTGGTTCATAGACTTGTTGGTGATGCGAAGAACTTACGGGAAAAACTAGTGAAAACCATTGCCCTAAACCACCCCATGTCGCCTCATGAGATTCAACCGGAGCGGTATCGTTCCTGTTGGGAATTTCTTGCTAATTTTAATAAGATATTTACTATAAATTATGATTTGTTGTTGTACTGGACTTGTATTCGCAGTGAGGCGTTCAAAATTGACGATGGTTTTCGCAACTCCGGCGATTATTTGAAGTGGGATAATTATCCCACCCAAAATCTATTTTATCTGCACGGCGCCTTGCATCTTTACCAAAATTCCGGCGACATTATTAAATTGGCATATTCTTTAACCGGTGAACCTTTATTCATCCAAATTAACCTTGAGCTTCAAGATAACAGATACCCGGTTATCGTTACCGGCGGCAGTAGTGAAGATAAACTAGCCCGGATTATAAACAACCGGTATCTCAAACATTGTTACAACAGTTTTTCAAGGATGAAAGGAGCTTTGTTTATCCACGGATTTTCCATGTCCGAAAATGATGAACATATAATCAAGACTATCGAAAATGGAAAAATGAAACAATTATTCGTTTCGCTGTACCAGGATGCAGCAACTCCTGAAAACAAGCGAATTATCGGGAGAATCGAGGCGTTGAAGGCGCAACGCGATTCCTTAAGTCCGTTGGAGACGTATTATTATGACGCTGAAAGCGCTAAAGTTTGGGATTGTTAAAGATGCTACCGGAATAATATTTTGGGGATAAGCTTGACAAAACTAATAGACTATATTAAAATTTAATATAGTTAAATATATAATTGATTCATTCGGATGCATCCAGATTTTAGCTGCCAGAAAAGGAGGGTTTAGGATGAGACCTCAAGTATTGAAAGTAAGGCTTGGAAACGCTATCGTCACGATAGTCGATAATGGCAGGAATGTAGTTCAAACAGCCCGGGTTTTAAAAAATGAAATTCTGGAAAAATAAATTGCATGTTAATATGTTCAAGCTTTAAGGCCGTCCTGAAATTATGAATGGGCGGCCTTTTTTGCTGCAAATTTTGAAACTTTTTCTTTGCCTTGTATTAATGAGGAAAGTTATAGTATAATCAATTTAGCAAATTTTGCCGTTTCAGGAAGGTGTCAATTTTTGATCATCATTCCCGGCAAGTACCAGGAGGTTATTTTTGTTTTTATGGTGGAAGTTATTTGGGATTCTGGCCAAGATATCCAGCGGGCTTATAAAGATTTTGTAATTAAGATTAATTTATTGAGTCGTTTTGGATAAATATGGTAATTTAAAAAGGATGAACCAAGTCTGGAATGCGGGCATTTTATTAAAGGGGCCGATGGATGTGAAGAAACTAAGTTTGGTTATTTTTTTAGGCTTTTGCTTAATATTTGCATTAATAGGTTGCGGCGATAGCGGCGGCGGTACTGTAACTATTAGTGGATACGTTCGAGATTTTTCTTACAGTTATACATACTTGGAGGGGGTTAAAGTCGATATTGGCGGCAAAGTGCAAGCCATTACTAATTCTTCCGGATATTTCCAAACGCCAGAGTTTCCAACAGGTACATATACTGTAAGCTTTGTCAAGAATGGTTATCGGACATATAGTTTTAGTGTATTCTTCGACCAGCCGGGTGATTTTCAGTTTAGTACGAATATCTATATCAGTAGTACGACTTATGGAAGCGGGATTTTTGAAAGTCCGTCTTTTATTAGAGACTTGAATAATAATACCCAATTAATCATCGATACGCAACAACAGGTTGGGTCCTTAATTGCTATTGCGTATGATACAAATACTTCTCAAAATTACAGTTTAACCAATGTGAATATTAGCACTGATATTGGAATAGGCCTTTCAACGGCGGCGGTAAACGGCGGAAAACTGGCGGATTTGAACCGGAGTAGTAATATTTACGAACAGCGGTTACGGGATTTCGACCGCAGGATTAACCAGCAATTGTTAAGTCAAGGGTATATGCCAGGGGTATCCAGAGACACATTCGGCGCAAAGTCGGTGGAACCCCAGTTGACCTTTTTTAAATATAACTTTGATGAGAATGATAGTTTTACGAGAGTAACTGCTAATTTAAGGTATAATAGCGATAATATCAACAGTAAGTGCTTGATCTACGTGGATGAAAATCAGAACATAGACGATACGTATGTAACACAATTAGGCCAGGCATTTGATAGCTATTACAATACGATTATCACATACTTCGGGGACTTGGCCGTAGATATCGATAGTTTTGACAAAGTATACATCTTGCTTTCCGAATTGGTGCATGAGGATAATGGATACTACATTTTAGGTTATTTTTCATCGATAAATGAATTCCCCAAATATGCCCAACCATACTCCAATGCCAAGGAAATGTTATATTTAACAACTTATCTTTATGGCGACGACCCTTCGGCCTGGTTGTCCAGTATAAAATCCACAGCGGCCCATGAATTTCAACATCTTATCAATTATAGCTGTCGTAACGGCAAAGAAAAAACTCCGACATGGATCAATGAAGGCTTGTCCATGCTGGCGGAGGATATTGCCATTGCCGGACCCGGAGGGCATAATCCGGAATTGGACAGCCGGATTGAATTTTATTTAAAGTATCATGAATATGATACTCTCCAAGATTGGCAAGGAGATGGGCTTGATTATGCCTCGGCGTACATGTTTATGAGGTATTTCGCGGATCGTTACGGAGAAGATAAATTAAAGTCTATCAATACAGCTAACGTTATATCTACTAATTATTATACGGATGCTTTTGTAAATATCGCCGGAGATGTTTCAAGTTTTGACGAGTTGTTCGTGGATTGGCTATCCGCGGTGGCATTGGATTACGTGGGGTATCAGACCAGCGATCCGGTTTTAAGTAAAAAATATCTATACCAAACATTGAATCTTTCCGCTTTCGAGTTTCCAATGGAAACCAGCGGCTATATAGATATGGCCCGCGGTTCGGGGACGTTTATATATTTGCCGAATCTCGCATCGGCCAATCGAATTGATGTCGGCATCAATGGGGATTCCCAAATTAAATTACGCCTGATTATGCTGCCGGTGGCCGGCGCCAGTTTTTCGTCTAGCAACGTTCCAAGTATAGTACGCATACAATAAACGCACTGTTAAAAAGACTAATAGGCAGGGATATGAATATGAAATTGAAAAATATAATGTTAATTGGTTTATTCGCGGCATTTATTTTAACATTTATTACGGGATGTAGCGGCATCGGCGGCGGAGGAGGAACCGAATATACCTTGATCATTGCCTGCGAAGGTTCAGGAAGAGTTGCCGATGAATCAGGCTACGCCATTGTGACCCGCAGATACGCATCCGGGTCGGTTGTGAACTTGGTGCCGGTTGGCGATACCGCCGCCTGGGCTTTTAAGAACTGGGCGGGGCCAAATGGTGGTGAAGTTGGCAACAACCAGATTACCATGAATGGCGAAAAAAATATTACGGCGGTTTTTAGCCCTTTGACTCATAATGTGACTATTGAAGTTTCCGGACAGGGTGCTGTTAGCCGGGAATTAGTAATGGGAGGATTGAGTTTGCCAACGTATAAAGGCGATAAAATAAGGTTAAATCCGGTTCCCGCTTTGGGTTGGTATTTTGACCATTGGGAAGGGGACTTAACCTCATATGAGCTACAGCCGGAATTGGTGGTTGATTCGGATAAAACTATAACGGCAGTTTTTAAACAACCAATTGCGTATACCGATTTTAGCGAAAGCGCGGAAAATAAGACCTCTTTTTTATTGCCGCAAGGGACTTGGGAGAAAACTAGCGCTGTAGCTCACAGCGGTTCATATTCCTGGACGGATAGTCCAAATGGGAATTATTCAGAAAATCCTTTTGATATAAGTCTTAGATCATGCGCTGTTAATATGAACGGAAGTCAACATCCGTACTTGGCTTTTTGGCATCGTTATAATACCTCAGCCTACTGCTCCGTGGAAGTATCCAAGGATGCGGGAGTAACCTGGGCCGTTCTGGCCGATTTTTACGGAACAAAGGACTGGAGTCGTATGGTAGTCTATTTGGAAGATTATAAATCAGACATAATAGTTGTTCGTTTTCGGATTAAGAAAACTAGCTCTTATGGTAGCGTCAGTGACGGCTGGTATATTGACGATGTTTGTATTAAAGATCAACCCGTGATACATTACACGGCTTTTAATGAAGGAGCTGAAAGTGAGACGGACTTGGTATGCCCTGCCGGAGAATGGGGCAAAACCACCGAATCCAGTCATAGCGGTTCGCATTCTTGGACAGATAGTCCTGGCGCTGATTATAAATCTTATGTCGATTATAGCTTGATCACATGCATCATTGATATGAACGGAAGTGAAAGTCCGTACCTAGAGTTTTGGCATAGGTATAATATTGGATCCAGCGCATATTGTTACGTCGAAATATCAAATAATTACGGCGAAACATGGAGTCAAGTAAAGGCCTATTATGGCAGAGGAAATATCGATTGGCAATCACAAGTTATTGATTTAGGAGCCTATAAAACCGCTAGAATACAGATTAGATTTCGTATTTATGCATATTATTATACTTCCGATGGTTGGTATATTGATGATATTCGTATCAAGGAATCATCTTTATTCTCTAATTATTTCGATGATGCCGAATCTGGGTCCTCTTTTATGGTTTCTGATAAAAACCACTACATACTACCATAGTGCTTCAAATTGTTAGACCGATAGTCCGGGAGGATATTATACCACTAATGTAGATACTTCATTAACATCAAATTCCATAAATTTGTCTGGCAGTACAACCCGTATTTGTATTTTTGGCATCGGTACAATGTTCAAAATAATGACGCCTCCTGTCGTGTTGAAATATCCATAGATGGCGGTTCGATATGGACGTAACTTACTTCTTATACCGGGAGTATAGGTTGGGGAAATGCGATTATTAGTCTAGATACATATAAGACACAAACTAATGTTAAAATCAGATTCCGATTAACCACCGGCTATTTCGTTTATGACGGCTGGTATATTGATGATATCGGGATTTATGATTTACAGTAAATTGAATAATCTAAGTAACTACGCTAAAAGGGATTTCATATAAGAGATCCCTTCATTGATTTTAAAAAATCAAAAAATTCAAGAGACTTCGGTCTCTTGAATATATGATAAGGAGGATTTGGATTTTTGGGAGAGATCAGCCGTAAACATTTGCTTCCAAGTTGCCGGATAATTCCGGAAAATGTTTTGTAACTTAATTATCGACATAATTTTCAGGAAGTTAAGGACAAATAAGTCCTATTTTTGATGTTTTAATCAAAAATCGGGATTAATTTTTTGCGGAAGTCAAAAATACAATTGCAAACCCAATTAGATTAATATTATAATAGAAAAGATATCTGTATAAGCTAAATGATGGGAAGTCATTCCGTGTAATTCTTACAGAATCCTAACCGTTTTATATATAAAGGAGGAACAATAACAATGGAGACAAGCAATATTAATTTAGGCAATTTAAAAGCGGATGCCAATACGCAAAACAATTCACCGGTCTCCAACCAAACCACCCCCTCCAATTTCATTCAGGAGTTCATTACCGAGGATCTTCAGCTGGGGAAGTGCGGCAACCGGGTTCATACCCGTTTCCCTCCCGAGCCTAACGGTTATTTGCACATTGGGCATGCCAAAGCATTATGCATTGATTTTGGAATGGCCGCTTTGTTCGGCGGAAAATGCAACCTCCGTTTTGACGACACCAACCCGGTAAAAGAGGATATCGAATATGTGGAGGCCATCAAGGAAGATATCCATTGGCTGGGTTTTGACTGGGAAGAACGGCTTTTTTACGCTTCCGAGTATTATGAAAGGTTTTATCAATGTGCCGAGAAACTTATTATGAATGGTAAGGCTTATGTTTGCGACCTGTCGGGAGATGAAATCAGGGAATACCGGGGTACTTTGACGGAATCGGGAAAGGATAGCCCTTACCGGGAGCGTTCCATAAGTGAGAACTTGGATTTATTCAGACGGATGCGGGCTGGTGAATTCCCTGACGCGTCCCGGACATTACGGGCTAAAATTGACATGGCTTCACCGAATATCAACATGCGTGATCCGGTTATTTATAGAATTCGCCGTGTAACGCACCATCGGACAGGCGATGAGTGGTGTATTTATCCCATGTATGATTATGCACATCCCATTTCGGACGCGATAGAGGAAATTACCCATTCATTATGCTCCCTTGAGTATGAGGACCATCGTCCGCTTTACGATTGGGTAATCGAGCAATTCCGGGATGAGTTTCCGCAGCCTCCCCGGCAGATTGAGTTTGCCAGACTCAATTTGACTTATACAGTAATGAGCAAGCGAAAACTGTTGGAACTAGTAAAGGATAATTATGTTTCCGGCTGGAACGATCCACGGATGCCGACGCTTTGCGGCTTGCGCCGCCGGGGTTACACTCCGGAGTCCATCCGTAACTTTTGCGACCGGATCGGAGTCGCCAAGAGCAATAGCACTGTGGATTTTGCATTGTTGGAGCATTGTTTGCGGGAAGATTTAAACCTACGGGCGCCCCGGATTATGGCGGTATTGCGGCCGTTGAAGGTAATCATCGACAATTATCCGGAAGATCAGGTGGAGGAGTTTGATGCCGAGATAAACCCGGAGAACCCGGAAATGGGCACCCGGAAGGTTCCATTTTCAAAGGAGATCTACATCGAACAGGATGATTTCTGTGAAAATCCGCCCAAAGGCTATTTCCGGTTGGCTCCGGGGGTGGAAGTCCGGCTTAAACACGCTTATTATATTCGTTGCGAAAAAGTGGTCAAGGATGATAAAACAGGAGAAGTTGTAGAACTTCATTGCAGTTATGATCCGGCGACCCGGGGCGGCTGGTCCGGTGACGGGCGTAAAGTAAAGGGAACCCTGCACTGGGTCTCGGTAAAGCATGCCCTTAAAGCGGAAGTACGTCTCTATGATCAGCTTTTTGGCGTGGAAAATCCGGATGATGTACCGGAGGGGACTGATTTTAAAACCAATCTAAACTCCAACTCCCTGGAAGTCTTAACAACATGTTTGGTGGAACCAAGTTTGAAAGGTGCAACCCCGGGAGGCAGATATCAATTCTTGCGGCAGGGATATTTTTGCGTCGATCCAGAGGCCACCGCTGAAAAACTGGTGTTCAACCGGGCTGCTTCGTTGAAGGATTCATGGGCGAAGGAAAAAAACAAATAAAATGAAGGACCTGACGGTCCTTTAGTTTTATTTTGCCGATGAAGTTTTTAAGACTACATAATCATTAATTTATTATTGTTATTGCCGCTAACCCGTTTTTGGATCAGCATCACCCGTTGCTGGTCAAAAAGATATTTTACAATAAGCGTTTGTTGGTCTTTGGTTAAATTCTGAAAACTCAAGGCAATGCCCTGATTGTCGTCAATTTTCCGGATCCCGACGACCCTGCCCACAAACATGATTGGTTCCTTTGTTTTTGGTAAAAATAATTTACAGGCCAGCCTGGAACCGACGATGATGGAACTATCAACATCGATTACCGCAAATACTCCTCCGGCAGATAGATTGATAACCTCGCCCTTCCGTTCTTTATTCCGCAGAAAATAAGTGAACGGCAACCGGACATCACAACGGAAGAAATTACGCCGCGATGCGTTATCGATTTTGGTTGGCCGGTTCACAATGATGATGGGAAGTTCGCCCGACTTTAACTCAACAAACTCCGTAACAAAGCAAAATACGTTTTTCGATTCGCTGCGGCAAGTTAAAGTAATTGAATCTCCTGCGGTCAAGTGATTCAGATAATTGGTTTTTGATGCGACCAATAAGGCCAGATATTCTCGTTGGGCACAACGGATAATCTTCGTTTTACTATTGATTTTTTCTCCGTTTACCCCTTCAAATTCGATTTGAATTTCTCTACCGGGCCGTAATAATTGTTCCAACGTCTCCATATGAATTGCTCCTATTCTTATCTTCAACGGGGATTAGCTAATATGAACGATTCCGTCAAGGGGTATTTGATAGTATCACCAAAACCTAACTAAAATGGTAAATTTTTAAAATTGAATTATTAAAACTATATTTATTATATTCTATCACTTATTACAAAACATGGCAAATGAATTTATTTATGTTAGTCAGCTGAAAATTGTATGATGCCAAGCTATTATTTGGCTAACAAAAATTTAACACTTTTGCAATAAAAATTAAACCTATTTTTTAGTTTGTATATAGCGGAGCAAGATTAGGCCTAAGCGTTATTGTATGGTTTTTGGGATTTCTAGTTATACTATGGAAGCGCTGTTTATAGTATTAAGATATAAGAATTTTCCCAGCGTAAAATGGAGGGTTGTGTTTGGAAACTCAACAGCCATCAATGGAAAAAGATTATGCCGCATCCGGTGAAGGGAATCCGGCGGAAGAACCGCTTGAACAACCGTTAAGGCAGAGTCCCCGGAAACAACGAGTAGTTTTGCAAAATTTAAAAACCCTCGGGCAGATCACTACACCGCCGCCGGTTGAAAATCATATTCACACCTTGATTATTGTCGGACAGATCGAGGGCCACGTTATTTTGCCGCCGAAAAACAAAACGACCAAATATGAACATATTATTCCACAATTGGTCGCTATTGAACAGAGCAAAGAGATTAAAGGGCTGTTGGTAATCCTGAATACCGTCGGCGGAGATGTGGAAGCCGGTCTGGCCATTGCAGAAATGCTTGAGAGTTTATCCAAGGCAACTGTTTCATTGGTCTTGGGCGGGGGACACTCTATCGGGGTGCCCATTGCGGTTTCGACAAATTATAGTTTTATAGCCGAGACAGCCACCATGACCATTCATCCGCTGCGTTTAACCGGCCTGGTGGTGGGTGTGCCGCAGACATATGAGTATTTGGATAAAATGCAGGACCGGGTCATCAAGTTTGTCACTAATCATTCCAAGGTTACAGAGGAGCGTTTCCGGGAATTGATGTTCCGGACCGGTGATTTGGTTCGGGATATCGGCACGGTATTGGTGGGGAAGGATGCTGTTGCCAGCGGTATTATTGATGAAATCGGCGGAATCAGTCAGGCTTTAAAAAAATTGGAAGAAATTGTTGAACTGAAATACGGTTCAAAACCGAGGGGATTGCAATGATGCTTTTATATACAATTGTGCCTCCGGAAGTCGTTTTTGGGGAAAATGACCAAGGGGAACCAGTTAGTTTGCCGGAGAATCAAACCCATGAATTGAATCTCAACGGCAGGAAATTTATGCTTAGGCAATTACAAAACGGGCAATTTCAAATTGACCGTTTAATCAGCACTAACCCTGAAGA
The DNA here is from genome assembly GCA_029974635.1 of Bacillota bacterium. GTDB lineage: Bacteria > Bacillota > UBA4882 > UBA8346 > UBA8346 > JAEZJQ01. The sequence continues at coordinate 47,429 of JARKQY010000048.1, read as the reverse complement.
TTATTTGAATCCGGACTGGCAGCCGGGAGCGTTGATTTCGGTAGTTCATGAAAAATCAGCGGTGCAGTCGGGCAATTAATCGAATGTTTCCTTTTAATACCCATACTTGTAGGCACGGTCAAGAATCTGGTGCAACTTATTTTATAAGTTGCATTTGTATTTGTATATCTTTTAATTTTGGGTTCGTATATTATCTACTATTGAAACATTGCAGTTTTAAGCTATCGAAAAGTGTACTCGCACAGAATCCCAGGCAGGAATTACCGGTTTGTACGAGAATATTAGTTATTATAGTTCTTGATAAAAAACTGCTATGCTATATAGGTTGCGATATTTTACACTAAAAGAAATGCGCAATACTTTGATTAGTTGGAGAACGTTTTATGAATTGGATTGGATACAATTCATATTAACACTCATGCCTTGTAAGGTGCAACCAGGAATGATATTATTATTTGCATAACAGGAGGATTCTTCATTTGCCGCCGATAGTCGAAGGTATATTAAAACTCATTGGAGCTCTAGGACTTTTTTTATTTGCAATCTCACGCTTCGGTGATGGTATTCAAAAAATGTTCGGGGAAAAAATACGGGCGATCCTGGAAACCCAATCAAGAGGTCCGATATCCAGTGTAGTTACCGGAATCGGGATGGCTGCGGTTCTCCAGAGCAATGTATTAACATTTGGGATGATCTCGAGCCTGGTGAATGCCGGTTTGCTCAGTTTACTCCCAGCTTTATGGATTATGCTGGGGGTTAATCTGGGAATTACCGTTACTGCTCATTTAATGGCCATTAAACTGGGTGCGATCTCGTTTTTATTGCTATTTGTTGGTTATTTATTGTATTCATACGGGAAAAAACGTAATTGGCACTATTTAGGACAGATTTTGCTCAATTTGGGTTTGATGTATCTCGGTTTTGAGTTGTTTTATCAGGCTTATCAGATTCTGGCATTGCAGCCCGGAACCAACTCATTCATTAAGCCTATCTTTCTTAATCCATGGCTCGGTTTTGTTTTGGGATTAACTTTGGCGGCCATTTTTCGCAGCAGCAATACCGTGGTGGTTTTGATTCAAAGTGCGGTTGGCGTTGGTTTAGCCTTGTCTTTTTCCGATTTTTTCAGCGGAGCATTTGCAATCATCATCGGAGCTAATGTTGGAGCTGCAATTATTAATATGCTGGTGGGTTTGGACAGGGTTTCCAGCGTAAAGAAGGTGAATTGGTTTCTCTTTGCCTTCAATTTAATAACTGCTTTGATCTGGCTGGCGTTCTTACCGTTTGCCATTAGCGCGGTCCGGGAGATTAGTCATTATCTGCGTATGGGGTTTCAATGGTTCGAGATCGCCGCTTTTCAATGGCCGATTCCCAGGACGTTGTCAAATAACTGGTTCAGCGGTTGGGATTTGGCTATGGCTCATACCATGTTTAATATGACGGTAATTTGTATTTGGTTTCCTTTGTCGGTTGTCGCCACTAAGCTTAAAATCGCGATGTTTTCGGAAAAAGGCAGGATTGGTTCCAGCAGCGCCACTTTTTTAGATCGCCGTGCATTGCAGAGTCCTGCATTGGCCTTGATTTTGGCAGGACATGAAATCAACCAAATGGCGAACATGGCGCTGGAAATGCTAAAATCGTCCCGCCAGGCTTTTTTAAAAGGTCAACTCCACCTGTTGAACGGTATCAACCGGGATGAAGCCATTGTAGATGATTTACAGGAACAAATCACTTTTTATTTATCGGCTTTGTTATCGCAAAACTCATTAACTGAAGCTCAATCCCAACGTTTGGCCGGTCTGTTGCATATTGTCAGTGATATTGAACGGGTCGGAGACCATGCCAACAATATCGCCAATTTAGCCGAGAAAAGATACCGGGAACAACTACCTTTCTCCGAACTCGCGTTAAACGAAATGGAACTATTCTTCGGCAAATCGGTTGATCTTTTTAGCAAGGCGTGCCAAGCTTTGCGGGAGAATAACTTGGAACAGGCGAAACAAGTGCAAAATCGGGAAAGCAATATGGATAAATTGGAAGAAGAATTGCGCCAAAATCATATTCATCGTTTAAATCAGGGAAAATGCTGGCCGGGTTCCGGAGTTATTTATGTGGAAATGTTGAGTAATCTGGAACGGGTGGCGGCCCATTCTGCCAATATCGCTACAGTCATTCTTAATGATGGCGAAGGAGTTTAGGGTTTTGGCCTATCGTTCAGCGTTCCGAGTTTCGGGTTCAAGGTTGTGCGGGTGACGTAATGTATAATCGTTGAACGATGAACGCGGAACGAGACATCCTCGAAATTACAGTAAATATAAAAGAGATATCGTCAATAATGATCCCGTGTGGAAGGAAATCAGTCGGAAGTGGTGAAAAACGTGGCCCGTACCAAAAAAATACCTGAGGAACTGGAAAATGAGAGTGTTCCTGAGGATAGCCGCTTAATTGAACAGCGATTTGAGATAACCGGAGTTCTCTTGCTTGGCGTCGCCCTATTGTCCCTAGTGTCACTTTTTTCTAACGGGGCTGGCTTTGTCGGTGATATTTTAAAAGAAGGGCTACATTATGTTTTTGGACGGCGTGGGGCGATTATTCCGGTTTTATTCTGCGGAGTCGTTGGTTGGTATCTGTTGCGATGGCGGCATGGAATCCGCTCCGTAATGCATTTTATCTCCTTGGCGTTGCTTTTTTTATGGGCATTGGTCGTAATGCATTTTTTCAGCGGGATTGCCATTACGGCAAATAGTTGGAATTCCGCGCCGGACGGTGGAGGGGTCGTCGGGCATTTTATAGCGCTTAATTTATTGCATTTATTCGGTAAATTCGGAAGCGGCGTGTTTGTTTTTATATGGCTGGCCATAACCATTATTTTGGCCCTGGATCGGCCGTTAACCGAGGTTTTATTCGGATTTGGAAACCGTGTAAAAATCCGCCGCAAGCCGGCGGCTTTGGAAGAAAAGAAAGACGATAAACCAGTCATGATTCATCCAGTGGAATTCCATTTGCCCGAGATGGAAGAGATGCCTTCTGCGAAATCCGCCGGCAAAGTAGTGCAGTTTTCTCCGTCTAAGAAGCAGGAAAGTAATGTTTTGGCAACTCTTCACAGTATGTTAAAAGAGAAGAATACGGAGAAGCATCAGGTGGCTACTCCGGAAACGATTGAAAAACCTGAATTACGAAAGGGTAACTATAAATTGCCGGATCCGAATTTAATCGGGGGTTCCAACCGTCAAAAAAAGGGAGCCCGGTTTTTGGATCAGTCGCACCAGTTGGAGGAAGCCCTGGCCAGTTTCGGGGTTCAGGCCAAGGTTATTGATATTCATTATGGTCCGGTTATTACGCGTTATGATTTACAACCGGCTCCGGGAGTTAAGGTTAGCCGGATTGTGAATTTGACTGACGATATTGCCCTGGCTTTGGCAGCCAAAGGGCTCCGGCTTGAAGCCCCGATACCGGGGAAAGCCGCCATCGGAATCGAAGTTCCCAACCACGAAACCCAAATCGTGACCCTGCGGGATATGCTTGACTCAAAAAACTTTTGGAATTCGGGAAAACTAAGCGTTGCTTTGGGCGTGGACATCGGCGGCGAGGTTGTGATGGCCGATCTTAAAAAGATGCCTCATCTCTTGGTGGCCGGGGCCACCGGTTCGGGAAAGAGCGTATGTATCAATACTTTAATAATGAGTATCCTTTATAAGGCTTTCCCCAGCGAAGTCAAATTTATCATGATTGACCCCAAAATGGTTGAATTGTCAATGTATAATGGAATCCCGCATTTGATGGCTCCGGTGGTTACTGAGGCCAGGAAAGCTAGTGGAGTTCTAAAGCTGGTAGTCGACGAGATGGAACGCCGCTATAAGTTATTTGCCGAAGCGCGGGTTCGTGATTTGGAAAAGTACAATGCAACGGTGACTGAAGAACAGCTATTACCGGTGATAGTGGTAATCATTGATGAATTAGCCGATTTGATGATGATAGCCCCGGTTGAGGTGGAGGATGCTATTTGCCGCTTAGCGCAAATGGCAAGAGCTACCGGAATTCACTTGGTAGTAGCCACACAACGTCCATCGGTGGATGTAATTACCGGCTTGATAAAGGCTAATATTCCTTCGCGGATTGCTTTTGCAGTATCCTCGCAAATTGATTCGCGGACGATTTTGGATAGCGTGGGAGCGGAACGTTTATTGGGGCAGGGAGATATGTTGTTCTCTCCTGTAGGCGCCATGAAGCCGAGACGGATTCAAGGGGCATTGGTGACGGAGCGCGAGATCGAAGCGGTAATTAAACATTGGAAGCTGCAAGGCACACCAACTTATCAAGAACAGTTCGTCAATATTCCCGAGAAGAAGGAAGCGGGGACGGCTCCCGATGAAGACGACCTTTTCTGGGATGCGGTCCGGATCGTGGTGGAGTACGGCCAGGCTTCCGCTTCGGTTTTACAGCGGCGTTTACGAGTAGGATACACCCGGGCGGCCCGTCTGGTAGATATGATGGAATCCAAAGGAATGATTGGATCCTATGAGGGAAGCAAACCCAGGGAGGTATATATTACCGCCCGTCAAATGGAAGAACTAAAAAAACGGAACCAGGGGTAGTAATTTTTGCTCATAAGGAAGGAACTGTCTTATTTGACCTCGAATATATATTAATATTTGTATTTGATAATCACACAATTATAACCAAAGCGGGTTGCCATCATTCGCGGAGAGTCCGGGCGAATGGCCGGAGGAAATGATTATCAGTGCGTGTAATATAGTTGAATGGAAAAGAAGATTTTCACGCTATGTTAACAGGGGTGTTTATTTTGAAAGAGATTGGGGAATATCTTCGGAAAGCCAGGGAAGAGAGAAATTTGTCTTTAAAAGAGGTTCAGGAAATCACCAAAATTAGCCTCCGCTATTTGGAGGCAATTGATCGCGGGGATTTCAACGGAATTCCCGGAGAAGTATACCGGAAGGGATTTATCGCCAATTATGCCAGCGCCGTAGGGTTGGATCCCCAAGAGGTATTACAACGTTATCACGATATAAAATCCCAAATCGAAGAAGAGGAGCGTCAAGTTCAGCTTGAAAAGGCTGTTTCTGAAAAATATAATCCCACAGTAACCCTTCACTGGTCCCGGGAAGCATATTTAACGGTTACCGCCTCCATTATTGGACTGTTACTGGTTTTCAGTTTCGTATTTCCGCCCATTAAACACGTCTATACGCAGGAGGCTCTGTCTTCCCGGAGATCTGTAGAATCAAAACCGGATGAAACTTTGAACACCCAATCATATCCAATCGAAGTTTATGCCTCATTTACCGGTCGTGTCTGGGTTTCGGTCAAATCCGACGGCCGTTTTGTCTATACAGAGAACGGCAGTACCTTTAGCCCTTCAACATCGAAACTTTTATGGACCGCTCAAAAGGATTTAGTCATTCAAGTCGGCAATCCCACCGCGCTTAAGTTGAATTTCAACGGAAAAGATTTGGGACCTCTCGGTGAAGAGGGCAAAGTAAAAATATTGCGGTTTACTCCGGAAGGTTTAGTGACGCCATAAAGGCGTTTTTTTTTTAGTAATTCTGATATTGGCAATGAATAATTATATCACCGGCAGGAACTCCGCAAAAATCCGCGAAAATAATTTTTGAGCCATACACTATCCGTATGGAAAAAATTTACGAATTGATTGAAACAATTCTGTTTGCAAAGACTTACGTGTTGGAGTGGAACTTGGCAAAGGAACAAATGCAGGATTTTTTCCGGGAAATCAAGGAGAAGAATGACATTGTATCGGTCATCTCCGAATATGTTACTTTAAAACGATCAGGCCGCGCATTGATTGGTCTTTGTCCTTTTCATTCCGAAAAAACTCCTTCGTTTAATGTGAACCAAGCCAAGCAGTTTTACTACTGTTTTGGATGCAGCACCGGAGGCGATGTTTTTAGTTTTATTCAAAAGATGGAAAACCTTGAGTTTATTGAAGCTGCCCGCCTGCTGGCGGACCGGGCCGGGTTGGTTTGGCCGGAAACCTCCACAGAGCAAACGGTGGATACCCGCAAAAAGGAAGAGTTGTATAAAATAAATCAACTGGCAATGGCTTATTTTGTTCAGTGTTTACACCGGACCGAAGCTGGGAAACAAGCCCTGAATTATTTTTTAAAGCGCGGTCTTACTGTGGAAACTTGCAACCGGTTTTGTTTGGGATTTGCACCCGCTGCCCGGCAAAGCTTAACCGAGGTGTTGCGGAAGAAAGGAGTAAAGCTTGAATTGGCAGAAACTTTGGGATTGGTGAGTCTCGGCGAAACCGGTTATTATGATCGCTTCCGGGACCGGGTCATCTTTCCGATTTTAGATCCCAAAGGGAATGTTATCGGTTTTGGAGGGCGGGTTTTTCGGGATGTTGCCGAGGGGCAGCCCAAATATTTAAACTCTCCTGAAACTCCCGTTTTCCGTAAAGGCAATTTTTTATACGGATTATCATTGGCCAAGGAAACTCTGCGCCGTTTGAACCAAGCAACCATTGTCGAAGGTTATTTGGATGTGATCCAAGCGCATCAGGCGGGTTTTTCGAATACGGTAGCCTCTTTGGGAACAGCATTAACCAAAGAGCAAGCTCGAATGATTAAAAGATACGCCGGGGAAGTCATTTTAGCCTATGATGCGGATGCCGCCGGACAGCACGCCACTGTCCGCGGGATGGAGATCTTGAAAGAAGCCGGATTAACCGTAAAAGTATTAACGATACCAGCAGGGGATGATCCGGATTCTTTTATCAAAAACAAGGGAGCCGCTGAGTTTCAAAAACTGGTGGATGGAGCGTTTCATTTTACGGATTTTAAAATTGGCTTGGCCATTAAAGAATATGACTTAAATACTCCGGAGGGCAAAGTACGGGCAGTCTCCGCCGCTTTACCTCAAATTGCGGAATTGGACAGTAATATATCCCGGGAGTATTATTTACGGCAATTGGCACGGGAGATCGGTATTACTGAAACATCAGTCTTCGCTGAATTTAAAGAATGGCTGAAAAATAACAGGAAGAAATCACCGGTTTTGGATAAGAACCTTAATAATAGTTATACTAAAGAAACGACTGTAAAAATAGCGGATATTCCTATGTATGCGGGTTCATCCAACGGATTAAACCTGGAAGAGCTTACCCCTCTAAAAAAAGCTATTTTTGAAGCAGAAAAGGAACTTTTACAGTCTGCTTTGCAGGAATATGAAAAATTTGAGCGAATTAAAGAAGAATTGAAAATCGATGAGTTTAGTTTCAAGATTTGGCAGGATTTATTCTCGGTACTGAGCGGTTTAGAAGGCGATATCAAAGATTCTGACAAGATTTTGGAGGTCTTAAGCGGTTCCCTCCGTGAAGTGGCGGTTTCTTTAGTTGCGGAGCAAAAGATAAAAGACTGTCAAACGGATCTTTCAGGCAATATCAGCCGCTTAAAAAAACTACGATTGGAAGAGAGAATTCAAAGCCTGACCTGGCAAATTACCGCCTGCCGGGATGAGTCCGGAAATCCATTCACCGAGGATGAGCTTAAAAACAGGATTAAACAGTTTACCGAATTAAAGCGAAAACTTCAAAAAGAATTCCCGGGTTTTTCGCCCGGAGTTTAGTAATAATAAATCTGTTCTTCTTTATATTACTTCATAATGATCGATTTTTAAAGGATAAAAAATTGTTAAATATAGGGAACTCCTCCCCCGGAAGGATGGTAAACGGACTTTGAGTAAAGAAAAGGCCTTGCCAAACATTGAAGGCATAAAGGAATTGATTGTTAAAGGCAAGCGAAAAGGGATCGTTTCATATCGAGAAATTATGGATACATTGGAACAAGTTGACCTATCCCCTGACCAAATTGATGATGTCTATGAAACTTTAACCAGCAACGGTATTGAGATTCTGCCCGACACCAGCGACGAGTCCGGCGGTGAACAAGATGGTTATCCGGTGGAAGGTGAAGTTGAAGAGGTAGAAATTGATCTTACGATTCCCGAAGGGATTGCACTGGATGATCCGGTCCGGATGTATCTCAAGGAAATCGGCCGCGTGCCGCTCCTTTCCGCAAGCGAAGAAATCGAACTAGCCTGTAAAGTGGAGGCGGGCGACGAATACGCCAAACGGCGGTTGGCCGAGGCCAATCTCCGGCTGGTGGTCAGCATCGCCAAACGTTATGTGGGACGGGGAATGTTGTTCCTCGACCTGATCCAGGAAGGAAATTTGGGCTTAATCAAGGCTGTCGAAAAATTTGATTACCGGAAAGGTTTTAAATTTAGCACTTACGCAACTTGGTGGATCCGGCAGGCCATTACCAGGGCGATTGCCGATCAAGCCCGGACCATACGGATACCGGTCCATATGGTGGAGACCATTAATAAATTAATCCGGGTCTCCCGTCAGCTATTACAATCCCTTGGACGGGAACCTTCGGCGGAGGAGATAGCCGAGGAGATGGAGATGAGCCCGGAACGGGTGCGGGAGATCATCAAGATTGCCCAGGAGCCTGTCTCCCTGGAGACCCCCATCGGCGAGGAAGAAGACAGCCATCTGGGAGATTTTATTGAGGATCAGGATGCCCCCGCGCCGGCCGAAGCCGCTTCATTCCGGCTGCTGAAAGAGCAATTGGAGGATGTATTAAATACCTTGACGCCGCGTGAAGAAAAAGTGCTGCGGCTCCGTTTCGGGTTGGATGACGGCCGGGCCCGGACCCTGGAAGAGGTCGGGCAGATCTTTAATGTCACCCGGGAACGCATCCGGCAAATTGAGGCCAAGGCCCTTCGTAAATTACGTCATCCCAGTCGCAGCAAGAAGCTGAAGGACTTTTTAGATTAGGCTTTGTCATGACTCACAAAAAACAGATTTTCTGTTGTCATCGAATTGTGGTGAACCCAATTCAACCGCACGGAAATTACCACAATTCTCAAAAAAACGGATTCTTCCGTTTTTAGGGGTTGATGTCCGGCGAGAAACAGTGTATAATATTTAATGCTGTGCTGATAGATTTTTGGGCCCATAGCTCAGCGGTAGAGCAGTCGGCTCATAACCGATCGGTCCTTGGTTCGAATCCGAGTGGGCCCACCAATTCAGTAAAAATAATAAGCAGTTTTAAAACTAAAGTGGGGAAACCCGCTTTTTTTATTGTTCAGCGTTCCGGTTCCGGGGTTGTGGGCTAGGGTTTTGGGTCTATCGTTCAGCGTTCCGAGTTCAAGGTTCCGGGTTCAAATCTCAGGTTCCATGCTTAATCGATGAACGATGAATACAAAATTCGGAACAAACCTCCTCGAATCACGGAAAACATTGAACGCTAAACGCGGAACACGAAACGGGCATCCCCGAATCACAGAAGATAACAAGGTCGTTTAAAACTTATTTAACATATATAGGACAATTTTTTAATTGTAGCTACGCTACAATATGTTATAATCAAAGCAGAATGGTGGAAGGTGGGTGTGGATTTGGTTTATCTGCATCAGATTTTAAGTGCGTTAAATTCTTTGGCGCCTTGGGACATAGCTGAGAGTTACGATCATGTGGGCCTGCAAGTCGGCAATAAAAACATGCCGGTAAAACGGGTTTTGGCAGCCGTGGATTTAAACCGGGAAGTGCTGGATGAAGGGATAGGGCTAGCGGTGGATGGTTTCATTGTTCATCATCCTTTGTTTTTTAAACCGTTTTTTCAAGTTGATCCTGCCTCCGGAGTTGGATTTTACCTGAATGCCTTACTAAAAAACGATCTGTTCCTGGTGGCCTCTCATACCAATCTGGACAGTTCTGTCCAGGGTTTAAACCGTTATATTGCACAACGCTTGCAGTTAAAGGAATTGACAACCATTGAGTCTATACCGGGAGATCAGTATAAAATCGTGGTATTTGTGCCGGAAAGTCACCTGGAGACCGTTAGAAACTCCATGGCCTCAGCCGGAGCCGGTATTATCGGGAATTATAGCGAATGTTCCTTTGAAATAAGGGGAAACGGAACCTTCCGGCCTAATCACCAAGCCCGGCCATACCTGGGGGAACCGGGAGTCTTGGAGACAACGGCGGAAGTCCGGCTGGAGATGGTCGTCCACCGGCGAAACCTGGCTGGGATAATGGATTCCATCCGTAAAAATCATCCTTATGAAGAACCTGCCTTTGATATTTATCCATTATTCAATGAATCCGCTGATGGTTTGGGGTGCAGCGGTGTTTTTGACTCCGGGTTACGATTAACGGATCTGTGTCGAATGGTTCAACGGGAGTTAGGCGCCAAATATTTGCGGGTTACAGGCGATTCAAGCCGGAAAGTTCAGCGGCTGGCCGTATGTACCGGGAGCGGCCGGAGTATTTTGTCTAAGGTGGCTCAGCAAGGGGCGAATGCTTATTTGACCGGGGAATTGAATTATCATGATCTTTTATTCGCCAAGGAAGCCGGTCTGGCTGTTATTGAGGCTGGGCACTGGACCACGGAACGTTGTTTTATACCGTTAATAACCGGATATTTGGAAGGACAGTTCGGCAATAGCGGCGATTTTCAAGTGATTTCCTCCGCCGCAGTTGAGGCTGAACCTTATCAGATTTTAACTTTGTAAGGGGGATTCTACGTGGCAAATCTGCCCGGTTTATTTCAGGTTCAAACCATTGAGACCCGTTTAGCGGCTTTAAAAAAGGAACAGGAACAGGCGCGGAATAGTCCGCCATTGGCTCAAACCGAAGCGGCGTTGGGGGAGATGAATTCCCGGCTGGATGAGATGGAAAAGAAGTTGCAAACGATTCAGAGTTCCAACCGGAAACTGGATTTGGAGCTCAAATCCCATCAGGAACATTTGGCCGCCGAGGAGAAGAAGCTATACGGGGGTTCGGTGACCAGTTCCCGGGAGCTTGAGCAGATCCAGCAGAAAGTCGCCGAATATAAAAATGCCATTACCAAGCTGGAAGATGAAATATTGCAGTTGCTGGAGCAGGAAGAAACACTGGCGGAACAGAAGGCGGAGCTTCAAAAGCGGCGGGCCGATCATGAACGGGTTTGTAAGGCGCTGCAAGAGGAGACCAAACGAAAGTCAGGGGAACTCAACATCGATATTGTTGGCTTGGAACAGGAATTAACCGAGGCGGCGGCGCAAGTCCCCGTGGAATGGCTGGAACGCTACCGTAAAATCGCCAAGGCCCATCATGGGATTGGAATCGCGCAGATCAAGAATTCCAATTGCGGCGCTTGCCATGTGAGTTTATCGGAGATGCTCCTGCAGAAGGCGAAGCGGGGCGATGATGTGATGATTTATTGTGAAAACTGCGGCCGGATTTTGTTTTATTAGATATTGATAATTTGGGCTAGTTATTGTGAAATTTAAAGAGCTTTGCCGGATTGTGTGCTGCGCCGTGAAAAGCGGCGATCTGCGTCGTTGCTCCGTCTCTCCGGTCCTCAACGTACATTGAGTACGTTTCCGGTCCTCGCTCGGTCGCGCCTAGCATATCACCACTTTTGACGACGCGGGTGCATATTCAAGGAGCGCATCCAAGCCGGCAAGGTTCACCCCGGCGCGCTGGGGAAAAGAAGCGCCGGACTGCATACACTTGGGGCTGAAGAAGTTACGTTTGCTTATGTATGAAGTAATTTTTATCGAAGACTAAACCAATAATTTATGGTGGTTCATGCAAAAAGTTATCAAGTTTCAAACTAATTCCCGAGAAGGATTATATGACATTACCAGGGAAGTTAAATCCATGGTAGCGGAAAGTGGAGTAATGACTGGTCTGGTGAATGTGTATGTCCGTGGGGCTACCGCGGCTATTATGATTCAGGAGAATTGGGATCAGAGCGTTCAAAATGATGTGGTTTCCCTGTTACGGAAGCTGATTCCCCATGGGGTTTGGCAGCATGACGCCCAGGACGGCAATGGGGACTCCCACTTAAAGGCGGGAATCGTCGGCCCTAGCGAAACGGTTCCGATCATTGAAGGGAAAATGGGTTTGTCCACCTGGCAGAATATTTTTTTATGTGAGTTTGACGGACCGAGGGGTGAAAGGGAGATTGTGGTGACGGTGATTGGGGGAGTTGGTTGAAGCCTATGTTTGTGGGTTCTCAAATAATTTATTGATTATTGAAATAAAAAAGAATCCGTCGCCAAAAGAAAAAGCCGATGATATAAAAATCAGGGAGTGGGAAGACCCCACTCCCTGATTTTTAATTTAGAACCCGATAGCAATTATTAAGTATTGAGGACCTGCATGGGAAATATAAGAAGCATAATCTCCCTGATCGTCATAGGGGAAACCGTAGGCCAAACCACCAATTCCATGAGTATGCCAGAATTGAGAGAAGTAGTTTGCCGGAGCGCTTTGATAGAAATAAGAGCTGTTATTCCATTCCGACTGCGGTAACAAAGCAGTATGCCTGTTAAGCGCCGCGCAAACCGGAGAGTCTTCACGGATCGAACCATCACAGGCAAACACTTGTTGAGTAGTTGGTTTCGAGTAAGTCAATCCCCAGGTTGACCAGACTTGATTGACATACGCCGTATAGTAATTGGCATAAATTCCTCCCGGCTGGAACACCGGGCAGTTACCAGGGGCTACGATCCGGTAAGGTGCATTTAAAGTCGCGGTTTGCTGGAATTCAGCAGGTACCGAAGCCTTATATGTATTAAATATCGTGGTACGATCAGTTTTAAACAACCATTGATCGTCTCCCATTTCAAATTCAAACCCATCTGAACAACGCAACAACAAAGCTATCGGAATACCCCAGCCGTCAACCCGGGTAACATTTCCATACCATACGGTTGGCGAAATTGTATGTTCGATATAATCCCAATAAGCATTTGGATTGGCGGGATCTGCGGGTGCACCAAGACCGAAGTATACCCTCCCTGATGCATTTGCGGGCATATCGATATAGTTTTGTTCGGCAATGGTACGAGTTACCCCATTAAAAGTCCAATAAATCTGACTATCAGTATATTTTCCATACGTCCGGTTTAAGAACTTATAGATCATAACGTTTTGGGCTGTCGGTATATTGGACCGATCCCAGAAGGTCGGATCAGGTGTCGGTGTAGGCGGAACTGGAGTGGAATTCGCAACCGGAGCTAACAGACGGGTTGGAAAATCATTGGTATTATAACAGATTGTTAAATCGGCACCACTGGTCTTGTTGATTTTAAGCATTAAACGCTGGTTATTGAGAGAGAAGCCGGTAATATAGAGAGAATATGTCGTGGCATGGTTACCAGCGCTATTGATTCCCGCCTCTTGATTTTGCGAACCAAGTAAAACCGCCCCGCTACCGTCGGCGTTTACTTTATAAAGTTCAACCGCGACTCGGGATGAGGCACCGGGATTATTACTCCATAGGATAAGGTTCCAAGGACCGCTATAAAAAGATCCGGTTTGGACAGGACTGTACCAATAATTGGATGCCGTCGAAATCAATAGGGTCGGTTGCCACCCGGTTGCAGTACTTTTAGTAGTTTGTAAGGTCTGTCCGAAGGGAGATACTCCACTCATCGAAGTATTAAATAAATACCATGTTGTTGGCAAGTTACCCGGAGGGGATGTCGGCGTTGCAGTAGGAGTCGGCGTCGCCGTTCCATTCCTCGTCGGAGTTGGAGTCACTGTTGCAGTCGGCGTCGGGGTTGGCGTTGATGTAGCGCCATTCACTCCATAAATATAGGTCTCCCAAATGGAATACCCCCAACCAGTCGTCCGTCTGGTACCATACATTCTTACATACCGGTAAGAACCACTGATGTTGGTGGTGATCGTGGTATGATCAGCCGTGTTGGAGTTGGTTACGGTTGCTAAATTCGTCCATGTGGTTGAATTGGTTGAACCTTGGATGGTATAATTGGCCGCACTAGCTACTTCCCAATCAATAACGATCTTCGATAAACTCTGGCTAGTGCTAAGATCCCAGTAAATCCATTGTGGGTCAACTCCCTGGGCGCTTTCCCAGCGGGTTCCGGTATTCTTGTCATACGAATAACTGGCTGGTAGCAGATTTGATGATGCCGTTGCCGATGCAATCGTGAGTAAAGCACCTCCGCCCGGTGTTGGTGTAGCTGTCGCCGTCCTGGTCGGAGTTGGAGTCGCTGTAGTTGCTCTGGTCGGTGTCGGTGTAGCCGTGGCTGCCCGGGTGGGAGTCGGTGTAGCGGCTCCATTTAATGTATAGTTCATCCAATTAAAATTCCAGCCATTGGTTACGGCATATACTTGTAAAGTAGAACTACCTGCGGTCAGATTAACAGTGGTGTTTACCGTGGTCCAAGTTTGAAAGCCTCCGGTATTCGGTACAGTAACGGTAGCAAGCACGGCAGCGCCGTTTTTAAGTTGTAATTGGGTATTGGCATAAGGGCTGGCGACTCTGAAACCAACCGTATACGCGCCGGTCGTCTGGATCGTCATATTGTAATTCATCCAATCTCCCGCGTCGATCCAGCCTATATTTAATGTGCCTTCGGAACAAGCCTCGGTCTGGATTCCCGACATTGAATCATAACTCTCGGCTTCAACCTTTCCGGGGATAATTCCCGCGGCATTCACGGGTTGACTGATAATTGCCATCGCCAATAATAAAGTAAACATAATAATCGTCAATCCATATTTGGTTCTTCCCATTTTCCTTCCGACCTCCTTAAATATTAAACAAATCGTGGCCATTCATGTGCCTTATAATTAACAACTTTTGTTTCATCCCTCCTTTGAGATATGACATGGAAATGTTTCTCCAAACACCAATGTTAACCTAAACATTATTATACTACGATTCAAATCAACAGCCAAGTTGATATAAAATTTTTATTAAAAATTATTTATAAAAATATAAAAACAGATACTTTAATCTCTTTCACGTGCATAATAACAGAAGTTCGGTCTTGACAAAAAATGTGAGGAAATTTTTAAGATATTTGAGGACCTATACTATGTGAACTTCGCAAAACCCCCGGTTTCTTCCAAAGTTTGTCTCCTTATTTTTCGGAATTTTTGAGCAAGCGGATCTTTCCAGGACATAATACCCCTTTAGCCGCGCTAACCAAAATAATCAATCATATTATGGATTACCTTGACAGATTAAGGCCAATAATTTATAATAACGATTAAGCAATTACTTAATTGTTTAGAGGTGATGGTATGGGAAATATATCCAAAGATACGCACTGCAATCAGGACTTATGTGATAGTTTCTGTCCGTCTGATCAGGTTGAATGTTTGAAGGATAAGGTATTGGAAGTGGCCGGCTTATCAGAGATCTTTAAAGTTCTGGGGGATGAGACCCGGACCAAGATATTGTATCTTTTGGCTCATCGAAAACTCTGTGTTTGTGATATTGCCGTAATTATGGAAATGAGCCTCCCGGCGGTCTCCCATCATCTGCGGCTTTTGAAAGCGCTCCGGCTGGTAAAATATGCCCGGGACGGGAAAATGGTTTATTATTCCCTGGATGATGAACACATCATGAATATGATTAGAGAGGCTCAGGAACATTTTGCCGAAGGAAGGTAGCTCATCCACCCTGCAAGCGGAGACCAAAGAAAGAAAACCGGGTGGCTGTTTTACTTAGAATATTTTCTGAGCATACTCAATTTAACTTGCGAAAGAAGGACTGCGAATGCGTTATTTACTGGTAGGCTTGGACTGTCCTAATTGCGCCGCTAAAATAGAACGAGAACTCCGAAAAATAAAAGGACTTGAGGAAGTAAACGTCAATTTCAGCTCGTCAAGTGTTGAATTGCCGGATGATTTCGAAGTCGAAGCCCGGGCGGCCATTATCAGCATTGAACCGGAAATGAAATTGGAGCGAACCGGAGACGCCCATATCCGCTATAGTTTGGATGGGCTGGATTGCGCCGGCTGCGCCGCTAAGATTGAAAAGGAATTAAATAAAGTCAAGGGATTGGAGAACGTTAAAATAAATTTTGCCACCAAAAGCATGGAAGTGCCCTCCAAGCTTTTGAAGCGGGCCAGTGAAATAATTTCCAAGGTTGAGCCGGGAATTAAGCTGCGCAGAGTTGAAGGGTGCGGTTTTTCACCGCGTGAAGAGCAAGAGAAGGAAAAGAACAAACTCCGGTTGATTGGCGGAGCCGGAATATTGTTTCTAATCGGGTTGGTATATCATGACCAATTGCACCAGACCCCTTATTCCTGGGCGGAATATCTCATATTGCTCACCGCTTATTTTTTGGTCGGATGGCCGGTGGTTGCAGGCGCCGCCAAAAAAATTATCCGGGGTCAGCTTTTTGATGAAAACTTTTTAATGACCATTGCCACCGGTGGAGCTATCGCCATCCATCAATTACCGGAAGCAGCTGGGGTTATGCTCTTTTATGCAGTCGGCGAATATTTTCAAACCCGGGCCGTTAACCGTTCCCGTCGTTCTATCGCCGCCCTTTTAAATATCCAGCCGGACTATGCCAATTTAAAGGAGAATGACGGCATCCGTCAGGTTAAGCCGGAAGAGGTGACGGTTGGACAGACTATCATTGTCAAACCGGGAGAGAAGGTGCCGCTGGATGGGGAAGTCATTGAAGGAATCTCTTTTGTGGATACATCGGCCTTAACCGGCGAATCGCTCCCGCGTAAAGTGGAATCCGGCGGGAAGGTTCTGGGCGGTATGATTAATGGCCAGGGACTGCTTACTATCAAAGTAGATAAACCATTTAAGGATTCCGCGGTGGCCCGGATTTTAACCATGGTGGAACAAGCAAGCGAGCGCAAATCCCCCACCGAACAGTTCATTACCAGGTTCGCACATTATTATACCCCGGTGATAGTAGGGATTGCGGCCTTGATTGCCGTTGTTCCACCGTTGATACTGCCGGGGGCCGTATTTAATGAATGGTTTTACCGGGCTTTAATCCTGCTGGTTATTTCCTGTCCATGCGCACTGATGGTTTCGATCCCTTTGGGCTATTTCGGGGGTATCGGCGGCGCTTCCCGAAACGGCATTCTGGTGAAGGGGGCTAATTTCCTGGATGCGCTGGCGGAGCTGGATACGGTGGTTTTTGATAAGACCGGGACTTTAACTAAGGGTGTTTTCCGGGTAACCGAGATTATACCGAAAAACGGCTTTACCAAAGAAGAAATATTAGCTGCCGCCGCCGGAGCCGAGAGTTTCTCGAACCACCCCATTGCTCAATCCATCCGAGAGGCATACGGGGAACCAATCCCTTCCGGAGAGATTGCCGATTACCGGGAGATCCCGGCCCACGGCATTAGCGCTACGATCAGCGGCAAAAGAGTTCTAGCCGGGAATGACCGGCTGCTTCATAGGGAAAGTGTTCCCCATGAAGATTGCAATATTGTAGGAACCAGCGTTTATATAGTGATTGACCAAGTTTACGCAGGCTATATTATTATCTCCGATGAATTAAAAGAGGATGCGGGGGAGGCAATAAGCCGCTTAAAACAATTGGGGATCCGGAAGACAGTGATGCTCACCGGGGATGAAGAATCAGTAGCCCAACAGATAAGTCGTGAATTGGGAATCGATGCCTATTATGCGGAACTTTTGCCGGAGCATAAGGTCAGCAAGGTGGAAGAACTGGAAGCGGAGTTAAAGGACCGGAAAAAACAAAAACTGGCCTTCGTGGGCGACGGGATTAACGATGCACCGGTCATTACCAGATCCGATATTGGAGTAGCCATGGGCGGTTTAGGGAGTGATGCCGCCATTGAAGCCGCCGATGTGGTGCTGATGGAAGACGCTCCTTCAAAGCTTGTGGCGGCGGTAGAGATTGCCCGCCGGACCGGCAGAATTGTAAGACAGAATATTTATCTGGCTTTAGGAGTAAAGGGTTTCTTTATTCTTCTTGGCGGTTTGGGTGTAGCCAGCATTTGGGAGGCGGTCTTCGCCGATGTGGGAGTTACGGTATTAGCCGTATTTAACGCCAGTCGCACCTTGCGCTATGGAAAAACCAGAAGAGGATAAAGTCCTAAAATGAACGCGAAAAGTTGGAACTAATTTTGGAAAATTGAGTTATATTTATATATAGTGAAGTATAAAATATCGAGGTAAAGGGTTTTGCTTAATTATATTTCATCTTTTACGGAATATTTAGTGATTGGCGCAACCATCCCATATAATATTTATATTATTAATAATAGTGGGAGTAATGTCCCGTGTCATGCGGGAAACCAGTTCGTCAGTACGGCGCTTCCACAGTACCCGGTTTGGTTAACCACGGTTTTGGGAGACTCTATTTTCAGCGCAAGCTGAAGATAGAGTCTTTTGTCTTTAAGTTATTTCCCTAATTTCTGAATGCAGTTCATTTACGTGACGTTTTAATTAGGTAACTAGTACTTTGTCAACACAAACTTCGGGAAATTGCATGACAAAGTACTGAAGTAGAGCGTATTTTAAAAATCTCGGTATTGTAGATTAAGAATTTACGCTCTACTAGATAACCAATAAGCATATGTGAATAAGGGGAGGTTAACTGATGGAATTAAAAATGAATCGGTATTTAACGCTAAAGAATATTCCCATGCATAATAAATATGGATTTGATTTCCCAAAAGATTCATTCCAGTCCATCAAACGGCAGGGTACTTCATCTCCGGTATGCCTGGTCTATCTCAATGGAAGAATAATTATAGCGGACCAGTTTCATGAGAATGACGGGAGCATGGCGACATTAATGCAGATACTGGTATTCTGTAACGGAAATACCAGTGAAGATAAGAGCCATAGAAAGCCCGATCTGGAAAAAGCATTATTGGATTTCGCCGCTTCCAAAGGTTTTCATAAGAAGCTATTCGAAAAAATAGTCCCGAAAATTGCGGAAGTCAGAATTGACGGCGAACCGGAGAAGGTTGCAGCGATTATCGGCTTAAACGGGAGATACCGGATGGTAGTCAAGGATAAGCCCGAGAGGTTGCTGGGCAGATGTAACAGGTTTCTATTCAAGGGAAAGACAGTTCCGCTAACCATGAATATGATTGCCAGAGTAAAAAACATATATCAACAGATGACTTCTGATAATTTACATGTGATTATGCTGGCGTTTAAAGATATGGAAAGATTGCCTCTTAAGTTAGACCCGGTCTTTCAAACCGACGGACTTACCTTGGTGGGAATGATTGGGTGGCAAGATTCGGTACCGGATAATCCGGAAGCTGAAATAGGGGAATCGATCTGAGGATTTCTTAAGTGCTTTATCGAAACATTGATAAAATCGTATAAGATTTTCCAATGTTATTTTTTTGCGATGAAAAGGAAAAAACGAAACTGATGGAGGAATGCTTAATTTGGAATAATACTCTGAAACATACTGAATACTAAGCTTAAGATTATCAAGGTACAGGGTATCCCAAGAGGCGGAGAGATCATTATGGTTTATGACGAAAAGCAGCAAGCGATTGCCGCGAAGATCGATCCGGAAACTGTTCTTAAAAACTGGAAAGATTGGAAATGGCAATTACGGCATTTGGTGAGAAGTATCGCCATGTTCGAAAGACTGCTGGAGATTCGTTTGGATGATGCTGACAAGGAAAAACTGGAGGAAACCATTCAACGGTTTCCCCTGGCCATCACTCCCTACTATCTTTCATTAATTGATACCACCGATTATAAGAATGATCCCATCTTTAAGCAGGCTTTTCCCTCAGTTTCGGAATTGCTGGTGGGGGAGTTTGAGATGCGGGATCCGCTGCACGAGGAGAAGGATAGTCCGGTCCCCTGGATTACCCACCGGTATCCGGATAGAGTATTGTTCCAGGTTTGCGGTATCTGTTCCATGTATTGCAGGCACTGTACGAGGAAGAGAAAAGTTGGCGATGAAGCGGCGACACCCGGTAGGGATGAAATAAGACTGGGGATTGAGTATATCAAAAAGACCCCCTCCATACGCGATGTCTTGCTTTCAGGAGGGGATCCGTTCCTGATGGCGGATGATGATATTGATTGGATTCTTGCCGAGATCCAGAGTATTCCCCATGTGGAAGTGATCCGGATTGGCACCCGTACTCCCGTGGTTCTTCCCTACCGGATCACCGATGGATTGCTTTCAATACTGAAAAAACATCACCCCCTGTGGGTTAACACCCATTTTAACCATCCCAGGGAGATTACCGAATCTGCCCGGCAGGCTCTGGGAAAAATGGCTGATGCCGGTATTCCGCTTGGCAATCAAACTGTACTCTTAGCCGGGGTGAACGACAGTCCGGCAATTATCAAAAAACTGGTTCATAAGTTGGTACAAAATAGAGTGCGACCTTATTATCTCTACCAGTGTGATCTCGCGGAAGGATTAAAACACTTTCGCACTCCGGTAGGTAAAGGGGTTGAGATCATGGAAAACTTGATTGGTCATACCAGCGGTTTTGCCGTACCCAACTATGTTATCGACGCGCCAGGAGGCGGTGGTAAAATCAGGGTCATGCCCAATTATCTGTTATCCTGGTCTACGGATAAAGTGGTTTTAAGGAATTACGAAGGGGTCATTACAACCTACCAGGAGCCGGAGATCTATGAGAACATCTACAAAAATAAAGAAGCGGAGATTTCAGGTAATTTGGAAGAGGCTATGGAATACAAGGCCGTTGGTATCGCGAAGCTCCTTTCAGATCTAGACGATACAATCTCCTTGATTCCTGAAAATACTGAAAGGATTCAGAGATCCAATGTATGATTCCATCATGAGATTGGGCGGTTCCATTCTGCAACACGGTGCCTACAATAATCGTATTTATCTGATGAAACTTTCAAAAAATGATTACCCCGGCATTTTGGATCATTTGGACAAACTTGCCCGGGAACATGGTTATGGTAAAATACTTGCAAAGGTTCCTGATTGGGCGAAAGACGGCTTTCTGGCAAAAGGTTATCAAAAAGAAGCTCACATACCTAGTTTTTTTAACGGTTCATTTGATGCTTATTTTCTGGGCAAATTTCTATCTGACCACCGCGGAAAAGAGAAAGACCCAGAAACTGCGGAGCGGGTTATTAAAACCGCTTCCATGAAATCCCGGGAAAATCAGTTGAATGAACTGGACTCATCCTACGAATACAGAATTTGCAAGGATTCAGACTCCGGAAAAATGGCTGAAGTTTATCAAGAAGTTTTTGAAACTTATCCCTTTCCTATATATGACCCGGAATATATAAAAAAAACCATGGCGGAGAATATTGTTTACCTGGGGGTTTGGCATGACAGGAAGTTGATTGCGTTATCCTCGGTTGAAATCGACTCTGATTCGTCCAGTGGGGAGATGACCGATTTTGCAACTTTGTCTGAGTATAGGGGAAAGGGTTTTTCAAATTTTCTGCTGCATACTGCGGAACAGGTAATATTTCCAAAAGGTATCCGAATGGCCTACACCATTGCCCGGGCTTATTCATTCGGCATGAATATTACTTTTGCCAAACGGGGATATACTTACACGGGGACTTTAGTGAATAACACAAATATATCCGGAAAGCTGGAGAGTATGAATGTATGGTATAAAGCACTGTAGATTGAACTATTAGGGATCATTATGTATTAATATCTTTGGCTTGATATGTTATTCAAAAAAAGAAAGAGGATAAAGTCATACTATAAAGAATATTTTATTATCACAATTAAATAATCATTATCGCTTAATCTCTTTTCCAAAAGAGAACGGGGGACCCAAGTTTAAGACCGGGTTTGTAATCAAAACGTACTACTTGGATACAAATAGGTCTGGGGTGAATTAATCTCTCGCTTTTGGTTGGGATTTTGGCTCAAGCACCGAGCTTTAATCTCAACTGGCGTTGAGTTTTTAGGGTTACTCCACAACCCGAATCCGTCAGCTAACCTCGTAAGCGTTGCTAGAAGAAGAGCAATAAATCGGTGCGCTTCTTCGTAAGAAGTTACGTAAAAAAGCAAGGTTCAATTTTATTTATTACGGTAGGACCTTCTTCACGTAACTTTTGGAGAGAACAACTCAAACTTATTTATCCATGGGTTCTTTTCTCTCATGGTTTTTTGTTTTTAAAAAGTTTAGCGCATAGAAAATTGATAAAAGGAGGAATTCATTTGTGTGGAATTTGCGGTCATTACGGTTGGGATGTTGCCAAACAACCGCTTCCAATTCCCAAAATCAAGCATCGTGGGCCTGATGAAACCGGGGAAGCAATGGGAATGAATTTTAAGTTCGGTCATACCCGTCTATCGATTATCGATGTCGCCAATGGACAACAGCCTATGTATAATCAAGACGGTTCCCTA
This sequence comes from Bacillota bacterium, assembly GCA_029974635.1. Classification (GTDB taxonomy): domain Bacteria; phylum Bacillota; class UBA4882; order UBA8346; family UBA8346; genus JAEZJQ01. The sequence goes on along the minus strand of JARKQY010000048.1, from coordinate 25,271 downwards.
TGCATCGTATTTAACGGGGAAATATATAACCATGCCAGGCTTAGGGAAGAGTTGAAACCGGCTCATACGTTCAAGACCAGTTGCGATACGGAGGTTATTTTGCATCTATATGAAGAGGAAGGTATCGCAGGGTTAAAAAAGCTGATTGGCATGTTTGCACTGGCCATCGCCGGTCCGGATGAATTAGTATTGGCACGGGATCCGCTTGGAATCAAACCCTTATATTATGTGGAAAATGATGATACCATTCATTTTGCATCGGAAATTAAGGCTTTTGCCGATTCCGGTCAAGAGATCCGGGAGTTTCCCCCCGGAACAATATATAGTAGCGAATCGGGTTTTCAAACTTTTTATAAAGTACCGTTACGCTATGATCCTGATCTAGACTGGGAAGAAAGCTTGGCGGGTATCCGGCGTAAGTTAAGGGAAGCAGTCATTAAACGACTGATGGCCGATGTGCCTTTGGGAAGTTTTCTTAGCGGCGGATTGGACTCCAGTATCATCACCGCGTTAATGAAAGAAAATCAAAATCAGTTGTATACCTTCAGCGTATCCTTGGCAGAAAGTAATGATCGGCGATATGCTACGTTGGTTTCCCGTTGCCTGGGTACGACTCATCATGAAATTATTGTTACTCCAAAAGAACTTTGGGAAGCATTGCCGGAAGTGATTTATCATCTGGAGTCCTTTGACCGTTCGTTGGTCCGTAGTGCCGTCGCCAACTATTTTTTGGCCAAACTTGCGGCCAATGAAGTTAAAGTGGTTCTAACCGGTGAAGGCGCCGATGAACTGTTTGCAGGGTATACGTATTTGGATGATTTTGCTGATCCGGACGCTTTGCATCAGGAACTATATCAAATTACCAAACGGCTTCATAATACGAATTTGCAGCGGGTGGACCGGATGACGATGGCCCATGGATTGGAAGCCAGAGTACCTTTCCTGGATACGGAAGTTATTGCCTGGGCAATGCGCATACCGCCGCATTATAAACGTAGCGCCTCAGGGACCACCAAATGGTGCCTCCGGGAAGCATTCCGGAATCAAGGCTTATTACCGGAAGAAATCCTCGACCGGGATAAGGAAAAGTTTGCCGAAGGCTCCGGAATTGCTCAAGCTCTGGCTGAAATCGCCACCGAAAAGATATCCGACAGCAGCTATTTAAAGGAATTGGAGCGGAGAACGCCGCTGCGTTCAAAGGAAGAGTATTATTATTTTCAAATCTTTACTTCGTATTTTGGCAAGGAACAGGCCGCTACTTTGGTAGGCCGAAGCAGATCATGATGAAGCGCATAATGAAGTAAAGGAGCATATTATTGATCTGTCCCGGTTATCGTATTGGGCGATCCGGCGGATTACGCGGGAGGGATTGCGATGAAGTCAAAAGGCAAAAAAATTTGGGGATGCACTTTGGGAAATTGCATACACGTGGCAGGGGTTCATCGTTTTATGCAGTTGGCTGAAGCATACGGATATCAGACTTGCTTTGCCGGAGCAGGCATTACTGTGGATGAAATTTTGGCGGCACTAAATACTGAAACCCCGGATTTTATGGCGTTGAGTTATCGTTTGACGCCTGAGGTAGCCGCTAATATTTTTACCGATTTAAAAAACAAGTTGGATATGGGTATATACCCTAAAACAACTTGGCTGTTTGGGGGAACACCTCCGGTTTGTAAGTTGGCAGAACGTAGTGGCTTATTCAGCGCTATTTTTCAGGGGGAGGAGACTGACGGTGAAGTCATTTTCCGGCTGCAAGGGGATTTAAGACCAGAGAATGAGATGAAATGGAAGGATACCCTGATTGAGCGCATCAAAACTCAATCCCCAGTTCCCATTCTGCGACACCATTTTGGATTGCCCGATCTGAAAGCGACCATTGCCGGAATTAAAGAGATAGCTGAATCCAAAACCCTAGATGTCATATCCATTGGGTCGGACCAGAACGCCCAGGAATTTTTCTTCCATCCGGAATTAATGGATCATACTCAGGATGGCGCCGGAGGTGTTCCACTCCGAAAACTGGAAGATCTGCGCCGGATTTATGAAATATCCCGCTGCGGGAACTACCCGTTACTTAGAATTTATAGCGGCACCAGGGATTTATTGGATTGGGCGGAATTGAGCGTCAGGGAGTTGCATAACGCTTGGGCGGCTATTCCGCTATACTGGTATAGTGTTATGGATGGACGCTCCAAAAGGACTATTGAAGAGGCGATCCGGGAAAACCAGATGACAATGGCCTGGTATGGCGAACGGAATATTCCGGTGGAAGTAAATGAAGCTCATCATTGGAGTTTGCGGGGGGCCCCTGATGAAGTGGCGGTGGCAGCCGCATACTTGGCGGCCTATAATGCCAAGGCGCAAGGGGTAAAAGATTTTATTTTACAACTGATGTGGAATACGCCTCCTCAGATTCAGCCCTATCAGGATGTGGCGAAAATGTTGGCCAAGTTGGAGATGGTGAATTCATTAGCGGATGATTCCTTCCGCATTTGGCGACAAGCCCGGGCAGGATTAGCCAGTCTGTCGCCTAACGCCAATATTGCCAAAGGGCAGTTGGCAGCGTCAGCTTTTTTGTCGCTTCAGGTGAAACCGCATATTATTCATGTGGTGGGTTTTTGTGAAGGCGATCATGCTGCGACTCCGTCCGAAGTCATCGAAAGCTGTCAGATTGTACGCGGCGTTATCCGGAATGGTATCCCGGGGTTGCCGGAGATTGCGGACAGTATGGTGGAGCAGCGAAAAAAACAATTGCTGGAGAAGGCATACCAGATTATTGAAGCGATTACTGCTTTGGGTAATGAAGATGATTTAACCGAACCGGCTGTTTTAGCCCAAGCCGTTCGCAAAGGAATTATGTTTGCGCCGCAGATGATGCAAATTGCTTTGAGCGTTGTATGAAAAGCAAGGAGTTGTTCTCGATGCCGAAAATATCTAAGAAGACAATTGAATATGGAATCGCAATATTATTGACAACGGGTATTTGGTTGGCTATTGATAATTTTTTGCCGGCAACTTCTTATACAGTAGGAGTAGTGACGGGAACAGCTTATGAGGAGACAGCGCAAGAGCTTTACAATCGAAAAAGAATCAAGCTTTATAAAGATAGTCGTCAATCTTTACATGAATTATCAACGGGCAAGGTAGATGCGGTAATTCTTGACCGGCATGTGGGTTTAAACATTATAAAGGAAAAGGGTTATCATAACTTGAAGATGGCCGGAAAAATACTTAACCGGAAGAACATCGGGATCGCTTTCAGCCGGAAGGATAAGGCATTACGCCAGCAGATTGACCGGGTGTTGAAGGAGATAATCAATAGCGACAGTTATGCCGGGATTAGTAATAAGTATTTCGGTCGGAACATTCACAAAGGTTTGGAATACAGCATAACTTATCCGGAAGAATCTCCGGCTACGGATGATTCCTGGAACAGGAGAAAGCGAGCCGGGCAACTCATTTTTGTCATGGACGGGGAGGCTCCCTTCTGTTATTATAATGACCAAAATGTGTTGACTGGCTTTGATGTTGAGATTGCGCAAACGGTTTGCAGCCGGTTGGGTGTGAAATTTGTACCGGTTCCGCTTACCTGGGAAGGAATCGCAGCGGGATTAAAGGCCGGACATTTTGACGGAGTATTGGGCGATATGATCATAACTCAACAGGAAGAGATTGATTTTTCAAATCCATATTATATAACCGGAGCCCAATTATTTACGACAAGCGATTCTTTGATTACCGGACCGGAAACTTTGGAAAAACCTTTGTTTAGTTTACCTGCTATTAAGAGGCCCGGTGAGTTGTTCGACTTCAATCTCTGAACATAAAATATCCGTAAAGAACGATTCCATATTTACTTCATTGTTGTATGAAAATTTAAATTTTTTTAGATTAAATGGTCCGCCCAGGCAGGAATTTTTCAACTGTCGCAGAATAAGCAGAATAATAAAAAAAATTCTTGAAATAGAGGGAGTAACGTTCCGCTTCGCGCGGGAAACAAGGTCGTCAATACGGCGCTCCTTTGGCGCTCGGCTTTGTTAACTACGGTTTAGTGAGACTCTATTTGCAGTGAAAGCTGGAAATAGAGTCTTTTTCATTATGTGACAACAGATTGTTAATAACCGGAAATCTTGGACTTTAGAGGTGACAAAGCGGCCATAATAAATGAGAATAATGATAGTCTAAGTAAAAACGATTAATGGAGGTTGCCAATGATCAAACAATTAGAAATCACGGCTCATACTCAGGATGTTCCTACAGTCTTAGAGCACTTAAACAGTACCCCTAAAGGATTATCGGACAAGGAAGCGGTTCTCCGGACGGAGATTTTCGGCCGGAATGAGCTTGATGAAGGCAAACGGAAAACTATTTTCGGAATGTTTATGGAGCAATTCAAGAACATTATGATTATCATTTTATTGATTGCCGCAGTCATCTCCGGTTTCATGCATGAACTTACAGATACTTTTATTATTTTGGCCGTAATCATTATTAATGCTATCCTGGGAGTGATTCAAGAAAACAAGGCGGAAAAGGCATTGGCCGCCTTAAAAAAAATGGCGGCCCCTCATGTAAAAGTAAAACGGGATGGGGTTGTCCGGCAGATTCGAACCGAGGAGCTTGTTCCGGGAGATATCGTATTATTGGAAGCTGGTGATTTTGTCCCGGCGGATATGCGTTTGATAGAATGCGCCAGCATGAAAGTGGAGGAAGCTGCGCTAACGGGGGAATCCGTCCCGGTGGAAAAGATAATCGCCAAGTTGGAAAAGGCGGATCTGGTTTTGGGCGATCGTTTAAATATGGCTTATTCTGGAAGCAGTGTAACCTATGGCCGGGGTAGCGGCGTAGTTACAGCCACCGGAATGAATACCGAGGTTGGAAAGATTGCCAGGCACCTTACCCAAAGTGAATCTCAGGAAACCCCGCTGCAAAAGAAACTGGCGGAAATGAGCAAAATTTTGTCCGTCGGGATTGTCATCGTTTCCATCTTTATATTTTTAGTCGGTATATTTCAGGGACGTGACCGGTTTGAAATGTTTTTAACCTCGGTTAGCCTGGCGGTAGCCGCGATTCCCGAAGGGCTACCCGCAGTAATCACCATTGTGTTGGCTCTGGGAGTACAGAAAATGGCCCGGAGAAATGCTATCATCCGTAAACTTTCAGCGGTTGAAACTTTGGGAAGCACTGAAATTATCTGTTCCGACAAAACCGGCACATTGACTCAGAACAAGATGACCGTAAAAGAAGTCTACCTAGACGGAAAAGTGGCGCAAGTGGGAAAAACCGATTATCCCGGCATGGAAGTATTTATGCAGATTTTGGCCCTTTGTAATGACGCGAATCTGGTTTACGAAAATAATGAGGTTGTTGATATTCAAGGCGACCCGACGGAGACGGCCCTTGCCAGATTGGCGGCAGATCATGGCTTCAAAAAAGATGTACTGGAACAGGAGATCCCAAGAACCAATGAGATTCCTTTTGACTCGGACCGGAAATTAATGACCACAATTCATCAATACGGAAACGAACTAAGAGCAATGACAAAAGGCGCTCCGGATATGCTTTTAGAACGCTGCGACCGGATACTCATCAATGGTAAAGTCGAAGCCTTAACTCCGGATATGGTGAAACAAGTCCAGGCCGCCAACCGGGAGATGGCCCAAAAAGCTCTCCGGGTGCTGGCGCTGGCTTATCAGGACTTGGAAAAGACCACAGTCAGCTTTAACTCGGCAACGGTAGAACACAAGCTTGTTTTTGTGGGATTGGCCGGAATGATCGATCCACCCCGTCCTGAAGTCCGGGAAGCCGTCAGAGTGTGCAGGGAGGCCGGGATTCGTCCGATAATGATCACTGGCGATCACCGGGATACAGCGGCGGCTATTGCCAAAGAACTCGGTATTATCAAAGATGAAAATGAAATTATTACCGGAAGTGAATTAAGTCAAATCAGCGATGCGGAATTCGAAAAGCGAGTGACCCAATATTCCGTATATGCCCGGGTGTCACCGGACCATAAAGTAAGGATCGTCAAGGCCTGGAAAAATATGGGTAAAATTGTAGCCATGACTGGTGATGGAGTTAATGACGCCCCGGCTTTGAAGTCTTCGGATATTGGCGTCGGAATGGGTATAACCGGTACAGATGTTACTAAAAGTGTCTCCAATATGGTCCTGGCGGACGATAATTTTGCAACCATCGTCCTGGCAGTGGAAGAGGGTAGAAAGATTTACAGTAATATTCGCAAAACCATTCAATTTCTGCTTTCTTCCAATCTTGGCGAGGTAGTAACCCTTTTTATCGGTACCATGTTAAATTGGACCGTACTCTTGCCCATTCATATCCTCTGGGTCAACCTGGTGACCGATACCTTTCCGGCATTGGCCCTGGGAGTTGAAAAAGCGGAGAAAGACGTGATGCGTCATAAGCCCCGCCGGGCCGGAACCAGCTTTTTTGCCGAAGGAGTCGGCGTGAGCATCATTTATCAGGGAATCATCAAAGGCCTGATTACTTTATCCGTCTTTTATATCGGAAGCAGATTTTATTCGCAGTCTGTAGCAATTACCATGACTTTTGTTACTTTGGGTTTAATCCAATTGACCCATTCGTTTAATGTCCGGTCAAATACGAAATCATTATTTACATTGGGCTTCTTCAGCAATATGTATCTAGTCGCGGCTGTATCCGTGGCCGCATTTTTACAAGTCGGGGTGGTTTTGTTTCCTTTTCTTAACAGAATTTTTAAAGTGGAACCTTTAAATCTGACGCAATGGCTCGTTGTTTTAGCCGGATCATTATTAATTATCCCCATTGTTGAAGCCGGAAAAATTATCTATAACCGCTTTGCAAAGCAAGATTAGGCCGTGATCCGTAACCTCCTTGAGGGACTAAGCAATTTGGAAGCTACTTGCCGGATTCATTTTTGATTCAAGAAAAAATGATTCCGTGACGATAATATAAATAATCAACTCGAATTCGGCAAGTAACTTAAACCTCGATCCGGCAAGTAAATTACAGTTTTCCCGCTATGACGCGGAAAAAATTGGCTGGCTCGGGTTTTTGACAGAATCCGGCAAGTTCTCATCATAAGCGATTTTGAAAGTTACTTGCCGGATTCATGTTAAAAAACCAATTGCATTCATGACAGAAGGACGTTACGAATCGATGATCAACTGAAGGAGCGAAATATGAAGCTTTTACAGAATAACACAATTGATCACTTGGTAAATGCCCTGGATGTATCGGCGTTGCGCAACAGGCTGTTGGCCCAAAATCTGGCCAATGTTAATACGCCTTATTACAAACGGCTGGATGTTGATTTTCAAAGTCTGTTGGAGAAAAAAATTGCCAAGGACGAATTGGAAATAAGGCGTACGCATCGAAAACACTTTGGCCGGGTCATTCCGGAGGCGGGACCTCCGAAAGTCACCCGGGAAACTAAAACCATCGAACGATTTGACCAAAATAATATCGATGTGGAGTTCGAAATGGCGCAGGTGGCTGAGAACTCTTTGTTTTTCCAGGCGGCCACCCAACGGTTGAAAGGAAAGTTCAGCGGACTCCATAAAGTTATTAGAGGGCAATAGTTACGTCTGATTTGACATAAAGCGTCCGGATGTGATAGACTAATAAAGTAAATAAAATATAGATAACTGCCTTGGGTAACTGCGGGCTAAAACCATAATTCAATTATGGTTAAGGCACGAGGAAAGTCCGAGCTCCATAGGGCGGGATGCTGGATAACGTCCAGGGGGGGCGACCCTACGGAAAGTGCCACAGAAAAGGAAACGTAATCTTCTCTTTTGGGCAGGCTTAAGTTTATACTCAAGCTCAACCCCAAGCGAAGCTTACAAAGCTGAAAAGGTGCGGTAAGAGCGCACCAGCAGTCAAGGAATTGGCTGGCTCGGCAAACCCCATCCGGAGCAAGACCAAATAGGGAAGAGTTAAAGGTTGCGCTGCAACTTTTTAATACCGGAGTTCGTACTTGTAAATACGAACTTACGGCAAGAACGGCTCGTTTTTCTTCCGGGTTGGTCGCTGGAAGCGTCGGGCAACCGGCGTTGTAGATAAATGGTTACCTTTTAACCGACAACCAAGGAGACTTGTTTGCCAGTTAAACACAGAACTCGGCTTATAGAGGCAGTTATTATAAATTTTAACCCGCATCCGTGCGGGATTTTATATAATTACCACGGTTTTTAAGAGTCTATTTCCCGGAATTCAGGTTAAAGGGAGTCTTCGCCTTGAATCGCAAAGTCGTCTGCTATCTGAAACCGACTACATTGGAATATTATCTTACGGTTCCGCCGGAAGTTCCGCATCATTTGGCGCTGAATGGCTTTGACTTCATATATTGCGAAGACTTGAGGGAGTTTTTAAAGCATTTGCCGGAAGCGGAAATTGTGATTACGGCCGACTTTAAACCGGAGTGGCTACGGACGGCTTCCAAATTACGGTGGGTTACCACCAATGCCGCCGGAAAAGAGCGAATTGCCGAAGCGGCCTTGTTACAACAGGGTATTAAGGTTAGTTTCGGCCGGTTTCATGGGGAAATCATGGCGGAAACAGTCATCGGAATGATGTTATTTGCAGCTAGAGGTCTCGGTTCCGCATACCGGCTTCAAACCAAGATTCAATGGCCGGATCGGATTTTACACCGCCAATTGTGGACACTTCGGGATAAAACCTGTTTAATATTGGGAATGGGGCGGATTGGAAGCCATATTGCCAGGCTTTGTAAAGCATTCGGGATGTATATCATTGGAGTTAAACGCAATATCAACGGTGAAAATGCTGATGCCGATAAATTGATCACTATTGAGTCGCTGCCGGAGTATCTTCCTTTTATGGATCATTTGGTAATTGTATTACCAAGGGACCGGAGCACCGATAATTTAATTGGAGCCACTGAACTGGCGTTAATGAAACCCACGGTGAGTATTCATAATGTGGGAAGAGGAAATTGCATCGATGAGACTGCGCTGTACGAAGCGTTAAAAAACAGGCGAATTCATTTCGCCTGTTTGGATGTGTTTCAGGAAGAACCGTTGGCCATGGAGAGCCCGTTGCGGGATTTGGACAATGTTTTAATATTACCGCATATTTCGGCTTTCGCCCCCGAATACTATCTTTTATATTTTAAAGAGTTTTTAGATGATTTCGACGAATATATCCGGGATTAGGGGCTTATCCGCGGTACAGGAGGATTATAATGGTGTGCCCATATTATGTCACTGTTAATTCCGGGCTCATGGAGCAATGATTACCAGCACTGGCAACAGCCTTATTAAAATCGTCAGCAGTTTGCATCATAAAAAAGGCCGGTTGGAGCACAACCTATACTTGGCGGAAGGAATTCATCCGGTACGGGAGGCTATCCGTTCGGCGGCCGGGATTGAACATTATTTTTGGTCAAGCCGGCTAACCAACAACGCAGAAGGACAAGAGCTGCTTAAGGTGCTTCAGGGGCGGTGTTCGGGGGTCGAAGTCAGTGACGCCGTAATGGCCAAAATCGCCGAGACTGATAACCCTCAAGGGATTATAGCCACCGTAAGAATTCCTCCCAATCCATTTCCTGATTTGGCAGGACTTTCTTTGGGACTCATCGTGGATGGATTGCAGGACCCGGGCAATATTGGTACCATTATCCGGATGGCCTGGGCGGAGAATGTGGACGGATTGTTTTTTACTCCGGGCACTGCCGACCCCTATCAGGGAAAAGTAGTTCGGGCCAGTATGGGAGGGATTTTTTTTCAAAAGGTTTATCGTGGGGTTGAGCGGGAAATAATTTGTAGCCAGGCAAAACAAGCCGGAGTCCGGATTGTGGCAGGGGATCCGGAAGCGGCGCCGCTAATTTTTGAAGAAAATTTCTTAACGCCCACGTTGTTTTTAGTGGGAAATGAGGGAAATGGAATCCGGTCCGGCTGGGAAGATTTTTCAATTCAAAGAGTAAGAATTCCGCAGCCCGGAAGGGCGGAGTCCTTAAACGTGGCGGTGGCCGCTGGGATTATGGTATACGAAGCCGTCCGCCAACGATATAATCAGGGAACGGGTTAATCGCCCACCGTTCCGCGTTCAGTGTTCCGGGTTCAAAGTCGTAACTTCCATGCTAAAACGAGGAACGAGACAGCCTCGAGTCCCGGGAGAAATTGAACAATGAGCGCGGAACCCGGAACAAGGCAGCTTCGAACCAGCAAGAGTTATATAACCCGGAGCCGGATATTTTTAAATTATAGCTACACAACAATTTGGATACTTGTAAAAATTAAATAGCTCTGTTATAATTATATTTAAGCGTTGCGGTGACCGTTTTCACGACACTAGTCTGTGAAAAAGGGGATGAGGAGAAGTGACATTGTCAGCGGATTTTTTTTGGAAGGTTTTTGAAACCACCGGTTCTATCACCGCCTATTTAATTTACCGGGAAATTGTGAGAACTTCCCCGGTATAACGGTTCATTTAAGGTACTTATCCGCGCCCCGCTTTTTAATTGAATAGAACCAAAGTGATGATGGAGGAAAGTACTTCAACGGTGATGGCGGCAGGGAGAAAGGTCGTTGACTGCAAGCCTTTCCCGGAGCTGTGAAGGAAGGTTCCCTCTTGAACAGTAGACTGAATACGTCTGGTTGTTACCTACAGCCGCAGGCGTGTAGTAGGTTGCGACGGAACTCCTCCGTTAGCAGGAGAGGGTATCGGTTAATCCTGTACCTTTATGAGTATTTTTTTGGGTGGTACCACGAAACTAACCTTTCGTCCCTATGGGATGAAAGGTTTTTAATTTATCATCATTAATTTGGGAGGTATCCGGAGATGAAAGAGCAGCTAGGAAAGATAAAAGCTGAGGCTTTGGCTGAGATTGGCAATGCTGAACAAAGCAACACCTTAAATGATATTCGCATCAAATTCCTGGGAAAGAAAGGCGTACTTACAGCTATTTTACGGGGAATGGGCGATTTGGCTCCCGAAGAACGGCCGGTAATCGGTGAAATTGTTAACCAGGTCCGCCAGTCAATTGAAAAGGCCTTGGATGATCGCGGGTTAACACTAGCTGCCAGGGAACAGCAGGTTAAGCTAGCGCAGGAAACCTTAGATATCTTTTTGCCGGGGCGGAGTCCCCGTATGGGACACGCGCATCCGCTGCAATTGGTTCTAGAGGAGATTGAAGATATCTTTTTGGGAATGGGTTTTACCATTGCCGAAGGACCCGAGGTGGAACAGGATTATTATAATTTTGAGGCTTTAAATCTGCCAAAGGACCATCCTGCCAGGGATATGCATGATTCTCTCTATATTACTCCAGAGGTATTGTTGCGTACTCATACTTCGCCTGTCCAAATCCGGACAATGGAAAGGATGCATCCTAACCCTATCCGGATTATCGCCCCCGGCAGGGTTTACCGGCGCGATGCCTTGGATGCAAGCCATTCACCCATGTTCCTTCAATTAGAAGGGCTATTGGTCGATAAAGGAGTAACCTTTGGGGATTTAAAAGGAGTCCTGACGTTATTCGCCAAGAAATTTTACGGTGAGGACCGTCAGATCAGGATGCGCCCCAGTTTTTTCCCGTTTACCGAACCAAGCGCGGAAGTAGATGTCTCTTGCGGTTGCCTGGGAAAAGGATGCCGGGTCTGCAAAGGCACTGGTTGGATTGAGATTTTGGGGGCGGGTTCCGTCAATCCCATTGTTCTTAAAATGGCGGGTTATGATCCCGAAGAAGTATCCGGGTTCGCATTCGGAATGGGAATTGAACGGATTGCGATGCGTAAATACGATATCAACGACATCCGGGTATTCTATGAGAATGATCAGCGTTTCTTAAACCAATTTTGATAAAGATTTATAGGATTTGAGAGTTGACAGAATAAGCAGAGTTGTGATTCTGCAAATCCTGATCGAACTTAATAGGCCTAAAACAAGGTAACTGGACAGGATTAACGGGATTAAGGGATTTTTCATAAATGCAGAGCCAAAACGAAATTATAAAATGTTTAATCCAATAAATCCTGTAAATCTCGTCTAAAAATAAGCTTGTGAACTTTAATCGGCCGAAAACAAAGGTTACTTTGGATAGCAGATTAACGGGATTATGACCATGATTACAATATTCATGTTGGAGGGAACTTAAAATGCGCATTTCATTTGAATGGCTACAAGAACTCGTAAAAATAGATATTCCGATAGTGGAATTGGCGGAACGGCTTACCATGGCCGGGATTGCGGTGGAGGAGATTGAGAATCAGGCGGCTGTTTATGAAGGAATGGTTACCGGGCGGGTATTATCCCTTGAAAAACACCCCCAGGCCGATAATTTATGGGTTTCGCAAGTTGATGCCGGAAGTTACGGCAAAAAACAAGTGATCACCGCCGCTAGAAATCTAACAATCGGGGATATCATTCCCCTGGCTCTCCCGGGAACTACATTACCCAATGGCAAAACCATTACGGAAGCTGATTTTAAGGGAATTGCCTCTCAGGGCATGATGTGTTCGGGTATGGAACTGGGACTGGAAAAAGAATCCACCGGGATTTGGGTGTTTGCAGGCAGTGTAGAGCCCGGGAAACCTGTTGCCGATGTATTGGGTGAGAATGATCGGATCTTGGTTCTGGAGTTAACCGCCAATCGTTCCGATTGTCTCGGAATGATGGGTGTCGCCAGGGAAGTGGCTGCGATTCTTGATTTGGAGTTTCATGGCAGCCCCTGTGATTTACAGGAAAAAGGCCAGGATATCCACGGGATAGCTCAAGTTAAAATCCAGGACCCGGATTTGTGTCCCCGTTATGCTGCCCGGGTAATACGGGGGGTAAAGATCGGACCGTCCCCGGAATGGATGCAATGCCGGTTGAAGGCGGCCGGGGTAAGGCCTATCAATAACATTGTCGATATCACCAACTATGTGATGCTGGAATATAATCAGCCTCTTCATGCTTTTGACTTGGACCGCATCGCTGAACAGCGGATCATTGTCCGGCGGGCGAAAAGCAATGAAAAATTAGTGACTTTGGATGAAGTGGAACGTAATTTTACGGCGGAAAATCTGTTAATCGCCGATCCTTCCGGCGGGTTATGCGTAGCGGGTGTGATGGGCGGTTGCACCAGTGAGGTCAATGACCAAACCGTCAACATATTTTTAGAGGCCGCATATTTTAATCCGTTAAGTATCCGTAGAACCGCCAAGTTGCTAAATATGAAAACCGAAGCCTCCATCCGGTTCGAACGGGGTATCGATCCGAACGGAGTCGTGCAGGCCTTAAACCGGGCGGCCTATTTGATGGAAAAATTTGCCGCGGGGGAGGTTGCCAAAGGATATATTGATGAATATCCGCAACTGATTGCTCCGGTGACGGTTTCGACGACGATTGATAAGATCAATGGTTGGTTGGGCACAAAATTAACTCAGCCGGAAATTATCAAACTGTTGAAACGGTTGACTTTTGAAGTTGCAGAAAATCAAGGAGCCATTGCGGTTAAAATACCGACCTACCGGCGTGATATTGTTCATATGGCTGATCTGGCCGAAGAAGTTGCGCGTCTCCATGGATACGACCAGATACCGGCAACAATTCCCGCAAGCCGTCAAATCGGGGAGCGGAGCCTGTTTCAAAAAATGCAGCAAGAGTATCGCCGGCTTCTGCGGGGAATCGGATTGTCGGAGATTATGACTTACAGCCTTTACCCGAAGAACGCGGCAACCAGGCTGGGATTGACTGAAGCTGACCGGGATAGTCGGACGGTGGATTTAATGGTGCCGTTAAGCGAAGAACAAGCGGTGATGCGTACCAATCTGGTAACCGGTATTTTAGAAACCCTGGCCTTTAATGCGAAACGCCGGCAAACGGATCTGGCCGTATATGAGATTGCCAGGGTTTATTGGCCGGAAACCGGTGAAGTTCTGCCGGAAGAACCGCTTCATTTGGGGATTGGATTGATGGGAAGGGTTCAGGATATCGGCTGGAATCAAAATCAATTAGAAGTTGACTTTTACGATGTTAAGGGAATCCTGGAGCTTATCTTCGCCAAATTGCGATTACCCGGGTATACTTTGCAGCCTTCGACAAAACCCTTCCTGCACCCCGGTCAGGCGGCCGATATTTATATGAATCAAAGAGTGATTGGTTTTTTGGGACAGATTCATCCAAAGACGGTTCAAGAGTTTGAGTTGGGCAAAAAAGCGTTTATTATGGAGCTTGATTTGGCGGCATTAGAAGCCATTCGAGCCATGGAGACCATTAAATTCGAACCCTTGCCCAAGTTTCCCGCAGTGCAACGGGATCTGGCTCTGGTTGCGCCAATGGGGATTACCGCTCAAAGTATCATGGAACGCATTAAGGAAATCAGCGGTGAGCTGGTGGAACGGGTTGAGTTATTTGATGTATACCAGGGGGATCAAGTACCGCAAGGAATGCGCAGTTTGGCCTTTAGTATCAGCTACCGTTCCAAGGAAAAGACCTTGAATGATAATGAGGTTAACCAAATTCAAGAACAGTTGCTCCAGAAGATCCGCTCCGAATACGGCGCTACAATTCGAGAGTAGGTTGTAATTTTTCCCCCCGGCTTGGCATAGATTGTACCAAAACAAGCCGGGGGGTTTTTTATGCCTGATTGGAAATGGATGCGGCGGAGGTGGTCCCTGCGTAACAAATGGGATCAGATTATTTTCTTTGTAAGCATGATAGTGCTATGGTATCTGGTTTCCGTTGGCAGGTGGAGCGTTGAAAACCAGGGTGAGTTTTATATCTTGAAAATGGCGATGATCACAAAGATTGGCTTAGTAGCCACCGTTTATTTGGGGAGGGAGCTGCTATTCCAAGAAGCCCGGATTCGGGGATTATGGAAATTTTTGTTTTTGTTTTGGGCTTTCATCATTATCGGGGCGCAAGCCGGGCAGTTGATTGGCTGTTCAAATTGGTTTTACCTGGCAACGATCCTGTTGGATACGATTATATGGAGCCTTTTTTTGGCCATGATTTCGGAAAGCATAATTGCTGTTTTTCGTTTATGGCTTCGGTTACCTCTCTTAAAATCCGGGGAGATTCATACATATTGGCGGCAATTAAGAATGGATTTGGGTAAGCTTGGTTTGCTCCTAACGGTTCTGATGGTTTTCGGATACATTTATGGGGTAAACTTTTTTTTCGTAGATATGATTTTATATAGTTATTTATTATTGATACCGCTTTTTGGTGGTGGAACCGCTTTATTCAGCGTATTTCGCGTTAATTTGGCCAATTGGTTCGAAAATGAATTGGAGAAAATCGATTCCGAAATAGGGAGTTATTTGGATCTGGAAGCGTATAAACCGGAGAACGAGAATACTGAAAGACTTCCAAAAGCAGCCATTTGGCTGGAATATTTATATGGTGTTCGCCATTACTTGGAGCGGCTGCAAAGGCTCAAAATGGCATGGTGGCTGTTGGCTTCGTATTTGGGATACGCGCTGGTCATATTATCGCTGCCTTACTTAATGAATGTGGTGATTGAAGTATAATGGAAGTTAAGTCAAGAATATCAAAATTCCTTCTTTTGAAGGAATTTTTTTAATAATAGCCAATTTTACTCATATTAACTTATCCTCGAATTGGTGAATTGCCATATTGTCAAGTTTTGTAAAAACCGGACAGGATCGAGGTGTAACTTATGATTGTAGGGAAAAAAACGACTGCGGCGGAAAACAGCTTCGGTTTTGAAATTATGGGCGAACAATATATGGTGAAAGGGACCGATCAGCCTGAATATATGGAGTCGACCGTAAAATATCTGGAAGGGATTATTTCGGATATCATGCACTCCAATCCAAAATTGACGAAGACTCAGGTGGCGGTGCTGGCCGCTTTGAAAATAGCGGATGAATTTCAAAAATTACGGCAAGAATATCAGTATCTGGAACAAAAGCTACGGGAGACAAAACACAAGTGATTTGGTCTGTCCCAGAAGGTATTTTAAACGATACGGATTACAAATTACTTTTTAGACAGGCTTAAAGGAGGAGTCGGATTTGACCTGGATGGATTGGCTCATCGGGGCAGTCTTCGGCCTTTTTATCTTTTTTGGTTATCGCAAGGGTTTTATCCAACAGTTCTTCGATTTATTGGGCAGCGTTTTTGCCCTTATTTTAGCCTTTTTTTTATACCGCCGGTTGGGAACTTATCTGGGGAGCATATTCCATTTTTCCGTTCCCTTGGCCAACATCATCGGATTTGTACTTATTTTGGTGATTATGGGGGGGACTGTCAGTTATATTGGAAAACGGTGGCGGGTTGTCCATAAGGATGAGCCCGTGGTTCTCTTCGATGGTTTGGCGGGAGCCCTTCTGGGAGGGGTAAAAGCAGCCATTATTATGCTTATTGTCCTGCTGCTGGTTATCTCCATGCCATGGAATTTTGCCCATGAGGCGATTCAAAGCTCAACCTTTGCCAACGACTTGTTGCGCTTGGAACCCATATTTTATTTTATTCAGGATCGTTCCCTCCCGACGGAACTGCCGCGTTTAATCATATCTCCCGACGGAGTGCGCTTGCGGGGCATTGATAAGGAAAAATTGAAAGGGGCTACTTGCATAGCCTGCGGTTCCAAAGTACAATATAGGGGATTGGTAAAGCAGGGTTTATCTTTTTATCCTCAGACCTATTGCCCCACTTGCCGCCGGGTCAGTGACGGGTGTTTGACTTTTGAGGGCTATCATATGTTAAACGGAATCTGTCCCTATGAAAAACTGGGCAGTATGGGGGTTACCGATTGTAAAGTCTGGCCTAACATTGAACCGACTACCGTTCATGGTAAATGTCCGGTATGCGGAAGAAACCAGTAGACGTTCTCTAAATAACATTCCAATCAGAATGAACGTGTTACCAAAATGTGGCGTCTATCCTTGTTAATTTTTTATTGTAGTTAGTTAGAGAACGCCATAATAGTAAACGGGTTATACTATATCCCGGGGCGATTTATTTGGATGGAAATATTACGGTACCTTTTATATTACGGATTGTTGCTATTTATATTACGGCTTTGGCATTGGTTCGAATCATGGGCAAGAGGGCCCTCGGCCAATTAAGCCTGTTTGACCTGGTGATTATGGTCGGAATAGGTGATGTAATTATAGTCATCGCCTTAGATCAGAAGATTCCCTTTGAAAGAGGAATCATTATTTTAGGAATTCTTGGTGGTTTAGAGCTAACCCTATCTAAACTAACTTACCGGTCGCGTTTTTTTGCCCGGTTGCTGGAAGGAACCCCTACGCTTTTGATTAAAGACGGGGTACCCATTGAGGATAATTTAGCCAAAGAACACATTTCATGGCAGGATTTAAAGCAGGAGCTCCGCAAACAAGGAATAGCCAACCTGTCCCAGGTTTCCCGGGGAGTGCTGGAGGCTTGCGGCAAGTTCAGTGTCATCCTAAAAGAAGAGGAGCCCACCGCGAAACAAGACTGTCCTTTGACGCAAGAATGCCCGTTAACCAAGGAACTTTTGCGGGAAACCATTCTGCTTCGCGAAGAATTACAAAACATACGACAGGATATGTTTCCTCCAAAGGAGAATTAATTTGCCAATCTTAATGGTGTTTATCGATGGATTCGGGCTGGGAACCGATGATACTTCCGCCAATCCTTTCACCGCCGCCGATATGCCTTTTATCAACCGTATAATGGGTGATAAAAGCATGACCCGGAATCATGTCGGCCAAGGGATTGTCCGTGAAAACCTGGCAATTCGGCCCACGGATGCTTGTCTGGGTGTAAGCGGCATTCCTCAAAGCGCCACCGGTCAAACTGTATTATTCACAGGCAAGAATGTGGCTAAAACCGCTGGCCGCCACATCAACGGCTTTCCTACCAAGTATTTACGCCAAGTGTTATATCAAAACAATCTGCTGAAGACTGTCAATGATGCCGGGCGCAAAGCGGTTTTTGCCAATGTTTTTACAACCGAGTATTTTGACGCGGTGGAACAGGGGAAATGGCGTCATTCGGTAACCACTACCGCTGCTTTGGCCGCGGAATGCCATTTTTTGCTGGTTCCTGATTTGCTTTCGGGTAAAGGGGTTTTTCAGGATATTACCAATGAAATATTACGTGACCGGGGATATGATGTTCCCATATGGGAGCCGGAAACCGCGGCGCATCATTTATTGCGGCAGGCGGCCCAAAATGATTTTACCCTGTTTGAATATTTTCAGACCGATCACTGCGGCCACGACCAAAATTGGGATTTGGCGCTTGTTTTGCTGAACCGGCTGGATCGTTTTTTGGGGACCTTGGCCGAGCATTTGGCGGAGTTTGATTTAGAGTTGCTGGTTGTAAGTGATCATGGCAATATTGAGGATTTATCAATCAAGACTCATACCTTAAACCCGGTACCGACCATTGTTATTGGAAACTGTGCTTCCCGGTTCGCGGAGACAGCTTCTTTACTTGACATTTTCCCGCAAGTCCTTGAATATCTCGAATTGGAGCCTGTTTTTTCAGGCCCGGAGTCCGGGGTGGACACCTGTTGGAATAATGGATGAGTTCCAAGAGATCAAGTAAAGATTTTTCATCACGAAATAAAAGTCCTGGGGACAGCCTCGAGATAAAAGCTATCGACAATTCTTTGCGAAAAGCCTCGTGATAAATATGGATTATGGTGAATTTGGAGAGTGAAATGATTCTTCCAGAACTTCTGGCTCCTGCTGGGGATTGGAATGCTTTAAAGGCCGGAATTGCAGCCGGAGCGGATGCCGTTTATGTAGGGGGAAAAGCTTTTAGCGCCCGGCAATACGCTCCGAACTTTGATGATCAACAGTTAAAGAAGGCTGTTGATTTTGTACACCTGCATGGTAAAAAGATATATGTTACGGTCAACACTTTGATCCGCAATGAAGAAATGGGGGAAGCCCTGAAGTTTCTGGCCCAGCTTTACAATCAGGGAGTGGACGCGGTTATTATTCAGGATTTAGGGCTCATTTATATGGCGCGTCAACAGCTCCCCTCTTTGGAACTTCATGCCAGTACGCAGATGACGGTTCATAACCTGGAGGGGGCTCTGTTTCTTAAAGACTTGGGAATCCGGAGGATTGTGCTGGCCCGGGAGTTAACCCGGGATGAAGTTGCGGCAATTGTCGGGAAATCCGGTGTGGAGATTGAAGTCTTTATCCATGGCGCCCTTTGTATTTGTTATTCCGGGCAGTGTTTAATGAGCAGCATGATTGGGGGCCGCAGTGGCAACAGAGGGCGCTGCGCCCAGCCCTGCCGGATGGAGTACCGTTTGGCCGGCTCAGGGACGATTTCCAAAACGGAGGGCCCTTATCTGCTTTCTCCGAAAGACCAGTCCCTTTGCGGCATGATTCCGGAATTGGTGCAAACGGGAGTTAACTCTCTAAAAATCGAAGGCCGGATGAAACGGCCGGAATACGTTTATCAGGTGGTAAAAACGTATCGCCGGGTGTTGGACCGTTTTGGCTCATCCCCGGAGAGTTTCAACGTGAAACCTGAAGAAATTCAAGAACTGGAGCAAGCGTTTAACCGCGGTTTTAGCACTGGTTATTTCGGCGGTAACCGCAATTATCAATTGCTGAGTTTTTTACGTCCCAACAACCGCGGGGTTTATTTGGGAAGAATCAAGTCCGTGGATCAAAGCCGCAGATTAATCATGTTAAAATTGGAAGCGGCCCTGGAAAGCGGCGATGAAGTAGAAATATGGGTTAGTAAAGGCGGCAGGGTGACCGGCCGGATTCATGATTTGGAACTTGGCGAAGAAAAAAAGACTACGGCCGGACCTGGGACCACAGTTGGATTTGTGGTAGACGGAAAGGTTTTTCCCGGAGACCGGGTTTTTAAAGTCTTTTCGGCGCGGAGCAGCAATGAAGTTGAGAGTGCCATTGCCGATGACAGCCCATTGCTACGGATTCCCTGCGATGTTAAGGTGGCGGGCGAGGTGGGGAGCAAGCTGCGGGTTACATATAGTGATTACCGCGGCAACGAAGGGTCGGCGGAAAGCGGCATCCCTTTGCAGTTTGCCAAAACCCGGCCTTTGACAGGGGATTTTCTCTTTGAACAACTGGGCAGGCTGGGCGATACTCCGTACCGGCTGGCAGCGGTCCACGCAGAATTGCCCGAAGGCGTCATGCTGCCCGTCAGCGAGCTGAATCAAACCCGCCGCCGGGCTGTCGACGCATTAATCGCATCCAGTCTGGAAAATTACCGGCGGACTCCGGTGGCCGAGCCGCTATTGAAAAGACCAAATGATTTTCCCGGCAGGCATCAAAATCAGTCGCCGGCCTTGCTCAGTGTTTGGGCGGGTGATCTAGACGGAGTCATCGCCGCGGCAAATCAGGGGGCGGATCTGATTTATGCCGGGGGTGATGAGTTAGCTCAGGAGAGGTCCGTGAGCTTTCATTGGGAACCGCGGCATTTTAGGGAAGCCATCCGGCAGGCCCATGCATCCGGAGCCCGGTTCATCATTGGATTGCCCCGAATCCACCGGGAAGGGCAGCGGTCTGCCTGGGAAAGCCAGTTACGAACGGTATTAACGCTGGAGGCCGATGGGATAATGGTCTCTGAACTGGGAGCGCTTCATGTAGCCCTTACCGAAGGAGAATGCCCGGTTTATCTGAATTATACCCTGAATTTATTTAATGGGTTTACCGTTCATGGGTTACAACAGCAATTTGGGCGGCGCTTGGAGCAGGTTGCGCTTTCCCCGGAACTTAGCCTTGATCAGATCCGGAATTTCTGCAAAAATGCGGAAATGCGTTTGGAGTGTTTGATTCACGGCCCCTTGGAATTAATGATTTCAGAGTATTGCCTGGTAAATGCGGTTTTTTACAAAACCGGGTCCTGCAGCCGGATTTGTGAAAAAAAACCTTTTCAATTGCGGGACCGTTTAAATCTGGATTTTCCCATTGTAACCGATCAATACTGCCGGATGCATTTATTAAACAGCAAGGATTTATGTTTGTTGGAAGATATCCAGGCTGTTTTAAATTCCCCGGCCGGCGTTTTACGGCTGGAATTAAAAACTTTTTCCGCAGTCGACATCGGTTATCTGGTTGATGTGTATAAAAATGCCATTACGGCAGTATCCAAAGGCGATCCCCAAATAGCTAAGCGAGAGTTGGCGGCAACCGTGGCGGAACTTATTGCGCGGACAGGCCGCGGTATTACCAAGGGTCATTATTTTCGCGGCGTGGAATAGTCTGTTTTTTTCTCGTAAATTATTCTTTATTGAAGCCATAAGAAGCGATGCGCCAAGTCAAGGTTCGTTGAATATAGTTTACACCTGATTTGATTTATGGTAAAATGAGTTTGGATTTCGCTTGAAAATTTGATTGTAGCTGCCGGGATTGATGCGCAATGATTTTGCAGTAAGTTTGTCCCCGCGCTGGGAGGTTCGAGATCTCCGACGTACTTCGCGGCAAGGCGGCGTAAAATCCAGATGCGGAAGTAACGTACTGGTATTATTATGAAGGAGGTGAATTGGAGTGGCTTTAAATACTGAGAAGAAGCAGGAAATCATTAGCAAGTATTCTCTTCATGAAGGGGATACCGGCTCACCCGAGGTTCAAATCGCGATTCTCACCGAGCGGATTAATTATCTCACCGAGCATTTAAAAATTCATAAAAAAGATCATCATTCCCGACGGGGGCTCTTGAAGATGGTCGGTCAACGCCGGGGGTTGCTGAACTATTTAAGCGACAAGGACATCCAGAGATACCGGGCAATCATTGAACGGCTAGGACTGCGAAAATAAACGGAAAGGCGGTTATACCGCTTTTCTTTCTATTATCAGGATTTACAGAAGTTTAGAATTAACAGGATTAAGAATCAGTAAAAACAGGTTGCAATATTAGCTTTGATGCTGAAACCGGGTTAAGTGAAGCTTAATGATATCCCCCCGTTAATCCTATTAGTCCGTTAATTCTGTAAATCCTGATCCCAAATGGGTTATACTAAAAGCGATGTGAAAAACCCGGATTTCGGGTTTTACATAGTGTTTTACTGTCTGATGGTTTATCACAAATGGATTTGCCGAATCAATTTTTAAGATTTTAAAGAGTTTGAATGAGGCAGTATAAGGAGGATTTTTACGATGCAAAAATGGGAGATGACCTTGGCGGGTCGTCCTCTGATAATCGAAACCGGTAAACTTGCCAAACAAGCCAATGCCGCGGTATTGGTCCGCTATGGAGATACGGCGGTCCTGGTCACAGCGGTCATGGCCTCCAAACCCCGGGAAGGAATCGATTTCTTCCCTTTACTGGTAGATTATGAGGAACGGCTTTACGCAGTCGGCAAAATTCCCGGCGGTTTTATTAAAAGGGAGGGAAGGCCTCCGGAAAGCGCGGTGTTGGCAGCCCGGATGATTGATCGGCCAATTAGGCCCTTGTTCCCGGAAGCATTCCGGAATGACGTTCAGGTTACAGCCACAGTATTATCCGTTGACCCTGACAATGAACCGGGATTGGCGGCAATGATTGGCGCGTCGGCGGCTTTACATATCTCGGAAATTCCTTTCGCCGAACCCATCGGCGGAGTAAAAGTGGGCCGTATCAACGGTTCCTTTATCATCAACCCCACCGTTGACCAAACGGAAAAAACTGATTTACAGTTAGTGGTCGCCGGAACACAGGATGCCATCATGATGGTTGAAGCGGGTGCCAACGAAATCACCGAGGATGACGCATTGGAAGCCATCATGTTCGGGCATGCGGCAATCCAGGAGATCGTGGCGTTCATTGAGAAGATCCGGAGTGAAGCCGGAAAACCGAAAATTGTTCCGGTACTGGACCTGCCCGATGTTGAACTTGACAAGTCGGTTCGCGAATATGCAACCGTCAAGCTGGTATCGGCCATTAAAACCGGGGAAAAACTATTGCGGGAAGAACTCATTGAGAATGTTAAAGAGGAGACCCGGGAGCATTTCCGGGAATTGTTGGCGGACGGTTTCGACAGCGTCTTGAAGAGTATTAACGAGATTTTGGAATGCATTGTCAAGGAAGAAGTCCGGAAAATGATTGCCGTGGAAAAGATTCGCCCCGACGGCCGCGGTTTATCCGAGATTCGGCCTATTACCTGCGAGGCGGGCATTCTTCCCCGGACACACGGTTCCGGATTGTTTACCCGGGGACAAACCCAAGCACTTACAGTATGTACACTGGGACGGGTTAGTGAGGAGCAGATCCTTGACGGCCTGGGTGAAGAAGAATCGAAACGCTACATTCACCATTATAATTTTCCGGCGTATAGCGTTGGTGAGGTGCGTCCGGTGAGAAGTCCTGGACGGCGTGAGATCGGTCACGGAGCATTGGCGGAACGGGCTTTATTGCCTGTAATACCCAATGAAGAAGAATTCCCTTATACAATTCGTCTGGTCTCGGAGGTTTTAGAGTCCAATGGTTCTTCTTCCCAGGCCAGTGTATGCGGGAGTACCCTCTCGCTGATGGATGCCGGGGTTCCCATCAAACGGCCGGTGGCCGGGGTTGCTATGGGATTGCTCAAGGACGGCGAGGATTTCGCCATACTTACGGATATTCAGGGTTTGGAAGACCATTTCGGGGATATGGATTTTAAAGTAGCCGGCACCAAAGAAGGCATTACCGCCATTCAAATGGATATCAAGATTAAGGGAATTGACCGCCGGATTTTGAAGCAGGCTTTGGCTCAAGCCCGCGAAGGACGACTGTTTATCCTGGGCAAGATGCTGGAGGCGCTTCCTGAGACCCGCAAGGAGCTGTCGCCGTATGCGCCGCGAATTATCCGGTTCTCTATCGATCCGGACCGGATCCGGGATGTCATCGGGCCGGGCGGCAAAATTATCCGCAAGATTGTGGAAGATACCGGGGCGGAGATCGACATCGAAGATGACGGCCGCGTTTTCATCGCTGCCATTGATGCCAAGGCCGGGGAGAAGGCCCAGGAGATCATCAAACGCCTCACCAGCGACGTAGAGGTGGGCGCCACCTATCTGGGTAAAGTTACCCGGTTGATGAATTTCGGGGCTTTTGTGGAGATTTTGCCCGGGAAGGAAGGTCTGGTCCATATTTCGCAGCTTGCCAAGGAAAGAGTGGCCAAAGTTGAAGATGTGGTAAATCCCGGGGACGAGATTATGGTCAAAGTGGTTGAGATTGATAAACAAGGCCGGATCAATCTATCCCGCAAAGCCCTGCTGGCCGGCGACGAGGCGACTCCCGTCGCGGTGGAGTAAAGTCAAACACTTTTGTTTATCGTAAGCATTGATATATTTAAAAACAGCCTTCCTTACTTTGGGAAGGTTTTTGATTTTGTTGTTGAAGTCACCTTTTCTTCTGTCCTAAAAGATTACAATTCGATGACAAAACCACAAAAATTTCTGTTCATCCAGCTAGAGCGATTTTCTCATCGGTTTATTTCCGTTAAAATCCGTTAAAATTCGACATGAAAAATGGAGAAATTATGGTAATATATTGATGATGATTTACGAAATTGGCAGGATTTGCAGCTATACAGATTCATCCCGAAAGCCAGGAAATACAAGGAAATCGCGCAAACAAGTTTTATTAGACGGGATTAATTGGATTAAATTATTATATACCTTGAAAACGGAGGCTTGAAATGAAACGAAAGTGGCTAGTGTATGGAGTTATTTTCGGAATGCTTATAACATGCGCAACTCCCTTGCTGGCGGCGGATAATGAGCAACATTTCCGGGCGGAGCGGGGCGGGATAAGCAACGTCCGGTTCGGCCAACTGGAGCTGACGGTCCCGGCTGAAGCAGCCACTGAGGAAATGACCGTGGCCAACACGGCCTTGAACCTGGACGGTATCCAAAAACCCTATGGCTTCATCCCCATCGGCAAGCCATATCAATTCGGCCCCCGCGGGCTCAAGTTTAAACGCGGCAAAGCGTTAGGGTTTAAGCTGAAGCTAACCGCCGGGATGATACCGGAAGGCTACTCGTTGTCTGCCGTCCGGCTGTTTTACATCAACCGGGAAACGAAACAACTGGAGCAGGTGCCGGAACAGAGCATCGACTGGGAAACCGGTTATCTCCAGTCCCGACTGGCACACTTCAGTGAATACGTGCCGGGAGTGGTGGCCGGCTGGGTCGGCCAGGGCCTGAACCCGTTCCAGGATTACATCACCAATGGCGAAGAAAGCGTCCTGTTACACGGCCTGCAAGTGGCCGTCAACTCCCCGGTATATTCCCTGCCGGGCCGGGGCGGATTGGATCTCAACCTGAACCGCAGCTATAGCTATACCGGCACTCAAGCCAATGACCCGTTTGCCATTAGCCCCAAATGGTACTGGGATCTGCCCCATT
>JARKQY010000015.1 GCA_029974635.1 Bacillota bacterium | reverse complement strand
ATCGCTGGTAGCTTCAGTCTCGATCCCTGACATGGCGCTGTATTCTTCCGCCTCCACCTGTCCCGGAATTGTATATGTAGTTGCGGCGTTTAAGAGCTTCGGCGCAACCGTCATTCCGGCGGATAATACGAATATCAGTATAGCTGTAACGAATAATGATTTTTTAATCAACACTTCACCTTTACCTCCTCTGTTTTTTTCATGCTTGGTTTCACTGTGAAAAGATGTCCTAATTCATGGCGTCAAAAAACATTTCCACAACTTCGAAAAAGATCACCCCCTTTCTCCTCGTTCAACTCGAATTCAGCAAGCAACTTTAAAAACCAGTTCAAGACTTGTCAAATTACAGTTTGCTATTTCAGGAACCAACTAAGCTTAAAATCGATTTCATAAAATAACTGAAGCTTATTCATTAAAAGCAACTTGAACGCTAACTCCGGCCGTCAAATATATTAACTATAATAAAGCATATTTATTGCAACGCAAATGAAATATTTTCCCGGTAGGAAAAGCCAAGAACAGCGGAGTTTTCTCAGAACTAAAGCAATATATCGTAAACTGCCGGAGCAATATAGGATACCAAGAAATTAAACAGATAGCTTTAAATTCATATTGCAGATTTATTAGCCAAAATCACTGCTGTTTGTTTTGCGCAAACATTCCGGCGGCTTGGCCCGCGCATTTCACATCCAGCAATGGTTCCAAGACAAATAATGCAATAATCATTGATCTAATATTACATTAACAACTTGTAAATATCAATCTTGCATTATTTAATGGAATCGTTTCCAATTGTAACTTTTTCAAACATTTCATATTTCTCTTCCTTACGCTTCATTTGTGAATGATTCTTGTCTTCAAAACATAAAAAACCTTTCCCTTGATATTTCTTCCATTTTGAAACAAATCCAGCCATATTTTATCTTTAACCATAAAATAAAGACCACCTTTACAGTGATCTTTATCTGAAAATCTGAAATTTAAATATAGAATTCAGCCTCGATGTTAACTATTTTTCTGAAACTCCGCCATCATTTCCTACATTGAATGAACCCTTCAAGCGGATATCCCGCGAAGAGGCACCGACCATTACCTGATAGACTCCCGGAGTAACCTCCCATTTTTTCGCTTTGGTATTCCAGATGGACATTTCTTCGGATGTCAGCGTAAAGGTTACTTGTTTGGTCTCACCCGGCGCCAACCATACCTTTTGGAATCCTTTAAGCTGCTTGGGCGGTTCGCCCGCCGCGGCAGGGAAACCAAGATAAAGCTGGGCCACTTCCGCCCCGGCGCGTTTGCCCGTATTGGTGACATTGGCGGTTACAATTACATTTTGGGGTACTGCTTTATCCAGGTTAATTCCAATGGTTTTATACCCGAAAGTAGTATAGGATAGGCCATAGCCAAACGGAAAGAGCGGTTCGATATTCTTGGCGTCAAAATGCCGGTAGCCTATCAGTAACTTCTCGGAATATTCCTGGGTTCGATCGATACCCGGAAATTGTATGGGAGTGTTGGCGGGATAGTCCTCCGTCTTCTTCGCAAAGGTAACCGGTAATTTGCCGCCGGGATTCACATCCCCAAACAATACCGACGCCAGCGCATTTCCCGCTTCTTGGCCGGGAAGCCATCCCACTAAAATAGCAGCCACATCATTCGCCCACGGCATCAGCACTTGGGCAGGATTGTAAACAACTACAATGGTCCGGGGATTGGCTTTCGCGATGGCATATACCATTAAATCTTCAATACCCGGTAAAGAAAGACTACCCCGGTCTCTCTCCTCACCTGCAGTGAGACCTACTACCACCACGGCCACATCGGCTTCCTTGGCGGC
Organism: Bacillota bacterium; assembly: GCA_029974635.1. GTDB lineage: Bacteria > Bacillota > UBA4882 > UBA8346 > UBA8346 > JAEZJQ01. The sequence continues at coordinate 10,317 of JARKQY010000015.1, read as the reverse complement.
CTTGACTGCTTTATCAAATATAGTGCTGTCCGGCGTAACCCAGTTGAAATGGACCGTGTTTGCGCCGCGCCTTTGGTAATATTCGATTTTAACGGAATAGGGCTTGCCCTTTTGCAGCGTCAAAGTAGCGGTTTGGCTTTCTTCCTGATGATCGCCCCAGTTGTTGATGAGCAATTGATCGTTTAAAAACAACCGGCTGCCGTCATCGCTGGTGAGGACCAGGGTATAAGTTCCGGTGGCCGGCGGAATCAGTGTTCCGGTCCAACGAATCGAAAAATCGGAAGCTCCCAACTCATCAATAGGCGGGTCGCCACCCCAATCATAATCAACATTGGGGTCTACCTGGACAAGCACCGGTTCATCGGAGAAATCGTAACTGTCATAATACTCGGCTTTCAAACCCTTGGCACCGTCCGGAGTTTTCAGACAATTGGACGGTACCGGTTTATCAAGACCATACAAATCATCCAATGTATAACTAACTTTAATCCCGTTTCCGGCCCGTTTCTTGATACCTTGTAATGCTGTAACAATATAAGGTTCCATGACATGTCCGGAACCGTTGCCGCTGATTACCGGCTCTTGGTCGGCGCCAGGGCCGAAAACTGCGATGGAACGGGTTTTGGAGGTATTTAGCGGCAATACGCTCTTATTGTTTTTAAGCAGCACCATTCCTTGAGCCGCTAGGTCCCGAGCGAGCTGGGTATGAGCGGGACTCTGGACGTCACTCTTTTCCAGGTCCGGAGCCCGGTCAAAAAGTCCCAACCGGAACATGGAAGTAAGAATCCGCCGTACCATATCATCCAGTCTGCTCTGAGGCACATCGCCCGATTGCACTGCCCTTTTGAGGGCATCACCAAAATAAACGAAGTTGGGCATTTCTTGATCCTGTCCGCCGATTGCCGCCTCGTCGGTGCTATGAGTACCAAACCAGTCGGACATGACCCAGCCGGTGAATCCTAACTCACCTTTGAGTATCCGATTCAATGTATCATCATTTTCACTAGCATAAACTCCGTTAACAGCGTTATAGGATGACATAACCGCACCGACACCTGCTTTTACACAAGCTTTAAAGGGCGGCAGGTATATCTCGTGCAAAGTCCGGTCGTCAATCTGCACGTCAACGCTCTTCCGGTCGGTTTCTTGCTCATTGCAGATGAAATGTTTGGCGGTGGCAATAATTCCTTGACTCTGAATACCGACGACCTCAAAACTTGCCATTTGAGCGCTGTGATACGGATCTTCGCCGTAACCTTCCCAGTTGCGTCCGGCTTGCGGGACCCGGGTGAGATTCATCATGGGTGCCAAATGGACGTTAGCCCCTTTACCGCGAATCTCCGCTCCCATTGCCGCGCCGTATTGCTGGATTAGATTAACATCCCATGCGGCAGCCGCTGTAATCGGAGCTGGGAAAGCGGTTACCTTCTTTCTTTGACTTCCTACGCCCGCCGGTCCATCCAGCATTTTCAATTCCGGAATACCCAGCCGCGTATTGGCGGGGACATACCCGGTGTAACCTCCGGTTTGGTCCCCGTGCACCATGGTGATCTTTTCGTCGAGAGTCATCTCAGCCAGGAGAAGGTTAGCGCGTTGCACCAGTGAAAGAGAAGTATCCATCCATGCCGGCGCCGCATGCAAAACCGGATTCCCCGCTGCAATAATAACGGCAACCGTTGTTAATAAAAGGCCAAATATTATATGTACCTTGCTTTTCATGGATCGAAACCGCTTTTGGGACCGATGCAAATACCTTTGCGTCATAATTATTCCTCCTATCGTCTCATTGTGTTTTGACAAACGGCCTTGCCCTAATTTCTCTGCAGTCATACGGCAAAGAATGTAAACGTTTATATTCTTACTGTATCATTTTTTAGGGGGAAAATCAAGTAGGTTGTCATTCGTCGAACCGATGAAAAGACTGTTTTTGCACCTAAAAAAACGTTTTTACAACCAGATATGTAGACCTCGATGCAACTATGGAAATCGGTCATTTTCTCAATTAATAATAACCATAGATCTTCAAACATTAAACTTATAGACAGTTACCTGGTCATAAGTTTCACCCGGTTGCAATACAGTGGCGGGAAAATGGGGTTGATTCGGGGAATCGGGAAAATGTTGGGTTTCCAAACAAAAGGCACCGTGTTTTTGGTACGCCTTACCGGATTTCCCGCCTAAGGTCCCATCTAGAAAATTGGCGGTATATAGTTGAATTCCCGGTTGGGTGGTATAAACTTCCATTCTTCGACCGCTTTTTGGGTCCCGGACTTGCGCTGCCAATGCCAGTTCATTCTGGCTTTTATTCAAAACATAATTATGATCGTAACCGCCGGGTACATTCTGGATCCGGTCGCCAATTCGATAAGGGGTAGTGAAGTCCAAGGGGGAGCCTTTGACTGATCGAATCTCGCCGGTGGGGATCAGGTCTGCGTCAACCACAGTAAAGCTGTCGGCGTTAATGGCAATTTCATGATCTAAAATATCCCCGGAGCCTTCCCCGCTCAAATTAAAATAACTATGCTGCGTTAAATTTATAATAGTAGGTTTATCTGAGGTTGCCTGATAGGTGATCCGCAATTCGTTGTTATCGTTTAAACTATAACGGACCTTGACGGCGAGATTCCCAGGATAGCCTTCTTCCCCGTCCCTGGAATGGTATTGAAGCTCCACTCCGGCCTCAGCGCCGTTCATAAACTCATGAGCTTCCCAAACCACTTTGTCAAAACCGGAGATTCCGCCATGAATATGATTGGGGCCATTGTTGATAGCCAGTTGATAGGTTTGGTTGTTCAAGGCAAACCGGCCTTGGGCAATCCGGTTGGCATACCGGCCGACCAATGCCCCAAAGTAAGGATGGCCGTCTTGATACTCCTTGAACGTATTGAAACCAAGCACAATATCGGCCAAGTTCCCGTCTTTATCCGGCGCCTGGATGGCAGTGATGATTCCGCCGTAATTCATGATCTTTACCACCATGTTCTGCCCATTTGCGAGGGTGAACAATATTACGTCCCGGCCGTCCGGGGTTTGGCCGAAGGTTTCTCTTTTGATGTTCATTGAAAAAACTCCTTTGACGATTCATGTTATTGAGGTACTTCTTATAAATGATATCATTTTTGTTTGGCAGTTTCAATAAACTCAATCCAATTCAGGTTAAACCCTGCTTCGCTTTTGACAGTGATGAGCAGAGTTTGGGGACCGGCATTCAGCTTGACTTTTGCGGTTACCGTCGTCCAATTGTCACTATCCCCGGTATTGGGAACCGTGGTGGTCGCCAATCTCCGGGAACCGGCGCTTAACTTGATGGACCCCGGCTTATTGCCGTTGGCAACCCGGTAATTTACGGTATATTGGGCTGTTTTATTTACAATGACTTTGTATTCCAGCCAATCACCCGTTGTCAATCCATGCACTTGTTTCGTATTTTCGGAACAAGGTTCAAATAAAAAACTCCCCTCGGAAGCATCCACATTCTCAGCTTCAATTTTCCCCGGCAGCGTTTTATGGGACACCGTCCAGGTGCAGGAGTCGCTATACCGGACCCCATCTTTGATTCCGGCGGCCGCAATGATATTTTCACCCGACGCCAAGTTAGCACCGGTCCACAAAAACACCCGGTCGGATCTTCCTTTTTGGGTTCCCAGGGATACACCGTTCACTTGCAGTTCAACGGAGTCGCAATTGGAATAGATCTTGACATCCGTCTCTTCGTTTTTCCGCTCAGTAAAACGCCTGGCGGCAATATACAAGACCGGGGTGTCGGTCCAATTCGCCTGATAATAGAAGAAAACATCTTTTTTCGTTTTCCGGTCATAGGTGACCATACCTTTATCGTTACGGCCCGGCGTATCCCCTTCATCCCGGAAATCGACGGCAAAATCGAACATGTTCCAAATAAATTTACCCCAGATAAACGGCCGGTTCTGGAAAGATTGCCAATAGGCCTCATGGAACAAGCACTGATACTCTTCCGAATGGTCCTGGTTTTCCGGCGTTAATGAATGGATGTATATTCCGGCTCCGGCCCCGTATTCGCTGACTCCCACATTATGATGGGGCCGGTTGGCATGAATGGCGTCGCACCAGCCCGGAACCTGATTATAAGTACCGGTATACCAGCCGTCATATTTATTAAAACCATTTACATCGGTAAGCCAGCTATATTCGGTTGCATAATCCGCGGCATATGCCGTTAGCCTGGCGGGATCCTCGGCATGGGCCAAATCATTCAACTGTTGCAACAATTCGGCGGGACTACCGGGTGTAACCTTAATCTCATTTCCCAGGCCCCAGAAAAAGATGGCGGGGTGGTTGTAATTTTGCCGGATTAATTCAAGCAATTGTTGTTTGGCGTTTTCATAAAAGCCGTCGGAGATGGTGACATTGTTTACAAAGGGAATCTCCGCCCAGACTACCATACCGCCGGAGTCGCATAGCTGGTAAAAATATTCGGCATGCTGATAATGGGCCAGCCGAACCGCCGTACAGCCCATTTCCTTGATGAGATTGAAATCCTCCCGGTGTTCCGCCGGACCGATGGCCCAGCCTTTATCCAGCCGGTCCTGATGACGGTTCACTCCGTGAAGGTCAAGATATTTGCCGTTTAAAATAAAGCCTTGATTGGGATCAACATGGAAATAACGAATGCCTAACGGCTGGTCCACCAGATCCACCACGGTGCTTCCATCCCGGAGTTCAACATATGCCCGGTACAAATAGGGATCCCGCAAGCCATTCCAAAGGCGCGGTTTGGAAATCGTCATTTTTTGGACAAAATCATAGTTGGCCCCGGCCGCCACCGTTCGGGCCGAGGTGCTGGAAGCGACAATGCGATTGGCCGCATCAACTATCGTTGTTTTCAAGGTGACATTCCGGGATCGATCATGATTATTCTTAATTTTGGCGGTGATTTGTAAATCCGCCGCAGCGGCGTTGACATTGGTCGTCTGTAAATAGACTCCGGGAGAAGCGAAGTCAAGGGGCGTGATACATAATTTATCGGTGATTAACAGTTGTACTCCCCGATATATCCCGCCAAAAAAGGTAAAATCGGCTGAAAGCGGCGGAATATCGTCATTATGGGCGTTATTTACCTTGACGGCAATTAGATTCGCAGCGCCAGGTCTAACCTGAGCGGTAACATCAAAGCAAAATGCGCTGTAACCACCCCGGTGTTGGCCCACGTATGTACCGTTAACATAAACATCGGCAACGGAGTTGGCGCCTTCAAACCTGAGATATATGCTTTTGCCTTGATATGCGCCGTCAATGGTTATATGTTTCCGATACCAGCCGATTCCCCGGTAATAATCATTCCCGCCATCCTGTCCATCGATGTTGTTCCAGGTATGGGGCAGATTAATCGCCGTCCAGCCGGAATCGTCAAACTTAATCTCTTGGGCCCCGGTAATATCTGCCCGGATAAATTTCCAAGCGCTGTTCAAGTCAAGATTCACCCGGTTGGAACCCGGCGGGGCAAATACTGCGTTGACTTCCGGTATCCATAAGGCATTCACCGCAAAACAAATCAAGATACCCATAAACCAGACCGCGGATAAACGTTTCAACATTTTCATTTAATACTCCTTAAGCCATATTTTTTCTATTGTGAAAACGCTTACAGGATAATTATAGCATTTTTAGAAACAGAATCAATATGAAAATGAAAAGGCTGGCTGGTCTTTCTTTTGCTTTTGATGGAGCCTTTTATCGATCTAATGGAATATCAAAAACTAAATGACGAAAATAATTCTATCGAAGATCAAGTTGGTATCGGAGGAGAAATCCATGTTCTGGGTTTAAACGAATCGGCTCAGGTAATGTGGACATGTCATCAATTTCCCGACTATTTGTCAAAATTTAATGAGATGCTAGAAAATGTTGGAGTAATTAATTTATAGAATAAACTTCCGGCCGCACCCCCGCCGGCCCTTTCATATTCGCCACTCAATGAGCGAGTTAAAAAAAGTCAAGGCCGCGCACGCTTTTTGCGCGTTCACTTTAGTCTTAACTTTTTTTAGCCGCGAATTACACTCTTCACCACGAAAGGGCTGGCCGGTCCTTCTTCTGCCTTTTTCGGAGCCCTTGAGGGCGGCGGGTGAATCAACTCCCAGAACAGCTTCGGGTGGGCGGGGGGCATCGAACAAAAAAGCCATCACGGATGATGGCTAGGCACGAGGCCGGTTTTTGTGGATGAATAAAGCGGACGTGCGGACTCCCAGATCTTCACTTTCCCGCATGCGACATAAGTCTTTGTTACACGACTGCCGATAACTCCTTGACTCTACTCCTCCGGAGTTGTGTAATAAAACTTATGTTGGCGACCCCTGCAGAGTCGAGGCCGAAGGATCAGGCGGTGGTCACTGTCCCGGATTCCTGGCTTTCATTAAATGATGACCGCTGACCCGCAAGGGTTTCCTCGCTAAACTACGGGTTTTTTTCCGTTGTTTGACGATGGGCTTCGGTGATTCACTTCGAGTTGAACCGCAGAAAAAGGCGGCAGGTCTGAACCGGTAATAAATTGGCTTCCATGACTTCGGCTTCACCGGTTCGAGCGCCACCGACAGGATAATTATTCTTTAATCACATAACAAATATTGAACAAAATAGCACCAGAATTCAGTAACTCATAAAACTCTCCTAGTGAAATAACCCCTTGAATTATCTCTTGGTTACCACCCTGATATCTTGCAAAAAGCATTATCATCTTATGTGGAGACTCATTTATAAAAAATTCAACAATTTTTTTGAACTCTTTCACATATTCTTCCCTAATTTTCAATGGAGTTAAGTGATAAGATACTTCTTCGCTTTTTATCCAATGAGGTATAGGTAGTTCATTTTCACTAATTTCAAAATTCGAATCACAAAAAGGCATAGCGGTATAAAGGCCATCCTCTTCTCTACCCAAATAATACCATGTACCCTTTAATTCATAAATAAACTGCCAGGTATCATATTTGGGGGTATCTAAATCATAAGTAATACTTGAACTAAACGGGAATATAGATGGTTTTTCTTGTCCTAAAACGAAAATATTTAAATCATATGACATTGAAATCAGACTCCTTTTATTACGGAACATATGAGGTAGTTGGTATATTTGTTTGAACTATGTTTCCACTTCCATTAGTTGCTTTTACACAAATATTCCCTGCTTCATTAACTCCGATATCGGGATTATTACCCACTTTCTTCATTGCATCTTTATATGGAGAGTCCTTACTTGTTAAATCTTTTAGAATTTGTTTTTTGAAATCATGAAAGTCTCCTTTTTTTAACCCATAATCTCTTTCAAATTCTCTTGCAGTTTTCCATTTTATTTTTGGTCCTTTATTTGGGTCTTGGCTATTATTAGGATCATTACTGTTACTCTGGCTCCCTTTTTCTCCAGTCTCCGCTCCTTTTTTGGCCGATTCCAGTCCTGCTTGAGCAGATTTAATTGCCAGCTCAAAAAGTCTGCCTAACGTCTGGTTGATCGCCGGGGCATTTACCAAATACCAAGAAACTAATGCCGAACTTCCAAAATATAAACCAGCCGCTGCAATAGAAAAAGGTTCACATCCATCTGGATCAACCATATTAACGGGATTATTTCTGCAATAAGTATACCAGTTAGCCCCATCCTTGGCCGGGTCCTGCGTAATAAACCTCCCGATCTCGGGGTCATAGAACCTCGCGCCAAAATACACCAACCCCGTATCCTGGTCCATCTTCTTGCTGGTAAAGTTATAGTCCTCCTTATCATAACTCGTTATCCGGACATCATCAAGATAATTCACCACCACCCCGCTGCATAATCCATAATCCCGGAACGCCAGAAAACTTTTGGCGCTAAAACTTCCAGCCAATGAATATTTTAACTGATCATTGATATAGATTTCAAGCCGGTTCGTTCTCACAATTATCTGATAATGATTCCACTCCTCCAACGGCACCCAGCCCACCAACTGCCAGCCGCCATGGTAATAATAAAGGCTGTTCCCGAAAAATACCAGATTCAGTGCGTTGGATTCGATCGCCAACGAACAGCCGTCGTTATTCACAGACCCCAGCTTAACGCGGAACTCAAAGATCACACTGTTTAAAACTTCAAATCGTTTCATTAAATAGTCGCCGCTATAGTCGGTGGTACTATGCGTAATGGTCACCGCTCCATTTTGGGCTGTAAAACCGGCGCCCCGGGGATTGGTGACGGTCCAGTTTGCCAAACTGCCTGTATCAAAACCGTCCTGAAAGAACGGTTTTTCTTCGCCATAGGGTTCATAATTCTTCCGCAGGATTACGGTTCCGGCAGCATCGGTCAGTACCCGCACCGAACCTAAATGGTCCTTATGATAGTACTTTTTCATAGCGTTTTTCTCTTCGCCAATCTGTTGGGTCCCGGCGTAGATGTAGTATTTATAGCCGTCATCCGCCGTGTATTCCAGCAAACAGTTAGCCCCGTTATATAAATAATAGGTGGTTTGGCCGCCGTTAACCCGTTTCACCCGCATCCCGTGGCCGTCATAGGTGTTGGTCTCAATTAAGGTCCCATTCTTCTTTACTTGGGTTAACCGGGACTCGCTGTCATAGGTGTAGTTCCAGGTGACATCGCCCTTGGTTTTCGAGGTTACAGCCCCGAGATTATCGTGGGCCAGGCTGATAGGCCCCAGTCCCTACAGCCGGTTGGCCAGATCGCTTACGCCGGAGAAGTAGGATTGAGCGGTGCCATTATTGTAAACGGACTTGCCCAAGAAATTCCCGGCCGGGTCATAGGACCATAGGGTGCCGGTTTTGGTCTGGTCGGCGGAGGGGAGGTTTCCGGCCCAGGTCAGACGGTTCAAGCCGTCATATTCGTACCTGTCGCCGTTCATCTGAGTAATATTGCCGGCAGCATCGTATGTGTAATTCAGATCCAGGATAAGGTTCTGATTTCCGGCGGTAATCCGTTCCAACCGGTCTATATTGGTTTTATAGATATAACTATTGATAATCCCGTTGGCGTAGACCGTTATCGCCCAGAGGAGGTATGGGCGTAGATTTAGAGTTCACCATTAACACGCAGGAGGCCGGTTCAGCATTATAAGTGATTTCGGCTTTCCTGTGGTATCGGTCGCTGGCAGATAAATGACAGAAAAAAGGCGCTGTCTCGCTGCGTGAGTGAGTCAGCGCCTTAACCTATTTTTTTATTCCAATAGTCTTATACTTTCAACTTCTTTTTTTATAAATACCGCGCAAGCCTTAATCCCATTACTGAATTCTTTTTTAATTTGTTTTTTAGTTTTATCATCCAAGTAACCAACAATATATTTTTTTTCGTTATTCTGCAAATAATATCCTGAACTACTACGCTTATCTTCCGAATATGACATCCATTCGTTCACGCATTCTGGATGTTTTTCAAGATGCTTTCGAATTGTGTTTTCAGATATACTTGTGTGTAGCTCAAAATAACCGGATTCTTTTAATAACTCAAAAACTGATTTATTCATTAAACTATTAAAAGCACGGGGAAGAAAAATTATTTTTTTAATTATATCATCCGTTTGTATATTCATATTCCTTTTCCTTTACTTTATCATTCTTGTTCCATCTTCACTTAAACTAAATCCTTTTGAAATCAGATAATCTAATTCTTGTCTAAATGCCCCTGTTACATCATTTATATTCTTTACTGGATTAGATAGTATAATTTCATCTCCTCTAGCAATCATTCTATCAAGGAATTTCTGATTTGCGGCCCATTGTTCGGCCTTACTCATTTTATTCCATACTTCTGTTGGAATATTAAAACGTTTAGCGCCCAATTCACCAGCAAGATTAATATAATCAGGATATTTACCAAGCACTGTTTTTCCAACTTTTTCTGATGTTTTAATAACATTATCAGCTTTATTTAGTAACTGTATCCCTCTTCTAACATAGCCAGTAGAAGGAACTAATGGGAGCAACGAAAGACCATCTAGGGCCATCCAACCAAAATTTTCTAATGACGGATCTTTTGCAAAATCAGCCGCGCTCCAAGCAAAGAACCCAACATCGATAATATCATAAACCCTTCCATCTGGATCAACTCTGTTGAGGGGGTTGTTGCCACAATACGAGTACCAATTCAAACCCTGGCGGGCAGGATCGACGGTTAGGAACCTCCCGATCTCGGGGTCATAGAAGCGAGCCCCAAAATATACCAATCCCGTATCCTGATCCGTCCGTTTCCCGGTATAACAATAATCTGAAATATCGCTGACCTTGATATTATCGAGATAATTGACCACCGTCCCGCTGCATAACCCATAGTCCCGAAACGCTAAATAACTCTTCGCATTAAAACTT
>JARKQY010000004.1 GCA_029974635.1 Bacillota bacterium | reverse complement strand
TAAAGCCAAGGCAAAACCGATGGTAAATTGGAAAAACAAAGATACAATCACCCATATCGCGGTATTTTTTAAGATGGTATAAAAAATGTTCCCCGGTGTATTTGCGAATAACTTTTGAAAATTACCCAATCCAATCCATTTAATATTGGTGACATTCATCAAATTGTAGCTTTGAAATGCCATCAAAGATCCTTTGATCATCGGATAATAGGTAAAAATCAGCGGTAAGATCAAAGCCGGCAAGAGCATGAAAAAAATAAATCGATTCTTGCTACCGGCTAATTTTTGTTTTGTTTTCATATTGAACCTCCCGGCATAAAAGAAGGCTGCCTCGGCATTCCTGATACAAAAGGTGGAAGGCAGCCTCTTTCATTTTAACCGAACCGATAATTATTCCGGATAATTAATTCTTACCACTTCTTGCCTTCGTTTTTATAGGCTTCGGTCCAGTAATTATCCAGATAAGCCAATAATTCGTCATCGGTGATCTGGTCGGTCAGATAGTTTTGGTACCACTGATCCACTTCGCTGTTGAATTGTGAGAAGGCCTCATACATTTGCGGTTCTGTGGCATAACGATAAACATCCGGTTGTTTTGCCATTTCCATATACATGGCAAACTTCCCTTCGGAGAAATACGGATCCATATCCGCCGCGTTGATATGAATCGGAATGGTGGAGTAATTCTTCGCAAAATAGGTATTATTTTCCGAATTAGAAAGGAACAGTAGGAAATCGGCTGCGACATCGGGATGTTTGGAGAAGGAAGTCATTCCCCATCCTCCGAAGCCGTTGGGGAATACCGCTTCACCCGACGGACCGATCGGAAACGGAGCCAAATCCCATTGATCTTCAGACATATCCTTGGAGCAGGTAGCGATCACTTCGGGATCCTGAATCAACATGGCGGTCGTGCCGCCGACAAATCCCTGTACCATTTCGGAAAAACCCCAAGCGATGGAGTCCTTCGGCGAAATATCTTTATAGATACTCTTATAAAAATGAAGCGCCTCTTTCACTTCCGGCAAGGTGAAGATTGTCTTTCCGTCCCCGTCCTTCAGGAAGTAACCGGCGTTCGGATCCGCCAATTTATCGACTCCGGTATAAGCCCAGTATACTGTATCCGCATATTGATAGCCGCGTGTTCCGCCGCGGAATGACCATCCGTATCGGTTCTTTGAGGGATCCGTCAGCTTTAAACCGGCATCATAAATATCCTGCCAGGTTTTGGGTACATCCAGCCCGGCTTCCTTAAACCAAACTTTTCGATAATACAAGCCTCTCTGGTAGAAACCATAGGGGATCAGATAAGCTGTATGATTGAATTGAGTAATTACCTGGGTAGCCGCGCTCGTCAGGGTATCCTTTTCATCCCATTTCTCAAGATAAGGGGCAAGATCGGCGAGCCAGCCGTTCGTTCCAAACTGAGTCAATGTCGAATCCCGAACTTCGACCACATCGACATCGCTCTTATTTAACAGCATTTGGGTTATTTTCGCATCTGCCTGTTCCAG